>DASYNF010000055.1:0-72013 GCA_036008685.1 Actinomadura sp. | reverse complement strand
TATAGGCGATGACGACCTGCTCGGGATCGCGGGTGTTCCACCTGTCCTCGGCGGCCTGCACCTTCTCGAGCGCGCTCCGCTCGTCGAACGGCGGGAACGGCGGTAACGGCGGCCGTGACGTCATGACGGGCTCCTCTCCCCCTGCACTCTGAGGGCTACCCGTCAGATCGTGCTCACAACGGCCCCGAGCTCTGATGGGTGTGTTCGGTGGCCCTCATGAGGGCCACCGAACACAGCCATCACGGCCGCAGGGGATGGAGGAAAGGCCTTCATACCGGCTCCAGCCGGCATGCCTCGTAGACGCCGATCTGCCGGCCGACCTGATAGGCGACGATTCCCCCGAGGGCGAGCACCTGGTCGTGGTCCCAGGTGTGCAGGTGGGCCTCGTGGACGTTGCCCTCCGAGGCCCCTTGTCTATATCTCACGATCGGCAGGGACAGCAGGGTCGTCCCGGCGGCCCTGCGCACCTTGTCCCACACCGCCACGGCGTCGGGCTGGGGCAGGTGCTCCAGTACGTCGCCCAGGATGGCGACGTCGCACCTGGGGAGCTCGACCTGGCGCACGTCCCCGACGATCACCTCGTCGTACAGTGACTCCAGGCCGAATCGCTCCACGTACGGCTCGTACACCTCGATCGCGATGAAGCGGCAACCGCGGACGCGGTGACGCAGCAACCTGGCGTAGGTGCCCCATCCGGCGCCGACGTCCACGATCGTCTTCGGGGCCACGGCCGTCACCCGGCCGATGAGCCACGCCTTGCCTTCCTCGCTGGAGTAGGGCATCGAACGGCCTCCGGACCGCACTCACGAGGTGCGGTCGCGCCGCTCCTCGGGCGGTTTCGTCCACGACGCGTCAGTGGCCGGCGCAGGGGCCACGCGGTTCCGGCGGGAATGCCGGAGCGGGCACGCGCCTCCCGGAAGTCTATCCGGCGGGCTCCCTGCCGTCCCGTTCACACGGCCCCCTGCTGAAGCGCCGGGAAGAAGACGTCAGCGCGCGCTCCACTTCTGGTCGGGTGTGCCGCCGCAGTCCCATGGCGTAACGGCGCACTCCCGCCCGATGGCTACTCGGCGCCGCCCTCGTCCCCGGCTCCGGCGGCCAGTGCCGCCAGCAGGGGCTCGGTCTCGACCAGCATGCTCACCGGCCCCGAAGGGTTGACGTACAGGTGATGGCCGTCCGGGAGCAGCTTGACCAGGTCGGCCACCGGCAGGCTGCGGAAGGCCAGGCGTCCGGCGATGTCGGTGTAGGTCTGGGAGGTGTAGACCGGCAGGACCGGGGTCAGGTCCGGCGCGGCCGCGGTGAGCGGGCCGCCGTCGGACCCGACCAGTACCGCCACCTCGGCGCCGGCCAGGACGCGGGGCACATCGTCCGCGGGACCGTAGCCGGTCACGGCGAGCTGGACGGCGGCGTCCACCGGATCGGCGGGTTCGGGCCAGCCGAGCGCCCGGGGGGAGGGCCGGTATTCGTCGTTGTCCTGCCACTCCTCGATCTCGCCGGTCGGACCGGACCGCCACTGGCCGATCAGCGCCCAGGACGGCGGCGGGCCGTCACCGGACCAGGTCGGATCGACCATGGCCAGCCAGTGATCGGGGGCGAGACGCGCGGCCTCGCGGATGTCATCCGGTGGTTCGGGCATCGCCTCGCCCGCATCTGCGGACGGCGTGGACGTGGACATGCCGGGACTTTACCGCGACAGACCGGCCGGATTCAGGCCGGCATCTTCGTTCGAGCCGGTGAACGTTCGTGGTCGATGTACGTAGTGGCCCTCACCCTTCGAAGGCGGCACGGCGACGGCGTCCGGCGAAGTACGGGCGGAGCCGGTTGCCGACCATGCCGAGGGCCGAGCCGATGGCCATGTGCATGTCCAGGTACTTGTACGTACCGAGGCGGCCGCCGAACAGGACGCCGGGCTCCCGGCGGGCCATCTCCCGGTAGCGGCGCAGCCTCGCCCGGTCCCCGGCGGTGTTGATGGGGTAGTACGGCTCGTCGTCCCGCCCGGCGAAGCGGGAGAACTCCCGCATGATCACCGTCTCCCCCGGCGGGTACCAGTCCCGCTCCGGGTGGAAGTGCCGGAACTCGTGGATCCGGGTGTACGGGACGGTCTCGTCGGCGTAGTTCATCACCGGCGTGCCCTGGAAGTCGCCGGTCGGCAGGACCTCGAGCTCGAAGTCGAGCGTCCGCCAGCCGAGCTCGCCCGCGGCGAAGCCGAAGTAGCGGTCCAGCGGGCCCGTGTAGACGACCGGCACGCTCCCGGCCAGGCCCGAACGCAGGTCGAAGAAGTCCGTGCCGAGCCGCACCTCGATGTTCGGATGGTCGGCCATCCGGCTCAGCCAGACGGTGTAGCCGTCCGCCGGCAGCCCTTCGTAGGTGTCGTCGAAGTAGCGGTTGTCGAAGGTGTAACGCACCGGCAGCCGGCTGATGATCTCCGCGGGCAGGTCCCGGGGATCCGTCTGCCACTGCTTGGCGGTGTAGCCCCGGATGAACGCCTCGTACAGCGGGCGGCCGACCAGCGAGATCGCCTTGTCCTCGAGGTTGCCGGGATCACGGATCTCCCCCGCCTGCCCGGCGACGAGGGCGCGGGCGTCGTCCGGTGACATGGCCCGGCCGAAGAACGCACAGATGGTGCCGAGGTTGATCGGCATCGGATAAACCCGGCCCCCGACGATCGAGAACACCTGGTGGCGGTACGGCGTGAAGGCGGTGAACCGGTTGGCATAGTCCCAGACCCGCTCGTTGGAGGTGTGGAAGAGGTGGGCTCCGTAGCGATGGATCTCGATGCCGGTCTCCGGCTCCGGCTCGCTGTAGGCGTTGCCCCCGAGATGGTCGCGCCGCTCGAGGACGAGGACCCGCAGGCCCAGTTCCCTGGCGCACCGTTCGGCGACGGTCAGCCCGAAGAAGCCCGATCCGACGACGACGAGGTCAGCGGTCACGGGGGCCGGCGATCGCGGACACGGCGGGGAGCACCGATCGATAGACATCCAGGACCTGATAGACGAGTTTGTCCCAGGTCTGTTCCCGCACCCGCTCGTGCGCCCGCGCGGCCAGCGCCGCCGCCGGCTCCGGTCCGGCGATGAGCTCCCGGACGGCGGCCGCGAGCCGTATGGGGGAAGAGGGCGGGATCAGCAGCCCGTTGCGGCGGTGCACGATCAGCTCCGGAATGCCGCCGACCTCGCTGGCCACGATCGGGACCCCGGCGTACATCGCCTCCAGCAGCACCGATCCCAGCTCCTCGTACCGCGAGGGGAGGACCAGGACGTCGAGGTCGCGCAGGACCGCCGGCATCCGGCTGTGGGGCACGAAACCGAGGAAGCGCGTGCGGTCGGCGATCCCGAGCCGGGCGGCCAGCCGGCGCAGCCGGGGGCCGTCGGGGCCGTTCCCGACGATGACGAGATGCGCCGCGGTGTCGCCGGCGAGGAGCGCGAAACCGCACAGCAGCGTGCCCACGCCCTTCTGCTCGTGCAGCCGCCCCACATAGCCGATCCGGGGCCGGGGCACGTCGGCGGGCAGGCCGGCCCCGTCCGGCTCGGCCGTGAACTCCACGCCGATCCCGGACGGGACGACATGGACGTTGTCCCCGGGCAGGACCCGCCGCAGCCGCTCGGTCAGCGTGATGATCGCGGCGGCCCGGCCGGTCCCGTACCACTCCAGCGCCCCGCCGAGCGTCTTGAGCAGGAGGGAGTGCGGGTCGGTCACCGGCAAGGTGTAGCGCAGGCTGCAGTGGATCGTGACGACGAGAGGCGCCACGGCCCGCAGTGCGGCGCGTACGGCCAGCGGCATGATCGCGAGGTCCTCTCCCAGGTGGGCGTGCACAAGGTCGACGTCATTCGCGAGACGGGGCAGCCGGCGCCAGGCGGCCAGACCGTAGAACTGCCGGCAGGCGGGGATCGGCAGGCCGAGCCGGACGACCCGGCCGTGCTGTCCGAGCGGGGACTCGGCCGGGGCCGTCGGTGGCCGGGTCGTGACCACGGTCTGGCGGATTCCGAGCCGGTCGAGGGCGCGGCTCAGCTGCCCGGTGTGGTTCTGCATGCCCCCGATGGGATCGAAACCGGCGCCGCGGCCGGTCAGGGCCGAGGCAGGAGGTTCGTAGACCGAGCACAGCCGCAGGACATGCATCGTGACCTCATTCAGAGCCGTGGTGTGGGACTGTCCCGCTGATCCCGCGGATCCAGCCGACACGTCCCTTATGCGCAAATGCCCAGGCCATTCCCCCTTTATGTGCTTGTGCAGGCCATCCCGTCTTTATGTGTCCTTGGAGCCGGCCGCGGGCCTTGGGTCGGACGCCGCACGGAGTGGCGCTCCCGGTGCCGGGTAGATGTCCGGATGTGAGTCCCGCCTTAACCAAGATCGGTTTCGTGGGCGCCGGTTATGTGGCGACCCGCCACGCCGAATCGCTGGCCCACCTCGACGGCGTGGGGATCACCGCGGTGGCCGAACCGCTCGAGAACCGCAGGGAGCGATTCGCGGGCCTGACCGGCGCCCGGCCGTATGCCGGTCATGAGGAGATGTTCGCCCGTGAGCCCCTCGACGGCGTCTACATCTGCGTACCGCCCTGCGTCCACGGCGCTCCCGAGCACGCCGCGATCGAACGCGATCTGCCCTTCTTCGTCGAGAAGCCGCTGGCCGTCGACGTCGCCACCGCCGAGAACATCGCCGCCGCGGTGAAGGACCACGCCCTGACCACCGCGACCGGATATCACTGGCGCTACCTCGACACCGTGGAACGCGCCGCCGAACTGCTCGCCGAGACCCCGCCACTGCTGGTCCTGGGTTTCTGGCTCGACCGGGTTCCGGCCACGGACTGGTGGCTGCGCGAGGACGAGTCCGGCGGGCAGCTCATGGAACAGGCGACGCATCTGTTCGACCTGGCCAGGCTGCTGGTAGGTGACCTCGAGGTCCTGCACGGAGACGCCGTTCGCCTGCCCGGAGCCGGCAGCGACGAGATCCACCGGGCCGCCACGTCGTCGCTGCGCTTCGCCTCCGGGGCGATCGGCATGATCGCCACCACCTCCGTGCTCAGCCACGGCTACCGGATGGGCGTCGAGTTCTTCTGCCGGGGCCGTACGGTCATCCTGTCCGAACGCGAACTCGTCGTGGACGAGGGGACACGGCGCTGGACGATGAAGGCCCAGGCCGACCCGTTCCTGCGCGAGGACGCCGACTTCATCACCGCCATCCGCGAAGCCGGCTGGGGCGTACGGGCCCCCTACGGAGAGGCCCTGCGCACGCACCGGCTCGCCTGCGCCGCGGCGGCCGCCGCCGCCACCGGCGCGGCGGAGACCTTCGGGGTCACAGGGACCGGGCCGGCCGGAGCGTCCAGGCGGTCCAAGGTGTCCGGGCCCGACGGGCCCACCGTCGAGTCCGATGGGACGAGCGTCCATGGCTGACGTACGCACCCTCGGCGTCCGCGCACCGGGACAGCCGGAGATCTTCACCGAGCCCGCGGCGGCACTGGGCGCCGGCGGGTTCGAGGTCACGACGCTGTTCAGCGGCCTGTCGGCGGGGACCGAACTGGCCACGGTGAAGGGCACGAGCCCGTTCCTCCGGCGCCGTTTCGACCGGCACCTGCGGCTCTTCGAGGACGGGGAACCGACCGGACGCTATCCGGTCCGCTGCCTGGGCTACATGGAGGTCGGCCGGGTCCGGCGGAGCCGGAGCGCGGCGGCGCCTGTGGGGACGACGGTGGCCATGGCCTACGGGCACCGCGACTCCTACCGGGCGGACCCGCACTCCGAACACGTGGTCGTGTTGCCCGACGATCTCGACCCGCTGCTCGGCGTCTACGTGGCCCAGATGGGACCGATCTGCGCCAACGGGCTTCTGCACGCCGCCGCGGAGGAGGCGGGGCCGGACTCTCCGTACGCCGACAGGCTGGCCGGCGGGGTCGCCGGCCGGCGCGTCCTCGTCACCGGCGCGGGAGTCGTGGGCCTGCTCACGGGCCTGTTCGCGTTGCACCACGGCGCGGCCGAGGTGGCGGTGGCCGACCCGACGCCCGGGCGGCTGACGGCGGCGGAGGCGCTCGGCTGCGTGCCGGTGGACGAGCGGGAGCACGACCCCGCGCGCTGGTGCAAGGAGCGCTGGCGGGATCCCGAGCCGGGTGCCGACGTGGTGTTCCAGTGCCGGGGCCAGGGCCGTGCGCTACGCACCGCGCTTCGGGCCCTGCGACCGCAGGGAACGGTGATCGACCTGGCGTTCTATCAGGACGGCGCCGCTGACGTGCGCCTGGGCGAGGAGTTCCACCACAACGGGCTGACCCTGCGGTGCGCCCAGATCGGCCGTACGCCCCGAGGCTCCTCGTGGGACCGCGCCGGCCTGTCCGCCGCCACGATCGAGCTGCTGCGCGCCCGTGGCACGGACGTCATGCGCCACCTGGTGACCGACGTGCTGGGCATCGAGGAGGCGCCGGCCTTTCTGCGGGACCTGGCGGCCCGGCGGCGCCACACCCTCCAGGCCGTCTTCACCTTCTGAGTCGGCGGGTCCCGGATGCGCGTCCTGCTGATAACGGGTCACTACAAACCGGGGCCCGGCGGCGCCGAGACGCTCGTCCGCCTCACGGAACAGCTGCTGCATGCGGCGGGTCATGAGGTCGTCCCCTTCGCCACGGCCGAGCCGGACACCTCACCGACCCCATGGCGGGGATGGTTTCCGCCGGCCGCGGGGTCCGGTGCCCGTACGGAGCCGGGGCGGCGGCTCGCCGGGATCTACAGCCGGCCCGCGCGGCGGGCGCTGGACCGGCTCCTCACCGAGGCCCGCCCGGACGTCGCCCACGTTCACCACGTGCACGAGTTCCTCACCCTGTCGGTGCTCGACGCGCTGCGCGACCACGAGATCCCGGTCGTCATGACACTGCACGACTACAAGGCCGTCTGCCCGAACTACCGCCTGTTCACGCAGGGCCGTCCCTGCGAGCGCTGCCTGAGCGGCGGCCGGCTGCTGAACCCGCTGCTCCATCGCTGCCTGGCCGGGGAGGGCTCGTCCTGGCGGGCGGCCGCGGCCGGGGCCGAGGCGGGCCTGGCCACGGCACGCGGCTGGTGGAGATCGGTGCGGCTCTTCCTGGCGCCGAGCGCCTTCCTGCGCGACCGCGTGGTGGCCGGCGGCCTGCCGGCCGGACGGGTGGCGGTCCTGCCCAACCCGGTCGTGCCCCCCGCGCGGTCCGCCGGCCCCCCGGAGCGACCGGCCCGGTTCGTCTACGCCGGGCGCCTGGTCGCGGAGAAGGGGCTCGGTGTCCTCTTGACCGCCGCCGGGAGACTCCCGCCCGGCTCGGTCGTCGATGTGTACGGCTCCGGCCGGGCCGAGGCGGCGGTCTCGCGCCGGGTCACCACCGAACGGCTGCCGGTGCGTCTGCACGGCTTCGCCGCCAAGAGCACGCTGACGGAGGCCCTCGGCGGTGCCACCGCCGCCGTCCTGCCGGCCCTCTGGTACGAGAACTGCCCGATGAGCGTGCTCGAGGCGGCCGCCTGCGGGGTCGCCGTGGTGGCCTCCCGCATCGGCGGCCTGCCGGAACTGATCGACGACGGCCGCACGGGACTGCTCGTACCTCCCGGCGAACCCCGTGCGCTGGCCGCGGCGTTGCGGGTGCTCGCCGGCGATCCCGGCTACGCCGAAACGCTCGGCGCCGCCGGCCGCGAGCACGTGGTCCGCCACCACGCCCCGGCCCGCCATCTCGACGCGCTCCTGCGGCACTATGCCGCGGTCATCGCGCCCGGTCGGGCCGCACCGCCATGAGCCCGCGACGACGCGTCTCACCACGGCTTCAGGGGCCGAAAGCCCTCTCGAGGCCGGCCATGACTATCCGCGAGGCCTGGTGACCGACAGGGATCTGGTGCGATGGCGTGCGCAGGCGTCGATCGTGCCGCACACGCTCTGCAGGATCCGGTTGAGCTCGATGACGAGGTGGCTCTGGGTGTACCACGGGGCGTGGGACCGTTCCGGGCGGCCGTAGATCTCCTCGCGGAGATCGGCCAGAGCCGCGAGAACCTCCTCGGTCCCGGGATCGGCCAGCGGAGTCGGGGACAGCCGGTGGCGTATGACCAGGGAGATCTTCCGGAGCAGCTCCGCGTAATCGACGCGAAAGCCCTCGTCGAGCCAGGAGGGTTCGTCCGGCCGGGCCACCTCGTCCGCTGTCGCCTCGTTCAGGCTGTGCGCGATGCTCTGAGCACCCCCGCGAACGTCCGCGAAGCAATCCCACAGCAGTTCGAGGAGCCGCGGCGTGTCCTGCTGGAGCCCTCCACGCGGATTGAGCCGGAGGCTCTCGTCGGCGTGGGACATGGCACGCAAGGCCTCACGCAGCGCGGAGTCGAGCGCTTGACCGCGCTTGCTCCAGTCGGGGTTCTTCGGCGGCCATCTCTCGGTCAGTCCGTCCGCCATGTCATCGAACAGGTCGGCGGTGTCGCCGGCGATCCGGCGGAGGCCGTCGGCCGCCGGTTGGACGTGGAGCGGTGCGAGGAGGAGTGCGTTGACCCCGATCCCGATGGGCACGCCGACCAGGACGTCCAGCAGACGACCGGCGACGAAGCCCTCGGGATCCGAGCCGCCCAGCAGGAGGACGAACGTCGCGGTGAACGGCACCTCGAGTCCCTGCCCCCCAACCTGGCCCAACTGCCCAACAACGTCCCGGTGACCAGCGTGATCGCCAGCGAGACCGGGCCGAGCCCCAGGATCTCGGCGCTCGCCGCCGCGACCAGCACCCCCAGGCCGAAACAGGCGACGTAGCGCACCCCTTCACGGAGGGACTGCACCACTGTGGCGTGCACCGAGACCAGCGCCGCGATCGGCGCGAAATACGGGTTGCCGTGACCGACCACATACCGGCCGACGAGCCAGGCGCACACCGCCGCGAAACCGGCCTTCAACGCCGTCGTGACCCGGCCGTTCGCACTCAGCCCACTCCGGACCCTCGCCCGAACAGATTCCCTTTCCATCCTGCGGTCGTTCCCAGGACACCGCGATAAAACGAGCCCTTCGAAAGGAGACCTCCGCCTTGCCCATATCCCCTATCGAACGGCCCTGCGGCTGAAGTGGTGCGGTGGCAGGTCCTCGGCTTCTTCCACGCTGACAGATCATCGATGCCGCAGGAGGAGCCGGCGTACGGTCTGTTCGGCCTGGCCCTGAGTGGCGAGTTCGCCGATCCCCGTCTCGGCGCCGAGGTGCGTGAGCGCGCGGTCTATGGTGATCCCGCGCTCGTAGAGATCTACGATCTGCGGGTCGATATAGGAGGCGCGCGCCACGGCCGAGGTGTTCCCCAGATAGTCGGCGACCTCGGCGACGACTCGCGCCACGGCGCGCCGGCGGGCGGCGGCGGACCCGTTGACGGCCTCTGTGGAGACGGCGAGCCCGACGGCCGCGAGCACTGTGGCATGCCAGGTCCGGAAGTCCTTGGCGGTGAAATCGCCACCGGCGATCTCCCGTATGTAACCGTTGATGTCGTCGGTGCGGACGTTATGCCAGTCCGATCCGTCCCGATAGGCGAGAAGCTCCGGGTTGTCGTCGCGACGCCGCTTGAGACCGATGACGACCTTGCAGACCCGCTCCTCTGCCACGGCCTGGACGCGCTGCTTGGACCCCTTGGCGACGTAGTCGAAGCGGATCTGGCCGCCGGAGCAGTGCACGTGCTCGCGATGCACGGTGGCGAGACCGTACGTACGGTTCTGCGCGGCATACTCCTCACCCCCCGCTCTGAAGAGGCCGAGGTCGAGCAGGCGGACGGCGGCGGCCAGCACCCTCTCGCGGCCGAAGCCCCGGTCCGCCAGCCGCTCCGTCACGGAGTCCCTGATCAGGGGCAGCACCGCGGCGAAGTCCAGCATCCGGTCGTGCTTCTCCCGATCCCGCGACTCCCGCCACGCGTCGTGATATCGATATTGCCGGCGGCCCGCTTTGTCCACGCCGACGGCTTGGATATGCCCGTCCGGTGAGGCGCAGATCCAGACCTCGGTCCAGGCCGGCGGGATCACCAGTGCCTTGACGCGGGCGATCTCGGCCGGATCGCGCAGGGGGCTGCCGTCGGGATTGAAGTAGCGGAACCCGCGCCCGCACCGGCGTCTCCGGATGCCGGGCTCCTCCGGGTCACTGCGGCGCAGACCCGGCCCCGGATCCTCACGTTCACTCACCGGCCCCGGCCCTCCCTCCGGCCCTGTCGCACGGACCCGTCGCGCGGGGTCCCCCGGAACACGGCTTCCGGTGGCTTCCTGCCCAACCCGGAACGGAAAAGTCCACCCCGGTCCCTACGCGGCGGCGGATCATCGGGGGGGCAAGGAGCCCGAACTCGCGGCGGACAGCGCCCGGATGCTCGGTGATGGTCCGGTTCTCACCGAGAACGGGACCTCCGGGACCGGGACCTCAGGATCCGGTCGGTGATTCCGGATCGGTCCGCGTGACGGCGATGGCGTGCTCCACGTCCTCGGCGAGCGGCAGGCGTTCGGCCAGGCCGGTGATCCAGAGGGCTCGCGCGGTCTTGTACCGGGCGCCTGCGAGGATCAAGGAGCCGCCGGTCCGGTCAAGGGTCCGCCAGTGCCGTGTCAGCACGGCCAGGCCGGCGGTGTCCAGGAAGGTGACCTCGGACAGGTCGACGACCAGCTGGGATGTGCCCCGGCCGGCCTCGGCAAGGTAACCATCGAGCTTCTGACGCGCGCTGGCGTCCAGATCGCCGCGGACGGTCACGACGAGGCAGCCGTCACGTTCTGTGCTCGACAGCTCCAAGCTCTTCATGCTGGATGCTCCTAACCCCTCGAGAAGTCTACGGCGCTTCAACTCCTACATTGCCATTTCCCATCCCGTGACGGACCACGGCCGGTCATCGCCGATAGTAGGGACGACGTGGTCGGTTCGGTGGCCATAAAGCCGACATCCTGTATAATCCACCGCCGGTGGCGTGAGATACTCTGAAAGGGCCGTTTCCCTGACAGCTGATATAGAGGTGAGACAGGGGTGACCGGTCCGAGAGTGTTCTCTCATCCGGCGCTGCTGTATCGCGGCGAGAATGAGTTCCTGGCCGGTACGCTGCCGTTCGTACGGGAAGGCCTGGCCGCCGGCGAGCCGGTGGCGGTCGCGGTTCCAGGACCCCGGTTGAAGCTGCTGCGCACCCACCTGGGTGCCTCGGCGCGCCGGGTACGGTTCATCGACATGACGGTCACGGGCCGTAATCCCGGCTGGATCATCCCCGGGATACTGCGTGCCTTCGCCGACGCCCAGCCCGCCGGCCGGGTGCGGATCATCGGCGAGCCCATCTGGGCCGGCCGGTCGGAGTTGGAATACCCGGCCTGTGTGCAGCACGAGGCGCTGATCAATCTGGCGTTCGCCGGCCGGAACGTCACCATCCTGTGCCCCTACGACGCCGACGAGCTCGGCAGGGACGTCCTCGACGACGCGGCCGTCACCCATCCGGTCCTCATCGACCACGACGGCGAGCGTACGAGCAGCGCGTTCGCGCCCGAGGCCATCCTCGAGACCTGGAACCGGCCGCACACCGACGCCCCGTTCGCGGCCGTACTCCTCTTCGACGACGGCAACCTGGCCGAGGTCCGGAGCTTCACCGTCCACCATGCCGCCCGGCTCGGACTGGCGGACGACCGGCTGCCCGAGCTGGAACTGGCCGTCAACGAACTGGCCGCCAACTCCATCGTGCACGGAGGCGACCAGGGGACCCTGCGCGTGTGGGCGGACGACCGGCACCTGGTGTGCGAGATCAGTGATGCCGGCCATCTCAGCGATCCACTGGCCGGTCGCCGGCCGGCCGGCCTCGGCACCAACGGCGGCCGCGGCCTGCTGCTGGTCAACCACATCGCCGACCTGGTTCGCACCCACACCTCACCGCGCGGCACCAGCATCCGGATCTACCTGGTGCTCGACCGGTGAACAGGCCGTGAGCGCCGTTGGTGCCGAGGCCGGCCGGCCGCCTGCCCACGCCCCGCAGACCAGGCCGTGTCCGGTCCGCGGGTAGGCGTACGGACCTTACGCAAGATCGATCCAGTCGGCGCGGAGTACAGGAGACTAGGGGTATGCAGCACACGCCCCCCGGCGAGGGCATGGCCCCTCCATGGGCCGAGCCGGCCACGACGGCCGCTCTCCCCCCGACCGTACGCGCCGAATCGGACGAGCCGCCGGCCGGTGCGGGAGGCCCCGTCCCGAGCCGGCTGCGCGACCGCTTCACAATGAGGACGACCTGATGGCGCATCAGCGTTTCGCACGAGCGCTGCAGTCGATGCGGAGCCGGGATCCCGAGCTCAGGGAAAACGGATTCGACTTCCTGCGCGAGCACGCGGACGCGTACGTGGACGATCTCATCGCCGAGTTCGGCAGAGAACGAGAGGACCACGGACTGCGCTGCCTGCTGTTGGAGCTCATCTCCGAGGCGCGATCTCCGCGCGCCCTCGGCGTACTGGCAGACCGGCTGGAAAGCGATGACGAGTCGCTGCGGTTCTGGGCGATCAGAGGCCTGGAGATGCTCGACACACCCGAGGCCCACCAGGAGCTCCACCGGGCACGGTCCAACGGCTGGGTCACATGACACCGGGGGCTCTGCCCCCCGGCTCGGCCGCCACGACGTTCTCCTGATCACCGGCCTTGGGGCCGTCGTCGATGTGGTGTCCCACGGCCGCGCGCCGGACACGATCCCATAAGGCCGCGCGGCCGGCTCAGGCCATGGGCGGTGCCGGTGTATCAGATGGCGGGCTCGGTCCCGGTCCCTGCGCCCAGTTCGACGCAGCACGCCCCGGGACGTGGGGCGAGGGTGGCGTGGACGGTCCTCGCGTTCAGGCCGGCCAAAAGGCCGGTGAGGAAGGCGTGGTTGATGGCGCAGACGAGGTCAGGGGCCTTGGCGGCGAGGGGGTGGAAGGGGCAGTTGCGCAGGCGTAGCAAGGTAGGAGCATCGCGGACGGGTTCGAAGCCGTGCCGTTCCAGGACTTCACCTGCGCAGGTGAGGGCCCGTTCGGCTCCGAGACGGCCGGGCCTGGCCTGGTCGCGTTCGCTCTCGCCGAGCCGGCGGCCGCGGTCGACGGCGACACGGAGCGCGGCCTGACGGGCACTCTCGCCGCCGGTCTCGGTCAGCACGGCATCGATCAGGATGTCGGCGAGGATGCCGTGCTCGCGCTGCGGGATGCCGACCCGGACGTCCACGTCGGCGGCCTCGTACACCTTCGGAGTCCGGCCCACCCGGCGGACGCCGGACAGGTTGGCATAGCCGGCCGTCAGCAGCCCCGCCGCCACGAGCTTGTCGAGATGGAACGCGGCGAGTTTGCGGGAGATGCCGACGCTGGCGGCGGCCTCATCTCGGGTGACGGGCCGGTCGGAGCGGCGGATGAAGGCGTACATACGCCTGCGCAGATCGTCGCCGAGCACGGCGACCGCGGCGATGGTGGAGGCATCCGAAGTCACGTCTTTCAGACTATAACGCCTAGGGACATGGGCGAAAACATCAAAACCCACCCAGTTTTCTGAGCCTATTGACTCACGTCTCGAATAAAGCCAATACTTGTTGGTGAAATAGGAGGTGAGTCATGGCCGGTCCGCCGCGTCAGGCCAAACAGCCGGTGAGCCTGCTCGCCGGCACCTACGGCCATCCGCTGCACCCGATCCTGGTGACGGTGCCGATCGGGGCGTGGGTGGCCAGCCTTCTCTTCGACGTCGCTTCACACCTCGTCCACCGGCCGGGCTTCCTGGCCCAGGGATCGCTGTGGCTGATCGCGATCGGGGTGCTCGGCGCCCTGGCCGCGGCCTGCGCCGGGTTCTTGGACCTGTTCGCCGTCCCGACCGGCACTCGTGCGTTCCGTACCGCACTGGTGCACATGAGCCTGAGTCTGGCCGTCACCGCCGCCTACGCGATCGGCTTTGCCTGGCGGCTGGGCGACTATCGAGATCCCGCCGGCGTGCCCGTCCTGAGGCTCGCGCTCTCAGCGGCCGGCCTGGCCGTGCTGGGGGTGTCGGGATTCCTGGGCGGCAAGCTCGCCTACCGCTACGGAGTCCGGGTCGCCGACGAGACCACCCAGGCCGAGGGCTTCACCCACCGCTCCCCATCCGACCGGAAAGCCCGTACTCGCACAGGAGACCGATCATGAGTATCGCCGCTTTGATCACCTGGCTCATCACCGCGCTGGGCGGGTTCTACCTAATGGGCACCTGGCTGGCGCGCGGCGGTGTACGCCAGCAGCAGACCAGGACGACCCGGTTCCCGGCGCCGGTCATCTTCGGGCACTTCCTGCTGGCCGCGGTCGGCTTGGTGGTGTGGGTGGTCTACGTCGTCGCCGGCGCTCGTACCTTGGCCTGGGCGGCGTTCATCATTCTGCTCCCCGTCGCGCTGCTCGGCTTCGCCATGCTGGCCCGCTGGATCCCCGTTCACCGGGCCCGCGCCGCCTCCTCCACAGGGCGCGCCGCGACCGGCGGCTCGGCTACGGCCCCTGCGGCGGAGGAGTCCGCCGTGCCCGCCGAACGCGGCTTTCCCGTCCCGGCCGTCGTGGGCCATGGCTTGTTCGCCGTCGTCACCGTCGTCTTGGTGCTGCTCACCGCGCTGGGCGTCGGGGGTAGCTGACGTGCGCTGAGATGGGCGCTGACGTGGGCGGCGATCCGGTCCCCCTCGACAACGGAAGGGAGACGTCGGTGCGATCCAGCCTGGCGTTGCGCGTCATCGGGGAGACCGACAGTGTTGATCTCGCGGCGGCCGAACGTGCCGCCGGCGACTTTCTACGGGCCTTGGGCATCTCGACCGAGTCCGAGAGCCTGCGCGGCACCCCGGGCCGGATGGCCCGCGCGTATGCCGAGCTGTTCAGCCCCCGCCCGTTCGACCTGACCACCTTTCCCAACGACGGGGGCTACGACGAACTCGTCCTGGCCCGTGGCATCCCCCTGCGGTCGGTGTGCGAGCATCACCTGCTGCCGTTCGTCGGCACGGTCCATATCGGCTATCTGCCGGCCGAACGCATCCTCGGTCTGTCGAAGTTCGCCCGTGTCGCCCAGCACTTCGCCCACCGGCCTCAGGTTCAGGAACGGCTCACCAAGCAGATCGCCGGCTGGCTCGCCGAACACCTGGCTCCCAAGGGCATCGGTGTGGTCATCGAGGCCGAGCACACCTGCATGACCCTGCGCGGCGTCCAGGCCGTCGGCTCCTCCACCGTCACCTCCACACTGCTCGGCACGCTCCGCGAGGATCCCCGGTCGCGCAGTGAGTTCTTCGCCCTCACCGGCGTCAACCCCTGAAACGACATCCGCGGCCGGCCTGAACCGGGAACCGGCCGATAGCCAAGGAGGACGTGCGCTGTGGAACCTGCGACGACGTTCGTGATCGTCGGTGCCGGCCTGGCAGGAGCCAAGGCCGCCGAAGCCCTGCGCGACCAAGGCTTCGACGGTCGGATCGTGATGCTCGGCGACGAACCGCACCGCCCCTACGAGCGGCCCCCGTTGTCCAAGGACTACCTGATCGGCAAGAGCGAAAGGGATCAGGTGTTCGTCCACCCGGCCGCGTGGTACGGCGAACACGACGTCGATCTGCGGCCAGGCCAGGCGGTGGCCGCCATCGACCGGGCGGCCCGCCAGGTCACGCTGGCCGACGACAGCCGCGTCGGCTATGACAAGCTGCTGGTGGCGACCGGATCCAGCCCGCGCAGGCTGTCCGTCCCCGGCGCCGGCGCCGATGGGGTGCACTACCTGCGCCGGATCGAAGACAGCGAACAGATCAAGGACAGGCTGGCCACCGCCTCGCGGGTCGCGGTGATCGGCGGCGGCTGGATCGGCCTGGAAGTGGCGGCCGCGGCCAGGCAGGCCGGCGTCCAGGTCGTCCTCATCGAGGCCGCCGAACTCCCGCTGGTGGGTGTGCTCGGCCGGCACGTCGCCCAGGTCTTCGCCGACGTGCACCGTGACCACGGCGTCGACCTGCGCTGCGGCACTCAGATCACCTCCATCCTCACCGATAGGGGCAAGGCCACCGGCGTGCGGTTGGCCGACGGCACCGCCATCGACGCCGACGCCGTGATCGTCGGGGTGGGGGTCAGCCCGAACACACAGCTGGCCGTCGAGGCCGGGCTGAAGGTCGACAACGGCGTGGTCGTCGACGCCGCACTGGCCACCAGCGACCCCGGCATCTGCGCCGCAGGAGACGTCGCCAACGCGGCCCATCCCGTGCTGGGCACGCATATCCGGGTCGAGCACTGGGCCAATGCCCTCAACCAGCCCACCACCGCGGCAACGACCATGCTCGGCGGTCGGGCCGCCTACGACCGGCTGCCCTACTTCTTCACCGACCAGTACGACGTGGGCATGGAATACACCGGCTACGTGGGACAGGGCGGCTACGACCAGGTGGTCTTCCGCGGCGACGTGGCCGCCGGGAACTTCATCGCGTTCTGGTGCCGCGACCACCATGTCCTGGCGGGCATGAACCTCAACATCTGGGACGTCACCGAGCACATCAAAGCGCTGATCCACTCCGGGCTCGCCATCGACCCGCGGCGACTGGCCGACCCCGACCAGCCACTCGATGAGCTCACCGGCCGATAGACCATCCCTTACGAAGTGCGTACGGCTCGCCGCGATCAGAGCGACACCAGGCCGGCCATGGCTAGCGTGCGGGCATGCGCGTACTTGTGACCGGCGCCGCCGGGTTCATCGGCTCCCACATCGTCGAGGCGCTGCGTGAGCGTGGCCACGACGTGCACACGCTCGACCAGCGATCGGGCGAGGACGTCCGCGACGAGACGACGGTCGCGCGCCGCCTGATCGGTGTGGACGCGGTCTGCCATCAGGCGGCCAAGGTCGGGCTCGGCGTCGACGTCTCGGACCTGCCGGCGTACGCCTCGGCGAACGCCCTGGGCACCGCGGTGCTGCTCGCCGGGATGGCACGGGCGGGAGTGCACCGGGTCGTACTGGCCTCCTCGATGGTGGTGTACGGCGAGGGCGCGTACGACTGCCCGGCCCACGGCCGGGTACGGCCGGAACCCCGGGCGGCCGGCGACCTGGCGGCGGGCCGCTTCGAGCCGCGCTGTCCCCCCTGCGGCGCCGCGCTGGCACCGGGCACCGTCGGCGAGGGCACGCCCGCGGACCCACGCAACGCCTACGCCGACACCAAGCTCGCCCAGGAACACCTCGCGGCCTCATGGGCGCGCATGACCGGCGGCGCCGTGGTCGCGCTGCGCTACCACAACGTGTACGGGCCACGGATGCCGCGCGACACCCCGTACGCGGGCGTCGCCGCCATCTTCCGGTCGTGTCTGGAACGCGGGCGACCACCCCGCGTCTTCGAGGACGGCGGGCAGCGGCGCGACTTCGTGCACGTACGGGATGTCGCCCGCGCCAACGTACTGGCGCTGGAGTCCGTGTCGGGGCGTTCCGGTTCGAGCGCGCTGCGCGCGTACAACATCGCCAGCGGCGAACCGCACACCGTCGGGGAGATGGCGGTCGCGCTGGCCAAGGCGTACGGCGGGCCCGATCCGATCGTGACCGGCGAATACCGCCTTGGCGATGTTCGCCATATCGTCGCCTCCCCGGACCGGGCCGTGACCGAACTGGGCTTCCGTTCCTCGATTCCCTTCGACGACGGGATGGCCGAGTTCGCCGTACGCGCGTGAGCGGCCGGCGCGGTCAGGCGCTGAGGGGGGCGCCCAGGGGGATCCGTACGACGAAACGGCAGCCGGCGCCGGCGTTCGACACCCCGATCTCGCCCGCATGGGCCTCGACGATGCCGCGGGCGATCGCCAGGCCGAGACCGGCGCCGCCGCCCGGTGTACGCGCGGCCTCACTGCGGAACGCCACGTCGAACAGGCGCGGCAGGTCCTCGTCGGGGATGCCGCCGCAGGCATCGGACACGGTGACGCAGGCCATGCCGTCCTCGGCTCCGGCGACGATGTCGACTCCGCCGTCCGCCGGGGTGTGCCGGATGGCGTTGACGACGAGGTTGCGCAGGGCCCGGCCCAGTTCGGCGGCGTCCACCTCGACGGGAAGGACGGCGTGCGCCCGGCCGCGCAGCCGTACGCCCTTGGCGCGGGCGAGCGGCTCGGTGCCGGCGACGGTTTCCGAGACGAGGTCGCCCAGCCCGACTCGCTGCCGTGACAGCCGCAACGCCCCCGCGTGGATCCGGGACAGCTCGAACAGGTCGTCGACCATCGCGGCCAGCCGGTCGCTCTCCGCCCGCATCTGCGTGTGGTAGCGGCGTACCGTGACGGTGTCGGCCACCACCTCGTCCTCGAGGGCCTCGGCCATCGCGCGCAGCCCGGCCAGGGGCGTACGCAGGTCGTGGCTGACCCAGGCGACAAGCTCGCGGCGGCTGGTCTCCAGCGCTCGTTCGCGGGCATGTGCGGCCTCCAGGCGCTGATACGCCGCAGACAGTTCGGTGCTCAGTTCCGCCAGCTCGGCGGGCAGTCGCCGCTCCGGCCGGACGAACCGGCCACTGTGGCCGGCCCGGCGTACGGCTTCGAGGAGCGAACGGCTGCCACCGATCAGCCGGTGCCCGAGCACCAGCGACACGCCGAGGCCGACGAGTCCGGCGATGGCGGTGACCGTGAGCGCCACGGACCGGTCGTGCTCGGTGATCAGCATCTTCAGGGTGATCGCGACGATGCCGGCCACGGTGGCCAGGACGGTCGCGGCCGACACGACGGCCTGCAGGACGGCGATGGAGCGGCGGCGCAGCGCGTACAACAGCGCGACGCCGACGGCTCCGACGAGGAGCGCGGCTCCGGCGGCGTACGCCGCCACCTCGGCGAACGCGTGGGGAGGGATCATGTCATGGGCTCATATCTGTAGCCGACGCCCCACACGGTCAGGATGCGGCGAGGAGCGGTCGGGTCTTGTTCGATCTTCTCTCTCAGCCGGCGTACGTGGACGGTCACGGTCGAGGAGTCGCCGAACTCCCAACCCCAGACCTTTTCGAGCAGGTCCGCACGGGTGAAGGCCCGCCGCGGATGGCGCATCAGGAACGCCAGCAGGTCGAACTCGCGAGCGGTGAGGAAGATCTCGGCCCCGCGAAGCCGTACCTCGTGCGCCGCCGCGTCCACGGTCAGGTCACCGTCAGCGGTCGTCTCGCCCGCCGGAGCCGGCGCGCCGCGGGCTCTCCGGAGCACGGATTTGACCCGCAGGGCCAGTTCACGGGGGCTGAACGGCTTGGTCACATAGTCGTCGGCGCCGGTTTCGAGCCCGACGAGCCGATCGGCCTCCTCGCCCAGGGCGGTCAGCATGACGATGGGCACCGGCCATCGCTCGCGGAGCCGGCGGCACACCTCCAGCCCGTCGATACCGGGCAACATGAGGTCGAGGACGACCAGGTCCGGGATCTTCTCGGCCGCGACGCGCAGGGCGGCATGCCCGTCGGCCACGCAGTCGACGTCGTGGCCATCACGGATGAGGTACCGGGCGACGACGTCGGCGACGGTGGGGTCGTCGTCGACCACGAGGATGCGACCGGTCTCAGAGTTCACCATGGCGCTCTCACCAGGGCCTGGATCAGGAGGGCGGTGGCAGCCTGTGTCGAGAGCAGTGTGCGGACCGGCGCCCTGTGGACGGCCGTCGCGACCGTCATCCACGCGGCGTAGGGCAGCCAGATCCGCTCGACCTCGCCCCGTGTGACACCGGAGAGGTCGAGTGCGATCACCCCCGCCAGCGCGGCGCCCGCAAGCCATCCGAGCGCGGCGCCGTCCGGGAGCCCGCTGCCGTGAGGGGGCCCATCACCTTGTTGCGGCCGGGGCGGGAGCGCCCGCACGTGGGTGGCGGCGCGGCTCAGCGCATACGGCAGGGCCTGGGCCGCCACCGGACCGATGAGCAGCGCGAGGACGGCCAGGTCGCCGATGAGGAAGTACGCGTACGGCCGTCTCGAGCCGGCACCGGCGGCCCAGGCGGCGTGCGTCCCGACCGCCCCGTCCCACCAGGAGAAACCGGCGATCGTGAAGGCGGCCGGAACGACCAGACATCCGACGGCGAGCGCCATCAGGACCGACCGGGACGGGCGCGTCAGGATCAGCACGGCCAGCGGCAGCGCGAAGATCGGGATCAGCCCGTAACTCAGGTACGGCAGGGAACCGAGCAGAACCCCGCCCGCGAAGGAGCTCGCGAGCGCCGCCCACCCGGGCGGCCCGGCTCGCCTGCCCCGGCCGGCGACCGTGGACGAACTCCGTCCGGGCGGGAGGGGGCCGGGCTTCGCGGCTCCCACGGCGACCGAGGCCACTCCCCATGCCGCCACCCCGAGGAACAGCGCGTCCATGCTGGTGGCCACCCATACCGCGGTCGGAGCGAGGACCAGGAACGGCACCGCCCGGCGGGCGACGTCCTCACCCGCGAGCACCCGCACCGTGACCGCGATGGCCGCCGCCGCCGAACCCCCCGCGGCGATCACCAGGGCCGCGGCCCGGTCCGCTCCCCCCAGCCCTGTCCACTGGGTCGTCCACAGAATCAGCATCGGCAGCGGCGGATGCCCCTTCACGTGCGTGGGATAGGCCTGCAACGCCCCGGTGAAGCCGCGCAGCCAGCCCAGCGGGTCATCCCCCATGGCCGGCAGCCCGGCCAGATACTCGGTCGGCGCCGTGAGCGGCCGGGCGACGCCGTCAGGCAACGCGAGCACCACGGCCCAGCCCGCCGACCCGAGCCACGCGACCGCGAGCAGCGGCCGCCAGGGCAGCCGCCGGGCCGCGACCGGCAACACCGCGACCGCGACCAGGGCCGCGGCCGCCGCCGGCGACAACGGGCCCATGAGCAACCGGGCGTGGGCGTGTAGCGGCGGGAACGCGTCCACCGGCAGGGCCCCGGCCCCGCGGAGCACGGCGCCCACCCCGAACGCGACCACGATCAGCCCGGCCCAGCCGGCCAGCGACGCCCGGGCCCAAGGGGTCCCACCGACTCCGGCGGGCGCCCCTGGCCGCGTCACCGGCTCCCCGGAGGATCCGGGATGTCGCCGTCCCGAGCCGGGTCCTGTCCCGGGCACACTCAACTTGATCACGCCTTCACAGTAGGACCGGCCAGGCGGATCTTCCGGCTACGTCATCACTCCGTAAGGGTTGATCACACCGCTCCCGGCGTAGCGTCCCGATCGTGATCGATGTCGTACTGCCCTGTCTCGACGAGGCCGCCGCGCTGCCGTGGGTGCTGACGCGGATGCCGGACGGCTACCGCGCGATCGTGGCCGACAACGGCTCCACCGACGGCTCGGCGGAGATCGCGGCCGCGCACGGCGCCCACGTCGTCCATGAGCCCCGGCGCGGGTTCGGCGCGGCCTGCCACGCCGGCCTGCTCGCCGCCACGAGCGACATCGTCTGCTTCGTGGACGCGGACGCCTCGCTCGACCCGGCGGACCTGCCCCGGGTCGTGAACCTCCTGGACCGCGCCGATCTGGCGCTCGGCCGCCGCCGTCCCATGACATGGCGCGCATGGCCGCCGCACGCGCGCATCGGCAACGCCATCGTCGCCCGCCGCGTGGGCCTGCGCGACCTGGGCCCGATGCGGGCCGCCTCGCGAGAACGCCTGCTCGGGCTCGGCCTCACCGATCGGCGGTCCGGTTATCCGCTGGAGATGGTCCTGCTCGCGGGCCGGGGCGGATGGCGAATCGCCGAGATCGATGTGCCCTATCACCCACGGGCCGGCAGGTCCAAGGTCACCGGCACGGTCCGCGGCACGCTCCAGGCCGTGCGCGACATGCGCCGCGTGCTGGGGACGACATGACGACGCTGCTGGTCATCGCCAAGGAACCGCTGCCCGGCCGGGTCAAGACCCGGCTCACCCCGCCGTACACGCCGGCCCAGGCCGCGGCGCTCGCGGAATCCGCGCTGGCCGACACGCTCTCCACCGTCGCGGGCACACCGGCGAAGCGCCGTGTGCTCGCCCTCGCCGGGAAACCCGGCCCATGGCTGCCCAGGGGCTTTGAGGTGATCCCGCAGCGCGGTGACGGGCTCGACGAGAGGCTCGCGTACGCCTTCGCCGACGCCGGCGGACCGTCCGTGCTGATCGGAATGGACACTCCGCAGGTCACCCGGAGAACGCTCACGCGGGCGGCCCGAAGCCTGGACGACAGCGACGCGGTGTTCGGGCCGGCCGCCGACGGCGGCTTCTGGCTGCTCGGCCTGCGCGATCCCGACCCCCGTCTGCTGCTCGGCGTCCCGATGTCACGTCCCGACACCGGAGCCCGGCAGCTCGCGCGGCTGCGCGGGCTCCGTGTCGCCACCGTCGAAACGCTCATCGACGTGGACACCGCCGCCGATGCCGTCCGCGTGGCCGCGCAGGCGCCCGGCACCCGGTTCGCGGCCACGGTGCGGGCGCCGTGATCGGCGGACTGTACGAGGGGTCGCTCGCCGGCTTCGGGCCGGTCGAGATCGAGCACGCCGACGGCCGCAGAGAACGGCTACCCGTGGATCAGTGGCGGGACGGGCGCCCCGGGGACGAGGCGCTGCTGGACCGATGCTGTGGGCCGACGCTCGACGTCGGTTCGGGGCCGGGACGGCTCACCGTCGCGCTGGCCGAACGCGGCCTGCCCGTTCTGGGCATCGACGTGACGCCCTACGCGGTGGAGATGACCCGCGCGGCAGGAGCGCTCGCGCTGCTCCGTGACGTCTTCGACCGGGTCCCGGGCGCCGGGCGCTGGGAGACCGTGCTCCTCGCCGACGGCAACATCGGCATCGGCGGCGATCCCCCGGCGCTGCTGCGACGTGTCGCGGCCCTGCTCCGCCGAGGTGGCCACGGGATCGTCGAGCTGGGCGAGACCACACGTACCGAGTGGATACGGCTGCGGGACGCCCGGCAGGCGGGTGACTGGTTCCGCTGGTCACATGTCGGTGCCGATGCGATCGGCGGCTGCGCGGGGGCGGCCGGCCTTGCCGTGGCCGGTGTCTGGACGGAGGGCACGCGATGGTTCGCCGAACTCACCGTGGCCGGCTGACCGCCCGTGCCCGGGGCTTGACGGCACGAGCCCGCGGCCTCAGCGCGCACGCCCGCGACGCCGAGGGCCGCTTCACCAGCCGGCTGCACGACGAGCGGGTCGCCGGATGGCTCGGCGTCTGGCTCGGAATCAGCTTCACGGTCGCGTTCGTCACCGGCCTGATCAGCCATTTCATGCAGCACCCGCCGGACTGGATGGTCTGGCCGTCCCGGCCGGCCGGCCTGTATCGCCTCACGCAGGGCGCACACGTGATAGGTGGTCTCGCCACGATCCCGCTCCTGTTCGCCAAGTTGTGGACGGTCTATCCGAAGTTGTGGCAATGGCCGCCGGTCCGTTCCCTGGAGCACGCGGCAAAGCGGGCGATGGTGTTCCCGCTCGTCGCCGGCGCACTGTTCCAGCTGGTCACCGGGCTGTTCAACATCGCCTATTGGTATCCGTTCCCGTTCTTCTTCCCCACCGCGCACTACTGGACGGCTTATATCGTCTTCGGTGCGCTCATCGTTCACGTCGCCAACGAGTGGGCGAAGGTACGCGGCCTGCGAGGCGCTGGACCATCGGCTCACCCGACCGTCCGCCCGCCCGGCCTGTCACGCCGTGGTTTCTTCGCCACCGTCGCGGGCGCGTGCGGCCTGATCGCGATCACCACGGCCGGGGAAACGTTCACACCGCTCGGCCGGCTCGCGGTGCTGGCTCCCCGCCGGCCCGGGGTGGGGCCGCAGCGGTTGCCGGTGAACAAGACCGCGCTGGCCGCGGGCATCACCCGGCAACCGGACTGGCGCCTCACCGTGACCGGGGCCGTCGCACGCGAGCTCTCACTCTCCCTCACCGATCTGCGCGCCATGCCCCGGCATGCCGTACGGCTGCCGATCACCTGCGTCGAGGGCTGGAGCGCCGAGGCCGCCTGGGCCGGGGTGCGGCTGCGCGACGTCCTCCACTCGGCCGGAGCCGCCCCGGACGCGCGGATACGGGTCGAGTCGCTGGAGCGGCGGAGCCGCTATCGGGCGGCGCAGGTGGATCCGCCGCACTGGCACGACGAGCTCACGCTCCTCGCTCTCGAACTGAACGGCGAGCCGCTCGCGCTGGACCACGGGTATCCCTGCAGGCTCATCGCGCCGGACCGGCCCGGTGTCTTGCAGACCAAGTGGGTCGCCAAGCTGGTGGTGACCTGAAGTGAAGTGGCGACATGCCGCCTACGGCGCCGGAGCGGCACTGACCGGCTTCGGAGTCGTCGGCCTGGTCACGAACGCCGCCGACACCCGCCCGATCGGCTGGCTGATCTGGTTCGCCGGGGTGGCGCTCGCGCACGACCTGTTGCTGACTCCGCTCGTTTTCGGCGCGGCGATCCTGGTCGGGCGGACGCCGCCGGCGTACCGCCGTCCGATACAGGTCACCCTCATCCTGTCCGGCTCCGTGACGGCCGTGGCGCTTCCGCTGGTCCTCGGGCTCGGCCGCCGGCCGGACAATCCCTCACAGCTGCCGCTGGACTACGGCGGCAACCTGATCGCTATCCAGGCCCTGATCGGTTTGGTGGGCGCCGCCCTCGCCGCGCTGAGCTCGGCCTGCCGGCGCCGCCGTGACCGATGATCGGCTCACGGCGCCGGCAGTCCGGCCGAACCGCGCTCGCCGCTACGGCCCTGTGGCGACGTCGGCTGTGACCGATCCGACACCAGGAATAACGCCGCGATTTGAGGGCATCTCCCCGGCCGTCATGGCTGGGTCTAGATAGGGGGCGGCACGCTGAACGGAACACCGCGAGCCCACTCTCACGCGATGCCCGACCGTCCGGAACTCATGGCCGTCGGAGTCGAGGAGGAGTTCCACACCGTCGATCTGGAGACGCGTCGCCTGCTCCCCCGGGCGGACAGCCTGCTGGAGCAGCTGCCCGCGAACCGGTTCGGGGCCGAGCTCCAGCGGTCGGTGGTGGAGACCAACAGCCGGCCCTTCGTCCGGCTGACCGACCTGGCCGAGGACCTCGCGGCGCTGCGGCGGGGGGTCGTCGCGGCCGCGGAGCCGCTCGGGCTGGGCATCGTGGCCGCCGGGACGGTGCCGGTGGCGGACCTCGACGCGCTCAAGGTCACCCCCGATCCGCGGTACGAGAACATGCTCGAGGAATACCAGGAGCTCGCCCGCGAGCAGCTCATCTGCGGAGCCCAGGTGCACGTGGAGGTCGGCGACCGGGACCTGGCGGTGGCGGTGGCGCACCGGGTCGGGCCGTGGCTGCCCGCGCTGCTGGCGATCTCCGCGAGCTCGCCGTACTGGCTCGGCTCCGACACCGGCTATGCCAGCTATCGAACGCTGCTGTGGAGCCGCTGGCCGACCACCGGCCCGGTGGGGCCGTTCGAGTCGGCGCGGGAGTACGACCGGCTGCTCGACGACCTCGTCAAGTCCGGCGTGATCAGTGACCAGGGGATGATCTATTTCGACGTGCGGCCGTCGTCGCATCTGCCCACGGTGGAACTGCGCGTCTGCGACGCCTGCCCGCGAGTGGAGGACGTCGTGCTGCTCGCCGGGCTCTTCCGCGCCCTGGTGATCCGGGAACTGGACGCCATCGTCTCCGGCGCGCCGGCCCGTCCGGTACGGACCGAGCTCGTACGGGCGGCGACGTGGCGTGCGGCCAGGTCCGGGCTGGGGGGCGAGCTGGTCGATCCCGTCGGTGGAACGCCGCTGCCCGCCCCCGCCCTCATCCGCCGGCTGCTCGCGGAGTTGCGGCCGACGCTGGAGCGGACCGGCGACTGGGAGCTCGTCGCCGAGCTGACCGAGGCGGCGCTGGCCAGGGGCGGCTCCGCGGCCCGGCAACGAGCGGCGTTCGCCGGGGGCGGCCCGGGGGACGTGGTCGAGCTGCTGCTCGCGGAGACCCGGGCCCACACCCAGGGGCCGCCCGGCCCGCGACCCGCGCGCGAGGCGATGACCACGATGCTCGCGGGCTACCGCAGTGAGACCGACGAGGCCGTGCTCGTCGACGGGAGCGCTCGCGGACCGTACGGGCTCATCATGACCGCGCTCGGCCGCATCGGCGTCGACGGGCTGCACGAGCGGGAGCGGCAGCGTGACGAGGTCCAGCGGCGGCTCGGCATGACCTTCCATGTCGAGGGCGAGGAGGAGGACCGGCTCTTCCCGTTCGACATCATCCCGCGGGTGGTCACCGCCGAGGACTGGGCATCGTTGCAGGCGGGCCTGTCGCAGCGGGTGCGCGCCCTGGAGGCCTTCCTGCACGACGCGTACGGCGAGCGCGAGGTGGTCCGCGACGGAGTGCTGCCGGCCTGGACGATCGACGAGTCGCCGGGGCTGCGGCCGGACGGGCGGCTCATACCCCGGTCGGCGGTGCGGTGCGCGGTGGCGGGCATCGATCTCGTACAGGACGGGGCAGGTCGCTGGGCCGTACTCGAGGACAACCTCCGGGTGCCCTCGGGCATCGGTTATGCCCTCGCCAACCGCTGGCTGGCCGCCCGGGTGCTGCCCGAGCTGGTCCGCGCCTCGCATATGCCCGCCCCGGCGCGGGCCATGAGCGTGTTACGCACCGCGCTCACCAGCGCATCCCCCGCGCTGGCGCTGGTCACCCTGGGCGAGGAGGACTCCGCGTTCTACGAGCACCGGCTGCTGGCCCGCGAGATGAACATCCCGCTCGTCACCCCTGACCGGCTTCTCGTCACCGCCGACGGTGTACGGATCGACGACGCCGGGCGGACCCCTGTGGAGGTGCTCTACCGGCGGATCGACGAGGACGTGCTCTTCGATGCCGTCGGCGCCGATGGGCGGCCGCTGGGCCCGGGCCTGCTCGCCGCGATGGAGCAGGGCACGCTGACGCTGGCGAACGCCCCCGGCAACGGGGTCGGCGACGACAAGGCGCTCTACGCGTACGTCCCACGGCTCATCGAGTACTACCTGGGTGAGCCCCCACTGCTGGACAACGTGCCCACGTATCTGTGCCGCGACTCCGAGCAGCGCTCGGAGGTCCTCGACCGGCTGGACGAGCTGGTCGTCAAGCCGGTGGACGGGTACGGCGGCAACGGCGTCGTCATCGGCCCGGATGCCTCCGCCGCCGAGCTGGAAGAGGCCCGCGAACGGATTCTCGCCGAACCCGCCCGCTGGATCGCGCAGGAGACCGTACGGCTGTCGACCCATCCGACCCTCACCGACGGCCGCCTCGAACCGCGCGCCGTCGACCTGCGCGCGTTCGTCGTCCTGAGCCACGGCGGCGCCGAGCCCGCCGTCGTGCCGGTCGCGCTCACCCGGGTGGCCCCGGGTGGGAGCAAGATCGTCAACTCCTCTCAGGGAGGTGGGTCCAAGGACACCTGGCTGATGCATTGACCCGAGGTTTCACAGAAAGGACTCTCAATGACCTCCTGGAGCCGCCCATGTGCGGGCTGACCGGTGAGCTGCGGCTCGACGGCGGGCTCGCCGACGTCACCGCCGTCGCCCGGATGACCGCCGCGATGGAGCCGCGCGGGCCGGACGGCTCAGGCGTGTGGTCGCACGGGCCGGTCGCGCTCGGCCACCGCCGCCTGAAGATCATCGATCTGTCGGACAAGGCCGCACAACCCATGGTGGACAGCGAACTCGGCCTGACCGGGGTCTTCAACGGCTGTCTCTACAACTACAAGGAGCTGCGCGAGACGCTGCGCGGCGAGGGGTACCGGTTCTTCTCCACCTCCGACACCGAGGTGCTGCTGAAGGCCTACCACCGGTGGGGACGCGACTGCGTCGACCACTTCAAGGGCATGTTCGCCTTCGTCATCGCCCTGCGCGACTCCGGGACACTGGTGCTGGGCCGCGACCGGCTGGGCATCAAACCGCTGTACGTCACCCGCGACGCCGCCCGGCTGCGCTTCGCCTCGACGCTGCCCGCGCTGCTGGCGGGCGGCGGAGTCGACACCGAACTCGACCTGGTGGCGCTGCACCACTACATGACCTTTCACTCGGTGGTGCCGCCGCCCCGGACGATCCTCGCGGGCATCGAGAAGCTCCCGCCCGCGACCGTACGTACGATCCGGCCGGACGGCACCACCGAAGACCATCGCTACTGGTCGCCCGATTTCACTCATGCGATGGCCATGGGTCCGGCCGAATGGAGCGCGGCGGTCCTGGAAGGACTGCGCACCTCCGTGGACCGGCGCATGGTCGCCGACGTGCCGGTCGGGGTGCTGCTGTCCGGGGGCCTGGACTCCAGCTTCATCGTCGCGCTGCTCGCCGAGGCCGGCCAGCGCGACCTGACGACCTTCAGCATCGGCTTCGACGCGGCGGGGGGCGAGTCGGGCGACGAGTTCGCCTACTCCGACCTGGTCGCCGCGCACTTCGGCACCGACCACCACAAGATCCGGATCGACGACTCCCGGCTGCTGCCCGCCCTCGCCGGCGCGATCGGCGCGATGAGCGAGCCGATGGTCAGCCATGACGCGGTGGCCTTCTACCTGCTGTCGCAGGAGGTGTCGCGGCATGTCAAGGTCGTGCAGTCCGGGCAGGGCGCCGACGAGGTCTTCGCCGGGTACGACTGGTATCCGCCGCTGGCCGAGGTGCCGCGCGAGGAGGCGGCGGAGTCATATGCGGAGGTGTTCTTCGACCGCCGGCATGACGCGCTGGCCGGGATCCTGGACCCGGCCTACCTCCTCGATGAGGATGCCGGCCTGGCCTTCGTCCGACGGCACTTCGACGTGCCGGGGGCGGAGACGGCGGTGGACGCCGCGCTGCGGCTCGACACCACGGTGATGCTGGTGGACGACCCGGTCAAACGCGTCGACAACATGACGATGGGGTGGGGGCTGGAGGCACGGACTCCGTTCCTGGACCATGACCTGGTCGAGCTGGCAGCCGCCTGCCCGCCGGAGCTGAAGCTGGCCGAGGGCGGCAAGGGAGTGCTCAAGCGGGCCGCGCGCGGACTCGTACCGGATGAGGTCATCGACCGGACCAAGGGTTATTTCCCGGTGCCGGCGATCCGGCACCTGTCCGGGCCGTACCTGGAGATGGTCCGCGAAGCGCTCGGCGCGCCGGCGGCGAAGTCGCGCGCGCTGTTCCGGCCGGAGTACGTGGAGCGGCTGCTCGCCGCGCCCGGCGAGCATCGTACGACGCTCGGTGCCAGCCAGCTCTGGCAGGTCGCGTTGCTGGAGTTGTGGCTGCAGAGCCACGGGGTGTGAGAAGGCGAAATCCGGAAACGACCACCGCGTCACCCCGTACGTCACCCCCGCAACGATGGGAGACCTCACGTAGATGTGCCGTCATTTCACCTGGGTCGGAACGCCCAAGACCCTGCACGAGCTCTTCTTCGAGCCGAGCTATGGCCTCCCCCACCAGGCCAGAGTGCCGCGCTGGCAGCAGATCGGCCTGGTGAACAAGGACGGCTTCGGCGCCGGCTGGTATCCGGCGGACGGCTCGGCCTCGGTCTTCCGCACGGCGGCGCCGATCTGGGATGACGTCGAGTTCCCCGCGCTCGCGCGCGAGATCTCCTCGTCCTGCGTGCTCGGTGCCGTACGGGCGGCCAGCCCCGGAATGCCCATCGAGGAGGCCGCCAACGCGCCTTTCACCGACGGGCGACATCTGCTGAGCCTCAACGGCCACCTCCACGTCGAGAAGACCCGCTCCCTGCTCACGCCCGGCCGCGAGCAGGAGTTCGCCTGCGACGCGGCGTTCCTGGCTGCTCTTCTATGGCAACGCCTGGAGTCGGGCCAGGTGCTGCCTGACGCCATCGAGGGACTGCTCTACAGCATCGTGGACCTGGACCCGAACGCCTGTCTGAACATGCTGGCGACCGACGGGACTCAGGTGGTGGCCACGACATGGGCGGAGACCCTCTGCTACCGGGAGACCGGCGAGGGCGTGCTGGTCGCGAGCGAACCCCATGACGACGGCGAGGACTGGGTCACCGTGCCGGACCGTGCGCTGCTCGTCGCCGACGCGCTGAGCGCCGAGGTCCGCCCCCTCCGCCCCGTCCTCGACGCCGCCCCGGCCGCCCTCCCCGGCGAGGTCGTCCGCGGCCGGCCGGGCCGACGCCCCGGTGGGGCCGTCTCCTGACCTCCGGCACGGCACCCGGCAGGGCGTTCCCGGCGCGGGCCCTCGCGGGCAAGGTGTGAGGATCCGATGCGCCACTCGAGGAGGGGGCAGAAGTGAATTCGGCACAGGGAGAGGTGGCGGTCGTCACCGGCGGGGCGAGAGGGTTCGGCCTGGAGATCGCGCGCAGGCTGGTGGCCCGCGGCTACACGGTCGTGATCACCGACGTCGACTCCGCCGCGGTGGACAAGGCCGCCGCGGGGCTCGGGCCCCGCGCGCACTCGGTGCTCGCCGATGCCCGCGACCCCGAAGGCCACCGCGCCGTGGCCGGCGCGGCCGGAAGGCTCGGCCGGCTGACCGTCTGGGTCAACAACGCCGGGATCGCGCGGACGGGCAAGGCCTGGGAGCACGACGACGCCGACGTGCGCCTGACCGTGGAGACGAATCTCCTCGGGGTGATCTTCGGCTCCGGCGCCGCGATCGACGCCATGCGCGGCCGCGGCGGACACATCCTCAACATCGCCTCGATGTCGGCCTTCGGCCCCGTCCCCGGCCTCGCGGTCTACGCGGCCACCAAAGCCGGAGTACTGAACTACAGCACGAGCCTGCAGGGCGACCTCGATCTCGCCGGGGTGCCGATCCGCGTGCACGTGTGCTGTCCGGACGCGGCCGACACAAAGCTGGTGCGCGACATCCAGGACGACGAGAACTCCTCGATCCTGTTCTCCGGTGGCGGGCTGCTCCACCCCGGCGCCGTCGCGGACCGGGCCGTCGCCATGCTCGACGGCCGCCGCATCGTACGGGCGATCCCCGGTCACCGGGCGGCGATGGCGCGGGCCGGCGCGTTCATGCCCACCGTCGCCCTGAGACTACTGGGCGCGCTACGGCGCGTCGGTGACCGCAGGCGTCAGGCGGAGGCGCGGTGAGCGCGGCCTGGCCGAGCGGAAGCTCTCGTAAGCGCGCTTTCCCCACCCGCGGAGGCCGCCGTCGGCAGCAATTGTCTCCGCGACATCGGTCGTACACCTCGCGGTCACCGTACCGCCAATGCGAATCCGCATCGACCAGGTCGTCAGGGATCCCGGTACAACAGGTTCATGGACGGATTCGGCGATTCAGCCGTATCCGGCCCACCGGCGGTTAGGCTCCCCGCTGTGGCGGAAGAGATCGGCAGGCTCATCGGCGGAAAATACCGGCTGAAGGAAATTCTCGGCCAAGGCGCCAACGGTGTGGTGTGGCGGGCCCGCGACGAGTTGCTCCACCGGGATGTCGCCATCAAAGAAGTGCGGCTCCCCGTCGGGATCGGCCCCGATGAGATCAGGTCGTTGAACGCGCGGACCCTCCGGGAGGCACGCTCGGCGGCACGACTGGCCCACCCGGCGATCATCATGGTCTACGAGGTGCTGCATGAGGGCGACCACCCGTGGATCGTCATGGAGCTCATCAAGGGCCGTACGCTGCAGGAGATCATTAAAAGCGACGGGCCCCGACCGCCACGGCGGGCGGCGGAGATCGGTGTGAGGATTCTCGCCGGACTGTGGGCCGCCCATCGAGCCGGCGTCGTTCACAGGGACATCAAGCCGAGCAACGTGCTGCTTGAAGGCGAACGCGTGGTGGTGACCGACTTCGGTATCGCCGCCCTCGACGGGGGAACCATCCTCACCCAAACCGGCGCCCTGCTCGGAACCCCCGCCTACATGGCGCCCGAACAGGCACAAGGCCGGCCCGCCGCCCCCGCGTCCGATCTCTGGTCACTTGGGGCGACCCTCTACACCATGGTCGAGGGGCACCCCCCTTTCAGAGGGGAGTCGGCCGTCCCGGTGCTGGCCGCTGTCCTCACCGGCGACTACCCGCGGCCTGTGCACGCCGGTCCCCTCACACCGGTGATCGAAGGGCTGCTGGTCAAAGATCCCAGCCGGCGCATGTCCGCGGCGGAGGCCGCCAGGCACCTCACCCTCGTGGCCAACGGCGACGCCCCGCCTCCACCCGCCCCAGAGCCTCCCCCGGAGGACCGACGGCCGGCGCGCTCCCCTTTCAGGAGGCGACCGGACCCGAGCTCCGGTGTCACCCTTCCGGATGACCGTGAGGCCCGCCCCTCCCATCTCTCACGCATCCGCATCCTCGCCATCCTCACCGCATCGATCGTCCTCCTGGCCGCGGCACTATGGGTTTTCTGGCCCTCCGAGGACCGGCCTCAGGCGGCTTCGCCATCAGCACAGAAACCGCGCGTCGGCGGCCGTTCTCCGGCAATGACGCTGACCTCCGACACCAGCCCTTTCTCGGTCGCGTTCAGCCGGGACGGAAAGAAGCTGGCCGTCGGATCCAACGACAGCACCATGCGGGGGTGGGACCTCAGATCCGGTGCCCGGACCTCGCACACCGCCCCCCATGCCGGTTCCGTTTTCCACATGGCGTCCAGCCCGGACGGCAGGCGACTCGCCATCGCGTGCGCGGACGGTACGGTCAGATTGTGGAACAGCGCGTCCCAGACACAGACCGACGTGCTCACCGGTCACAAGGACCAGGTCTTCTCGACGGCATTCAGCCCGAACGGCAAGACATTGGCCAGTGGCTCCAAGGACGGCACCATACGGCTGTGGAACGCGACGACAGGCGCCCCGATCTGGGCTATCAACGGCCACATGGGGCATGTCCTCTCGGTCTCGTTCAGCCGCGATGGGAAAACGCTGATCGGCGGCGGTTCCGACGGAAACATACGGCTCTGGAACATCGCCTCTCGGACTCCGGCCGGAAGCCTCCGTGGTGATCGGGGGACCACCACGGTGGCGTTCAGCTCCGACGGAAGGACCGTGGCGACCGGAACCTCGGCCGGAAGCGTGCGGCTGTGGGATCTCGCTTCGCATGCCCGGCTCTCGTCCCTGACCGGGCACACCGACGGCCTCTACTCGGTGGCGTTCAGTCCCGACGGGAAGACGCTGGCCAGCGGTGGCGAGGACGACAAGGTCATGCTGTGGGACGTCGCCACCCATGCCCGGGTCGCGACCCTCACCGGGCACACGGGCGACGTCAACTTGGTGACGTTCAGTCCCGACGGCAAGACTCTGGCCACCGGCGCCGAGGACAAGACTGTACGACTGTGGGACTTGACCCGGTGAAGTCCCATGAGATGTCTCCCCTCCGCTGGTGTGGCCGGACGTGCCCGACGACGCGGCCGAGGAGAAGCGTCTCCTCGGTGAAGAAACCGGCACTGGCGTCGTCTTCGGTGATCAGGGTGTGAGGACGAATCCCTCGTAGCCGTCAGCGGCCATGCTTTCGCATTCCAGGGCCGCCGGAGAGGTCGTAGGCGTGCACAAAGCCCGGGCACAGCACGTTGTCCGTTAACGGACAACGTGCTGACTCATCCCGAGCCGGTCGCCGATGCTGTGAGCCGGCCTCGGCCGAGCGGCCCCGGCCCCGGCCCCGGCCCGACAGCGTCGTCAGGAGAGGACCCGGCATGACGCATGCCGACAGCCCGGCCCTGGAGACGGTTCGGAACGTGCGACGGGTGTTGGGGATCTGCTGGGTCACCATCATCTTCGACGGCTACGACCTCATCGTGTACGGGACCGTCCTTCCCAGGTTGCCGCAGTAGCACCGTGGGGACTGCCCCCCGCGGAGGCGGGCGGATCGAGCGGTTCCAGGAGCTGGCGGTGGCCCTCGAGGTCGGATGGGAGTTCCGCCGCTGGGAGAACGGGCGAGTGCTCTTCGCCCAGCGGCTCGGGGCCGAGTGCGAGCGGCTGTACGGCGAGCAGTGCTACGTGGCGCACCGCGGCGGCCGATGTCGTGGTCGGCGCCGACGGCGTGCACTCCACGGTGTGCGAGGCCGTCACGGCGACCGGCCCCCTCGGTTCTCGGGGATGTGCGCCTACCGGTGTTCGGTGCCGGCGGACCGGGCGCCCTCGTTCGCCGGGGAGGATCCACTGACGCACAACGGATGGATCTATGGGCACGACGCCGAGAACAGCCTGGCCACCATGTCAGCGTGAACGCGTCCACAAGGTTGTCCTACCTGCGGTCCCGCCCATCGGCTCGTGCTCGTCCCCTGAACCGGGTAGACCGACAATGGGAGTGGCGGTGCGTCCCGGGCTGGAGGTAGCCATGGCCACCTGTGAACTGTGCGGCAACGAATACGAGAGAGCGTTCGAGATACGCATGGACGGGGAGACACACATCTTCGACAGCTTCGAATGCGCCATTCACCGGCTGGCGCCCTCATGTGAACACTGCGGCTGCCGCGTCATCGGACACGGCGTCCAAGCCGGCGACCACATCTACTGCTGCGCCGCCTGCGCGGGCTCCAAAGGGGCCAAAGGCCTGCGCGACCACGTCCCCGCCTGACCGAACGCCGACGGGTTGGACGCCGCTTGGTCGGCATACCGGATTAACCGGCAGAACACCCGGGTAGCCGGACATGGACGGACTGAACCGCAGATCAACAGGGGGACTCGATGATCAGGATGTTGCGCAAGATGGGTGTCTCCTCATCCATGCTCTATACCGCCGGATTCGGATCCATAGCCATATCCGCGTGCGCGTGGGCGCTCTCCCAAGGGATGGAACGGACCGACACGGAGCGTGCCGACCGATGGGGGATCTTCATCGGCGAATGGGCCCCGACGCTCTTCGCGCTCGGCAACGCCATGCGACTCGAGGAGCAGTTGGGCGAGGATGGTCAGCAGGAGACGTTCGGCGACATGAAGGAGCGGGCCCGAGGCGCGATGCCCGTGGGCTAGCGCCGGGGGCCGGGGTCAGCGGGGGTCGCTCGTGAGCGGGTAGGCCGAAACCGGCCCGTGCACCGTCAGCCGCACCGGGGTGCCGATGCCGGGAGGGCTGGTTCCCATGATCCGTGCGGTGATCGCCTCGCCGCCGGGTTCGAGGACCAGGTGGACGATGGCGTCGTGCCCGAAGTAGGCGACGTCCCTGACACGGGCCGGCACGCCGCAGGTGGCGGTCCCGGTATGCAGGGTGATCTGCTCGGGGCGGATCAGGACCTGCGCGGGCCCGTGCATCGATGGGGCGGCGGGGGTGAGAGAGCCGAGGACGCTGTCCGCGGTCTTCCCGTCGATGGTCGCCGGGATGAGCACCGCGGCACCGACGAAACTCGCGACCGCGGGGTCGGCGGGGCGCGTGTAGACCGTGTCCGGCGCGTCGGTCTGGGCGATGCGGCCTTCTGCCATGACGGCGACCTGGTCGGCGAGGGACAGGGCCTCGTTCTGGTCGTGGGTGACCAGAACGGCGGTCGCGTGGGCCGCACGCAGCGCCTGTACGACGGCGCGGCCGGTGCTCAGCCGCAGGGCGGCGTCCAGGGAGGAGAAGGGTTCGTCGAGCAGGACGATGGACGGCCCCGGGGCCAAGGCCCGGGCCAGGGCGACGCGCTGCTGCTGGCCGCCGGAGAGTTCGTGCGGATAGCGGGAGCTCATCTCGGCGCCGAGGCCGACCAGCTCGAGGAGTTCGGCCAGCCGGTCCCGGGAGCGGCGGCGTGCCCTGGGCAGCCCGAAGGTGATGTTGGCCGCGACGTCCAGGTGGGGGAACAGCGCGCCCTCCTGCGGCACATAGCCGACGCGCCGCCGCTGCGGTGCCACGCTGTTGCCGGGACCGGCCACCTCCTCCTGGCCGAAGGTGATGGTGCCGCTGTCGGGAGCGGTGAAGCCTGCGATGAGACGCAGCAGCGTGGTCTTCCCGCAGCCGGACGGCCCGAGGATGGCCGTGAGGCTCTCCACGGGTACGTCCAGGTCGACGCCCGCGAGTGCCTTCACGGGGCCATAGCTCTTGGTGACCTTGCGGATGGCCAACGCGGTCATGCCGACCTCCTGGTGGGTTCGGTGAGCAGATAAGTGGCCGGCGCGGACAGCACCACCATGAACGCCGCGTAGGGAGCCGCGGCCCCGTAGTCGATGTTGCGCACAGCGGCCCAGAAGCCGGTCGCGAGTGTCTGGGTTCCCGTCGGCGCGAGCAGGAGGGTGGCGGTCAGTTCGGTCACGGCGGCCAGGAAGACCAGTGCCGCGCCGGCACCGACGCCACGGGCGATGAGCGGGAGGGTGACGCGCCGGAATCTCTCGGCCGGGTGGGCCCCCAGCGTGAGCGCGACGTCGTCGAGGATCGGCGGTGCCTGAGCGATCGCCGCACGAGCGCTGACCAGCGCGCGCGGCAGGAACAGGATCGCGTAGGCCACGAGGAGGACCGCGGTGGTCTGGTAAAGGGGCTGGGCGAAGCGCGCGGACACGGTGATCAGCGCGAGGGCGACGACGATGCCGGGAAGCGCGTTGGCCACGTAAAGACTTCGTTCGAGCAGGGTGCTGAGCCGGCCGCGATACCGGACCGACAGCCAGGCGACCGGCAGGGCGAGCGCCGTGGTCAGCAGCGCCGCGGCGAGGGCCAGGCCGACGGACGTCGCCGCGGTGGTCATCAGGGTCGCGACGGGGAACGCCGTCGAGGCCCCGACGGCCATCCAGTAGACCAGGCTGGCCAATGGCACACCGAGGGCGAGCACCACGACGGCGAGGACCGCGGCCAGCAGTGGCAGGGTCAACCGGCCGAGTCGTACGCGCTCGGCGGCGCGAGCGGCACCGCTGCCCACACGCGCGTACCGCTGTCGTCCGCGTACGGCGAGTTCGGTGGTGAGGAGCACGGTGCAGCACAGCACCAGAACCCCGGCCAGCATGTTCGCCGCCGGTCCGTTGAAAGCGGAACGGTACTGGTCGTAGATGGCCGTGGTGAACGTCGGGAAGCGGAGCATCTGCAGCGCGCCGAACTCCGCGAGCAGGTGCAGTCCCACCAGGAGTGTGCCGCCCAGCAGAGCCGGGCGCAGCTGGGGAACGACGACCCTGGCGAAGGTCCGCCACGGGCCGAGGCCGAGAGCGTGAGCGGTCTCCTCCATGGCGGGGTCGAGCCCGCGCAGGGTCGCCGCGACGGGAAGGTAGACCAGCGGATAGTAGGACAGTGTGACGACCAGCAGCGCGCCGCCATAGCTCTCGACGCGAGCGGTCAGGGATACCCAGCCGAAGCTGGTGACGAAGGCGGGGATCGCGAGGGGCGCGGCGAGCAGCACGTTCCAGATCCGGCGGCCCGGCAGCGTCGTGCGCTCCACGAGCCAGGCCGCTCCGGTGCCCACAACCGCACTGATGGCCATGCCGCCCAGTGCCAGGCGGGTCGTGTTGAGCAGCAGCTCACCGACGCGAGGGCGTACGAGCAGCCGCCACGCCTCCTCCCAGCCGGTGCTGATCGCGTATTCGACGACGAACAGGAGCGGCACGGCGGCCAGGAGCGCGACGAGGGCGCACACCAGCAACAGGACAGGCGGGTACGCCGGGCCGCGGCGCCCGGCCTGCCCTGTCGCCTGCCGGCCGGACCGAATGCTCAGAGCAGGCCCGCCTGCTGCATCAGGGCGACGACCTTCGGCCCGTTCAGGCCGGCGATGTCCACCTCGGGCGCGTCCAGCCGGCTCAGCGGCTTCAGCTTGGGATTGGTCGGGACCTGGGCCGAGACGGAGTATTCCAGCGCGCTGCTGCGGGCGAGGATCTGCTGCCCGTTCCGGCCGGTCAGGTACTTGACCAGCTGCTGGGCCTCAGCCTGGTGCTCGCTCGACTTGAGCACTCCCGCTCCGGAGACGCCCACGAACGCGCCGGGGTCCTTGTGGCCGAAGAAGTGCAGTTCCACGTTGGCGCTGTTGGCGCCGGCCTCCGCCCGGTCCTGGTACCAGTAGTAGTGGTAGACCAGCCCGGCCTGGATCTGACCGGCGTTGACGGCCTTCATCACCGCGCTGTTGCCCTCATAGACCTTGGCGTTGGTCTTCAAGCCCTTCAGCCACTGCGCGGTAGCGGTCTCGCCCTTCAGCGCCAGCACCGCGCTGACGATCGCCTGGAAGTCCGCTCCCGCGGCGGCGACGCCGACCTTGCCCTTCCACTGCGGTCCCGCCAAGTCCATGATCGATGCCGGGAGCTGCGCGGTGGTGACCTGCTTGGAGTTGTAGGCGAACACGGTGGAGCGCGCGGCGAACCCGACCCAATCACCGTCCGCCGCCCGGTAGGGGGCCGGGACCTGAGCGGTCGTGTCCGCGGCGACCTTGGCGAACAGCTTCTTGCCGTCGACCAAGGTCATGGCCGGGGAGTTCTCGGTGACGAACACATCGGCCGGTGAGGCGGGACCCTCCTGGATGATCTGATTGGCCATCTCCGGATCCTCACCCGAGCGCATCCGGACCTTGATGCCGGTCTCCTTGGTGAAACCGTCGACCATCAGCTTCATCAGGTCCTCGTGCTGGGCGTTGTAGAGGGTAAGCGTAGGTTTTCCTCCTGATCCGCCTTCGCTCGACCCGCCGCACCCGGCCGTGACCAGCCCCAGGACCACGGCCCCTGCCGCGGCCAGTAGCTTCCGTCCGCCCCTGCGCATCTCACTCCTCGGGTTAGGTGACCCTAACTTTCTTTAGGTAAGGCTAAGGTCAACAAGGACGATCTGTCCAATTACCACGGCAGCGTGGCCCGGGTCGGCCTCAGCGGCGAATCTCCGATCCCCGCGGACCGTTCTCCTACCCGGGGTCACCGTCCGCGCGCGGCGGCGGGCCGGCGTCGCTTCCGGCCGGATCCGCCGCCGGAGCGAGCAGGCGCTCCGTCAGTACGGTCTCGGTGAGCAGCTCTTTGTAGCCCACCTTGTCGAAGAACACGATGAGACGCTCGCCCTCATCGGCCAGCACCGTGCCTTTGTCCCACACCCGGTGCTCCACCCGGGCTCCCGGGGCGAACATCGACCGGTCCGGGTCGGCTGGTGTGGACCGGCCCGCGTCGCAGTTGTCGCATCGCCCGCACGGCTCGTCGGCGACCTCGCCGAAGTAGCGCAGCAGGAACCGGCGGCGGCAGTCGGTCAGCTCGGCATACCTGCGCATCATCTCCACCCGGGACCGCTCCACCGAGCGATGGTGCTCGGCGATCTCGCGGGCCCGGGCGGCGGCCTCGGCCGGCGGCGGCGCGTCCGGGACCGGCTCGACACGGCGGCGCAGTCGTACGGCCCCGGCCGACGCGAGCAGGTCCAGCAGCGCGGTGAGACGCCGCTCGGAGATGTCCAGCCGGCCGGCCAGCTCACGCCGGGGGATGGGCCGATCGACCGCCGCCGCCACTCGTTCCAGGAGCGTCTCATCGGGCAGGCCGCCGGCGAAGAACCGGCGCAGACCCAGATCCTCCGGCCGATAGCAGCAGACCGCGGCGGCCGGCCGCCCGTCCCGCCCGGCCCGGCCGATCTCCTGGTAGTACTCGTCCAGGGAGCCCGGCACGGACGCGTGCACGACGAACCGCACGCCGGGCTGGTGGACGCCCATTCCAAAGGCGCTGGTGGCGACGATCGTCTCCCCGCGCATGAAGGCCCGGTGGGTTTCGTCCCGGTCGGCCTTGCGCATGCCGGCGTGGTAGGGCCGGACGCCGAGCCGGTCGGCGTACGCCTTGGTCTCCCTGCGGGTCGCCGCGTAAACGATGCCGGGGGCCGTCAGCCTCCCCACCGTGTCGAGCACCGCGGCCTCCTTTCGGTCCGCGTCGTGGAAGGCCGGGACCGACAGATGGATCTCCGGGCGGTCGAACCCGCGGATGACATGCTCGGGGTCGCGCATCCGCAGCCGCGCGACGATCTCCTCCCGGACCGGAGGAGCGGCGGTCGCGGTGAGCGCCACCACCACCGGCCCTGGCCGCAGCGCCTCGATGACACCCCCGAGACGCAGGTAATCGGGACGGAAGTCGTGTCCCCATTCGGAGATGCAATGGGCCTCGTCCACGGCCAGCAGCGCCGGCGGCGCCTCGGCCAGCACCGCCCGCACGTCGTCGCGGGGCAGCTGCTCCGGGGCCAGGAAGACGAAGCCGAGCCCACCGCCGCGAAGCAGGTCGTAGGCCTTGGCTCGGCTCCCGGCACCGACGCTCGAGTTCACGTTGATCGCGGCGAGGCCGTGCTCGCGCAGCCGCACCGCCTGATCGCGCTGCAGGGACAGCAGCGGGGACACGACGACCGCCGGGCCGCCCAGCGCGACGGCCGCGATCTGGTAGATCGCCGACTTGCCCGCGCCGCTCGGCATCACCACCAGGCAGCCGCGGCCGCCGACCAGCGCGGAGAGGGCCTCCCGCTGTCCCGGCCGCAGCTCGGCGAAGCCGAACACGTCCTTGGCGATGCGCCGGATGTCCTCCTCCCGCGCCATCTACGACACCACCTCAGCCGGGAACCGGCGAGCCCCTCCAGGGACGAAACCAGATGGCCCGCATGAGGCCATGGGACGTTCGAGCTCGGGTCGCTCCAGGCCTGAACGTCCCCTCCACGGACCGGATCATGCGTCAGCGCCTCCATCGCGACATGGCCAGGTCACCGTGCGTCAGGGAGGTGAAGGAAGGCCGGCCGGCCGGGGTCGGGCCTGGCTCCGATGAAGCCGATCGACTCAGCCGGGACCGCTTTCTCCCCAAGATTGGTAATGCAATGGTCAAGTCTCGTTAAAGTCTGCGCCGGAACTAGGGACTATATGGCAAAAAGCGGGGCAAAACATATCATAAATACCTATACCGCTCAGCGTTGCGCTCAGACGAAGCCGCGGCGAGACGAACCAAGGAACAGGGGTCCATGCTCGCTCTACGCCCACGCTCGATTCAGGCGCGTTACACACTCATCGCGACGGCGCTGTCACTCATCGTCTTGACCATCATCGGCCTCGGCCTCGACCTCGGGATCCGCAACAGCGCCCGGGACGCCATCCTCGGTGACACGCAACGGTCCGCCCTCCAGTGGATCGCGGCGGCACGGGCCGGCGGCGTACCTCACACGGTCTCCACCCCCGCCCGGGTCACGATGCTCGAGCTGGTGGACTCCCACGGCCGGGTCGTGGACTCGAGCAAGGCCGCCTCGGACGCGCCGTTGAGCACCGTCAGGCCCGCGGTGAACGACCGGATCGAGAATGTGACCCTCTGCCGGTCAGAGGGCAGGTGCGCCATCGTCACGGCCATCCGATTCTCTCTGTACGACAGGCCCGGGAGCGGCGATCCACACTTCGCCTACGCGGGCGTGGAGGCACCCGCGATTCTCAGGACGCATGCGCTCGAGCTCTTCATCGCCGTCGGAGTCCTCGCGCTGACCGCTCTGGCGGCCGGAGCGACCTGGGGCCTGGTCGGCCGGTCTCTACGCCCGGTGGAGGCCATCCGCACTCAGATAGCCAAGCTGTCGGGGAACGACCTCAGCGTCCGGCTCCCCCAGCCCTCCGGCCAGATCGAGATCGCGTTGCTCGCCGACACCGCTAACAAGGCCCTGGATCGGCTGGAGAGCGCCCTGCAGCGGCAACGGCAGTTCGCCTCCGACGCCTCCCACGAACTCAGAACGCCGATCGCCTCCCTGCGCGTACAACTGGAGGAGGCCCTGCTCTATCCCGGCGCTGTCGACCAGCAGGATGTCCTCCGGGCGGCACTGTCGGCCACCGACCGCATCAACGCGATCGTCAATGACCTGTTGCTGCTCGCCCGTCTCCGCGCCGACCCGGCACCGCCCGAGCCGATCGATCTGGGTGAGCTGGTGACACGGGAGGCGGCGGCCCGTACCCACGGCGTGCCGGTGCTCGCCCATCCCACCGCGGAGCTGCGCGTCCACGGCCATCGGATGCAGTTGACCCGATTGCTGGACAATCTCCTGGACAACGCACAACGGCACGCGCACACCCGCGTGGAGGTCACCGCCGAACGTGTGGACGGCCTGGCCGTGGTGAGCGTCACCGATGACGGCGACGGCATCGCGCCACAGGATCGGGAACGCGTCTTCGAACGTTTCACCCGCCTGGCGGACGGACACCGCCGGGACCCCAACGGCAGCGGGCTCGGTCTCGCGATCTCCGCCGACATAGCCCACGCCCACATGGGATCGCTGACGGTCGAAGACTCACCGCTGGGGGCCCGATTCGTCCTGCGCGTGCCGCTGCTCGAGGTGAACCAGGCGGCCTTCGGGTTCGATGAGTCATCGGGCCGGGCTGACCGGCAGGAGGCCGTCGCGACGTCCCCAGCCCGCGCCGAGGCGCAAGCCGGTCTGGCGGGACGGAGGTAGCGTTTCGGCCGCCCACGCCGCGGGTGAGCTTCTTCACCGTTTCACCGTCTTGATCGGCCGATGTCCGGCACCCGGCCACGCCAAGGCGCTCGCTGAGCACGGCGCCGGGCTCAGCCGGTAAGCATAAGAGACCTTAGAGGGGTAACACCGTCTAGATGGGACCTCAACCCGGGAGGGAGTGGAGCGACCCATGGATTCGATCAGCGATGCCGCACGTGATGAGAAACGCGAGTACAGCCAGGACGAGGACCGCCCGCTGGGCTCGTACGGCGTCACGCTGGGGGTCTACGGCCTGGCCGTCGGCGCCGCGGTGGTGATCGCGCGGCTGACCGGACGGCGGCCTCCGAACCCCGGCCTGTGGGACGTCGCCCTGATGACCGTGACGACCCACAAGGTGGCCAGAACTCTGGCCAAGGACACGGTGACGAGTCCGCTACGGGCGCCGTTCACCCGATATCAAGGCGTGTCCGGGCCTTCTGAGGTGGATGAGGAGGCGCGGGGCGAGGGGGCCCGTCACGCGATCGGAGAGCTGCTCTCCTGCCCGTTCTGCCTGGCCCAGTGGGTCGGGTCGGCCTATGCCGCCGGCATGACCTTCGCGCCCCGTGCGACGCGCCTCGCCGGTGCGACGATGACCGCCGTGGCCGGCGCGGACTGGCTCCAGCTCGTCTATGCCCGGCTACAGCGAGCGGCGGAGAGCTGACAGGGATATTCGGATCACCGGTCCAGGCGGGCCGGGGTCGACGTGAGGTGATCACGGCCGGTTCCGGGCCGCCCGCTTCGGTCCCTCGGCAGCGGTAGAACGGACGAGGGGCTCCCACGGGAGCCCCTCGTCCGTTCGCCACGGTCTACGGCCGCGGTGGATTCACCTCACCACGCCAGGCGCCGGTCTCCGTGCCACGGCTTTCGATGTACTCCTTGAACCGCTTGAGGTCGCCCTTGGCGCGGTGCTGGATCAGTCCTGCCTTGTCGGCGACATTCTCGGCGAAGCCTTCCGGGTCGATCGCCAGCTGGACGGTCACACGCGTGGTGTCCTCGCCAAGGCGATGGAAGGTCACCACTCCGCCGTGCCCGGGGCCGTCGATGGACTGCCAGGCGACACGCTCGTCGGGGATCTGCTCGGTGATCTGCGCGTCGAACTCCCGCATCACACCGGCGACCTTCACCCGCCAGTGCGTCAGCGTGTCGCTGACCTGAACGATCTCCTCGACGCCCTCCATGAACCGCGGAAACTCCGTGAACTGAGTCCACTGGTTGTAGACGGTGCGGACCGGGACGTTGACCTCCACACTCTCGGTCACGTTGCTCATTCGGCTCCTCCACTGAGCGATCACGTTCGGGGACGCCGCCCTCCCTACCCGCGCCTCCTCGGGGCAAACAGAGGTGATGACGCCCGGCCGTTCGAACACATGCGGGTGGGTTGGGCGGCCGGCCTGAGGTCACATATCCAGGCATGACAAGACGCCGTGATGACGACTCCGGACCGCCGGCCGACCGCCGGGACGAGACCGACCCGCCGCCCACGACCGCGACCGAGGTCTCCTTGCCCGCCTCCTGCACCAGCTTGGCGTGGTGAACACCGCGACCGTACGCTGGTTCTGACCGAACCGGCCCTGACGAGAGCGGCCTCGCCGCCCAGCCCTGGCGCCAAAGGGGAGGGGATCCCATGCGAGTCAAGAACGCGGTCGTGGTCATCACCGGGGCCTCCAGCGGCATCGGCCGCGCCACCGCCCTCGCCTTCGCCGGGAAAGGCGCTTCCGTGGTGCTGGCGGCCCGGCGGAAAGACGCACTCGAGCACGCCGCGCGGGAGTGCGAGTCGCGCGGCGGCCGGGCACTCGCCGTGCCCACGGATGTGGCCGACTGCGCCGCGGTGGAGGAGCTGGCCCGTCAGGCGGTCGGTCGCTTCGGCCGTATCGACATCTGGGTGAACGCGGCGGCCGTCACGCTCTTCGGCCCCTTCCAGGAGGTGCCGCTGGAGGACTTCCGCCGGGTGCTCGACGTCAACGTCATGGGCTACGTCCACGGAGCGCGGGCGGCCCTCCCCTATCTGCGCGCCAAGGGCCGCGGGGTGCTGGTGAACATCTCCTCGGTCGTCTCCTTCGCCCCGGAGCCGTACGCCATCGCGTACACGATGTCGAAGTCGGCCGTCTCCGCGCTGAGCGCCGGCCTTCGTCAAGAACTACTGCTGGCGGGTGACCGGAAGGTCGAAGTCTGCACGGTGCTGCCCGCCACCATCGACACCCGGCTCTTCCAGCACGCCGCCAACTACACCGGCCGCCGGGTGCGCGCGATGCCGCCGGTCTACCCTCCCGAGCGCGTCGCCCGCGCGATCGTCCGCCTGGCACGGGCCCCGTGTGCCGAGGTCATCGTCGGCCCGGCCGGTCGCGTCCTGCGCCTGCAGGCCAAGGTGAGCCCTCGCATGGTCGAACGGCTGATGGCCGGCTACGTGGATCGCGCCCACCTGTCCCGCAAGGAGCAGGCCCCGCCATCGCCCGGAAACCTGTACACCCCCGCCCCGGACACCGGATCCGTAGACGGCGGTTGGCACGGCAGACGACGCACCGCCGTACGCCGCCTGGCGACCGCCGCGGCTCTCGCCGCCCTGGCCGTGGCCGGCCTCCGTAGACGACACCTACTCATGTCCTGACGGGATCTCATGTCCTGGCGGGATCCGCGGCAGCCGCTGGACCACCGTGTTCACCGAAGCGATGGCGCTACCCATGCTCTCGGGGCTCGCCGGCGCCGCCTGCTCCGCCGGAGCGATCACTCGCCGGCCGGAGCCGGCACCATAGCCGCCCGGGGCCGAGGTCAGATGCCTCCGGAGAAGGTGTCGCAGCGGGAAGGCTCGCCGGAGTCGTAGCCGGTGGAGAACCAGCGCTGGCGCTGCTGCGAGGTGCCGTGGGTGAAGCTGTCCGGGTCGGCCCTGCCCTGTGCGCGTTCCTGGATGCGGTCGTCACCGACCGCCTTGGCCGCGTCGAGGGCTTCGGCGATGTCGCGGTCGGTGAACGGCGTGCTGAAGAAACCGGTCCGCTCGGCGTGCTCGGCCCACGCCCCGGCATAGCAGTCGGCCTGCAGCTCCAGCCGTACCGAGGCGCTGGAGGCCCCCTGCCGGTCACCGCCCACCTGGCGCATGGTGCCCAGCACGTCCTGGACGTGATGGCCGTACTCGTGCGCGATGACGTAGGCCTGCGCGAACGGCCCGCCCTTGGCGCCGAACCTGTCGTGCAACTCCTGGAAGAACCCCAGATCGAGATAGACCCGCTTGTCACCGGGACAGTAGAACGGGCCGACCGCCGACGAGGCGTCACCACAGGCCGTGGACGTCACACCGCTGAACAACCGGGTGCGCGCCACCGGGTAGGCCCGGTCGCGGCCGGCGAACTCCCTCTCCCAGTACGCCTGGACACTGTTGACCACACCGACGATGCGGCAGTCCTCCGACTGGTCGGCGTCAGCGCCCGTACGGCACTTCGACGACAGGCTGCCCGCCGGCGGCGTGCCACCACCACCGCCACTACCGCCTCCGCCGAGGATGTTCGCGGGGTTGACGCCGAAGACCACGGCGGCCACCAGCGCGATCAGACCGATCGTGCCACCCCCGATGGCCATGCCGCCGAACGGCATGCCGCGGGCGTCCTCGACCTGGGACGCATCCAGCCGGGCATCGTCCTCGAAATCCACGGGATCCTCCTCATCCTGGGACGGATCGATCCCCCATGAGAACCGAATCTAACAAGAACCCCAGGACCCGATCGCGCTGACTCGTCTCCGCCCTGACGTCGCCGGTCACAGGATGGGTGCCCGCTGGATGCTCATAGGCCTCGGCATGACGCGTCGGTATCCGACACGGCCGTCGTGGCTCCCGCTCGTTGATTGTGGCGGAGCTCCGAGTGGAGGCTGCCAGGCCGATCCTGGTGTCCGTGCAGCAACGCCGTCTCGAACCGTTCCAAGGCCATGAGGAGCGGAAACACCGCGACCGGCATCAAGATCGCCATCGCTGCCACTAGAAACACCCTTCATCCCGTTACGCATGGGTTGCGCTGAGATGCCGTACCCGTGTACGAGCGCGTGAACAGGATCCTTGGTGCTGGTCACGAAGAGAGTGACCGGCGAACGGCACCACGACGACCGCTGCCGTCGGCACCACCTGTGCAGGTGAGCCGATCCTGCGAGTCGAGCCTGATCGGCAAAGAGTGGAACCACGCGCGTCCAGCAAAGTCGATCACTCAGGACGAACACACGAAGGTGCGGGCGTGTCACTCTGGAGAAGATCAGAAGCTTGTAGTTCCTTTACAGGAGGCGCGCGTGTCGGAGTCCCAATCTCAGGTATGGGTGGCCGGTCGAGACGAACGCGCCTTGATCCGTGCTGAGGCGATCGTGGCGGTCACCATGGATGAGAACGGACACGTGACCGCTCACCTCCCCGGTGTGGGTCAGCACGACGTTCCGCTGGCGGCCGGCTCGGCTGAGACACCCATCCCGGACGACTTCCACCGTCAGCTGATCCGAGCCGTTGCCGAGTCGGCCGACGCCAGCGGCGCTCAGCTGATCCGCGCGCACTGTGATGATCGGGGCTGGCGCTGGGTGACCGGACCGCTGTAGGGCGATCGGGAAAGGGCAGGCCGACAGGCCGGCTGAAGGGTGACGACCGGCCATAGCGGTCAGGGCGGCGGCGCGTGCGCACATCGCCCGGTCCGCGTTGGGTCAGCGGCTACAGCGGGTGGAGTGGGAGCCGGGTGTTCGCTGGCTGAGCCGCAGCACCCACCATGTGGCACTGACACCGGCCGGCCGGGTCTTCTTGGCCGAGGCCACCTCCGGCGGAGCCATTGACGCCCGCCCGATACCGACGTCCAGGCCCCCTCTGCCAGCTGGTGGAACTGATCCGGCACTCCGACCACGTCCAGGCCGTCGATTTGGGGTCAGGCAGATCCCGTCGATCCTCCTGCCCCGTCGCTCCGGCGCGGGTGGGGATAGTCCGGCGAACGGTGCTGGAACGACAGGATGCCCGGGTTCTGGATGACGCCGTCGCGGATCTCGATGGCTCGCCGGATGGTCTGATCGGCGTCCCAGGCCGCGGGACCGGAGAGGACCCGCCGGACGTACGGCAGCAGGGCCTCGCTGATCTCCCAGGTGGCCGAGTCCCACAGATAGGACGGGCTGTGGTCGACGCCGTAATAGTGAACGTTGCCGCCCACCTGGAACATCGGCTGTGTGAACGAGGTGGGCCTCGCCCAGCTGAAGCCCATCCCCTCATCGCACGATACGTCGATGATGAGGCTGCCGGGCGCGAAGGCGTCCAAGTCCTTGTCGGTGAGGAACATCAGCGGTGCGTCGGGGTCCTGCAACACGCAGTTGACCACGAGGTCGTACCCGGACAGGAACGTGGCCAGTGGGACCCGGCCGCCGTCACAGAGCACCTGGCTGAGGCTCGGGTCGTCGGTGTCGTTTTCAAAACGCACCATGTCCACCGAATGGATAGGCGAGGCGACCGCGCTGATGCCCCGGTGGGTGAGGACATCGACGTCGTTCACCCCGTGCGCCTTGAGGGCCGTCACCGCGCCGCGGGCGGTCGCTCCGAAACTGATGACGGCCGCCCGTAGCCGGCGACCGTAGTCACCGGTCTTCCCGGTCAGCTCCAGCGCATGCAATACCGAGGAGTATCCGGCCAGCTCGTTGTTCTTGTGAAAGACATGCAGGCTGAACCCGCCCTCGGAGGTCCAGTGGTTCATGGCCTCAAAGGCGATGAGCGTCAGCCGCCGGTCGATGCTCAGCTGCGTGATGTCCTCGTCCTGAACGCAGTGCGGCCATCCCCACAGGACCTGCCCTGGACGCAATTCCGCGAGGTCCGCCGCGAGCGGCTTCGGATGCAGGATGACGTCACATTCGGCCAGGAGTTGTCGACGTGGGAGCAACCCGGCTACATACGGCGCCAGCCGTTCATCCGGCACACCGAATCGCTCACCGTAGCCGCGTTCGAGGTAGATGCGCTTCCGCAGATCGGCTTCAATCCGCTCGAGGTGCAGCGGATGAATCGGCAGCCGCCACTCGTTCTCCTTGCGCGATCGTGACATGACTCCGAGGCTGAGCTCATCCACACGCGCTCCCTAGATTTGAGACCTATGTCTAGCACAGACCGTGGTGGGAGGAGCACGCGGGGCGATCGGGCGCGGAACCAGGAGCAGCAGCGACGAACCCGCCCCTATCGGCACGGAGCCGGAACGCCACGCCGACGAAGCCCGGCGACGGGTCGTCATCGCCCTACGCGGGGTGGCAACGCGAGAAAAGTCCTGCCGGCGGGCTTCCTCGTCCTGGCCGTCAGCCCCTGACCGCCGCCTACCGGCCGGCACGGCGACGTACGCCGGTGGGCCTTGGGAAGGCGGGCGTGCGTCGTCATGGGGGTAGGCGGCGCGGCGCGTCCGCGGTGAGCCGCCGGAACAGGGCGATGAGGTCGTCTGCGTGCACGTCGAAGGTGAAGGACTCCCGGTGGGCGGTCACCGCCGTCCGGGCACCCGCCAGAACCCCCGGAGTGCGGAGCCGGTCGGCGAGGTCGTCCATGTCGTCGTACAGCACCCCGATCCCGGTCTCCTGGATGAGCCGGTCCACCGCCACCCGGCTGCCGGGGCTGCGGCACTGCAGCAGCGGGATCCCGGCGGCCATGAGGGGCGGGATCCGGGCCGGCAGGTTGAGGTCGTCCCACGTGGCCACACGCAGGTCCCCTCCGTTGGTACTGGACAGCCGGTGCAGCCAGCCGGCGTCGTAGCGGGAGAACTCGCCGACCCAGCCCCTCTGGTCCACGTACGGATGGATGTGCACGTGCTCGGGGGCCGCACGCCTCGCGTCCGCCAGCCACGAGGTCCAGGCCCCCTTGACCCCGGGCGCCACGACCTGCCCGTACAGGTGGGTGTGGACGCCCTGCCGGGCGAGCTCGGTGACGAACTCGGCGTCGAGCCCGAGAGGCCGGCCGAGGACGACCGTGTGGATCTCGCCGTCGCGCTCCGACAGCCGCCTGCTCCGGCACCCGGCGAACCAGTCCGCCTTGGGGAGGTCGCCGTCGAGCACATACGCGCGGTCCGGATCGACGAGGCCCGGCAGCGCCGTGAGGAACCACTCCCGCTCCTCGGCCGAGCAGTAGAGCTGCGCGCTGGACCGGGTGGCGAGTTCCGCCAGCAGGGGCCACTCGCCACGGCGGATGCTGTGCTGCGGAGCCTCCTTGAAGTGCCAGACGAACGGCACCTCCGGCAAAGCCCGCAGCACTCGGTGGCAGAAGGGCACGGCGCGCCAGTTGAGCTGGGCGTAGGCGATGTCCGGCCGCAGCCGCCGGACCGCCTGCCGCCAGCCGGTCCGAGGAAGGTCACGAACGTGCCCGAACGGAAGGGGGCCGACGGTGTTGCAGCCCAGTGCGTCCTCGGTCCACAGGCCGTAGAGGCGGTGTCCCCGTTCGGCCAGGGCCAGGACCCGCTCGGGGTTGTAGGCGAGCTCACCGACGAGCAGGATCCGCAAGCCGTCCCGGGCCGGCGGCAGCCGGCGGCGCCGGAACCGGTCGTACAACGCCACCTCGTCGATCTCACCGCTGTCGCTGGAGTGGAAGCGGAGCGGCCCGGCGATCCGGTAGCGGGAGCGGAAGACGTTGAGCCCGCCGTCGTGGCTCTCCCGGATCGCCTTGTGCCGCTGCCCGGGATGATCCGTCCAGGTGCAGGTCACCCGGCCGGTGCCGCGCGCGGGGGCGAGGGCCCGCAGGTGGCTCCAGTAAAGCCGGTCGAGGTCGTCGCTTTCGAGCTCGTCCCGCTCGGCCCACCGTTCGCCGACCCGGCGGTGGGCCACCTGGACCAGCTGCAGCGGGTGCCCGTCCGGGGCCTCGAGGGAAGTGCGCCCGTCGTGGTGGTGGACCCCGGAGTAGGCCAGGACGGCCGCCGGGTCGGCCAGCACACCGAGCAGGGCGTCCAGGTGACCGGGCTCGTAGAGGTCGTCGGAGGGCAGGTAGGCGACCAGCGGCGCGGTGGCCAGTGCCAGCCCCGCGTTGAGCGCGGCGCCGAGTCCCCGGTTGGACGGCAGCCGGTGGTAACGGACCCGCGGATCGCCGAGGAAGCGCGCCGCGATCCCGGCGGACTCGTCCGGTGACCCGTCGTCGATGATCAGTAATTCCCAGTCTCGGACGGTCTGGGCGAGCAGCCCGCCGAGCGCTCGGGGCAGGAAGGCCGCCTGCCGGTAGGTCGGCATGATCACCGACACGGCGCATCGGGGGTGAGCGGCCGGGTACGGGTTCCAGCGGGCCGTCCGGGGATCGCCCTCCGGAGGGCTCTGGAGGTTCACGTCATGCCGGTTCCGCCGCTCGCCGATCCCGAGGTCCGCCGCGTCGCCTTCCTGCGCGCGCGCGTCGGACTCGGTGACCTGCTCTGCTCGGTGCCCGCGCTCCGGGCCCTCCGCCGGGCCCGGCCGGACGTCCGTACGACTGTGATCACCTGGGCGGAGGCCGCACCGCTGCTGGCCCGTTTCGGGTCCTACATCGACGAGCTGCTCCCCTTCAGCGGCTACCCAGGCATTCCGGACAGACCGCCGGACGGGAGCCGACTGCCCGGCTTCCTGCACGCCGCGGCCGAACGCCGCTTCGACCTGGTCCTCCAGGCTTACGGGGACAGGGCCGCCGCCAACGAGGCGTGCGAACGGATCGGCCGCTCCGCGGGCGCCCGCGTCGGCGGATTCGCGGCGGCGGGCTTCGCCGGCCGTGGCGAGCTCTATCTCCCCTATCCGCGGCATGTGCACGAGATCCATCGCCATCTGGCTCTCGTACGGCATCTGGGCGTCCCCGCCGGCGACGAGGCCCTCGAGTTCCGGGAGCTGCCCAGGGACACGGCGGCCTTCGGGGCGCTGGCCCGGCGGCACGACCTGGAGCCTGGCCGGTACGCCGTCCTGCACCCCGGCGCGTCGGCGCCCACACGGCGGTGGCCCGCCATCCGGTTCGCCGCCGTCGCCGACGAACTGTCCTCGCGGGGTCTCCGGGTGGTGGTCAGCGGACTGGCCACAGAGCGGCCTCTCGGCCGCGCCGTCCTGCGGCACGCCGGATGTGACGCGGTCGATCTCACCGGCGCGACGACCCTCGGCACCTTCGCGGCGCTCCTGCGCAATGCCGCGCTCCTCGTGGGCAACGACACCGGCACCGCCCATCTCGCGGTCGCGACCGGGACGCCCAGCGTCACGTTGTTCATGGCCGGTGACCCCGTCCGGTGGGCGTACGGCAACGATCGCCACCGGGCGGTCCGGGCCGGTGTGGCCTGCAGTCCTTGTCCGCATCTGTCCTGTCCCATCGACTTGCGGTGCGCTTACGAACTGTCCATCGAGGTGGTCCTCAGCGAGGTCCGGGAGCTGCTGAGCTGACCATCCTCCGCGGCCGACGCCGTTGTGATGACGCGAAGCAGCCCGGCGACGGTCTCGACCATGTCCACGGCGTCGAAGCGCCGCAACGCCGTCACCCGGGCCCGCTCCCCCAGCCGCCGGCGCCGGCCCGGATCGGTGATGAGGGGTTCGAGTGCGTCGGCCAGCGCGACCGGGTCCTCCGGGGGGACGGTGACCACCGCGTCCCCCACCACCTCGGGGATGTCCCCCACCCGTGTGGCCACGCACGGCAGAGCGTGTGCCATGGCCTCGAGGAGGGCCAGTGGCAGCCCCTCCTCGCGGGACGGGAGGCAGAACACGTCAAGCCCCTCCAGGAAGGCGGGTACATCCGCGACAAAGCCGGTGAAACGGACCGGCAGCCCGGCGGCGGCGGCCTCCAGCGTGATCCGGTCACGCCCCTCTCCCGCGACGACCGCCTCGACCGCATGGCCCCGGCGGACCAACAGGGCCACCGCGGCGATCAGAACGTCGAATCCCTTCTGGCCGGTAAGGCGCCCCACCGCGCCGACCCGCGGCCGCACCCCCGCGGACAAGGCGGGCCGGCCGGCGCGAGGCGGCAGGTCAACGCCGTTGCGCACCCGCACCACCCGTTCCAGGGGCATCCCGAGCCGTCTGCGCAACAGCTCGGCGATCTGCGCGGACACCGCCATCACCGCGCCGACCCGGGCGTACGGTCCATCCGGGCAACCCAGTCCGTCCGTCACCCTCCCGGGCATGTGGAGCGTGGCCACGGTCGGCGCGGCCACGCAGGCCGCGGCCAGGGCGGCGCGGTTGCTCGCGGGGTCGACCAGGTTGACGTGCCAGACGTCGGCGCCCACCCGGGCCAGCGGTCGCAGGAGCTCCGGCGCGCTCTCCCGGCCGCGCAGGAGCGGGATCCTCGTACATGTCGTCCATTGCCCGGCGAGATCGTCGAACCATGGCGCCACCGGTTCGGCCACCACGAGATGCGTCTCGAACTCCGCCGGGAGGCGGCACAGCAGTTGCCGTACGTAGACCTCCGCGCCGCCGTAGGCGTCGCTGTCCACGAGCAGACCCAGGCGGATCGCTTCCATGCAATCCCGCTTCCCGGGGGCTCGGACGGCGAAACGGGCCGGGGGTGGGGGCCGGCCGGGCCGCACGAGATCAACGGCCTGCGCCGCGGCGCTGACCAGCGTGTCCTCAGCCGTCGGCTCGCCCTCGGCCCGCGGCGGGCTCGACGTCGCGGGCATCTGGTCCCGCTGTCCGAGTCCTGTTCGGCATGCGGGGCACGAGCATGCCCGGAGCTGGAGTAATTTGACGGGTTGATCTGCATGCTTTTCCACTGAGGTGCCGCCTGGGATGTCCGGCGGCCTGGGAACGAAGGGGTGATCGGGCCTGACCACGTCAGCCCCATCGGGGACGAGGACCACGGTCGGCCGGTGGCTGCTCGCGGGCATGCAGCGCCGGGATCTCAAGACCTTGGGTCCCCACCATGAGGAGACCCCTCACAAGCGGCACGCCTGGTGGCAGGTCATGTGCCTCACGGGTGTCGATTACTTTTCGTCGATGGGCTACCAGCCCGGCCTCGCCGCGCTCGCCGCCGGGGCGCTCAGCCCGATCGCGACGCTCATCCTCGTGGCCCTGACGCTGTTCGGCGCGCTGCCGGCCTATCGGGCGGTCGCCAAGGAGAGCCCCCACGGCCTGGGGTCCCTGGCGATGCTGGAGAGCCTGCTGCCCCGATGGCGGGGCAAGCTGCTGGTGCTGTTCCTCCTCGGGTTCGTCGCGACGGCGTTCATCGTGACCATCACCCTCTCGGCGGCGGACGCCACCGCGCATGTGCTGCAGAATCCCTTCGTCCCTCAGTTCATGGCGGGCCAGCGGGTCCCGGTGACGCTGTTCCTGATCGCGGCCTTGGGCGCGGTCTTCCTGGTGGGGTTCAGCGAGGCGATCTCCATCGCGGTCGCGCTGGTGGCGGTGTACCTGACGCTCAACGTGGTCGTGGTGGTGACGGCGGTCGAGCATGTGATCGCCCACCCCGGCGTGGTCGCGAACTGGCAGAGCTCGCTCAGCGCCGACTACTCCAGCCCGCTCGCCATGGTGGCGGTCTCGATGTACGTGATGCCGAAGCTGGCCCTCGGGCTGTCCGGATTCGAGACCGGCGTGGCGGTGATGCCACTGGTCAAGGGGGATCTGGAACACCGGATCAAGGGTGCGAAGAAGCTGCTCACCACGGCCGCGGTCATCATGAGCGTCTTCCTGATCACCTGCAGCTTCGCCACCACCGTGCTGATCCCCGAGCGGGAGTTCCAGGAGGGCGGCAAGGCCAACGGCCGTGCCCTGGCCTACCTGGCCCATCAGCAGCTCGGTGACTGGTTCGGCACCGTCTACGACATCAGCACGATCGCGATCCTGTGGTTCGCCGGCGCGTCCGCGATGGCCGGCCTGCTGAACATCGTGCCGCGTTACCTTCCCCGGTACGGCATGGCCCCGGACTGGTCACGGGCCGCGCGCCCGATGGTTCTGATCTTCACGGCCATCTCCTTCATCATCACCCTGGTGTTCAAGGCGGATGTGGAGTCGCAGGGCGGCGCCTACGCCACGGGCGTCCTGGCGCTGATCCTGTCGGCGTCCGTCGCCGTGACGCTGTCGGCGTGGAAGAACGGCAGGAGGAAGGTCGCGGTCCCGTCCGGAATCGTCATGCTGATCTTCGCCTATGCCACGGTCGCGAACATCATCGAGCGCCCCGACGGCCTGGTGATCGCGTTCTCCTTCCTCCTGGCCATCGTCGTCACCTCGCTGATCTCCAGGGCCACCCGCTCCACCGAGCTTCGGGTCACCGGCATCACCATGGACGACCGGGCCCGGCTCTACATCAACGAGGCCGCGGAGATCCATCTCGTCGCCAACGAGCCGGACGCCCGGGATCAGAAGGAGTATCTCGCCAAGTCCCTCGAGGCGTGGGAGATGCACCGCCTCCGCAAGGACGAGGGGTTGCTCTTCCTCGAGGCGACGGTGCCGGACGCCTCCGAGTTCGAGACCGAGATCCGGGTGGTGGGCGAAGAGCTGCACGGCTTCCGGATCCTCCGGATCGAGAGCCCCTCCATCCCCAACGCGATCGCCGCGGTCCTTCTCCACATCCGCGACGAGACGGGCAAGCTGCCCAACGTCTACTTCCACTGGACCGAAGGCAACCCGATCGGCGCGCTGCTCCGTTACCTCGTCTTCGGCGGGGGGGACATCCCGGCGCTCACCCGCGAGGTCCTGCGGCAGGCCGAACCGGACACCGAACGGCGCCCGCTCGTGCACGTCGGCTGACCGCCGGCCTCAGCCGGTGCCGCTCGTGCCCGTACGGTCGTCCCCTGGCCAGGGGACGACCGTACGGTGACTCGCCGCTTCAGGACGCGCACACCTACCTCTGCCGGCAGGTCAGAAGGCTTCGTCGAAGGCGACGTCACCCTCCACGGCGACCTGGTAGGCCGAGACCCGCCGTTCGAAGAAATTGGACAGTTCCTGCACGTCCTGGAGTTCCATGAAGGCGAACGGATTGGCCGTGCCATAGCGGGCCGATATGCCGAGCCTGGTGAGCCTCTGGTCGGCGACGTATTCCAGATAGGCCCGCATGTCGGTCGCCGACATGCCCGGCAGTCCGTCGCCGCACAGATCGTGGGCGAAGGCCAGCTCGGCCTCCACCGCATCCTCGAGCATCCGGGTGACCTGGGCGGCGAGGTCATCGTCGAAGAGTCCCGGTTCCTCCGCCCGTACGGTGTCGACCACCGAGAAGGCGAACTCCATGTGCATCGACTCGTCCCGGAAGACCCAGTTGGTGCCGGAGGCCAGCCCGTTCAGGAGCCCCCGCGAGCGCAGCCAGTAGACGTAGGCGAAGGCCCCGTAGAAGAACAGCCCCTCGATGCAGGCGGCGAAACAGATCAGGTTGAGCAGGAAGGCACGCCGGTCCTCGCGGGTCTGGAGCGTGTCCAGCGAGCCGACGGAATCGATCCAGCGGAAGCAGAACTCCGCCTTCGCCCGGATCGAGGGGATGTGCTCGATCGCGGCGAAGGCCTTGACGCGCTCCTCGTGATCGGGCAGATAGGTGTCGAGCAGGGTCAGGTAGAACTGAACGTGAACGGCCTCCTCGAAGAGCTGGCGTGACAGGTAGAGACGGGCCTCCGGGGCGTTGAGGTGCTTGTAGAGGTTGAGCACCAGGTTGTTGGCCACGATCGAGTCGCCGGTGGCGAAGAACGCGACCAGGCGGTTGATCAGATGTGATTCCGCGGGAGTGAGCCGGGCCAGGTCCGCGAGATCGGAGCCCAGATCGACCTCTTCGACCGTCCAGGTGTTGCGGATCGCGGCCCGGTAGCGCTCGTAGAAGGCGGGATAGCGCATCGGCCGCAGGGTGAGGCTCATACCGGGGTCAAGGATCATTGGCAGGCCTCGCAGACCTCGGGGTTCTCGAGTGAGCAAGTGACGACGGCCTCGTCGGGCACGACTTCGCCGGCGGCGGGAACCGCGGCTCCGGCGACGGTCGTCTGGGTGATCCGGGTGGCCGGGCGCGAGCGCAGGTAGTAGGTCGTCTTGAGACCGCTGCGCCAGGCGTAGGCGTACATCGAGGACAGCTTCCCAATGGTGGGATTGGCCATGAACAGGTTGAGCGACTGGCTCTGGTCGACGTACGGGGTCCGCGCGGCGGCGAGATCGATCAGTGCCTTCTGCGGCAGCTCCCAGGCCGTCCGGTAGCGGGACCGCAGGTCGGGTGGCAGCCCCTCGAGGTCCCGCACGGAGCCGTCCGCGCGCTTGATCTCGTCCCGGAAGGCGGACGTCCACAGCCCGAGCGCCTTGAGCTCCTGCACCAGATAGCGGTTGATCTGCAGGAACTCACCGGACAGCGTCTCGCGCTTGAACAGGTTGGAAACCTGCGGCTCGACGCACTCATAGCAGCCGGCGATGGACGCGATCGTCGCCGTGGGCGCGATGGCGACGAGCAGTGAGTTGCGCAGCCCGCTCCGGCCGATGCGCTCGCGCAGTTCCGCCCAGGCGGCGGTCCGCTTCGGCCGCGCGTACGGGAAGTGGTCCGGATGCAGGACGCCCCCGGCCGCGCGGGTCTGCTCGTAGGCCGGGTGCGCTCCGAGCTCTTCGGCCAGCTCGGCCGAGGCGTCGTAGGCGGCCAGCGAGATCTCCTCGGCGATGTCCGTCGACAGAGCCAGGGCCTCGGCCGAGTCGAAGGGCAGCCGGAGCCGGAAGAACACGTCGGCGAGGCCCATCACACCGAGCCCTATCGGCCGCCACTTCCGGTTGGCGCCCTCCGCCTCCGGCGTCGGATAGAACCCGCGGTCGATCGTACGGTCCAGGAACCGCACGGCGGTACGGACGGTGGCCCGCAGCCGGGCGAGGTCCACACCGTCCTCGCCCACGTGCGCGGCCAGGTTGATGGAACCCAGGTTGCACACGGCCGTCTCCCGGTCGCCCGTCACCTCGATGATCTCGGTGCACAGGTTGGACAGGTGCACGACGTTGCCCTTGAGAGCGGTCTGGTTGCAGGCCCGGTTGGCGGCGTCCTTGAAGGTCATCCAGCCGTTGCCGGTCTGCGCCAGGGTCCGCATCATCCGCCCGTACAACTGACGGGCCGGGATCCGGCGAGTATGGCGGCGGTCACGCTCGGCGGCGCGGTAGGCCGTCTCGAAGTCCTCCCCCCACAGGTCGGTGAGCCCGGGCACCTCGTCGGGGTCGAACAGCGACCAGGGCTCATCGGCCTCGACCCGGCGCATGAACTCGTCGGGGATCCAGTTGGCCAGGTTGAGGTTGTGGGTGCGCCGGGCGTCCTCGCCGGTGTTGTCGCGCAGTTCCAGGAACTCCTCGATGTCGGGATGCCACGGCTCGAGGTAGACGCACGCGGCCCCTTTGCGCCGGCCGCCCTGGTTGACCGCCGCCACGCTGGCGTCGAGGGTACGCAGCCACGGGACGATGCCGTTGGAGTGACCGTTGGTCCCGCGGATCAGCGCACCGCGGGAACGCACCCGGCTCCAGGAGATGCCGATGCCACCGGCGTACTTGCTCAGCCGGGCGACCTGGCCGTACCGCTCATAGATGGACTCCAGCTCGTCCCGGGGCGAGTCGAGCAGGAAGCAGGAGGACAGCTGCGACCGTCTCGCCCCGGAGTTGAACAGGGTCGGGGAGCTGGGCAGGTAGTCGAGCCGGGACATCAGCCCGTAGAGCTCGGCCGCCTCGGCCACGGTCTCGGACAGCCCGCAGGCCACCCGCAGCAGGAAGTGCTGGGGGCGCTCGAGGACCCGGCGGGTCCGGGGATGGCGCAGCAGGTAACGGTCGTAGACCGTCCGCAGGCCGAAGTACTCGAACCGGTCATCGGCGAGGTGGCGGGCCGGCCGCGCCGGTGTGACGCCGGGCTCCACGTCGATCAGGGCGTCGAGTTCGGCCGCGTGCCGCTCCACGAACGCGGCCGTACCGTCGTTCAGCAGCCCTTGGGCATGGGCGGCGGCCACGGAGCCGGCGAAGCTCCCCACGCCCTCGGCCGCGGCCTCCTCGGCGATGAGCTCCGCGAGCAGCCCCGCGGCGATCCGCGAGTTGCCGGGGTCCACGGACACCCGATCCGCCGCCTCCCTGATCTCCTGTTCGCGGTCCTCCCGCCAGGTGACGGGGTCATCCTGCAGGAGGTGAGACCGCTCGGGCGCCATGGGGGGCGCGATGGCTTCGGATCTCATGTGCTCTCTTCCCTCGCGAGCCGGGCTCGGGGAGAAGCACGCCAAGGAGGGGCCGGCTCCGCCGGCACCGCCCAGCGGCCTTCCCACGAGACCATGGACCAATACGGGTGCGGGCAGGTCTTCGGACTCGCGGGCACCGCGCCGGCTCGAGGCCGGCGCGTCCTACTGGCCGTCGCTTCCCAGGTCGCGTGACCCAGTGCGTGTTGACGGCGGTCGTTCCCGCTCACCGCTGCGGGGCAGTCCCGGACTCACACCGGGTTCCCTCTTACGACGCCGGGCCGCACACGGCGACCCGGCGAACCAGCACCACGAGGACCATACATGTGGGGGTGCTGAGAGTGTTGGCACCCAAGATGTTGGGCATGTCACAAATGATCAACGATCGCTACCCCGACACGGGATGGAGGCCCCGTGCCGGAGCCCGGTGTATTCGCGGTGGAAATCTCCCGCACGGCGCGCGGTTGCCGGCTGGTGACTGCTCGGCGAACTCCGGGACGGTGATCTATGACCGTACGGCCACGACCGGGGGTGGCCTAAAGTTCAGAGGAGCGGGTTCGTCGCCCTTGGAACCGGCGCCGGGAGAAGGGTTTCCCGGGCGCGGTTCGCCGGGCGGCACTCGTGTGTCCATCTGCACGACCTGAGAGCAGGAGGGCTCGTATGGCCCCGAACGAAGCCGAATCCACACATCCCGACGACGCGAAGGAGAAGTTCCGCGAGGCGCTCGAGCGCAAGCGCGCCCAGCAGGCGGCCAAGGGAGCCAAAGACCAGGGCAAGGGCTCCTCGGGGACCGTCGACGCGCACGGGCCGGCCCAGAACAGGCGTCAGTTCCGCCGCAAGAGCGGCTGAGCCTCCGGGCACCGTAGTCCACGGGCGGCCGGTCCCGGGAGCGCCGGCCGCACCCGGATCGCCGTCAGGTCGGGCTTAGCGGCCCCGAACCGGGGTAGCCCGGGCGTATGGCCCCGTGGACGGGCCCGAAGACGAAGACTATGGGAGCGACCATGCCCCTTGTCAGCGAACCGGCGCCACCACATCAGCAGCCGGCGGAGAACTCCAAGCACGGGCGCCTGTCCGTGCGCCTCTACGAGCCTGTGACCGTCTCCAGCATGACGGGCCTGCTCCGGTTCGAGGGAGCGGCCGGCGAACTCGTGGGGATGGCCTACGTGCCCGCCCCCGTCGACGGCCCCCCGTACCGCCTGGCCCTCCTCTTACACGGGGCCGGAGGCTCGCCCCGCCAGGGCGTGGACCTGCTGCTGTCGGCGGCCGACGAACATCGGCTCCTGCTCCTGGCGCCGAAATCCATCTCAGGTACCTGGGATCTCATCGTCGACGGCTTCGGCCCGGACGTGCGCAGGATCGACCGGGTGATCGAGGAGACCCTCGACTCCTATCCGGTCGAGTCGATCACGGTCGGCGGCTTCTCCGACGGCGCCTCCTACGCCCTGTCGATCGGCCTCACCAACGGGGACCTCTTCGACGCCGTGCTCGCGTTCTCCCCCGGGTTCGCCGCGCCGCTGGTGCTCCACGGCCGGCCGCGCGTGTTCGTGTCCCACGGGACCGGCGACCGGGTCCTGCCGGTGGACTCCTGCAGCCGGAGCCTCGTGCCCCGGCTGCGGGCCTCGGACTACGAGGTGACGTACGAGGAGTTCAACGGCGGCCACGAGGTCCCCGAGCATGTCGTCGACCTCGCGGTGTCCTGGATGCTGACCGGTGAAGAGGCGGTCCGGCCGCGGTGACCGCGGCCCCGGGAGACCTCAGAGGTCGAGGCCGGTGAGGACCAGCACGCGCTCTTCGGTCAGGTCGTTCATGGCGGACCTGACGCCTTCGCGGCCGACACCGGAGTCCTTCCAGCCGCCGTAGGGCATCTGGTCCGCCCGGAAGCTCGGAACGTCGCCGACGATGACGCCGCCGACCTCGAGGTCCCGGTGAGCACGGAACGCCACCTGCAGATCGGTGGTGAAGACACCGGCCTGCAACCCGTACTTCGAGGAGTTGACGATGGCGAACGCCTCGTCGAGGTCGGTGAACCGGGCCACGGACAGGACCGGGCCGAAGATCTCCTCCTCGGCCACCTTGGTCCCGGCCGGGGCGCCGGCGAGGACGGTCGGGGCCACGGTGCGGCCCTCGCGGGTGCCGCCGGTGAGGACGGACGCGCCCCCCTGGCGGGCCTCCTCGACCCAGGCCGTGATCCGCTCGGCCGCGGCGTCGTTGATCACCGGGCCGACCTGTACGCCGTCCGCGGTCGGGTCGCCGGTCGGCAGGCCCTCGACGGCGGACACGAGCCGGGTGACGAAGTCCTCGTAGACGCGCTCGTGGACCAGCACGCGCTGGACCGAGATGCAGGACTGACCGGCCTGGTAATTGGAGAACAGCGCGATCCGGGCGGCCGCGCCGGTCAGATCGGGCCAGTCGTCGTTGACGATCACCGCGGCGTTGCCGCCCAGCTCCAAGGTCACGTGCTTGCGGGGGACCTGCCGCTGGATGGACCACCCGACGGGGCCGGAACCGGTGAACGAGATGACGGGAAGCCTCGGGTCGGCGACAAGGGACGACATCCTGTCGTTGGGGACCGGCAGCACCGAGACCATCCGCGGCGGCAGAGCCGTCTCGGCGATGATCTCACCGAGCAGCAGCGCGGAGAGCGGGGTGGCGGGAGCCGGCTTGACCAGGATCGGTGCGCCGACCGCGATGGCCGGGGCGACCTTGTGCGCGACGAGATTCAGCGGGAAGTTGAACGGCGCGATGCCCAGCACGGGACCGCGCGGGAAGCGCCGGACCACGCCGAGCCGCCCGGTCGCGGCCGCGTCGGTGTCCAGGCGCTGCAGGTCACCGGAGAAACGGCGGGCCTCCTCGGCGGCCCAGCGGAACGTCGAGACCGCCCGGGAGACCTCACCGCGCGACCAGAACAGCGGCTTCCCGTTCTCCGCGGTGATCAGAGCCGCGATCTCCTCCGCGCGTTCGGCCAGCCGCGCCGAGATGTGGTCGAGAGCCGCGGCCCGCACGTGCGCGGGCGTCGCCTGCGCCTCCAGCCGTACGGCGTCGAGATCGGCGACGGCCTGCTCGACCTGGGCGTCGGTCGGGACCGACGCGACACCCACGACCGACCCGTCCCACGGAGAGGTGACCGTGAGGGTGTCCGTACCGGTGGCCGGCACACCGGACAGAAGAAAGGGCGTGATGTCTGACATGGCGCGAACCTCACTCGATGGCATGGTGGTCGATGCGAACGCCGGCGTGGCGGCCCCGCGGAGGGGACGGCTCAGACGGCCGTGGCGAAGGCCTGTTCGAGGATATCCAGGCCCTCCACCAGCAGGTCGTCGGGGATGGACAGCGGGGGCAGGAACCGCAGCACGTTGCCGTAGGTGCCCGCGGTCAGGGTGACGAGCCCGGCGGCATGGCAGGCCTTGTTGACCGCCCCGGTCAGGATCGCGTCCGGGGTCTTGGCGCCGGGGTCCGACACCAGTTCGACGGCGAGCATGGCGCCCCGTCCGCGGATGTCGCCGATCTGCGGGTACTTCCCGGCGAGCTCCCGCAGCCGCGGGACCATGAACGCCTCGATGTCACGGGCGCGCTGAGGCAGATCCTCGGCCTTCATCGTGTCGATCGCGCCGAGCGCGGCCGCGCACGCGACCGGGTTGCCGCCGTACGTCCCGCCCAGGCCGCCGCCGTGGACGGCGTCCATGATCTCCGCCCGCCCGGTGACCCCCGCGAGCGGCAGGCCGCCGGCGATCCCCTTGGCGGTGGTGATCAGGTCGGGGACGATGCCCTCGTGGTCGCTGGCGAACCAGTCCCCGGTGCGGCAGAAGCCGGTCTGGATCTCGTCGGCGATGAGGAGGATGCCGTTGTCGCGGCACCAGTCCGCCACCCGCGGGAGATAGCCCGGCGGAGGCACGATGAAGCCGCCCTCGCCCTGGATCGGCTCGATGATCACGGCTGCCGTGTTGTCCTCGCCGACCTGGGCGTGGACCTGGGAGACGAAGAGCTCGAACGCCTCGTCGGCGCAGGCGTCCGGGCCCGTCGGCCAGCGGTAGGGGTAGGCCATCGGGACCCGGTAGATCTCGTTGGCGAAGGGCCCGAAGCGATGCTTGTACGGCATGTTCTTGGCGGTGAGCGCCATGGTCAGGTTGGTGCGTCCGTGGTAGGCGTGGTCGAAGGCCACGATCGCCTGGCGGCCCGTGGCGGAGCGGGCGATCTTGACCGCGTTCTCCACGGCCTCCGCACCGGAGTTGAACAGCGCCGAGCGCTTCTCGTGGTCACCCGGTGTGAGCTCGTTGAGGGCCTCCGCGACCTCGACGTACTCCTCGTACGGCGTGATCATGAAACAGGTGTGGGTGAAGTCGGCGACCTGCTCACGGACCCGCTCGACCACGCGCGGCGCGGAGTTGCCGACCGTCGTCACGGCGATCCCGGAGCCGAAGTCGATGAGCTGGTTGCCGTCGATGTCGACCAGGATGCCGCCGCCGGCCCGCTCGACGTAGACGGGCAGGCCCGTGGACACGCCGGAGGAGACCGCGGCCTGCTTGCGCGCGTGCAGCTCGATGGAGCGCGGACCGGGGATCGCGGTGGTCAGTACACGGCGCTGTTCGATGGCGCGGGGCGGGGTCATCGGAGGTTCTCCTGTGCGGGTCTGCGGAGGCCTGGGCAAGGGCACGGGCGGGCTCGGGTCCAGGCCGATGGTCCGGGTCTCATGCGGAAAGGTCGTGCCGACCTGGTCGATCTTGGCTTAGTCCTGCGGGACGTACAAGGTCAGGTCCCTGACGTCCGGCCGGCCGGAGCGGTCAGGGCCATCGCGGACAACAGCTCATAGGCCGCGTGGGAGGCCGCGATACCGGTGATCTCCGCGTGGTCGTACGCCGGCGCGACCTCGACGATGTCGGCGCCGACGAGCCGGAGGTGGCGGAACTCACGGAGGATCGCGAGCAGCTCGCGACTGAGCAGGCCACCGGACTCGGGCGTACCCGTCCCGGGAGCGAAGGCCGGATCGAGCACGTCGATGTCGACCGACACGTACACGGGCCGGTCCTGCACCCGCGCCCGGATCCGTTCGACGACACCACGCGTCCCGAGGTCCTCCATCTCGCGGGCGTGGACGGTCTGAAAGCCGAGCTCGGCGTCCTCGGCGAGGTCGGCGGCGCCGTACAGGGGCCCGCGGATGCCGACGTGCATGCATCCGGACAGGTCGAGCAGGCCCTGCTCGGACGCCCGCCGGAACGGGGTGCCGTGCGTCGTGTCCGCGCCGAAGTAGGTGTCCCAGGTATCGAGGTGCGCGTCGAAGTGGACCACGGCGACCGGACCGTGACGACGCGACAGCGACCGCAGGAGCGGAAGCGCGATCGTGTGGTCGCCACCGATGGTCAGCAGACGGCCCGCGCGTTCGAGCAGCTCGTCGGCACCCGCCTCGATCTGCCGCACCGCCTCGTCGATGGAGAACGGATTCACCGCGATGTCGCCGGCGTCGGCCACCTGCTGGCTGCCGAACGGGGAGACGTCCAGCGCGGGGTTGTAGGGACGCAGCAGCCTGGACGACTCCCGCACGTGTGCGGGTCCGAACCGGGCTCCCGGCCGGAAGCTCACTCCGCCGTCGAAGGGCACGCCGACCACGGCGACGTCGACGTCGGAGACCTCGTCGATCTCGTCCAGGCGCGGGAGCCGGGCGAACGTGGCCGGCCCCGCGAAGCGTGGTACGACGCTGGCCACGACCGGGCCGACGTGACCGTCCTCGGTCGTGCGGGGGAGGTTGTCAGGCATGGTTTCCTCTCACTCGGCCGCACCGCGATCGGCTCGGGGCGCGCCCGCTGAAACGGTCAGATCCATCGCCACGGCGCGGGCCGGCGCCCCGTCGGCGCCGGTCAGCCGCAGCGGAAGGCACGAGACGAACGGCTCGAAGTCGATCTTCTCGAAGTTGCGCAGGTTCTCTCCGATCACGCCGCCCGCCTCCGCGATGAGGTGATGCACCGGGAACCCTTCGCCCGGGTGCCGGTCGTCCGGTGTCTCGTCGATGTTCGGCGCGTCCACGAGGAAGGTCCGGACACCGAGATCGAGCATGCGGCGGCACGCGTCCGCATCGAGGTACGGGTGGTCGAAATAGGTCTCGCCCCCGTACCTGCTCGACCATCCGGTGTGCAGCAACGCCAGCACTCCCGGCCGGAGCCGCCCGGCCGCCGGGGCGATCGCGTCCCAGGTGATGCGGGCGCGCGGCGCGCGGCCGGTGACGTCGATGACGAGCGCCTCGCCGGCGAACAGCGACAGGTCGAGCTCGTCGATCCGGAGCCCCTCCTCCCTGAAGTGGTAGGGCGCGTCGACGTGCGTGCCCGTCTGGGAGCCGATGTGCAGGCTCAGCAGGTTGAAACCGTCGGATTCGATGGTCGCGGCCGTGCGGATGCGCGGAACCGGATCTCCTGGGTAGACCTGCGTGGATTCGGACAGCGGTACGGACAGGTCGACGATCCGAAGCTTCACCTCAGGCTCCTTCCCTGCGGACAGTGCCTCTAGGGTGACCCACGGATGTAACTGTAGAGCAACAAGTGTTGCCTGTGAGGCAACTAATGCCTACCGTTGGGCTCCATCCGCCGGGGCCTGCCCCGGTGTGCCTGTGACCGGTGCGAACAGCGGGAGACTGGATCTGATGACCGACACCCCGGCCGATGGGCTCCCCGTGCGGCCGAGGGCCACGGACGTCGAGCCCTACGGAATCGAGACGATCCCGGCCCACCACCGGCACTCTCGCCCGCTGGACCTGTTCCGGATCACGTTCGGCGGCGCGAACACGTTCGCGACCATCATCTTGGGGACCCTGCCGATCGCGACGGGACTCTCGTTCTGGAACGCCGTCCTCGCCACGGTCACCGGAGTCGTCATCGGCGCGCTCATCCTCTCTCCGATGGCACTGTTCGGCCCCCGGACGGGGACCAACAACGCCGTGTCCTCCGGTGCTCACTTCGGCGTCGTGGGGCGCATCGTGGGCTCCTACCTCTCGCTCCTGACCGCCGTCGCCTTCTACGCGATCTCGGTATGGGTCAGCGGCGACGCGTTCGTCGGCGGAGCGAACCGGCTGTTCCACGTCCCGGACAGCGACGTGGTCCGCGGTCTCGTCTACGCCGCCTTCGGCCTGCTGGTCATCGTGATCTGCGTGTACGGCTACGCGTTCATGCTGCTGGTCAACAAGGTCGTGGTGGTCGCGGGCACGGCGCTCATCCTGCTGGCCATCGTCGCCTACGCGCCGACGTTCGACGCCTCCTACGCCGGAGACCCGAGCCGCTACCTGAACGGCTCGTTCAGCGCGACGTTCGCGGCCTCCGTCCTCGTCACGATGGCCAACCCCATCTCGTTCGGCGCCTTTCTCGGGGACTGGTCTCGCTACATCCCCGACACCTATCGTCCCCGCACGCTGATGGCGGCACCGTTCTTCGCCCAGGTGTGCAGCCTCATCCCCTTCCTGTTCGGCGTCGCCACCGCGACGCTGGTCACCGACGCCTCCGACTACACGGCGGGCCTCATCAAGGTCTCACCGCTCTGGTACGCGCTTCTCCTCCTGGTGGTGGCGTTCCTCGGCGGCATGTCCACCGGGGTCACGTCGCTGTACGGCACCGGCCTGGACTTCTCCTCGGTCTTCCCCAGGCTCAGCCGGGTCAGGTCGACACTGCTGATCGGGACGCTGGCGTTCGCCTTCATCATCGTCGGCCGGTTCGTCTTCAACCTGGTCGCCAGCATCAACGCGTTCACGACGCTGATCATCCTGTGCACGTCCCCGTGGATGGTGATCATGACGATCGGCTACTTCGTGCGCCGCGGGCACTACGTCCCGGCCGACCTGCAGGTCTTCAACCGCGGCCAGCTCGGGGGGACGTACTGGTTCACCCGCGGAGTGAACTGGCGGCCGATGTTCGCGTGGATCTTCGCGACCGTGGCGGGCCTGTCCTTCGCCAACGTCCCTCCGCTGCTCGAAGGGCCTTTCCGCAACGCGGCCAACGGCATCGACATCAGCCTCGTGGTCACTCTGCTCAGCGCCGTGGTGCTGTACGTCGCCGCCCTGTACGTCTTTCCGGAGCCCTCCTTCGTCTTCCCCGACGAGGGACCGCGGGGAGTGCCGGCCAGACCCGGGAGCCGGCCGCCGGTCGTCGACGACCCGAAGGCCTCCGTGCACCGGGTGCGGCACCGGCAGAAGGTCAAGGCAGAGAGGACCACGGTGTCACCAGAGGAGTTCCCCTCCTGACCCGCGTGCTCCGCGGCGCCTCGGTGGCGGCCTATGCGGTCGTGTCCCAGGGGGCCGGCACGATGACCCACAGCACCTCGGCCACCTCATCGTCGTTCGGGTTCAGCCAGCTGTGCGGCTCGCGTCCGGAAAAAGTCATCGTGTCGCCCGCGGTGAGGAGTTCGCGAGACTTGCTCAACAGAACCTGGAGACTCCCCCGGAGCACGTGCACGACCTCGACCTCGCAGTTGAGGGTGTAGAGCTCCTCGCCTCCCGATCCCCCGGGCTCGATGATCGAGCGGATCAGCTGAAGACGCGGCTGCCCCCGCGGGGTCAGCAGTCGCTCTTCGGCGCCGTGGCCGGTCAAATGGATCCGAGGGGCGTGTTCCCGGCGTACGACGTCGGTCTTCGCCGCGGCGAACAACTCGCCGACCGGCAACGACAGCGCTTCGCAGATGGTGACCAGGGTGACGACGCTGGGCGAGGTCATGTCCCGTTCGACCCTGCTGATGAAGCCTTTTGTCAGGCCGGTGCTCTCCGCGACCTGCCCGATCGTCAGGCCTTGCCTGCTGCGTGCGTCCCGCAGCCGCGCGCCGATACGAAGCTCCTGATTCCCGGAGGCTATCGGCACTGATCTCATCGGCGTTCCCACCCTGTCCTCGGCACCTGACCGCGTGGCCATCCCCACCGGCGCATGCCGAGACCTTCGATAACGGCGACCCTGGCGCGCTCGCACTCTACTCCGGCGGTAACGACGGGGACCGGCTCCAGGCCACCCCTCCTCCACACAGACGATCTTCCTGACACCTCCCCCTCCGCCGTGATCTCGCAGTTGTTCGCGGGGTTCACGGAGAGGGGAGCAGGGACGGGGCGGTGGCCACACCGCGCAGCCGGGTGAGCATGGCCGTGCGGGCCCGCGGATAGACGGTCATGTCGTCGTGCAACAGCGCCCAGCTGGCCGCGCGGGTCGCGAAGGCGTCGAACTCGAAGGCGAGCTGTCGCGCGTCGGTGCCCTCCGCGATCTCGCCCAGCCGGACGGCCTCGCCGATCGTGCGCTCGTACAGGCTCAGCCAGTCCGCCAGCGCCCGGGCGATGGCATCGCGTACCCGGCCGGGGCGGGCGTCGAACTCGGCGCCGACGGCGTAGAAGAAGCAACCGCCCGGAAACACCGGCTTCTCGACATAGGCCAGCCACGACTCGAACATCGCCCAGACCCGGCGAAGGCCGGGGGGCGTGGCCCGGACCGGTTCGACGACCCGGTCGACGAAGACCTCCACCGCCGCGCGGATGGTCGCGAGCTGCAGTTCCTCCTTCGAGCCGAAGTGCGTGAACACCCCGCTCTTACTGGCCTTCAGATCGGTGGCCAGCCGGCCGATGGAGAGCCCTTCCAGCCCTTCCGCCGAGGCGATGTCCATGGCCCGCCGGAGGATCGCCTTGCGCGTCTGCTCCCCACGCAGAACCCGCCCGTCCGGCCGCGTCCCGACCATCACGTCACCGCCCCTCGACTTCGCTCACGTCGAAACAAACCATACGACCATTCGTACGGTCAGGTCGCTACAGGCCTCCGACCTCGTCGTCTTGACAGTGAACCCCGGCCTAAGTAATCGTACGATCGTTCGTTTAGTTTCCTAAGGAGCCCTGATGCCCTCACCGCCTACGGCCGCGCCGCCCGGCCGGGCCGCGATCCCGCTGCTCGCCTCCGGCGCGACCTTCCTCGCGATGCTCGACGCCACGGTCACCAACCTCGCCATCCCCGATCTGCGGCACGACTTCCAGGCGGCGTCCGTCCCCGACCTGACCTGGGTCATCACGCTCTACGCCCTGCTGTTCGCCGCGCTGCTCGCCCCCGCCGGACGGCTGGCCGACGTCCTCGGCCGGCGCACGCTGTTCCGCGCGGGCATCGGGCTCTTCACGACGATGTCGCTGTTCTGTGCGATCGCGCCGAACCTGCCGACACTCCTGGCCGCCAGAGCACTACAGGGCGCCGGCGCGGCGGCGATGATCCCCGCGTCCCTCGCCATCCTGCTGCACGACACGCCGCCCGAGCGGCGAGTCAGGGCGATCGGGCTGTGGAGCAGGCGCCCTCGCCGCCGCGGTGGGCCCCAGCCTGGGAGGGATCCTGGTCGACTCACTCCACTGGCGATCGCTCTTCTACATCAACCTGCCGATCGGGCTGGCGCTCGTCGTCTTCCCTCGAGCAGTCCCCCGATCCAGCGCGCCGGGCGGCCGGCTGCCCGACGTGCTCGGCACCGCGCTGCTCGGCGGAGCTCCGTGGACGCGCCTCGTCGCGATCGGCGACAGCGTCGCCGAAGGGGTCCGCGCGCCGGCCACGGGATATCTGGACCTGTCCTGGGTGGACCGGATCGCTCGCGCGCTCCGGCCCGCGAACCCCGATCTCACCTACCGCAACCTCGGTGAGCGCAACCTGCTCGCGGCCGAGGTTCGGGAGCGCCAGCTCGCGCCCGCACTGGCGCTCGCCCCCGACCTGGCCATCATCGCCTGCGGCGGCAACGACATGCTCCGGTCCGCCTTCGACGCCGACGGAGTGAAACGGGAACTCGACACGATGATCGGAGCGCTGCGCTCGACCGGCTCGGACGTGCTCACCATCGGGCTCGTGGACATCACCGGGTCCGGGATCATCCCGGAGCGCTATGCCCCATCGATGAGCGCGGGAATCCGTCGGCTGGGGGCGATCACCGAGGAGGTGGCCGCGGATCACGGCGCCCTGTACATCTCGTTCATCGACCACCCGGCGAGCGCCGACCCCGGATCTTCTCCAGCGACCTCCTCCACCTCAACGCCCGCGGTCACGCGATCGTGGCCGCCGAGACCATCCGCAGGCCGGCCGTCCACCTCGCTCCGGCCGGCTGACCCGGCCGGCGAATCGATCGCCGTTTCGCTCTCGCCGGCCGGGTAGCGCTTGTACCAAGTGCCGAAAGGGTGTGAGCCGTGGGTCTCAACGTCGCACAGAAGCTCCTGGCCGCCCATCTGGAGTCCGGCGACATGAGGCCCGGAGAGGAGATCGGGCTGCGGATCGATCAGACGCTGACCCAGGACGCGACCGGCACGCTCGTCATGCTGGAACTCGAGGCGATGGAACTGGACCGGGTCAAGACCGAGTGCAGCGTTCAGTACATCGACCACAATCTGCTGCAGGCCGACGAGAAGAACGCCGAGGACCACGAGTTCCTGCGGTCGGCGTGCCGGCGGTTCGGCCTGTGGTTCTCCAAGCCGGGCAACGGCGTCTCACACCCCACGCACATGCAGCGGTTCGGCGTGCCCGGAAGGAGTCTGGCCGGCTCGGACTCCCATACGTGCGCGGCCGGTTCGCTGGGCATGCTGGCCATCGGGGTGGGCGGCATCGAGGTCGCGATGGCGATGGCCGGCCGGCCGCTGCACCTGCGCATGCCCGAGGTCTGGGGTGTACGGCTCAGCGGGGAGTTGCCGCCATGGGTGTCGGCCAAGGACGTGATCTTGGAGATGCTGCGCCGCCATGGGGTCCGCGGAGGCGTGAACCGCGTCATCGAATATCACGGACCCGGTCTCGCGGGGCTCTCGGCCATGGACCGGCACGTGATCGCGAATATGGGCGCCGAGCTGGGGGCGACGACAACCGTGTTCCCGGCCGACGCGGCCGTGCGCGACTTCCTGGCGGCCGAGGACCGTCCGGGCGACTTCACCGAGATCCTCGCGGACCGCGACGCGACCTACAACATCGAGGACGAGATCGACCTGTCGGCCCTGGAACCGTTGATCGCCATGCCGTCGTCTCCGGGAGACGTCGTGCCGGTACGGGAGGTGGCCGGTGCGGACGTGAGCCAGGTCGTGGTCGGGTCCTCGGCCAACCCCGGCCTGCGGGATTTCGCCATCGTGGCCGCGATGGTCAAGGGCCGCCAGACCAGGGACCACGTCAGCTTCGACATCAACCCGTCCTCACGGGAGGTCCTGTCCGACCTCACCCGCATGGGCGCCACACTCGACCTCATCACCGCCGGAGCTCGCATCCACCAGACGGGCTGTCTCGGGTGCATCGGCATCGGGCAGGCCCCGGCACGCGGACGCAACTCCCTGCGGACGTTCCCCCGGAACTTCCCCGGTCGCTCCGGCACGGAAGAGGACGCGGTGTGGCTGTGCTCTCCGGAAACGGCGGCCGCCGCCGCGTTGGCCGGGACCATCACCGATCCCCGCGACCTCGGCTTGCCCTGTCCCGAGATCCGTCTCCCGGAACGCGCATCGGTCAACACCGCGATGCTGGTCCCCCCGCCGGAGGGGGATATGACCGGGGAGAAGCTCATCAAGGGGTCGAACATCTCGTCTCTACCGGACTTGCCGCCTCTTCCGGACGGCTTCGAGCCGCTGGTGGCGCTGCGGGTCGGCGACGACGTGTCGACCGATGAGATCTCTCCGGCGGGAGCACGGGCTCTCCCCCTGCGGTCCAACATCCCTAGGCTGGCCGAATTCACCTTCACCAGGATCGATGAGGACTATCCGCGCCGGGCCGCCCGGTCCAAGGACGGCACCGGGCATGTCATCGTCGCGGGCCAGAACTACGGCCAGGGCTCGTCGCGAGAACACGCCGCGCTGACCACCCGCTACCTCGGCCTGCGGGTGGTCATCGCCAAGTCCTTCGCCCGCATCCACTGGCAGAACCTGGTGAACTTCGGCGTCCTCCCCCTGGGGTTCACCGACCCCGCGGACTACGACCGGATCGAACAAGAGGACACGATCCGTTTCCAATCCCTACGCACGGCGCTGAGCCGCGGCACTGAGATCACGGTCCGCAACACCACCAAGGCCGAGACCTATCACCTGTGTCACGCGCTGTCTCAGCGCCAGGTCGAGACGGTGCTCGCCGGTGGCCTCATCCCATCGCTCAAGAAAGCCGACGGCTCCTGACCGTGGCGCAGATACCCGGAGAAACAGGTCGTGCGTCGGGGTCTCTAGCTGTCCTGGGCCGGGAGGTGGGTGACTCGCCGTGGCCGGTGCCGTTCTTCTGTGGCCCTGACTCCGCCGGCTTGTGAATTTGCATCTCCGGGTCCCCGGGGCCATGGCTTCAGGCAATGACCTGGGCCTGAAGGGGTGGGGCTGGGGTTTGTGTTCGCGGGTGGCCAGGCCGCGGTGGCGGGCGTCGGCCCGCGTCCGGTCAGGGCCCTTGGGAGCCGGGTCTGGGCGTGCTGGCCTGGCTCCGCTGTTGTTGCCGGCGCTCGGGGTGCCGGGGTGTGAGCCCGGACCTGGGCCGGGCGTGGTGGTCAGGGTCCTTGGGGTTGGGTGTCGCCGTCTGGGCCGGTCTCCGGCCCGCTCGGCCTGCTGTCGCCTGGCGGATCTGTCAATTCGGGCGGCTCGGGCGGCTGGTCCTCGGGGTGGGGCTCCCAGGGAGGCAGGCATCTGATGACGAACCGGCCCTCGTCGTCCTCGGTCTCCTGGATCCGGCGGGGATGTTCCTCTACCCACTTGTTGTGGAAGGAGCGCAGGGGCGCGAGGCGGTCGATATTTGTCGGTATGCCTGCTTTCCAGCCGCCGCCGGTGTGGTGGATCTCGCACAGCCGGGCCGGGATCTCACATCCTTCGGCGGCGCAGTGCGCATAGCGGGTCAGCAGGGTCTGGCGTTGTCCGTGGCCGGCGAAGCGGGACCGGCGGCCCAGATACAGCGGCCGCCCTCCCGGTCCCAGGATCAGCGCCGACACCCCGGCGGTCAACGCCAGCTCACGCGCCCGCTTGGCGGCCAGGCGTCCGCCGCCGAGCAGCCGGGCCGGTGTGGTGCCGCCGTTGAGGGTGTCCAGGTCGATGATCACGGTCACGGTCGCGTGGTGGTGTCCTTGGGTGAGCAGGGAGAACAGGGCGTCAGCAGCGCGTTCGGCGTGATCGCGCTCGTCTGCGGTACCCGAAGGCTTGGCCAAAGGGTCGATCAGCTCGTCGAACACG
>DASYNF010000054.1:0-25142 GCA_036008685.1 Actinomadura sp. | reverse complement strand
GCGGACCGGCCCGCCGGCCCCGGCGGGCCGGTCCGCCGGCTGGCCGGCACACTGCATCGGCGCCCGCTCCTGCGGCTGACGGCTTTGATGGCCGCCCCGATGCTGTGGCTCGTGGTCGCCTATCTCGGCTCGCTGGCGACGCTCTTCATCGCCGCGTTCTGGTCCACGGACGTGTTCACCGGCAACGTGGTGAAGCAGTTCACCATGCGCAACTTTCACGACCTGGCCACGATCGGCGTCTATCGCACGGTCACGATGCGCAGCATCATGATCGCGGTGCTGGTCACCCTGATCGATGCTCTGATCGCGTTCCCGATGGCGTTCTACATGGCCAAGATCGCCTCGCCCAGGGCTCAGCGGTGGTTCGTGATCGCGATCCTGACGCCCCTGTGGGCCGGTTATCTGGTCAAGGCGTACGCCTGGCGGGTGATGCTGTCGCAGGGTGGCCTGATCGACTGGTTCCTTGACCCGTTCGGTACGCAGGGTCCCGGCTACGGGCTCCCCGCGACGATCATGACGCTGTCCTACCTGTGGCTGCCGTACATGATCCTGCCGATCTACGCGGGCCTCGAGCGCCTGCCCAACAGTCTTCTGGACGCGGCGGGCGACCTCGGCAGCCGTACCTTCCGCAGCTTCCGTACGGTCGTCTGGCCGATGACGTTCCCCGCGGTGATCGCGGGATCGATCTTCACGTTCTCGCTCTCGCTGGGTGACTACATCGCGGTGAAGATCGTCGGAGGCAAGAGCCAGATGATCGGCAACGTCGTCTACGACAACATCGGCGTGGCCAACAACCTGCCGTTCGCCGCGGCCGTGGCGACCCTGCCCGTGGCGGTCATGGTGATCTACCTCATGGCCGTACGGCGAACCGGCGCACTGGAGAACCTATGAACCTCCCGCGGGGAGCCCGGATCGGGCTGCGTCTGGCCATGGTGGCCGGCCTGGGCGTGATCTACATCCCACTGCTGGTCGTACTGGCCAACTCCTTCAACGCGGACAAGACGTTCACCTGGCCGCCCACGGACCTGACCGGGCACTGGTGGTCGGCCGCGTGGGACAACGGCGGTGTGCGCACGGCGCTCTGGACCTCGCTCCAGGCCGGGCTCGGGGCGACGCTGATCGCCCTGGTCCTCGGCACGATGATCGCGTTCGGCGTGCAGCGGTACGACTTCTTCGGGAAGGACACCATCTCGCTGCTGGTGATCCTGCCCATCGCGCTGCCGGGCATCGTCACGGGCATCGCGCTGAACAACGCCTTCCGGACCGTGCTGTCCCCCTTCGGCATCCAGCTGGGACTGTTCACGGTCATCGTCGGCCACGCGACGTTCTGCATGGTCACCGTGTACAACAACGTGGTGGCGCGGCTGCGGCGCATGGGCCTGAACGTGGAGGAGGCGTCCAGCGACCTCGGTGCCGACACCTTCCAGACCTTTCGCTACGTGACCTTCCCGCTCATGCGCTCGGCGTTGCTGGCCGGTGGGCTCCTGTCGTTCGCCCTGTCCTTCGACGAGATCATCGTGACCACCTTCACCGCCGGCGCCGGCGTGCAGACCCTGCCGATCTGGATCTTCAACAATCTGTTCCGCCCCAACCAGGCCCCCATCGTGAACGTGGTGGCCGCCGCACTCATCGTGCTGTCCGTGGTGCCGATCTATCTCGCTCAGCGCGTCTCCGGCGATGACGCGCGAGTGATGTGACCTGGAGGACCTGACTCATGACCGACAAACGTGTGACCCGGAACTTCGTCAACGGCGAATGGACCGACGCGGCCGACGGCCGTACGGCCGATCTGATCAGCCCGGTGACGGGCGAGGTCTTCGGCACCGCGCCGGTGTCGGCGGCGGCCGACGTCGACGCCGCCGTCGGAGCGGCGGCCGCCGCTTTCGAGGGATGGCGGGACTCGACGCCGGCCGAGCGGCAGCTCGCGCTGCTTCGCATGGCGGACGCCATCGAGGCCCGGGCCGACGAGCTCGTCGCGGCCGAGTCCGAGAACACCGGCAAGCCGCTGCAGATGACCCTCGAGGAGGAGATCCCTCCGATGGTCGACCAGATCCGGTTCTTCGCCGGAGCGGCCCGGATCCTCGAGGGGCGGTCGGCCGGTGAGTACATGGCCGGTCACACCTCGATGATCCGCCGGGAGCCCATCGGCGTCTGCGCGCAGGTGACTCCCTGGAACTATCCGATGATGATGGCCGTGTGGAAGTTCGCCCCGGCCCTCGCGGCGGGCAACACCGTGGTCCTCAAGCCCTCGGACACCACGCCGGTGACCACCGCGCTCATAGCGGAGATCGCGGCCGAGTTCCTCCCCCCGGGCGTGTTCAACGTGATCTGCGGTGACCGGGACACCGGCCGCGCGCTCGTCGACCACAGGACCCCGCAGATGGTGTCCATCACCGGATCCGTACGCGCGGGCATGGAGGTCGCCTCCGCCGCGTCGGCCGACCTCAAGCGGGTGCACCTCGAGCTCGGCGGCAAGGCTCCGGTCCTCGTCTTCGACGACGCCGACATCGAGGCCGCGGCCGAGGGCATCGCCGGGGCCGGTTACTTCAACGCCGGTCAGGACTGCACCGCGGCCACCCGCGTGCTCGCCGGTCCGGGCGTGTACGACGACTTCGTCGCCGCGCTCAAGGAGCAGGCCGCCCAGACCAAGACCGGTCTGCCCGATGACGAGGACGTTCTCTACGGCCCGTTGAACAACGCGAACCAGCTGGAGCGCGTCTCCGGATTCGTCGACCGGCTCCCCTCGCACGCCACGGTCCAGGCCGGCGGGCGGAGGAGCGGCACCCGCGGGTTCTTCTACGAGCCGACCGTCATCTCGGGGCTCGCCCAGGACGACGAGGTCGTCCAGAACGAGATCTTCGGCCCGGTGATCACCGTGCAGCGGTTCGACACCGAGGAGCAGGCCGTGAGCTGGGCCAACGGTGTGCAGTACGGCCTCGCGTCCTCGGTGTGGACCCGTGACCACGGGCGGGCCATGCGCACGGCCAAGCGGCTCGACTTCGGCACCGTCTGGATCAACACGCACATTCCGCTGGTCGCCGAGATGCCCCACGGCGGCTTCAAGCACTCGGGCTATGGCAATGACCTGTCGATGTACGGGTTCGAGGACTACACCCGGATCAAGCACGTGATGAGCAACATCGAGCTGTAAGGGCTCGCTGTAAGGATTCTCCGGGGCCGTGGTCCCGTGGGCGCGGCGCCCGCGGGACCACGGCCCCGTCCCGTCTCAGGGGACGAGGATGGCCCGGCCCTGGACCCGGCCGTTGTCGAGGTCGTCCAAGGCGGTCGCGAACTCACCGAGCGGGTAGGGGGTCGTGTGCAGCCGGACCCGGTCCTGGGCGGCGAGCACCATGAGCTCGGCCAGGTCGTTGTAGGAACCGACCAGGTTGCCGATGAAGTTGATCTCGGTCGAGATGATGTCGATGGTCGGCACCCGCAGGACCCCGCCGTAGCCCACGACGTGGTAATCCCCCGCGCGGCGCAGCATCGCCACACCGTCCTCGATCGCGCCACCCTCACCGACGAAGTCGATGACGGCCTCGGCCCCGTCGCCTCCGGTCAGCTCGAGGACCGCGTCGACCTGGGAGCCGTCGGCGCGCACCACATGATCGGCGCCGAGCTCCGCCGAGAGCGACAGCGCGCGGGCGGACCGCTCCACGACAATGATCTCCGCCGCCGTGAGCGCGGAGAGGACCTGGACCCCGATGTGCCCGAGGCCGCCCGCCCCGATCACCACGACCCTGCCACCCGGCCGCAGGTTGCGCGCGGCCTTGCGTACGGCGTGGTAGGCGGTCAGGCCGGCATCCGCCAGCGCCGCGACGTCCGCGGGCTCGAGCGAGTCGTCGAGCTTCACGACGGCGCGGGCATTGGTCTTCAGCAGCTCGGCGTAACCGCCGTCCGCGTCGATGCCCGGGAACGCCGAGCCGGCACAGTGGACGTCGTCACCGTCTCGGCAGGCGGAGCAGAGCCCGCAGGTCGCGAGCGGGTGCAGGATCACCTTGTCCCCGACCGCCACGTTGTGCACGGCGCCGCCGACCTCGTGCACCCAGCCCGCGTTCTCGTGTCCGAGGGTGTAGGGGAGCGTGACGCCGGACTTCTCCCGCCACTGCCCCTCGATGATGTGCAGGTCGGTGCGGCAGACCCCCGCACCGCCGATCCGTACGATCACGTCGAACGGATCCGTGATCTTGGGCTCCGGAACCTCGACGAACTCGGGGACGCGGTCGTAGTCGGCAAGCTGGACGGCCTTCATCCGGCGCACTGTCCTTTCCGGCCGATCACGCGAGGCGCGCCGGCCTGTCGCTTCCGGACACCTGGATCGCAGGGGGCGCGATGGCCGGGCGTTGCCGTCCATAGTGCCCCGAACCGCAGCGGCGAACCTGGGATTGGATGCGGCAGGTGAGGTCGCGGCGGCTTCCACCCGGGATCTCGCCGGTCGCATCGTTCGCGCACCAGGGCCAGCAAAGATCACTCTTGACAGGCGATGCCGCCGAAGCGCACTCTCTCCAGAAGCAAGCTGCCCAAATCGCGCACCTCTACATGCACGGACCGAGCAGTTAGAGGAAGTGTCCCCGTGGCCGAAGTCCTCGTCGTCGCCGATGACCTCACCGGGAGCAACGCCACCGGAGCGCTGTTCGCCCGGCGCGGGCTCCGTACGGTGACGGTCGGAGACCTCGTGCACGCCGCCCGGCAGGCGGCGAGCGCCGACGTCGTCGTGGTCAACACACGCACCCGGCAACTCTCCCCCGAGGTGGCGCGCAGAGCGGTGACCCGGGCGATCGGCACCGTTCCGGAGGCCCGGCTCATCGTCAAGCGGGTCGACACCACGCTGCGCGGCAACATCGGCGCCGAACTCGAAGCGGCTCTCGTCGTCCTGCGCCGCCGGGACCCCGCCGCGAGGGCACTGCTGGTCCCCGCGTTCCCCGCGGCCGGCCGTACGACCGTGGGCGGGATCCACCTGGTGGACGGCGTCCCGGTGGCCGAGACGGACGCCGCGACGGACCCGTTCAGCCCGGTGCGGGTCTCGCGGGTGACGACACTGCTGAGCGCGCAGACCCGCCTGCGGACGGCCGAGGTCCCCCTCGACATGGTGGAGGCCGGAGCCGACGCGCTGGCGGTGGCCCTGGACACCGATGCCGACATCCTCGTCTGTGACGCCATCACGACGGCGCACATCAACGCGCTCGCCCGGGCGGCCGCCGCCGGGGTCTGGCTGTCGGTCGACTCCGGACCGTTCGGGGCGGCCCTGGCCGGTGCCCAGGGCATCGGCCGGTCACCCGACCCGGTCCTGATCGTCGCCGGCAGCATCACCGCCCGGACCGCGGAGCAACTCGCGCACACCGAACGGGTCCTCGGCGCCCGCTATGTGGACGTCACGACGGCCGACCTCGATCCGACGGTGCTGCACCGAAGGGTCACCACACTGCTCCAGGACACCCCCATCGCCGGGCTCCGGATGTCCGGCGGGACCCTCGACGCCACGCTCGCCGCCGAGATCCCCCGGGTCCTCGGTGAAGTGACCCGGCGGGTCCTCGGCTCACATCGGGTCGGCGGCGTCTACGCCACCGGTGGAGACGTCTCGGCGGCGGTGGTCGAGGCGCTGGGCGCCGAGGGCTTCGACGTCCAGACCGAGGTGCAGGCGCTCGCCGTCGCGGGACGCCTGGTCGGGGGTCCCTGCGATGGGCTCCCGTTCGCCGCCAAAGGGGGGCTCATCGGTGACCGCGACGCCGCGATCGACTGCGTCGAACACCTCCGCATGGTCAACGTCAGAGAAGGGACGACATGAGACCGCTGCTCGCCGTCACACTCGGAGATCCGGCCGGGATCGGCCCCGAGATCGTGGCTCGCACGCTGGCCGATCCGCACAGCTCCTCGATGGCGCGCGGGCTGGCCGTGGGCGACGCCGCCGTCCTACGCAGGGCCGCCGCCGTGTGCGGTCTCGACATCGAGGTCAACGCCGTCCAGGGCCCGGACGAGGCCCGTTTCGAAGCGGGCGTCATCGACATCCTCGACCTCGGCATCGCGGGCGAAGACCTGGCCTGGGGGAAGGTCGACGCCACCGCGGGACGTTCGGCCATCGCCGCCATAGAGGCCGCGGCGCGGCTGGCGATGGAGCGCAAGGCCGACGCCGTCGTCACCGCGCCCATCAACAAAGAGGCGATCTGGGCGGCCGGCTCGGAGCATCTCGGGCACACCGAGATGCTGGGCAGGCTGACCGGCTCGGAGCGGCACAACACGATGTTCGTCGTCCGGAAACTCAAGATCTTCTTCACCACCCGGCACATGTCGCTCCGTCGCGCCCTCGACCAGATCACCCAGGGCAACGTCGAGCACGCCATCCACGAGGCCTACACGGCGCTTCGCGTCTTCGGCGGATCCTCGGGAACTCAGGACTCCGGCACCCGCCCGCCACGGCTCGCCGTCGCGGCCATCAACCCCCACGGCGGCGAGGGCGGCAACTTCGGCGACGAGGAGATCGCCGTGATCGCCCCTGCCGTCGAGGCCGCGCGGGCCGCGGGGCTCGACGTCACCGGTCCCATCCCGGCCGACTCGGTGTTCCACCAGGGCCTGCAGGGGCGGTACGACGGGGTGTTGTCGCACTTCCACGACCAGGGGCACATTCCGGCCAAGACCTACGACTTCGACGGCACCGTGTCCGTGACGGTCGGCCTGCCCATCCTGCGGACCTCCGTCGACCACGGTACGGCGTTCGACATCGCCGGCACCGGCACGGCCTCCCCCAGGACCATGGCCTCGGCCTTCCGGGCCGCGGTCGATTTCGCCCCGAGCATCGACCGCATCCACACGGAGTACGGCTCCGCGCGCTGAATCCCCGAGAGGCAGGCCATCGGTGAACTCATCGGTGAACCCGACCGTGCCCGCACGGCGCTGGACCTTCGTCATCCCGGTCGCCGTGATCATGTACATGCTCGCCTTCGTCGATCGCGGCAACGTGGCGATCATCCTCCCGTACATCGGCGAGGACCTCCCGCTCTCCGGCAGCGCCAAAGGCCTCGCCACCGGCATCTTCTTCATCGGCTACGTACTGCTGCAGATCCCGGCGGCGATCCTCGCCGCGCGGTGGAGCGCCCGGAACACCGTGCTGATCCTCATGGTCCTGTGGGGCCTGGCGGCCACGGCCTGCGGGCTCGTACGCACCGAGGGGGAGCTCTATCTCGCCCGCTTCGTGCTCGGGGTCTTCGAGGGCGGGGTGTGGCCCGCCGTGCTGATCCTGCTGGCCTCGTGGTTCCCTCTGCGGGAGCGCGCCCGCGCCAACGCGCTGTGGATGGCCTGCCTGCCGATGTCGTCAATGCTCATGGCCCCGATCTCCGGCTGGATGCTCGACAACATGTCCTGGCGGAGCGTCTTCGTCCTCCAGGGGCTGCCCCCGCTCGTCTGGGCAGCCGTCTGGTTCTTCGCGGTCGCCGACCGGCCGTCGAAGGCCCGCTGGCTGTCTGCGGCGGAGCGGGACTACGTGGAGAACGCGCTGCGCGAGGACCAGGCCGCGATGCCGGCGACCGGGCAGGCGTCCTACGGCGAGACACTCCGCAACCGGCAGGTGCGGTTGCTCGTGGCGGTCTACTTCTTCTGGATCACCGGCTTCTACGGATTCAGCCTCTGGCTGCCGAGCGTCGTCAAGAGGATCACACACGACGGCTCGGCCACGGTGGTCGGCCTGCTGAGCGCGATCCCCTTCCTCTTCGCGCTCGTGGCGATGCTGCTCAACGCCGCGCGCTCCGACCGTACGGGCAACCGGCGGGCGGCCGTGGCGGTGCCGCCCGTGATCGCGGCTGCCGGGCTGCTGGGCGGGACCGTCGTGCACAACGGCGTGGTCCAGATGGCCCTGCTCTGCCTGGTCGCCGCCGCGGTGTTCGCGCCGTACGGCCCGTTCTGGGCGATGCCGGCGCAGATCCTGCGGTTCGAGGTCATCGCGGTCGCCATGGGCCTCATCAACGCGATCGGCAACCTGGGCGGCTTCACCGGGCCCTATCTCGTCGGCTGGCTGGACGACCGCACCGGCTCCAGCTCGGCCGGCTTCATCGTCCTCGCGGGCTTCCTCCTGGTGTCCTCTTTGATCACCGCGCTTCTGCTGAAGCCCGCGGATCGGGCCGGCGCGGAACCGGTCACCATGGAGGCGTGAGATGCGCAGACCCCGGGCGCGCACGGCCGAGCGCAGGGCCCTGCTGGCTCATGAGATCGCCGACGGCAACGGCAACATCCACGACCTCGCGGAGCGGTTCGGCATCTCGCCGTCCACAATCCGCAGGGACCTGGCCGAGCTCCAGCGGCTCGGCCAGGTCACCCGGACCTATGGCGGCGCGGTGGGGTCCTCGCCGCGGGGCGAGCTGCCGCTGCGGGACAAGGAACGCGGGCGCCGGGCCGAAAAGGACGCCATCGCCCGGACGGCGGCCGAGCTGGTCCAGGCGGGCGAGACGGTGCTGCTGGACGCGGGCACGACCACCGGACGGCTCGCGTGGCACCTGCGTGACCGTACCGATCTGACCGTGGTGGTGGCCGGCCTCAACGCGCTCCTCACGCTCGCCGAGAGACCGGGGATCGAACTCGTCGTCCTGGGCGGGCGGGTCCGTCATCCGAGCGAAGGGATCGCCGGGCCGTTCGCGCAGGAGCAGCTACGCTGGATCGGTCCGGACCGGGTCTTCCTCGGCGCCGACGGCCTGACGGCGAACGGGTTGTGCACCCCCTCGCCGGAACAGGCGCACCTCAAGCACACGATGCTGCATCGCGGCCGGCACGCCTACGTCCTCGCCGACTCGGCCAAGCTGGGCACGGCGCCGTTCGCCTACTGGACGCCGCTGGACCGCGACCACTGCGTCATCACGGACGCGGGTGCCGGCGAAGCCGACCTGGCAGCCCTGTCCGGCGAGATCGTCATCGCTCCGGACTAGCGGCTCCCCGCAGGCCGGCCGGGCCTCTCTCGCGTCTGGTGGCCACATGGAGACTTCTTGCCATCCTGTACGTACAGGACTACAGTCGACCGCGTTCCCCCTTCCGTGCCGCTGGAGGCTCATCCGTGTCCGTCTTCGCCGCTCCGCCGATCAGCCCCATGCGGATCTCGTTCGACCCCGCCACGGCCGCCATCGAACCGGCGGGCCCCGTGCTCACCCGGCGCATGTCCGACCTCGAGGGCCTGTTCACCGACTCCGCCGGGTGGAAGCGGGCGGCCGACGGCGATGACCCCGTCGTCTACACGGTCCATTCCTCCCCGGTCCCCGAGATCGGGCGCGAACTCCCCCAGTCGATCACGACGATCCAGCCGGGGGACTGCGGCGGCGAGTTCTACATGACCAAGGGACACCAGCACCCCGACCCGCAGGGCGAGATCTACCTCGGCCTCACCGGGGTCGGCGGCCCGCTGCTCTTCCCGACCTCGCGCACCTGGTCGTGATCAGCCCGCACATCGGCGCCCAGACCGTCGAGGCCGTCGACCGGATGGGGTCGGCGGCGACCGCCGATGTCATCGCGGTGCTGTCCGGCTCCGACCCCGCTCACCCCGTTCGCCCCCAGGAGGAACAGTGACCCGAAGCCCCGACCTCCAGGCACTCTCGGAGGCCGCCGTCGTCGCGGTCCTGCGAGCGCCGGACACCGACAGCGCGCTGCGTGGCGTGGACGCCCTCGTGGCGGGCGGCGTCACCGGAATCGAGATCACCTACAGCACGCCCGACGCGCCGTCGGTGATCGCCGAGATCGACCGGCGGTACGGCGACGGCGTCGTGCTCGGCGCCGGCACCGTGACCACTCCCGAGCAGGCGACCGAGGCGGTCGACGCGGGGGCCCGGTTCCTCGTCAGCCCCGGCACCACCGACGAGCTGGCCGCGGCCATGCTCGCGACCGGCGTGACGGTGCTGCTGGGCGCGCTGACGCCGAGCGAGGTCATGCGGGTGTCCGGCCTGGGCGCCCACGCCGTGAAAATCTTCCCGGCGTCGCTGGGCGGCCCCGGTTACCTCAAGTCCCTGCGTGGCCCGTTCCCGGACATCCCGTTCGTGCCGACCGGGGGGGTCAACGAGTCCAACCTGGGGACGTGGCTGAGCGCCGGCGCGGTCGCCGTGGGGGCGGGCGGGGAGCTGTGCTCGGGCGCCGACCTGGCGGCCGGCCGCTACAGCGAGATCGAGGACCGGGCGCGCCGGTTCGCCGACGCCGTACGGCGGTGGCGGGCCGCGTGAGCACGGACATCGGCACGCCCGCCCCGGCGGATCTCACGATGGGGTTGAGGGCCACTGGCTCACCGGGCTCGGGTCCGACCGGCTGGCCGGACGCTTCGTCCGCGACCTCGTCGACGGACTGCCGGCCGGCGACGGTCCGGAGGATCCGGCTCCGGCCCGTGCTCCGTCCGGCGATCCGGTGCGGGCGGGCGTCCTCAAGGCCGGCATCGGCTACTGGTCGATCACCGGGTTCGAACGGGACGTGCTGGACGCGGTCGCCGCCGCCCACCGGGCGACGGGCGCACCGGTCATGGTCCATCTGGAGCACGGCAGCGCGGCCGTCGAGGTCCTGGAGCTGCTCGCGGCGGGGGGCGTGGCCGCCCACCGGGTCGTGCTCGCCCACATCGACCGCAACCCCGACCCGGGGCTGCACGCGGAGCTCGCCGCCGCCGGGGCCTACCTCGGCTACGACGGCATGGCCCGCAGCCGCACCTGGCCCGACTCCGCCCTCATCGAGTGCCTGCTGCGCGTCACCACCCGCGGTGGCGCGCGGCGTGTCCTGCTGGGCGGTGACGTGGCGCGCCGCACCCGGTACGTCGCCTACGGCGGCATGCCGGGACTCGCCTATCTCCCCGAGCGCTTCGTTCCGAGGCTCGAAGCCGAAGGAGGCCCGGAGCTCGTGCGCTCCGTGCTCGTGGACAACCCCGCCCGCCTGCTGGCCTGGAGCGCCCGATGATGGAGCACCCGATGACCGCACTCCCCCCGGCCGCGTTGCCCCCATACGGCATCGTCATCTTCGACTGCGACGGCGTCCTCGCGGACACCGACGAGGCGTGGGGCCTGGCCGAACGCCTCCTCTGCGAGCGGCACGACCTGCCGTGGAGCACCGAGCTCCGCCACCAGACGCACGGGCTGTCCATCCGCGCCGCGGTGGCCCTGTTCGCCGATCTCATGGAGGGGAGCCCGCCGCTCGACCAGCTCGAACGCGAGCTGCTCGACCTCGCGGCGCCCATTCTGAGCGCGGAGGTGCGACCGCTGCCGGGCGCGGTGGAACTGGTCCACGAGCTCGCCGAGCACGTCCCCGTCGGAGTCGCGTCCAACACCCCGCGGGACATCCTCGACACCATGCTGAGCGCGCTCGGGGTGACGGCACCGCTGACCGCGGTCGTCTCGGCCGACGAGGTCACCTCCCCCAAGCCGGCTCCGGACATCTACCGGGAGGCGGCCCGGCGGCTCGGGGCGCGACCGTCCTCCGCCCTGGTCTTCGAGGACTCTCCGGCCGGGGCCACGGCGGCGCTCCGGGCCGGATGCCAGGTCCTCGGCGTCGCCGCCGTGGGCCGTCCGGTCCTCGCGGGCGTGCTCGCCACGGTCGCCGACCTGGAACATGCCCGCGTCCTGCTGTCCGCGGCCCGGATCTGAGGTCGAGAGCCGCACGGCCTCAGGGCGCCGCTCTCCCCTTATAGGTGTTTTGTTCTCATCCTGTACGGACAAGAGCCTGCCAGGCCTCGAAGTCCCGGCGCCGGGCATCCTCGAACCGTTCGCACGAGCGTCCGAGCGAGCGTGGGAGAGCCCCTGATCCTGTCCGCACGGCAATGGGACAGGAGCGCCGGAAGTTGTTATCCTCTAATGACATGCAGGCAAGTATCGATCGTTCCTCGCCACTGCCCTTCTATCACCAGCTCAAGCTGATCCTCCTCGAGGAGATGGAACGGCAGGCGTGCCGGCCGGGCGACCGCCTCCCCGGCGATCACGAGCTCTGCACCACGTACGGGGTGTCCCGCACGGTGGTGCGGCAGGCGCTCGCCGAGCTCGAAGGCGAGGGCGTGATCGAGCGGGTCAAGGGCCGTGGCACCTTCTTCGCCAAGCCCAAGACCGCCGAGGGACTCGTGCAGTCGCTCACCGGTCTCTACGAGGACGTCGCCGCACGCGGCGGCCACCTGCGCAGCGACGTCCGCAAGCTCGCCGTGGTGCCGGCGGACGCACAGATCGCCGCGGACCTGCGGATGGAGCCCGGAGACCCGGTGACCGTGGTCGAGCGCCTCCGCTACATCGACGACGAGCCGTGGGTCCTCACCCTCACGCACGTGCCGGCCGACCTCGCTCCCGGGCTCGTGGACGAGGACCTGACCGACCAGTCCCTCTACGCCCTCCTCGAGACCAAGTACGGCGTGCGGCTCGTGCGCGGACGCCGGTCCGTCGAGGCCGCGGCGGCCGGCCCTGCGCTCGCCCGCAGCCTCGGCCTGGCCAAGGGCGCGCCCGTACTCGTGCTGCGCAGCGTCAGCCTCGGCGAGAACGACCGGCCCGTGGAGAGCTTCGTGGCCTACCACCGCGGCGACCGCAGCCGCTTCGAGGTGGAGCTCCACCGCTCCTCCGCGCCCGCGCGCCCCCTCGTGGTCGTCACCGGCTGAACCGGCTGACCGGGATCTCCCGTCACTCCATCCCGATCAGCCTGCGGAAGGCGCGGACCCGCAGTTCCTCGAGGGTCTCCGCCTGCCGGCCCGCACGAGTGATCAGATCTTCGAGCCGGTCAGGGTCGAGGCGGCGGTCCCGCTCGGCGAGCATCCGCATCCCGCGCCAGCACGCGCCCTTCCCCTCCACGCCGAGCCGGAGCCCTTCCAGCTCGATGACGTCACTCAACGGTGACCGGCTCAGGAGGCGTCCGTTCAGCTTGAGCCGGCCGGCCTTCTCGACCATCCAGCCGAAAACGACCTTGTAGCGCTGGATCTGGACGCCCAGCGCGGTCATCATGCTCATCAGTTCGGCCCGGTCCTCGCTGATCTCCCGGGCCAGCCGGTCGAGGACGCGGCCCGCCTCCCAGCCACGCTGGGCTCTGGCCGCGCGCCGGACCAGCTCCACACCGCTCGTCGCCCCGCCCAGGTGGTCGTTCAGGTAGATCCCGATCAGGCGCATATCGACGGCCGTGCGAGCCGTCCTGGTCTGCGTGTCGCCGTGCGTGGTCATGCCACCTCCCGCGAAACAGGTCTCCGCAGTCGTTATGCCACGCCCGCGCCGATCCATGCGGCGGCACCCCGCCCCGGGCCGTAACCGGTGTGCCGGGAGACTCCAGGGTGATTCGTGATCGGTGTCCTGATAGGAGAGGACTTTCCTGGGTAATGGGGCGCCATGGATGGGGAGCGTGAGCGGGTCGAGGGGTTGTTCAGGGACGCCCTGCGGACGGGAAGGCTGACCTTGCCGCTGCCGGGCGGCGGGCGGACCCGCGCACGGTTCGAGGGCTTGGCCGCACTCGGCGAGGAGGATCTGGCACTGGCGCGGCTCGGTGAGGGACACGCCGACGCGGTGGCCATACTCGACGAGCTGGGCGGGCCGGCTCCCGCGCCGGGGAGCCGGTGGGGAGTCTGGGCCGCCGAACCGCCTGGGACGGTCCTGTCCGCCGCCGACACCGGCGAAGGCTGGCGGCTGACGGGGGTCAAGCGCTATTGCTCCGGAGCCCGCCTGTGCACCCACGCCCTCGTGACCGCCCGTACGGCCGAAGGCCCCCGGCTGTTCGCCGCCGCCATCGGCGGCCCTGGCCGCACACCCGTGGCCGGCACCTGGCCGGCGGTGGGCATGGCCGGAAGCGACACCCTCGACGTCCGGTTCGACGACGTGCCGGCCGAGGCGGTGGGCCCGCCGGGCGGCTATGTCGAGCGCCCGGGTTTCGCGCACGGAGGGGTGGGGGTCGCAGCGTGCTGGTACGGCGGCGCGCGGGCACTGGGCCGTACTCTTCTCGCCGCCGCACGGGCACGGGAGATGGGCCCGCACGCGCTGGCCCATCTCGCCATGGTCGACATCGCCCTGCGTGTGGCACGCCAGGCCCTCGACGCGGCCGCCGACGAGATAGACGCCGACCCCCACGATCGAAAGGGAGCGGGCCCCGAGCGGGCGCTCAGAGTCCGCACCCTCGTGGAGGGCGTCGCCGGCGAGGTGATGGACCGGGTCGGGCGCGCACTGGGCGCGGGGCCGCTCTGCCACGACGCCGCGCACGCCCGCCGCGTGGCCGACCTCACCGTCTATCTCCGTCAGCACCACGCCGAGCGTGATCAGGCCGAGCTCGGCGCGCTCGTCGCCCTGCGGGGGGCGGGCTGGTGAGCGATCTTCCGGAGACAGGACTCGCGGAGACAGGACTTTCAGAAGCGGGGCTTACGGGGACAGGGCTCTCGGGGACAGGCCTCTGGGAGACAGAGCCCGGCCTGATCGACGCTCCGGGCACCGACGAGGCGGAGTGGCGGCGCTGGCCGGGCCTCGCCGCGCTCGCCGAGGTCGATCCCGGAGCGTGGCGCCGGGTCGTCGTGGTGGCCGCCCATCCCGACGACGAGATCCTCGGCGTCGGCGGCACGATGGCGCTGCTGGCGGCCACCGGAGCCCGGATCCGCCTGATCGCGGTCACCGATGGGGAGGCCTCCCACCCGGGCCTCGGTCCGCGGGCCGCGGCCGCCCTCGCGGCACGCCGGGTCGCCGAGACCACCGCGGCACTGGATCGGCTGGGCGCGAGCGGGACCGAGGTCATCCGGCTGGGCCTGCCGGACACCGGCCTGAGCCGGCACGAGTCCGATCTCGCGGACACGCTCGGCCCGGCCATGGAGGGCTTCGACATCGCGCTCGCCCCCTGGTCCGGCGACGCCCATGCCGACCACGAGGCGGCCGGGCGGGCGGCGGCCAGGGCCCGCGGCACCGCCCGGCTGCTGCACTTCCCGATCTGGGCCTGGCACTGGGCGCGTGCCGCGGACCCGCGGCTGCCGTGGGACACCGCGGTCCGCGTGCCCCTGTCGCGCGCCGCGGCGGCCCGCAAGAGAGCCGCGATCGGCTGCTTCGGCAGCCAGCTCGAGCCGCGTGGCCGCGGCCTCGACGCCGTCCTGCCACCCGGCATCGTCGCCCACTTCACCCGCGATCAGGAGGTGCTCTTCCGGTGAGCCTCGGCCCCGAATACTTCGCTACCGTCTACGCGACGTCGCCGGACCCCTGGAGGCTCGCCTCCCGCTGGTACGAGGCCAGGAAGTACGCCCTCAGCGCCGCCCTCCTTCCCCGGCCCCGCTACCGCCGCGCCTTCGAACCCGGCTGCTCGATCGGGGTCCTGACCGAACTGCTGGCATCGCGCTGCGATTCCCTGCTGGCCTGCGACGTCGCCCCCACGGCGGTTCAGGCGGCGGCGCGCCGGACCTCGGCCCTCCCCCACGTACGCGTGGCCCGGCGCCGCCTCCCGGCCGACTGGCCGGGAGGCACCTTCGATCTCATCGTGCTGTCCGAGGTGCTCTATTACTTCTCCAAGGAGGATCTCGGCGAAGTGCTCGACCGGTCCATGGTGGCGCTCGAGGACGGCGGCACCCTGCTCGCGGTGCACTGGCGCCACCCGGTCGCCGACTATCCCTTGGGCGGGGACGAGGCCCACCGCGCGCTGGCGCGGCGGCCGGAACTCACACTGGTGGCCGACCATGCCGAGCCGGACTTCCTCGCCCAGGTCTATGTGCGAGCTCCGCAGGGCACCGATCCGGTGTCCCTGTCGGTGGCGACCCGCGAGGGCCTCGCGTGATCGAAGCCGTGGCCGTGGTGGTGCCCGCGCACGATGAGGCCGAACTGCTGCCGAGCTGCCTGACCGCGCTCGGGCGCGCGGCCGCCTTGGTGCCGCTGCCGGTACGCGTGATCGTGGTCGCGGACTCCTGTACGGACCGGACCGCACATCACGCCCGCCGCGCCGGGGCCACCGTCCTGGAGGTCAAGGCCACCAACGTCGGCCTGGCCCGTGCGACCGGAGTCCGGGCGGCGCTGAGGCCGGCGCGTACGGACCCGAAGGCGCTGTGGGTCGCCACCACGGACGCCGACACGATGGTCCCGGAGGACTGGCTCACCACCCAGCTGCGCTATGCGGCACTGGGCTGGGAGGCGGTCGTCGGGACCGTACGGGTGGCCGACTGGTCCGAGCATCCGCCGCACCTGCCGGAGATCTACCGGCGTCACTACGGCGACGAGGACGACGACGGCACCCACCCGCATGTGCACGGCGCCAACCTCGGCTTCACCGGCGCCGCCTATCTCTCCGCCGGGGGGTTTCCGCCCCTGCGCACCGCGGAGGACCACGCACTGGTCGAGGCACTGGCCATGGCAGGGCACCGCATCCTCCGCACGACCGGATCGACCGTCGTCACCTCGGCCCGGCGCAAGCCGCGCGCATCACACGGTTTCGGCGACCTGCTCAACACCCTCGCCGCCCAGCGGATACGGACCTCGTCACCGGCGGCCGAGGCTGCCATGCCCGGCTGACCGCTGCCGCCGGGCGGGCGGGTGTATTCGCGGTCCGGCAGCCGTTCCAGTGCGGTGATCACGCGATCGCATCTCGTCCGCGCGTATTCGACCAGCTGATCGCGCGTGACCGGATAGTCCACGCCCCGCAGATACCTTTGCAGCAGTGCCGGGCTCGGCAGCGTGTCGGCCATACGGCTCCCCCCATCGATATGCCGGCGTGGTATATGTCCCGGGGCGACGTGTCTCACCAGACGGGATACCGGCCGTCCTCCCGGCGCCACAGCTCACTCGATCTTGCCGAGCTCCTGGGCGATTCCGGCCGGCCCCTCGTATTCACGGTTGGGGATCCGCTTGAGCGCTTCGATGACCTCCTGCGGCGCGCCCTGGCGTTGGGCGTGTTCCATCAGCTGGTCGCGATTCGCCGGGAAGTCCACTCCGTCCAGGTATCTCTGCACCTCGGGCGGCGTAGGCAGTCTTTCGGTCATCGTAAGTCCCCCTTTTAGGTCGTCCCTTACTGGGTTACCCAGCCGCGGCAACGGCACTCCGGCCGCCGCTCACCCCCACGGGCCTCAGCCGGCCGGGGTCACTCGGCCGGCCGGCTCGACAGCGGCGGGGCCACGCTCTCCAGGGAGCGGCCGGCCGCCTCCACCCCGATGGCCAGCTCGACGAGGCCGGCGATGATCATCAGTGCGGCTCCGAGGAAGTAACCGTCCGTCACGGCCGACACCTTTCCGGTCTCCACCAGCCGGCCGAACAGCGTGGGCCCGATGATGCCGCCGAGCCCGGTGCCGACGGCGTAGAAGAACGCGATGGCCATGGCCCGGGTCTCCATCGGGAAGAGCTCACTGACGGTCAGGTAGGCGGCGCTCGCTCCGGCGGAGGCCAGGAAGAACACCACGCACCAGGAGGCGGTCAGTGTCACGGCGGACAACATGCCGTGCCGGAACAGGAGGCCGGTGCCGATCAACAGGACCCCGGAGCCGATGTACGACAGGGAGATCATGGTCCGGCGCCCGATCGAGTCGAACAGCCGGCCGAGCAGGAGCGCGCCGGCGAAGTTTCCGAGCCCGATCGGAATCAGGTAGAGGCCGACCCTGCCGTCGGGCACTCCGAAGAACTTCGCCAGCACGAGGGCGTAGGTGAAGTAGACGGCGTTGTAGAGGAACGCCTGCCCGACGAAGAGTGCCAGACCCAGCACCGACCTGCGGGGATAGTCCCGGAGCATGGTCTTGACGACGGCACCGAAGCCGATCACCCGCCGCTGGTGAATGGTGATCGCCTCGTCCGGCGTCTCCAGCCGCCGGCCGCTCTGCCGCTCCACCGCACGTTCGATGCCTCCGACGATCTCCTCGGCGTCGTCGTTGCGGCCATGGATGAACAGCCACCGCGGGCTCTCCGGGACCGTCCGGCGGACGAACATGATCCCGACCCCGAGGACCGCGCCGAGCAGGAACATCGCCCGCCAGCCGAGGTCCGCGGGGAGCAGGCCGGAGTTCAGGATCGGCAGCGACAGGGCCGCCGCCAACGTGGTGCCGATCCAGAAGGACCCGTTCACCAGGATGTCGACGCGACCGCGCACCCGAGCGGGGATGAGCTCGTCGATGGCGGAGTTGATCGCGGCGTATTCGCCCCCGATGCCCGCTCCGGTGAGAAAGCGGCACACGTAGAACCAGAGCGGGTTCATGGAGAACGCGGTGGCGACGGTCGCGGCCAGATAGAGCGCGAGCGTGACGAGGAACAGTTTCTTGCGGCCGTAGCGGTCGGTCAGGTAACCGAACAGCAGCGCGCCGATGCAGGCCCCGGCCACGTAGATCGAGGCCGCCAGCCCCACCTCGGCGTCGCTCAGCCCGAGGCCGCCCGCCCGATCGGTCAGCCGAGGGCCGATCACGCCCACGACACTGACCTCGAGGCCGTCCAGGATCCATACGGTGCCGAGCCCCATGAGCACGAGCCAGTGCCAGCGCGTCCAGGGCAACCGGTCCAGCCGGGCGGGGACACGGGTCTCGATGGTGTTCGACCGCGTCGTCGTCATGGGCCCCGTTGTGCCCGCTCAGCGGCGTTCATGTCCACCCGGCCGGTGACCAGGAAATACGGATCTAGTCGGCGGGCCTCGCCGTGACGGTCCCCTGGTCGGCCCGCAGCACGTACAGTTCGCCGTTCACCCGGACGGTGGCCGCCCGGTTGTCCGTGTCCTCGTGATGGACGGACTGCACCTCGGCCGGCACGCCGGCCTGCTTGGCGGCCGCCAACCAGGCCTCGGTGGCCGCTTCGGCCCAGCTCAGCCCGGTGCCGAACTCGTCGGGGGTCTGTCGGAGGGGTGCGGTGATCTTGGTGACCTGCATGGCCCGCTCCTACCCCGCGACGGCCGGGTGATGCGGGAGCCGGGCGATGCCCCGATCATTCGTGGATCATTCGTCATCGTCACTCCGGTTGGCCACGATGGCGGCGAAGGGCGGGATGACCAGGGCTATGACGGACATCAGGACGGCCAAGGGCTGGGAGACGAACCGCACGACGGTCCAGGACAGCACGAAGAGCGTGAGGCACGTGCCCATCATGATGAGGTAGATCCGCTTCCGGCGCCGCACGGTCTCACCGTATTTCACGCCGTTTCGCCGCGCTCCGGCGCCCTGGAGGACGTTCCCGGGCGGTTTCCCCGGGCCCGCCGGTTCCGGCCCCGGCTCCGGGGTAGGGACCCGCCGAGGGCGCGGAGCACGGTGACCGGCATGGCCGCACGCCGCCGGACCGGCGGCGGCACCCGCCCGGCGGCTACTCGGCGATTCGGAACGAAGGCATACGGCAATGGGCAGGGCGGTCGGACTGTGGCTGCTCGCGGCGGGACTGGCGCTGCTCGCCCTGGGGTTCATGGCCTGGGCGGGCTGGTTGTCGTGGTTCGGCCGGCTGCCCGGCGACCTCCGGATCCAGAGCGGGCGGACCCGGATCTACGTTCCGATCACCTCGATGCTGTTGATCTCCGCCCTCCTGAACCTGCTGCTCTATGTGGTGCTCTACCTGTTCCGCAGGTGATCGCCTCGCACCGGTGATCGCGGGCAGCCGAACGGGAGGGGCCGATGGGGATCCGCGGTCCCTCCCGGCCTCCGGTCATGACACGGCGTCACCCGGCCTCGTCTCACGTGACCGGTCCGCGGCGGGCAGGGCGGCGTCGACCACCTGCCGTGCCTCCTCGGCGAACTCGGCGTCGACCAGGACGTCATAGCGGTCCGCCACGACCGCGGAGACCGACGCGTAGGCCCGCCGCTGCACCGTGTAGGCCACCGCGGCGAAGACGGCACCGAAGAGCAGACCCAGCAGGATCGCCGAGACGACGGCGCCGACGGCCCACGGGCTCACGATCCAGAAGACGAGACCGATCAGCAGGCCGATCCAGCCACCCGTGGTCGCGCCCGCGACGACGGCCCGGCCGAGCGTCCACCGGCCGATGACCCGCTCTTCCAGCCGCAGACCGGTACCGACGATGGTCACATGCTCGACCGGGAACTTGTGCTCGGCCAGGATGTCCACCGCGTGCTGAGCCGCCTCATGGGACCTGTAGGTCCCCAAGACGACCTTGTGCGCACCGGTCATGTTGTCGGTTTCCATGGAAAAACCCCCTTTGTCCTCTGTGAGGACGCCTAGTCCCAAGCGTTCCCTCAGCTCAGCCCGTACACCCATGTCACGGGACCCGCCGTCGATGGGGCCGTCGATGGGGGAAGTGCTGGAGAAACCTTCAACCGGTGCTGGTTGCCGACCGGGGAGCGGGGACGTAGCGTCACACCCATGCAGCCTGACCTGGAGAAAGTCTTCGCCCGCCGGGTCGACGTCGGCGTTGCCAACATGGACGTCTCGACTGCGGACGGGGTCATCAACACCCGTGTGGTCGTGCAACACGTGAACGGGACGGATGGCGAAGGCAACGACCGCGACGTGGTCCTCATCTTCGAGCCCGCGGGGCTTCCGGAACTGGCGGACGCGCTCCGTAAGGCCGCGGAAGAGGCGACCGCCGACCCCACCGTGACACCGGCTCCCCGTGTCCGTGAAGCCCGTGCCCCTGACGTGGACTCCGACTCCCCGTGACGTCGCGGCCCGTTCCGGCACCGTCGCCCGCGGGGCCGATCACCTGAGTTCGTCGAGCATGCCGTGCAGGTGTGCCGCCGCCACCTCGATGTCGGTGTAGTCCCGCTGCGCCGCCCGTACCTCCGCGGCCAGCACGCCACACCGGTGAACGTTCTCGAAGTCGCCGTAGGGGAACTTGTACCTCCCCTTGGTCTCCTCGCCGTGCTCGTCGTCCTCGCCGAGGTGCCACCTGCCGAACTCCCGCCAGCCGTGCCCCTCGATGAACTCGTTCTCCTGCTGCGCCGTCGGCTGGTGTTCACTCCAGTCGTCCATCACATCGACGACGACGCGCCCTTCCCCGATCAGGCGTTTGGCGTACTGGTACGACCGCTGGCTGAGCCTCACCGCCATGGCTTCTCCCTGTGCTCACGGGGCCACGCCGACCGGGTCGGACGACCTCCAGGCCCCATGGTCATGTACCCGCGACCGCCCCGGCGTCACCTGCCCGGCCGGTCGTCACCCGCGACCACCGGATAGCCCTTGTACGGCTTGACCTGCGCGATGTTGTCCTCGGCCGGATGCGTCCGGCCCACCGGCCCCTCGGCCATCGCCCGCAGCAGGGTCTCGGTGACCCGGTCCACGAAGACCTTGGCCGCATCGGTGACGCCATGGCCGCAGCCTTTCCCCCGCATGGCGCAGACCCACCGCATCGTTCCGGCGGCGAACACGCCCGCCCCGCTCCGCACGGTGTAATAGGCCGAGTCCGCATGGCTGGAGGCCCCGCCGCACGTCACCGGGGAGTGGGCGATGATCTCGATGGGCCGCGGGGTCTCGACGATCGGGTTCACCCGGTCGTACTCCGGTCCGACCATGCCGGGAAACCGCCGCCCCTTACGGACTCCCGTGCCCGCGAGAAGCCAATGATCCGGCTCGTACACCACGTACGCCGCCTCGGCCGGGTTGCACTCATAGAAGACGCCGGTGAGCTCACTCTCCGGCCAGGGCTTGCGGGCGAAGCGCCAGTCGATGGTGACCTCGGAGGGATCCTTCTCGCCGATCGGGTCGTCCAGGCCCTTGTAACAGATGACCAGCCGGTTCGGGCCCAGCCTCGTCGCGGCGAACCGGATGTGCCGGTTGATCTCGTTGGCGCCGAGGAAGGCGATGTTGACGCCCGCGTTCCTGGCCCTCGTGGCCTCGTCGCGCATGGCCGTGGACCAGTACTCGTCGTGACCGAGGACGAGAAGCCCCCGGGCGCCGTTCAGCATGCCCGTACCCGCGTGCAGGTCGTTGTCGGTGGTGTAGGCGAGTGGCGACCCGAGGCGTTCGGCGAGCACGATGGCGGGCTGCTCGTAGGCCATGAACTTGACCGCACCGTCCTTGTCGTACGGCCGGTCGAAGGCGACCGCGCGGGACCGGCTGCCGAAGCCCGACGGGCCCTCGTACAGGCTGTAACCGCCCCAGAGGTTGTACGCCTGCCAGGTGGTGGTGCCGTTGAGCACCACCAGCCGACCGGCCACATCGGCCGAGCGGACCGTGATCGGGACATAGCGCTGAGCGCCCGAGTCCGCGTTGAGGCGCAGCAGGTAGGAGCCGGCCGGCCAGTCCGGGGTCGGGACGGTGAGCGACGGCTTCCACGGCGCCGTCACCGTGTTGGTAGAGGTATCGATCTTCGGAGCGGCCTGCTCGGTGCCCTTCTGATGCGGTGAGCTCCACACCAGCCGGGCCTGCGTTCCCCCGTACCAGCCCATCCGGAAGGCCTGGACCGTGAAGCCCTTTGCCGTCGTGGAGACGAACAACCGGAACGACCGCCCTGGCAGCACGCTCACCTGGTCCGTGTAGCCCTCGATCTCGTGGTCGGCCCCGACCTTGTGCACCCGCCAGTCCCTGGTCCCCGGACGGGCGTTCTCGGCGGCGGTCGACAAGGCCGCCGGGGACGACGCTGGGGACGAGGCCGCGGACGGTCCTGCGGCGGCCGAACCGGCCCGGACGCGCGGGGCCAGGGCTCTGGAGCCGGACATCCCGCAGCCCGCGAGCGCCGTGAGGGCGGCCAGGGCGAGGAGGGCGGCCTGGAGGGAAATCCGTCGATGATGGGACACGACGCCGTATTGTTCCGCATGTGATCACGGCCCCGCGGACGGATCGCCGATCCTCTCCCCCCGCGGCTCCCGGCCTCCTCTGAGGGGTCGTGCGGCCGCGGCCGGGGCTCACGACCGGTCGCCGGTCTCCTGCCGCAGGCTCGGGACGGGATGCGGGCCCTCGGTCTCCAGGCGGTAGTCCCGGCCGTACAACGCGACGTGCTGGTCGACGACCCGCACGCTCGGCGGCTTCTCGGCGCCGTTGACCCGTGCCTGCATGCGCTCGAACCGCTCGTGCGCCTCCCGCACGTAGCCGGTGCCGAGGGTCGTCATGTCGATCTGCGTGGTCAGCAGCTCCCGCAGGTAGGCCTTCTGCGGCTCGAACGTGACCGGGTCGGGAAGCTCGGGCGGCAGGATGCTCGCGGGATCGCGGTTCTCGTGGCGGCGCATCAGCTCGCACACCTGGCGGAGGTGTTCCAGCTCCATGTTGAGGTGCAGCTCCCAGATCGCCTTGATCCTCGGATCCGTCTCGGTGAGCATGCAGGAGTAGTACATGTAGCACTCGTTGTACTCCAGCAGGACGAGCCGCTCCCACCAGGACTCCCGGGGATCCAGGAGGGTCTCGTAGTGGGTGACGTGCTCCTCCTCCACCATGCCGATCTCCTGGTAGAGCTGGCGGGCGATCGGCTCCATGTACAACGGCCCGGTCTGCATGTAGTAGGTCATCACCTGCTCCTCGGCCGCGAGGATGGTCAGCGCGTGCAGCCGCGAGCGGGGATCGACGGTGTCACGGTCGTAGTGGTCACGGACGTTGTCGACGGGATGCCGGTGATGGATCGGGGTGGGCCGGCCCGGCATGACCTCGGTGACCCGATCCACGATCTTCTCGGCCGCGCGGTGCTCGATCAGGTCGTACAGGTTGGCGAAGCGGTAGAGGTGGTCGAAGTCCTCCAGGACACCGAACTCGAAGCTCTGTTTGAGATAGGGGTCCGGCTCCATCCGCGCCACCCAGGCCGTCAGGTCCACCGCCACCTGCTCGTGGAGGATCGTCGTCTCCAGCACGGAGGACTGCCCCGGCAACAGCCAGTTCACCACTTTCTGCTGCTGTTGCTCGATATAGCGGATCCAGGACATCAGCTGCCTGACCTCGAGGTCCGGGCACTGCCTCGTGAACTCGTGCTGGCACTTGATCGTCTTGACCTCGATCGAGTTCATCGCCAGCACGCGGCACCTCGTGTACGGGTCACCGAGGTCGGGGTCGAGGGGCGCGACGTAGAGCTCACCCCAGTCACGGATCTGATCTTCGAGCGGGATGCCTTGGTGTTCGAGTGGATTGAAGGCCACGGGGACCGCCTTTCTGAAAGGGACCGGGCGAGCTTGCTCTACCCCGTCAGAGATCTGGCGTCGCATCCGGGCTTGTCCTCCATGTGAAGGCTTTACCGCCGTCCCATGAGGGCATCGCGTGGCGATTCCGGCGCCGGGTACGAACTGGGCACTGAGCCGACCACACCCGAGGAGCACGATGAACATGGCAGTCACGGACGCTCCGGCTCCCGACGACATCGTGGACCTGCTCGTCAAACAGCACGCCCAGATCAGGGACCTGTTCCTCCTCGTGACGTGCTCCTCCAGCGAGAGACGCCGGGAATCCTTCGAGGACCTGGTCCGGTTGCTCTCGGTTCACGAAGTCGCGGAGGAGGAGATCGTCCATCCCGTGGCGCGGCGCACGATCGACGGGGGTGAGGGCATCGTCCAGGACCGGCTCAACGAGGAGCGCACGGCCAAGGCGATCCTCGCGGAGCTCGAGGCCATGGACACCGAGGATCCGCGTTTCCTCGCCGTCCTGAACCAGCTCCGGGGGGACGTGCTCACCCACGCGCGGGCCGAGGAGCGCTACGAGTTCCAGCGGCTGCGCGCGGAGTTCGGTGACACCCAGCGCAGGGGGCTCGCGGCCGCGGTCCGGGCGGCCGAGGCGATCGCGCCCACACACCCCCGCCCCGGCATGGAGAGCCCCGTGCAGAACCTGCTGGCCGGCCCGATCCTCGGGATCACCGACCGGGTACGGGACCTGATCCGGAATGCGATGAAGCCCTGAGGCACGACCCTTGCCGGTACGGGCGGGCCCCGGGAACACGGCACAGGGCCTCCGACGGCACCACCGCTCCACCCCCGTCCGGTCGCCTCTCCGGCCCCCGGGCCACCCCGTATCCGGAGGCACCCCGGTGTCGAGGCCGACGGCATGGAATGCGAGTGTTATAGGTGCGGATCCATTCCGGACGACCAGACGTGGTCGGGACGACCCAGTCATCGATTCCCGCCCGGCCTGCGCCCGATCGCCGACAATCCAAGACTTCTGCCACATCCGCCGACGGAGGCTCGCTTCGGCCGGCCGCCGAGCGGCCGCCCCCGCCGGGGGCCGCCATCCGGGCGCTCCTGCCCGTCCATGACGCCTTCCTCATCGGTCTTGTGGCGTTAAGGGGCTAGTGATGGCGAAGGCAGTGGGTATTGATCTGGGGACGACGAACTCGGTGATCGCCACGACGGAGAACGGGCAGCCGAAGGTGATCCCCAATGCCGAGGGGCAGCGGACCACGCCGTCGGTGGTGGCCTTCACCGA
>DASYNF010000053.1:0-12267 GCA_036008685.1 Actinomadura sp. | reverse complement strand
ATAGTTGGTGAACGCGGCGCCGGTCGGGATGGTGAAGCCTCGCTCGGCGACCAATTTCCACCGCTCGGGATTCCATGCCTGCACCGAAACGGCGGCGGCGTGTGCGCCGATGAGGCAGGTCGCGGTGACGACGGCGCCCTTACGGGTGAACGGGGTGTTCGGAAGCGCGTATCCGACGTTGCCCTGGTAGCCGGCCGAGGGTCCGGAGCCCGGCTTCTCCTTGCTCGGCTGCGAGCTGCAGGCCTGGACACACAGGACGGCCAGTACGACGGCTACAGTTTTCCGGGCTACTGTGCCATGCATTGCGGCTCCTGAGGCTTTTCATGACACGGCGTCCAGGGAACCGAGCCGAACACCCACTTCTGTCGAGGCTTCTCGGGGACCGATTCCGTGCGGATGCGAAGGGGCTTCCCCTTGCTGTCCTTCAGCTGGACGTATTGCTCCTTCTGGTGGGCGTCCACGTAGTGGACCTTGATCCCCCACTCGCACGACTGGCCCGGCGGCGCGATCGCCTCCACCCTGAGGCCGCCCGAGGGCTGGCCGCCTCCGACCTCGATGTACCGGGTGTTGAAGTAGGGCTTGCCCTGTCCCTCGGTGTCGTCGGTCAGGACCGGCTCATCGGCCCGGGGCGGAATGTGGAGGCTGATTCCTTCGTAGGCCACTCCGCCCTGCGGCGGGTAGGAGACGACCGTCTTCGCGGTGCTCCTCTCGCATGCGACGTCGACGACTTTCCAGTCGTCGATGATCACGGCGGAGGCTCGGGTGCTCAGGAGACTCATCTTGAACGTGTCAGAGAGCTCCATGCGGCCGGATGACGCCTGCTGTTCCATGTACCGCTTCGGGGCATGTTCTAGGAAGGATGCGTACGCCAGCGGGTGGCCGCCTAGGCCCTGCAGATAGGAGAAGGCGGACGAACTGTCCTGCTTGGACGTCAGCTTCTGTGTTTCGTGGGCAGTCAGTTCTCGGTCGAGAACCATGGCCCATGTGTGGGGCTCGCTCTTCTCCGGCTGCACGGATGCCGCGAAGGGCGGTTGGGACGCGTCGTACTTCTTCTGAGAATCGTTCTCCTTGGAGACGGTGGGCCCGATGAGGAGGTATCCGGGCACTGCCGCGGCCATCAGGGCCAAGGCGCCGAGCACCACCTTGACCATCACCGACCGCCTCTTCCCGCGAGGGGAGGCTGCGGGATCCACTCCGAGTCGTTCGTAGGCGATCGCTCCATAGCTTTCACCGGCTTCGTCACCAGCGCCAGCGGGGCTCTGTTGCTGGGCGGGCCGGGACGGTGAGTTCCCGGCTACGTTGTGGCCAGGTCTTGCCGGCTCTTGGGGGGTGGCTCCGCCATTGCCCGGCCCCGGTTCCGAGGTTCCGCCTGGTGGTGTAGTCGCCGTCATACCTGTCCCTTCGCGACCGATGCGTCCCGCCTCCACTCAACCACCCCAATGTGACCAGCAGTTCATCGTCCGCGACCGCAGGATCACCCCACTGGGGCCCTCGCCGCCGCACGGGCGAGAAAGGACGGGAGGGTCGTACGGTGGCGAGACGGCGCAGACCTGAGCGAAAGGAAGGAACGCGACAGAATGAGCCTTTTCAAATCTGGCTGGGTGGGCGGGGAGTTGGGCTGGAGGGTGGTGTCCGGACGTGAAGAAGCTCTTGATAAACGGAATCACAACCAAGATCGCTTGTCCCGCCAGAGCTTTCGCGTGCTTGTTTACCCAGCCTGCGTCGATCTGTCCACCTAACCTGCGCAACTGAGGTTGGAAAAGGCTAACTATGTCCGGCCCCGGGCTTGCGGAGCATCAACGGGCTCCACGACCCGATCGAGCAGAGCTTGAAAAGCGTCGTCGGGAAGGCCCTTGATGTGCCTCAGGGCGGCGCCATAGAACTCGGGGCGGTAGTTCAACGGCGGTCGGCCCAGCCGGGGAAGACCTGCTCGGCCGGGACGAACTCCTCTGACCGGCCCTCGGCAGCGGCTTGGAAGCCGGTCTCGAAGTCGGGGGCGGAGAAAGCGATCGCACGCATCCTCCAAAGCCGGAGCAGGTCATGAAGGGTGCGATATCGCTCGACCCGTTGAGCGGCCCGCACAGCCGCCTCGTACTCAGCGAGGAAGGACTCATGCCACTTGGCCGGCAGCAACCGAAGGATCTCGACCGGGTCATAGGGGTCGTCATCATGAATCGGCTGCGCGGTCATCTAGCCACTCCGCTCGTCACCGGACGACCCTGCCGCCCGGCAGGGAGCGCTGACCAGCAAGGCCATCGGCGCAGGCCGGTAGGTGTCCGCGCCCTCGCCGCTACGCCCACGACCTCAACCTATGGTCCGAGCATGCCGGCAGGCGGCCGTTCCCATCCTGGCTGCGCTGGCCATAGCCGGCCCGCACAGCGCATCGGCTCCGGACGTCGCGCCCTGCCGTGAGCTGGCGCGACGGCCACTGACGTCGTCTACGAGCGCCTCCCAGCCGGCGTTCGGGCCCTGGTGGCCGCGGGCTACCAGGAGGGGCTGATCGAGCCGATCGGAGAGTATCGATTCACACTCCGAGGCCTGCCGCGCGGTAAAGGCCCTTACGCGTGGGTCAGCCGGAATGAGCAGGCGCAGGCGCAGGCGCCTGCGGTGAACTGGGAGTACCTGGTCCAGGCCGCCGAATACGCCCTCCGCAAGGCCACATACCTGATCCGGTACCGGCTGCCCTACCTGTCGATCACCGCCATCGGGCTCCGCCGGGACTTCCAGGTCACCTATCCACCCGACAACCGCTTCACTCTCATCGACGACATGGTGCCCCTAGCCTGACAGCCTTCAGACGCGCCGATCGCGTCACCGGAGCGCCGGGCGGGTCGGGTCCAGCAGTTCGCTGACTCCGCCCCGGTCGAGTGCGGCGATGAGCGCGTCCGTGCCCTGCGAGACCTTGAGCTCGACCTCGGCCGGATGCAGCGGCACCAGCGCGAGCAGTTCGATCCGCGTCCCATCGCCGACGTCGATGGTCCGCGCCTCCGGCCGGACGTTGAGCATCGGCGTGACGACCACCCCGGCGAACGGCGTGTCAGGTGCGTACGGCATCGCGGGATCTCCGTTGGGCAGGGAATGCCACTCGCCGATCCACGTCCCGTACTCGTGCGGGAACCGTGCCACGTACTTCAGCACCCGTACCGGCCACCCGGTCCGCTCGTCCTGCAGCGCCGGCTGCGTCAGCGGCCAGTCCGCCGGCAGGCACAGCACCAGCTCCGTGTACGGACTGATCCCATGCCCATCGGGCACCGTCATCGGCCGCTCGCTCATCCCTGATGTGATGAGCGTCTGGTACGGCCGCTCCGCAGTGGGTCCGACCACGTACACATGCACACCGACCAGGTGCGAGCCGATCTCGTGCAGCACGAAGGCGACCGGCCCGAAGTGCGCGGCAATGTGCCGGTCGATAGCCTCGGCCACCTCCTGCCGCTGCCCCGCCGCCGCCACAAACCCGTCGTACCGCGGCTCATGCCGCACGATCCTCACCCCAGACACCTCGTCCACGACCAGGAGCCTAGGACAGCCGACTCGGATGTCCCTACCGATCAGCGGCATTTCAGTGCGTTCGACATGGGTGATGTCGCAACCGTGGCCGTCGAGCTCATCGACCTCTGACCCACCAGCGAGAAGCCGGTGGCAGCGCACGATCCGCGGCATGAGCGGACGTACGCAGGCGCCGACAGTGGTCGTACCCGACAGGTCGCTCAGGATGGGTCGTCCTCCTTCAGAGTGGGCCGACCCGAGCCGTCGTTGATGAGGTTGCGCAGGCTGGTCGCGATGTAGAAGCGCCACGCGCCCGAGCAGCTCTCGAAGCACTCGTGATCGCCCAAGCCACCTGGATCCAACGGCAACTCGACGAACAGTGCCTGGACACCCGGGTGATCCCTGGTTCAGCTCGACTCCAGATGACGCTCACCGACGGCCAGGTCACCAGCGGCTCGCACGCCCGGTAGCCAGCAGGACTCGGCATCGTCCCCCGCATCACCCGCCGCGGCATCGAGTCCTCAACGGCTCGGCCGGCACCGCTGGGTGGTCAGCGCCCGATGTCGTGGCTGAACGGGTGCCGCGGACTCCACCGCCGCTACTCACGCAAGGCCGAACACTTCCCGGTCTTCGTCGGCATCGCGGGCGTCCTCATCTGCTACCGCCGACCCACCAAATGACTTGTCGTCTTATGCCGGAAATCTAACCGGCACTGGCCAACCTCTTGTTCCGATATGGCCGCGAAGATACCTTTTGCGCGGATCGATCTTGGAGGAGGCTGGAGTGCCGAACACGAGGCACATGAAGACGGCGCTGATCGGGGCGCTGACGGCGATAGTGGTGGTGCCCTGCGTTGTCGCGCAGCCCGCGATGGCGCAGTTGTCCGAGCCGCCGCCGCCGATTAAGTCCTATGTGGGAGATTCCGGCCGCCTCGGCGACCCGGCGAGCTGGCGCACCCCTGAATTCGACCGGGACGCCGGCCTGGTCACGATCGGAGCGGAGTTCGCTTACGCCTCCGGTTATTCCGGCACCGGGACGAACATCGGCATCGTCGACTCGGGCTTCTTCGCCGGGCACGTGCGGGAGCACGGCAGCCTCGATACGAACTACGCGATCCCGGACCGCTACTTCTCGGTGACAGCCCAGGGCGGTGAGACCGGCCCTACACCGGGTTTCTATGACCCGGCGTTCAACGACAGTCATGGCACGCATGTCAGCGGGACTGTGGGTGCGAGCCGCGACGGGGTCGGCGAAACGCAGCCGGGCGGGCCCGAGGCCAACATGCACGGCGTCGCGTTCAACGGCAACGTGTACGTAGGCAACACCCACAAGACCGACGGCGTGTTCTACGGCCTGCTGCCGCCGACCGCGACCGCCGCGCAGACGCCCGACAACGCCTATCTCGCCAATGTCTACCGAGCCGTGAGCAGGGCGAAGACAACGAACGGCAAGCCCGTCAGGATCATCACCAGCAGCTGGGGCAGCGCTCCCCCCACGGAGAACTACAACACGCTCGAGCCGCCGCCCGGCAGCCCGGACAGCTTTGGCTTGAAGGCGGCGTGGCGTCACCTGTCGACTCCTGATGGCGTCGCTGATGCCAACGGCAAGACCCGGCATTGGCTGAATGGCGCCATCGAGGTCGCGCGGAAGGGCAAGGTCGTCCAGTTCACCGCCGGCAACGGTGGCGTCGCGAACCCAACGCCGCGGGGCGCCGCGCCTTACTTCCTGCCCGACCTGGAAGGTCACTGGTACACCACGTCCGGGATCAACCCCACGGTCGGGCGCACGTTCAACGCTGACGGTTCGGTGCTGGTCCCGGGGCAGCAGGAGTTCAACCAGTGCGGTGTCGCGAAGTGGTCCTGCGTCGCTGCGCCGAGCAGGCTGATCAACAGCACGTGGGTGGAGCTCGTCGACGGCGTACCGCAGCCGCGTTACAGGGCCGCGTCGGGGACGTCGATGGCCGGGCCGCACTCGGCGGCCGCGCTGTCGTTGATCATGCAGCGCTTCCCGTACATGACCAACGAGCAGGCGCTCTACACGATGTTCACCACTGGCCGGCAGAACAACACGATCAGCGACGCAGCGGGCAACGCCGTTCCGAATCCCACCCGCGGCCAGATCGTGCAGGTTCCCGACGGACGCAACGGCTGGCACACGGTCAGCCTGCGGGAGGCCATGAATGGCCCGGGCCAGCTGCTCGGGCGGTTCGATGCCGATACGCAGGGATACAGCGACGTATGGTCGAACGACATCTCCGACGTCGCCGTCCGGGCGCGCCGGCAGGAAGATGCCGCCGAAGCGGCCGCCTGGGAAGCGACCAAGGTCGAAAAGGGATGGACACACGGCCTGCCCGCTAACGCGAGCGAGGCGGACAAGTCGGACTACGCCACCGGTATCCGGCGCGAGCGGGCTCGCAACGCGCGCGTTTACGAGGGCAGCCTCACCAAGCGCGGCAACGGAATCCTGTTCCTCGCCGGCAATGACACCTGGCATGGGAAGAGCACGGTCCGCGGCGGCAAGCTCTCGGTCGTCGGCTCGCACGCCAGCTCGATCGATGTGCGCGGCGGGACGCTCGGCGGCAGCGGCCGCGTGGCCGACAGCATCAACGTCGCCGACGGCGTACTGCAGCCCGGTGTCGCGCGTCAAGAAGCGGAGCGCGTCACCGATGAGCACGTCGTTCCCGGCAATGTCCTGAACGTTGGAGGGGACGTGCGCATCGGCTGGGAGGGTCGCCTCGCCGCGACCATCTCCGGCGACAGCGACTACACGAGCGTGCGGGCTGCCGGTGATCTGGTGTTGCGCGGGGACCTGCGCCTCGATGTGCGCGGGACCCTGACCCGGGGCACCGTGCTGACGATCATGAGCGGCAGGTCGATCAGTGGCAGGTTCGACGGGCTGGCCGAAGGCGAGGTCCTCAACGCAAAAGGCCACAAGTTCAGGGTGTCCTATAAGAACAACAGCGTGACGCTCACCGTCATTCGCTAGTGACCTGAGTCAGGGCAGCCCGGACGCCGGGTGGCGCCGCCGCCGTCATGTCACCGGCGGCCGTGCCCTGACCCCCAGCCGGCGCGGGTCGGCGGGCCGCCCCCATCAAAGGCGGCCGCCGGCCCGCGCTTTAGCAGGAACCGAACCAGCGAGACCACTGGTCTCACCCCGCGCGACCGGCCACGGCAGCGATCGACGCACGATGACCCGGCCCTCCTGACGGACCACCACCCGCGCCCTGGCGCGGTGCTCGTCCTACCAGAGCAGCAACCAGCCCCGTGGCGGCACGGCGTCCACGGCCGGATCAGTCCGAGGGTCCCCGCCGCCGACCGCCACCGGCAGGTGATGCGGATCAGCATAGGTCGGAGCGATCGATCCTCGCGGTCGAGGCGGTTCCGGACTGAGCCGCTTTGCCCTATGTTGACCGACATGGTCTTGCCGTTCGCCGCCGCGCTCCTCGGCTGGACGCGGCGGACGGCCTGGTGCTGACCACGGCCACCGTCAACGCCACAGCCGGAAACAACGCGTTCGCCGGCCCGAGCGTCCCGATCACCGACCCGGGTGGCACGCACGAGCTCTACCTCGTCTTCCAGACCGTCCTCAGCGGTCCGGCCGGCGGCTTCGGCAACCTCAACCGGGTCGAGTTCGCCGGCCAGGGCGTCAGGGTTACGCCGCAGCGCCGGCGAAGGGTGGTGGGGCCGCCCCGCGGGCGCGCCCCCACCGCACAGATCGTGTAAAACCCCGCACGATCCCCTGCCCCCCGAAAAAGGTGGACCAACTCATGAGCCACGCGCAGAACGAAGGGCTGAGCCGACGCCACATCCTGGGCCGAGCAGCCGGACTGGCCGCTGGAGCCGCGGCCGTCACGACGGGGCTGCCGTCCAGCGCGTCCGCCGCTTCCACGCGAACCGCACCCGATCTCGCCCACTGGCACAAGCAAGCGGCGCACGTGAGGATCACCCGCGATAACTGGGGCATCGCGCATGTGGTGGGCAAGACCGACGCCGATGCGGTGTTCGGGATGATCTATGCCCAGGCCGAGGACGACTTCAACCGGATCGAGAACAACTATCTGGTCAGCCTCGGCCGCCTCGCCGAGGCCGAGGGCGAGAGCGCGATCTGGCAGGACCTCCGTCAGCGGCTGTTCGTCGATCCCGAGGTGCTGAAGTGGGATTATGCGAAGAGCCCGGCCTGGTTGCGCAAGCTGATGCAGGCCTGGGCGGACGGGCTGAACTATTATCTCGCGACACACCTCGAGGTGCATCCACGCGTGATCAATCGGTTCGAGCCGTGGATGGCGCTGAGCTTCTCCGAAGGCAGCATCGGCGGCGACATCGAGCGGGTGCCGCTCACCCAGCTCGAGGCCTTCTACGGCAAGCGCGCGGTGCCGATGACCGATGCGGAGCGCGGGCTGCTGTTCAGCGAACCCAAGGGCTCGAACGGCATGGCGATCGCGCCGAGCCACACGCGGGACGGCCATGCGCTGCTGCTGATCAACCCGCACACCAGCTTCTTCTTCCGCTCCGAGCAGCACGTGACGAGCGGCGAAGGACTCAACGCCTATGGCGCGGCCACGTGGGGGCAGTTCTTCATCTACCAGGGCTTCAACGCGAACACGGGCTGGATGCACACGTCCAGCGGCGTCGACAATGTCGATGAGTTCGCCGAGACGATCGTGACCGGGGCGGATGGCAGCCGCTCCTACCGCTACGGCAACGCGCTGCGGCCGGTGACGACGAAGACGATCACGTTGTCCTATCGCACTGCCGATGGCGGGCGGGCGCAGCGCAGCTTCACCACCTTCGCCACCCATCACGGCCCGATCGTGCGCGAGGCGGACGGCAAGTGGATCTCGTTCGCGCTGATGAACAAGCCCGTCGAGGCGCTGCAGCAGAGCTTCCTGCGCACCAAGGCGCGGGATTATGCGGGCTTCCGTGAGGTGGCGGGCTTCAAGGCCAACAGCTCGAACAACACGCTGTTCGCGGACTCGAAGGGCGAGATCGCCTTCCTGATGCCGCAGTTCATGCCGGTCCGCGACGATCGCTTCGACTATCGCAAGCCCGTCGACGGCAGCGATCCGGCGACCGACTGGCGCGGACTGCACAGCCTCAAGAGCCTGCCGCAGGCGGTGAATCCGAAGAACGGCTGGGCGTTCAACTCGAACAACTGGCCCTGGACCGCGGCCGGCGCGGACAGCCCCAAGGCCGCCGATTATCCGCGCTATTTCGACCAGGCCGGCGAGAACCCGCGCGGGCCGCAAGCGATCCGGGTGCTGAACGCGCGGAGCGACTTCACCCCGCAGACGCTGATCGCAGCCGCCTTCGACACCTACCTCACCGCCTTCGCCCGGCTCGTGCCGGGCCTGGTCGCAGCGTGGGACGGGTTGCCCGAGGGCGACCAGCGAAAGGCGAAGCTCGCCGGCCCGATCGGCCTGCTGCGCGGCTGGAACTATCGCTGGGGCGCGGATTCGACCGCGACTTCGCTGGCCGTGTTCTGGGGCGAGGCGCTCTGGGCGCCCTTGGCCCAGGCGGCGAAGGATGCGGGCATGTCGATGTGGGATTACATGGCCGAACGCGCCACCGATGCGCAGCGGCTCACGGCGCTCGGGGAGGCGGCGGAGCGGCTGACGCAAGATTTCGGCAGCTGGGAAGTGCGCTGGGGAGCGATCAACCGCTTTCAGCGCAACGACGGCGCGATCGTCCAGAAGTTCGACGATGCCAAGCCGAGCGCCCCGGTGCCTTTCACCTCCGCGCAATGGGGCTCTCTCGCCTCGTTCGGGGCGAAGCGCTATCCGGGGACGAAGCGCTATTACGGCACCAGCGGCAACAGCTTCGTGGCGGTCGTGGAGTTCGGGCCGCGGCTGCGCGCCTGGGCGGTAACGGCGGGGGGCGAGAGCGGGCATCCCGGCTCGCCGCACTTCAACGACCAGGTCGAACGCTACGCGAGCGGGAACCTCCGGCCCGTCTATTTCTATCCCGAAGACCTCAAGGGCCATGTCGAGCGGAGCTACATGCCGGGCAAGTGATCAGTCGCCGAAGAGGAGCTCATCGGCGAGGCGCTCCTCGAAATCGGAGACGGGGACACCGGCCCTTCTTGTAGGGCAGTTCGTCGATGCCGATGCGTGTCAGGCCGGGGAACCGGCCGGCTGCCCGGCACCCGCTGTGGCGGGTGCCGGGCAGCCGCTTGGTCAGCCCTGCGAGATCCTCAGCGGGAAGGTGGCGGGACCGACGTCGCTGAGCTTGGTGGTGTTCGCCGCGAGGTACTCGTCCAAGTACGGCGAGCGGTCACCCTGCGTCGGCACGTCGAACCTCGGGGCCTGCACGTCCAGGGCCAGCCGCGCGTCGGAGACCTTGATCGTGTGGCCCGAGGGCACGTCCCGCCAGCGGCCGGAGTCGATGGTCCCGATCTGGGTCCCCAGCCGGTGGCCCCGCTCGAAGGTCCAGTCGGTCGACTTCAGGTCGAACGAGATCGGTCCTCTGCTCTCCAGCAGGGCGACGTTCTCGTCGAACATCGTTGCCGTGCCGTCCGGAGCGACGTCCCACAGGCGAACCATCACGTTCCCGCTCGTACTCGCGTTGAGCGTGATCCTCGGCGTACCGGTGATCCGGAGTGTCTGGGGCGCGGGCGTGGACGAGGTCCAGAAGCTGGTGGCGGCGGCGTCGCCCTGCTTGGCCGCGTTCTTCTCGGTACGGGACAGCGGCTCGATCCGCGGCGCTCGCTCCATGTCCCAGCGGTCACGATCCGCCGTGGTGGCCGCCGTCGAGGCACCGCCGTTGTCGACGTACCGGCCGGAGGAGAGCCGCGCGTTGTACGGCGCTGCGGTCACAGGCCAGGTCACCTGGGCGCGCCAGTGGCCGAGGCTGTCCTCGATGGCGTACGCCGGGTCGGTCACCGACGGGTCGATGCCGCGGAGGTGCTGGCCGTAGAACCGCATGACCTCCTCGAACCAGCCGGCACGACCCTGCGACAGCCGGCCGTTGGCGTCGGTGTCGTTGCCCCGCACGTGCTCCCACTGGCCGAGCCAACCGCGTTCCTGACCCTGATGGTTGTCCAGGTACGTCTCCATGTCCTCAGGCTTGGTGTTGGGCTCGATGAAGCCCTGGGTCACGAACAACGGCGTGCTGGTGCCGGCCGCGTGGGCGGGCAGGTTGCGGGCGCTCCAGTACGCCGAGTCCGGGTCGGGGTTGTTGTTGTTGGTGAGGTTGTCGCTCAGGCACTCCGGACGGCTCTCCTCGTACTTCGCGTTCGCCTTATACCGGTCGCTGTCGTCGGCCATCGAAGGGATCGTCGCGATCGAGTTGTACGCCGCCGGGGTCCCCGTGACGTTGGGGCGCGGAACCTTGTTGCTGAACAAGTAGTTGTACATGTCCCAGACCGGCTCTTGCGCGACGACCGCCTTCAGGCTTTTCAGCTTGAGGTTGTTGCCCACCAACCCGGTGACGGCGTCGTACGACTTGCCGTACATGCCGACCTTGCCGGTCGACCAGGGCTGGCCGGCCGTCCAGTTGATGGCAGCCCGGACGTCGGCCTGCTCGCCCGGGCCGACCCAGTCCAGGCACCCGGTGCTCCCGCCGAAGCCGCGCAGGTCGACCATCACGAAGGTGTAGCCGCGCGCCATCAGATCTGCGCCGTCGACAAAGTCCTGAAAGCGCGCCGATGGTCCGACGCGGTCCCACCCCTCGGGACCCGTCTGTCCCGCGTGCGCGAAGTAGGGGCCCACCGAGAGGATCACCGGCGTCTTCGCTTTGGCCGGCAGGTGTGCCGGGCGCAGCACGTCGGCGTGCAGTTCGACACCGCTGCTGTCCGAGGTCGGGAAGTACGCCTCCGTCCAGGCAGCGCCGTCGGGAACCCGTGGGTTCTCCTCGTGGGTGACCGGGACCTCAGCTGCCGCAGTCGCCGGTCCGGCCTGGGCAGCCGCGGGCGATCCGCCCGCGGTGAGGGTGGCGATGGTGACCAGTGCACCGGCCGCCGCAGCGGTCGACGCCTTCGCACGAAGGTTCATGACACTCCCGTGAATCCAGCCCCAGATAGGGGCCGCATTGGATGCCATGGGAGAGTAACGATTTTCGCCGGTTTTGTCTCTACTTGACCGGGCCCCGCGGATATCGCGTGACATAGAGTCACGAATATGGGGCTGAACCGGGGAAATGTTCGCCTGCTGAGAGAACGGGCGTGTCTCTAGGCTTGGCATTCTCGCTGGAATCCGCAGGCGGAATCGTGTCATGTTGATGCGCTGACCTGGGGACTCACCGGTCCCCCTCCACGCTTCTGGTTCTTCCGCAAGTTGAAGGTTGGCCTCATGCGATCCCAGGACAGCTGCCATTTTCTCGAGAAAAGTCCCAATAGGGACTTCAATGAGACGCTTGAAGGCATGGAATCCGTGCCAGAGCACCAGCCCATGACACCGATGGCCGCCGGAGAGATCCGCTCCATGACCCAAGACGACGTCATCGCGTTCGTGACCGGCCTGCCGGGCGTCGTCGCAGAGACCGCGAGCGAAGCGAGCGGTGCGCCCGAAGTGGCCTGGGGCGACTCGTTCTTCTTCTACGACCCCGACGGCGACGCACCCGCCGACCGCCGGATGCCTTTCGCCACGATCGTCACCAAGGACTACGACGGGTTCGACACCGCCTCGGACCTGAACCGTCCCGGGGTGTTCCGCCTGAACATCGCCGTCGGCCGCACCGCGTTCGAAGAGCTGATCGGCTATCCGCCCCGCGCACACGCCGACCAGTCCGAGCGCTTCCACTACACCGCCATCGACCGGCTGATTCCGCACCCCGCCTACGCAACCCA
>DASYNF010000052.1:0-48503 GCA_036008685.1 Actinomadura sp. | reverse complement strand
GGACGGGTGGCCACATGGGTGGCCAGGGATACGCCGGTCACACCACATCACGCGTGATCTCGCAGTTGTTCGCGCGACCCGGCCGTGACCTCGCGCGAACAACTGCGAGATCATGGCCGGGAGCGGGAGCGGTCAGTGCTGACGGCGGAAGCGGACGGTCCGGAGGTAGTCGTAACCGACGCGGGCGGTCTCCAGCGGGTGCGGCTCGGAGTCCCGCTCCACGATGTACTCCCTGACTCCGGCCTCGTGCGCATGCGCGAAGATCCGGGGGAAGTCGATGTTCCCGGTCCCGAGATCGGCGAAGGAGCCGTCGGCGGCCCGGTCCTTCACGTGGAACTGCTTGACCCGCCCGGGCTGGGCCCGGAAGATCTGCGCCGGGTCGACGCCGCCGACGATGGCCCAGTAGAGGTCCAGTTCGAGATGGACGAGTTCACGGTCGGTCGCGGTGATGATGTCGTAGGGCTTCTCACCGGTCGGCAGCGTCCTGAACTCGTGGTTGTGGTTGTGGTAGCCGAACTGCAGCCCGGCCGCCCGCGCCGCCGCGCCCGCCGACTCGAGCCGGTCGGCGAAGCGGCGCCACTCGTCCGCCGTCCCGAAGTTGGCGTACGGGTGGACGATGAAGCGCTGGCCGAGCGTGACCGCGTCCTCCAGGTCGGCCTGCCAGTGGTCGCTCACGCCGACGTGGCCGGAGCTCGCCTTCAGCCCGTACCGGTCCAGGATGGCGCGGAACTGCTCGGCGGTCCGCCCGTACAACCCGGCGAGCTCCACCTTGCGGTAGCCGATCTTCGCCAGGGCGGCGAGCGTGCCCTCGAGATCGGTGGCCAGCAGCGAGCGCAGCGAGTAGAGCTGGATGCTGATGGCGCTCCGCGGCACATGGCCGCCACGCGCGGTCGCCGTTCCGGCCGAGGCCGTGCCGGGCAGTGCCACGGCCGCTCCGAGACCCATGGCGGTCAGCGCGGCCCCGCGCAGCAGCGCGCGGCGTTCGAGATCACTCATCTGGGGTTCCCTCCGTTGCGAGTCGCCATGGCATGGTCTGCGGTGGCGTGTCGATGGGGCCCGCGCTCCGCCCGGGACGCGAGGTCGCCGGGCGGAGACGCGGGTCGGTCACTTGGTGGTGAAGGTGAAGTCGTCGACGTCGAACAGCGATCCCGAGCCGCCCTTGAAGACGAGGTAGAGCTTGCCGCCCTCGGCGGGCGCGTTCGAGATCGTGCCGCTCACGTCGGCGAAGTTCTCCCAGCCACCGGTGTTGGCGACCGCGGCCGAGCCGACGAGCGTCCCGGCCGGCGAACCCATGCGCAGCTCGAGCGTGCCGCCGGCGCCCCCGGAGCTGACCCGGGCCTTGAACGAGGCCGCGTTGTCCAGCAGGTACGGCTCGAACATGATCCAGTCGCCGTTGTCGACGTTGCCGACGGTCTGGCCGCCGTGCGCCGTGGCCTTGTTCGCCTTGGCGATGCCGGACTGGGCCTTGTAGTGCTCGGCCTGGCGGGTCTTCGGCTGGGTGGTGTGGACGTCGGTCCCCCGTAGCGGCACGACCCCCTTGCGCCCGCCCTGGTCGGTGTATTCGGCGGCCCAGACCCCGTAGGTGTTCTCCGACGGGCCGTGGTCGCCGTCACCCGGGGTCTGGAGCGTGCCCTCGCAGCCGTACTTCTCGGCCAGGGCGTGGGAGTGCGTTGCGTGCCCGAGCAGATAGGTCAGCTTGACCTTGGTGCAGTCGATCCGGCCGTCCTCGGGATCCGTGACCTTGATCTTGTACGGCACTGCGGCGCCGAAGTCCCACAGCGAGCCGTCCTTGGGCAGCTGCAGGGTCACCGTCGGGGCCGTGTTGCCCACCGTGACCAGCACGCTGTCATTGGCGGACTTGCCGCTGGCGTCGGTCACGGTCAGCGTCGGTGAGAACTGGCCCCGCTTGGTGTAGGTGTGCCGCGGGTTCGGGGCCGTCGACGTCGCCCCGTCACCGAAGTCCCACTTGTAGGTGAGCGCGGTGCCCTCGGGGTCCGAGGCGGTCGAGGAGAACCGCACCGTCAGCGGCTTGCGGCCGGAGGTCCTGTCGGCGCTCACCGTGACCTCGGGCCGCCGGCCCGTGGTCCCGATGTGCTCGATGCGGAAGAGACCGGCGTGGTCGTCGCTGGAGAAGTACTGCTCCCCGTACGTGAGCACGTAGAGCGCCCCGTCCGGGCCGAACTCCATGTCCATGATCTTGTAGTTCAGGGGCCACGGGAAGTTGGCGATGGTTCCGACCGAGCCGTCGGAGTTCACGGCCGCGGTCTTGATCCACCGGCGTTCGTACTCGCCGAGGAAGGCCAGGCCGTCGTACTCCGCCGGGAACTTCACCTGCGAGTTCAGGTTGGCGTCGTAGTGATAGACCGGGCCCATCATCGGGGACTCGGAGCCCGAGCAACCGGAGGCCGGGTTCATGGCCGGGTTGTCACACCCGCTGTAGTGGATCCAGGCCGGCACCGGTTTGGGGAGCTGGGTGATGCCGGTGTTGCGGGGCGATTCGTTGAGCGGACCGTTCTGGCAGTCCCATTTCGGCCCGGTGGTCCCCGTGGCGAAGTCGTACTTGCCGTAGGTCTCCGCCGGGGTGTTGCCGCCCGTGCAGTAGGGCCAGCCGTAGAAGCCCGGGCCGGTCACCCGGTCGAACTCCACCTGGCCCTTGGGCCCGCGCGCCGGGTCGGCGTTGTCACCGACGTCCGGGCCGTAGTCGCCCAGGTAGATGGCCCCGGTCTGCTTGTCGACCGAGATCTTGTAGGGGTTCCGGAACCCCATGGCGTAGATCTCCGGCCTGGTCTTGGGCGTACCCGGCGCGAAGAGGTTCCCGGCCGGAGTGGTGTAGGACCCGTCGTCGGAGACCTTGATGCGCAGCAGCTTGCCCCGCAGGTCGTTGGAGTTCGCCGACGTGCGCTGGGCGTCGAAGGCGGGGTTGCGGTTCGCCCGCTCGTCGGTCGGCACGTAGCCGTCGGACTGGAACGGGTTGGAGTCGTCCCCGGTGGACATGAGGAGATTGCCCTGGGGGTCGAACTCGATGTCGCCGCCCACGTGACAGCACATGCCGCGCGTGGTCGGCACCTGCATGATCTTCTGCTCGCTGGCGTTGTCCAGCTCCCCGGCGGTGCTCAGCTTGAACCGGGACAGCTGGTTGTAGCCCTCGAACGGGGCGAAGTCGGCCGCGGTGCCCTGGTCGGGCGCGTCCCCGGTCGGCGTGGAGAGCCGGGGCGCGTAGTAGAGGTAGACCCACCGGTTCTGGGCGAAGCCGGGGTCGACGGCGACGCCCTGCAGGCCCTCCTCGTCATGGGTGTAGACGGTGATCTGGCCCGCCACCTTCGTACGGCCGTTGGCGTCGGTGATCCGCAGCGTTCCCTCCCGGGAGGTGTGCAGGACCGAGCCGTCCGGGAGCGGTTCGAAGGAGATGGGCTCGCCGACCTCGTCGGGCCCCTTGGCGAGCGTGTAGGGATAGAAGTGGTCGTCCGGCGCCGCCTGCGCGGCCCCGGCCGGCACGGCCACCAGGCCGGCCGCCATGGTGACCAGGGCGACGAGCAAAGTGATGATCCGGCCCGGAACTCTTGGCCTTCGGTACGCGTTCGATCGGTTGGAGCTGAACACGAGGGGGTGTCTCCTCACCGTAAGGGGTGGCCGCGGAGCTGAAACGCTTGTCGTCTTCGGTTTCGCCCTTCCTTCTCGGTGATCCCGGTGGCCTATGTCACCGGGCGGGACGGGGTCCGGCCTGGCGGGGATTCGGGCCCCGTCCCGTCATCCGCCCGGCGCTCAGGGCGCCAGTTCCTTGATCCGGATGTTGCGGAACGACACCTCGTCTCCGGTGCCGTGGTTCTGGATGCCGACGTGGCCCTGCCGGAGGCTGCGCCCCGGGTCGGTGTTGGTGAAGTCGTTGACCTTCACACCGTTGAGGTAGACCCGCAGCCGCTCGCCGCGTACGACCAGCTCGTAGGTGTTCCACTCCCCCGGGGGGTTGAGGGCGCGGTCCCGAGCCGTGGTCTCCGGGCCCTGGAAGCCGTAGACCGACCCGGTGGTGCGGTCCGGCGAGTCCGTGGCGTCGATCTGGACCTCGTAGCCGTTGCCGACCGCCGACCACGGATCGTCGCTCGCCGGGAAGCCGACGAAGACGCCGGAGTTGTCGTCGCCCGCGAGCCGCCAGTCCAGCTTGAGCGAGTAGGCCTGGAACTCCTTGGCCGAATACCACAGCATGCCCAGGCCGTCATGGGAGGCGAGGGTCCCGTCGGCGAGCGTGAACCCGCCCGGCCCGGCCTGCTTCCACCCGTCGGTCCCGGCACCGCCGAACAGCGGCGTGTAGCCGTGCTCGGGCCGGCAGTCCGCCTGGATCAGCCCCGCCGCGTAGCGGATCCCGCCGAGCAGGTGCGCCCGGAAGGCCGGCTCGGCATAGGAGCCCTCGGTGTGGCCGCCGCCGGTGTACCAGGCGCGCCCGCCTCCGTACTCCTGGCACCAGGCGGTGGGATGGTCGCCCATGTCCCCGCCGGAGTAGGTGCTCTCGTCGAGCTCGGCCAGCACGTGGACGTGGTCCCGAGGGTCGGCGCGGAAGTTGTACCACTCGTCGGTGCGCTGCCACCGTGCCGGCAGGTGCGCGGTGGAGCCGTGCGCCCGGTCGGTCACGTCGATCGTGGCGGGCTGGATGGCCGGATGGTTCTTGAAGTAGGCCCCCACCAGGCCCCCGTACCAGGGCCAGTCGTACTCGGTGTCGGAGGCCGCGTGCACGCCCGCGTAGCCGCCCCCGTGCCCGATGTAGGACTCGAACGCCTTCTGCTGCCTCGCGTCGAGGACGTCCCCGGTGGTGCTGAGGAACACGACGGCCCGGTAACGGCGCAGGTTCGGCCAGGTGAAGACAGCGGCGTCCTCGGTGGCGTCGACGACGAGGCCCGCCGTCGCGCCCACCTCCTTGATGGCCTGGACACCGGTCGGGATCGAGGAGTGCCGGAACGCCGCCGTCTTGGAGAACACCAGGATCCGGGCGGGAGCGTGCGCCGCGGCGGGCGGCGCCCCGATGACCGCCGCGGCGAGCGCGACTCCGGCTCCGGCTCCGGTGACCAACCCGGTCAGCCGCTTCCATCTGTGGCGGGGCATGAGGACCTCCTCGGTGTCGAGCTACTGGCGATTTCGGTCAGGCCGGCTGTACCTGCTCCACCGGCGTCCATCTGCTCTCGGTCGCCGCGCTGTCCTCGACCGCCGCGAGGACCCGCTGGACCTGCAGCCCGTCGGCGAAGGACGGCGACGGCTCGGTCCGCGAGGCGATCGCGCCGACGAAGTCGGCGATCTCGTGGGTGAAGGCGTGCTCATAGCCGAGGGCGTGACCCGCGGGCCACCACGCCCCCGCGTACGGGTGGGTCGGCTCGGTGACCAGGATCCGGCGGAACCCGGCGGTCTCGGCGTCCAGCGTGTGGTCGTGGAACCAGAGCTCGTTCATCGCCTCGAAGTCGAACGACAGGCTCCCCGCGGAGCCGTTGACCTCGATCCGCAGCGCGTTCTTGCGCCCGGTCGCGAACCGGGTCGCCTCGAAGGAGGCCAGCCCGCCGCCCGCGAGCCGGCCGATGAACAGCGCCGCGTCGTCCACGCTCACCTCGCCCCGGCCGGCCGAGGAGCCGCCGTCGGCGGCCAGGCCCGCGGAGGCCTCGGCCAGCGGCCGCTCCTTCACGAACGTCTCGGTGAGCGCCGAGACGCCCGTGAGACGGTCGCCGGTGACGAACTGGGCGAGGTCGACGATGTGCGCGCCGATGTCGCCGAGCGCGCCGGACCCGGCCTTGTCCCGCTCCAGCCGCCACACGAGCGGGAACTCCGGATCGGCGATCCAGTCCTGGAGGTACTGCGCCCGTACGTGCCGGATCTCGCCCAGCCGGCCGTTCGCGACCAGCCGGCGGGCCAGCGCCACGGCCGGCACCCGCCGGTAGTTGAAGGCGACCATCGAACGGACCCCGTGATCACGGGCCCGTGCGGCGGCGGCGGCCATGGCCTCGGCCTCCGCCACCGTGTTGGCGAGCGGCTTCTCGCAGAGCACGTGCTTGCCGGCCTCGAGGGCGGCGACCGCGATCTCCGCGTGGGAGTCACCTGGCGTGCACACGTCGACCACGTGGATGTCGTCGCGCCGCAGCAGCGCCTTCCAGTCCGTTTCCGCCGAGGCCCAGCCCATCCGGGCCGCGGCGGCGTCCACTTCCAGGCGCGTGCGGCCGACCAGCGCCGCCATCACGGGCGTGTAGGGCAGGTCGAAGAACGCGCCGACGTTCCGCCAGGCCTGTGAATGGACCCGGCCCATGAAGGCGTAGCCCACCACGCCTACTCCGAGCGCGGGCTTGTGGTCGTTACCGGACATGCGGATTCCCCCTGTTCGATGACTGTCAGGATTCAAAGCCCAGGGGCAGGTACTGATCGACGTTGTCCCTGGTGACCGTCTCGGACGCCAGGGTGATGGACTGCGGCACCTGCCGCTCCACCAGGTCCGCCAGCCCCTTGGACTGTGCGATGAGGCGCGCCAGCCTGATCGCCGACGACGCCATCGTGGGGCTGTAGGTCACGGTCGCCTCGAGGACCCCGCCGGACTTTATCTCGCGCATCGCGTTGGCCGACCCCGCGCCGCCGACCATGAAGAACTCCTTGCGGCCCGCCTGCTTGATGGCGGCGAGCACGCCGATGCCCTGGTCATCGTCGTGGTTCCACAGTGCGTCGATCTTCTTGTGCGCCTGCAGCAGGTTGCCGGCGACCTGGTTGCCGGTCTCCACGGTGAACTTGGCGTCCTGCTTGGCCGTCACGCCGAAGCCGTAGCTCTTCAGGGCGTCGGCGAAGCCCTTGCTGCGGTCCTGGGTCAACGGGAGCGTGGCGATGCCCTGGATCTCCAGGATCACCGGGTTGGTGACGCCCTTGGCCTTGAGCCTCTTGCCCACGTAGTGGCCGGCCGCGACCCCCATGCCGTAGTTGTCACCGCCGATCCAGGTCCGGTAGGACAGCTTGTCGGGAAAGACCCGGTCCAGATTGATCACCGGGATCCCGGCGTCCATGGCCTTGCGGGCCACCTGGTTGAGCTGCTCACCGTCGTTGGGGAGCAGGATGAGCGCGTTGACCTTCTGAGAGACCAGCGACTCCACGGCGGAGATCTGCTGATTGATGTCGTTCGTGGGCTGGACGGCGCGGAGCGTCACGTCGGAATACTGCTTCGCCTGGGCTTCGGCGTTCTTGGCGATCGCCGCGATCCAGCCGTGGTCCGCGGCGGGCGCGGAGAATCCGATGACGACCTTCTTGCCCGGCTTGTCGTTGTCGCCGCCGGCCGCGAGGGGCTGCTGGGCGGCGGCCTCCTTGGGCCGGTTGCCCGTGCAGGCCGCGGCGAGCGCACCGGCGCCGGCCACCACTCCGCCGAAGAGCAGGCCCCGGCGGTTGAGGCTCTGTGCCATGTCGTACTCCTTGGGTGGTTGAGGACGCACGGGCCGAAGGCCCGCGGGCCGCGGCGCCGACGACGGTCCGGTCGTCCCGGGATCCGTCCGATGCCGGGACCATGGGTGCGGGCCGCCGGATCGAGGGGGTGCGGGCTAGGTGGACGATTCGAGGCTCCGCCGCTGCAGCAGCACCGCGGCGACGATGATCACTCCCTTGGCGATGAGCTGATCGCTGGTCTGCAGGCCGTTGAGGATGAACAGGTTGGTGATCACCGTGAAGATCAGGACGCCCAGGATCGAGCCGACGAGCGTGCCCCGGCCACCGGTCAGCAGGGTGCCACCGATGATCACGGCGGCGATCGCGTCGAGTTCGTAGAGGTCGCCGTGGGTGCTGGAGCCCGTGGTCGTCCGCGCCATGATGATGATCGCGGCGATGCCGCAGCACAGCCCGGACAGCGTGTAGAGCAGCAGCGTGTGACGGCGGACGTTGATGCCGGCCAGGCGGGCCGCCTCGGGATTGCCGCCCACCGCGAAGGTGCGGCGTCCGAAGGTCGTACGGCCGAGGACGAGCCAGCCGGCCACCGCCACGGCCACGAAGATGAAGACCACCAGGGGGAGGCCGAGGACGCGGGTCGTCGACAGCGCCTCGATGGCGTTGTTCTCCGGCTGGACGAGCTGGGTCCTGCGGTCGGACATGCGCTGCGCGAGGCCCCGAGCGGCCACCAGCATGGCGAGCGTCGCGATGAAGGGGACGATCCGGCCGTAGGAGATCAGGAGGCCGTTGACCAGGCCGACCCCCGTGCCGACGAGCATGGCGCACATCGCCATGACCACTGGTCCGTAGGACTGCGTCGCCAGCGTCGTGGCCCAGACCGAGGCGAGGGCCATCACCGCCCCGACCGACAGGTCGATACCGCCGCCGGTGATGACGAAGGTCATCCCCACCGTGATGACGCCGATCGTCGAGGCCAGCGCCAGGATGCTGACGAAGTTCTCCGAGGTCGCGAAATTCTCCGGCCTCGTCACCAGCCCGACGATCGTCAACAGCACCAGTGCGACGACGAGACCGAGATGACGGGCCTCGCCCACGCGCGCGAGGACGGGCCGAGCGTCCCGGTGCCGCGGCACCGTGTCGTCAGGCACGGGCGGTGAGCCTTCGGTCTTCGATGCCGGAGAGGTCAACGCGTGCTCCCTTCCATGATCATGTGGAGGACGTCGCTCTCGTCGAGACCGGGAGCGGGGGCCTCGTGGATGATGTGACCCTCACGGACCACGAGGACGCGGTCGGCGAGCCCGAGGACCTCCGGGACCTCGCTCGAGACGAGGAGCACGGCGATTCCCTGGTCGGCCAGCCCGCGGATGAGCGCGTAGAGCTCGACGCGGGCTCCCACGTCGACCCCCCGGGTGGGCTCGTCGAGGAGCAGCAGCCTGCGTCCGTTGACCAGCCAGCGCGCCAGCACGGCCTTCTGCTGGTTGCCGCCCGACAGCGTCTTCACCGGCCGGCGGGGATCGCCGGGCCGGATGCCGAGGGCCTCGACCTGCTCGCGTACGTCGGCGAGCTCCCGGCGGCGGTCGATCCAGCCGAAGGTGGCGTAACGGCTCATGCCCGCCAGGCTGATGTTGCTCGCCACGGTCTCGTCGAGCAGCAGTGCCTGGCTCTTGCGCTCCTCCGGAGCCAGCCCCATCCCCCGCCGTACCGCGACATCGGTGCTGCCGGGGCGCACGGGCACGCCGTCCAGCAGGATCCGCCCCGCCGCGGGCCTGCGGGCGCCGTAGATCGTCTCCAGGATCTCCGAACGACCCGAGCCGACGAGTCCCGCCAGGCCCACGATCTCGCCCGCGCGCACCTCGAAGGTGACGTCCTCGAAGGATCCCGGGAGGGTGAGGCCCTCGACCCGCAGGACCTCGGCCCGGCCGGCACGGGCGGGCGGGCGCTCGGGGAAGACGTATTCGACGGTGCGCCCGGTCATGAGGGCGACGACCCGCGAGGTCGGCGTCTCCTTGGCCGGCAGCCCGACGGCGACCGTGCGGCCGTCCTTGAGCACGGTGACCCGGTCCCCGATCTCCCGGATCTCGGCGAGCCGGTGAGAGATGTAGATGACGCCCACGCCGGCGGCGGCGAGCTCGCGGATGATCCGGAAGAGGTTGTCGACCTCGTCGTGGGCCAGCGCGGCCGACGGCTCGTCCATCACGATGAGCCGTGCCTCGTGCGAGAGTGCCCGGGCCATGCTCACCACCTGCTTGCGGGCGGCGGGAAGGCTCCCCACCTCGGCGGCCGGTGAGATCTCGGGGTGGCCGAGCCGGCTCAGCAGGTCACGAGCCGCCCGGTTCATCTCGCCCCTGCGGCTGAACCCGAGCCGGGCGTTCTCATGTCCGAGGAAGATGTTGTCGGCGACCGTGAGGCCGTCGACGAGATCGAGCTCCTGGTAGATGGTCGAGATGCCCTGCCGCATGGCCGCGGTGGGATTGGCGAGACGTACGGGCTCCCCGTCGAGCCGGACCTCTCCGGCATCGGGTTGGTGCGCCCCGGACAGGACCTTGATCAGGGTCGACTTGCCCGCGCCGTTCTGGCCGAGAAGGCAGTGCACCTCACCGGCGCTCACCTCGAGGTCCACGCCGTCCAGGGCACGCACGCCCGGGAACGCCTTGACGATGCCGGTCATGACGAGCAGCGGACTTCCGCTCCCGGAGGTCTCCATCCACACCGTTCCCTTCATGGGGTCTGGCGTGAAAGTACCTACCTTTGCCCGACTTGAGAAGACCTTTCTCTAAGATCGTCCAAACTTTTATCTCTGACAGGACAAACTTGAGCTGACGCGGCGGGAGCGGTCCCGCTCCGGGACCGCTCCCGCCTGCACTCTCGGCCCGCACTCCGGGCCTGCATTCTCGCTCCGCACTCCGGGCCCGCGCTCTCGGGCCGGCCCCGCCCGCGCCTGGGGCCGGGGCATCGGCCCCGGACCCTCGGCGGCATCGGGCCGTCCTGCCGAGCGGCCTTTCCGGCCGCCCGCTCCACGGCCGCGGGCCTCAGCTCGGGACGGCGTCCCGGCGCCCTGCCATGGAGGACAGGACATGTTCCACCAGCGTGATGAGCACCTGTTTCCCGGACTCCTTCTCCCGTACGTCGCACGTGATCACGGGCACGTCCTTGTCCAGGTCCAAGGCGGTCCGGATCGCCTCGGTGGTGTGCTTCTTGCCGTCCTCGAAGTGGTTCACGCCCACGATGAACGGCACTCCGCGCCGCTCGAAGTAGTCCACCGAGGCGAAACAATCGTCCAGACGCCGGGTGTCCACGAGGACCACCGCTCCGAGGGCTCCCTGGGCCAGCTCATCCCACATGAACCAGAAACGGTCCTGTCCCGGGGTGCCGAAGAGGTAGAGCACCAGCCCCGTACGCAAGGTGATGCGACCGAAGTCCATCGCGACCGTCGTGGTCGTCTTGCTCTGCACGAGGGAGAGGTCGTCCACCCCCACGCTCTTCTCGGTGAGCTCTTCGTCCGTTCGCAACGGCCGGATCTCGCTCACCGCGCCGACAAGGGTGGTCTTTCCGACACCGAATCCACCGGCGACCAGGATCTTGACGGCCAGGGAGGGGTCCGCGGCGTCAGAGCGCACGGAGTCCATCGATCACTTCCTTGAGTACACGCTCGTTCGGGAACTGGGCGATCCGCGCCGGCTGACGGACCTCGACCAGCCCGTAATCGAGCAGGTCGCCGAGCAGGATTCGCACCACGCCGAGCGCGAGGTCCAAGTCGGCGGCGACCTCGGCGACCGAGAGCGGATCCCTGCAGAACTCCAAGATCTTCTCATGCTCGGGCCCGACCACCGGCGCGCGGTAGTGCGGGATCGCGTGATTCCGTTCCTCGTCCGGATCCCTGATGTCGATGGTCTCGATGATGTTGATGAGGTCGAGATCAGAGCGGGCCGACCGGGTCCGGCCTCCGGTGAGCGCGAAGGCGGGGACCACGGGACCCGCGTCGTCGTCAAGCCATCCTTCGCCGTATCTGATGCCTGGAGGCACCGCGCCCTCAGCCATGGCGGCCGGACACCGCGGATCTGGGGGACGCCGACAGGTGCTTGCCGACCCGGGTCACCAACATGGCCATCTCGTAGGCGATGACGCCCACGTCCGCCTCGACGTCGGCCAGGACGGCCAGGCAGGCCCCCTGCCCGGCGGCGGTGACGAAGAGGAAGGCCGTGTCCATCTCGACGATGGTCTGCCGCACCGACCCTCCGCCGAACTGCCGTCCGGCGCCCCTCGCGAGGCTCTGGAAGCTGGCCGCCACGGCGGCCAGATGCTCCGCGTCCTCACGTCCCATCCCGCCCGAAGAGGCGATCCGCAAACCATCGCTGGAGAGCACCGCCGCATGTCTCACCTGTGTCACTCGGTCGGTGAGACTGTCGAGCAGCCAGTTGAGCTCACCGGTCGAAGCTGTTTCCGCCATCAGCTGTCCTCCTCTATGCCCGATCGGGTCCTTGATCCCGCGCGGACCTCGGCCTGTTCGGCCTCGGCCCGCCCACGCTGCCACCCACGTTGCATGGCGGCCAGCTTCGTGCCTATAACCTCAGGTGGCCGCTCGCCCCCGGCCTCTTGCCCGGTGTCCACGACCGCCTCCCGCAGTTGCGGAACGATATTGGACTGCCTTCTCCGGCGTGGCAACTCCCCGCTGTCCATGGCCGCCCGCCCGGCCCGCTCGGCGGGTTCCGGTTCCGGCTCCACCGCCTCGGTGTACTGCTGCCGGAGCGCACTGCGGGGACGGGGAGGGTTCTTCACCGGTTCGGCGTCCACGGCCGGCTGCGGCCCGGTGCCGGTGTCCACCGGGAGCTCCTCGATCAGCGATGGCGGGATGAGCACGATGGCCATCGTGCCGCCGTACGGCGACGCCCGCAGCATGACGCTGATCTCATGCCGCTGGGCCAGCCGTCCCACGACCAGCAGACCGAGCCGAGCGCTCTCGGACAGGTCGAACTCCGGCGGCTTCGCGAGTTTGCGGTTCAGCTCCGCCAGGGCGTCCGGGCTCAGCCCGAGGCCCCGGTCCTCGATCTCGACCACGAACCCGTTCGGCACCAGGTGCCCCGTCAGGTGGACCGGCGTGTGCGGCGGCGAATACTGCGTCGCGTTCTCGATCAACTCCGCGAGCAGGTGGATGGTGTCGGCCACGGCCGTACCGGCCAGCGCCGCACGCTCCGGTGGGATCACCTTGACCCGGGGATAGTCCTCGACCTCCGCCGCCGCGCCGCGCAGCACGTCGACGAGGGGAACGGGCCGACGCCAGGTACGGCCGGCCGGCTTGCCGGACAGGATGACCAGGCCCTCCGCGTGGCGCCTCATGCGGGTGGACAGGTGGTCCAGCTTGAACAGGTCGTCCAGCTCGGTGGGATCGTGCGAACGCCGCTCCATCGCGTCGAGGAGCTTGAGCTGTCGCTGCAACAGCACCTGGCTGCGCCGCGCGAGATTGACGAACGCCTCGCTGACCGCCCGGTGGACCATGGCCTCGTTCACCGTCGCCCGGACCACCGCCCCTCGTGATGTCACGAAGGCCCGTCTGAGCTCCTCGGCCTCCGTCACCCCGAACTCGGACTCGGGCACGCCGTCGGTGGGGTCGATCTCCTGTCCGCGCCGCGCCTGTTCCGCGATCACGGGCAGCCGCTTGTCGCTGAAGTGGTTGACCGCCCTGGCGAGCCCGCGGAACTCCCGCGTCAGGCGCCGGCCGATCCGGAAGGCGATGACGACGGACAGGATGATCGCAACGAGTCCCAGGCCACCGGTGAGCAGGAGCCGGACCAGGGCCACCGCCGCGAAGCCCTCACCGCGGACGGCGAGGTGGCCGACCGCGGTCATGCCCACCTCCCACAGCTTCACGTTCAGCCCGCTCGCCTCGCTGTGCCACGTCTGCGCCTCCAGCGACGGACGAGCGTCCTCGTGGATCATACGGTCCTCGAGGGCACGGAACCGGGCGAGCTCCGGCGAGGCCAGGAACGTCTGGTAGCCGGTGAGGTCCTCGTACTCGAAGTAGGAGGTCGTGCTCGTGAAGGTGTAGCGCTGCGCCGCCACGAGGCGGCCGAACTGCTCCCGCTCCGCGGTCGTGTAACGTCCCGCCATCAGGACCCCGGTGATGAGGGCGTCCTCCCGCGAGATCAGCTCGTGGGTGCGGCCCATGATGATCAGGGTCCGACCGTCCCGGGCGATCTCCCGCTCCTTCACGTCCACCCGGGCATAGACCCCATAGGCCGCGTCGATGAGCGAGCTGTACTCGTTCAGCGTGCGCTGCCGGTCCACCGTACGGTCGTCGACCGACCGGCGCAGGGAGTCGATCTCCGCCAGCCGGCCCGCCAGCTCGTCGGCATGCCTGGCGCTGTTCGGCTCGATGAAGCTCCTCAGCGTCCCGCTGGTGAGCGCGCGCCGGAACGCCACCCGGGTGCGGTCGACCTGAGCCCGCGGGGCGGCCAGGCCGGCCTGGTCCAGTGGCCTGCGGCCCGCGAGGTAGGAGATGGAGGCCGCGCGCTCCTGCTGGATCGCCAGGACCAGGGCCTGCGTCGGCCGCAACAGCCCGCTGTCCAGCACCTTCGAGTCGATCAGCTGCATTGCGGCGCCGACCGTGATGGCGGCCGAAAAGGCCCACAGCGCCACGAGGGCGACGAGTGGCATGGCAAGGAGAGATATAAGCTTCGTTCCGATCGACCGGTGGCGGGACACCGTCGGGGAAGTCGGCATAGGCGGGATACCTTCCGGGTGTTATTCGATTTTCGGCCTGAGCCTACTACCCAGGCGAAGCCCAATGGGTTTAAACCGACATTCTGCCCACGCGGGAGCCACCCCGGCTCAGCCCATGAAGACGGACACGTCCGCCGCGCGCTGCCTGGCCGTGGCCTCACCCAGGACGTGTTCGACCACGGTGATAAGGACCTGCTTCACCGATTCCCTGTTACGTGCGTCGAAAAGGACGATCGGAACATCCGGCTCCAGATCGAGTGCGATCCGGATGTCCTCGGGGTTATGCCGCTCGGCGCCGTCGAAACAGTTGACGCCGACGATGAAAGGCGTGCCCCGATGCTCGAAATAGTCCACCGACGGGAAGCTATTCGCGAGCCGCCGCGTATCGGCCATCACCACAGCGCCGAGCGCGCCGAAGGCCAGTTCGTCCCACATGAACCAGAACCGCTCCTGGCCCGGCGTTCCGAACAGATAGAGCACCAGCTTGTCGTGCAGCGTGATCCGCCCGAAGTCCATCGCCACCGTGGTCGTGGTCTTGCTCTCCACACCCGCGACGTCGTCGACCCCGATGCTCCGGTCGGTGAGCGTCTCCTCGGTCTGCAGTGGCCGGATCTCGCTGATGGACCCGATCAGCGTGGTCTTGCCCACGCCGAACCCCCCGGCGATCAGGATCTTCGTGGTCACCAGGGGCCGATCGGCGTCATCGGCCGGATCAGAGTGCGCGTAGTCCATTGAGCATTTCCTTCAGTACGCCCTCGTGCGGAGCCTGGTCCTGCTCGGGCACGGTGATCACCGTGATGAGATCCTGATCACGCAGATCGCCGAGCAGCACCCGGACCACGCCGAGTGGAACGGCCATGTCGGAGGCCACGTCGGCCACCGGAACAGGAGCCCCGCAGAGCCTCAGGATCCGCAGGTGCTCCGGGCTGAGCCGGGGGGAGTCGTGCGGCACCCGGCCGGTCACGGAGACGACGGCCATGAGGTCGAAGCCGTCCCCCCGGGGACGGGTCCGGCCCCGGGTCACCGCGTAGGGGCGGACGACCGGCCCGGCGTCCCGGTCGAGCCATCTGTCCTGTCGTGAGCTCATCGGGGGCTCATCGGCCCATGAGCGGCTCGCCGCCGGCCGATCGCGGGTTGGCGGACAGGTGCAGGCCGACCCGTTTGACGAGTGTGGCCATCTCGTAGGCGATGAGACCCGCGTCGGCTTCGGCCGAGCTCAGCAGCGCCAGACAGGTGCCGTATCCGGCCGCCGTCACGAAGAGGAGCACCGAGTCCATCTCGATGATGGTCTGCCGGACCTCACCGCCACTGAAGTGCCGCCCGGCGCCACGGGCGAGGCTCTGGACACCCGCGGCCAGAGCCGACAGGTGCTCGGCGTCCTCGCGGCTCATCTCCTGTGAAGCGCCGACCACCAGGCCGTCGCGGGACAGGATGACCGCCTGCTGGACATGCGGCACCCGGCCGACGAGGTCGTCGAGGAGCCAATTCAACTCACCGGCCGCATTGTTCCTCTTTGTCATCATGACCTCTCACCGTCAAGTGGTTTCTTCGTCGTGGCTTCGGCCCGTCCGCGCCGCCAGCCCGCCTGCACAGAGGCGATCACGGCTCCGGCCTGTTCCGGCGAACGGATGTTCTCGGGGGCGTCGTCGGGCTCCTGCGCGGTGGGTTCGGCCCTCAGCTGCGGTACGAGGCTCTTCTGCCGGACCCGGCGTGGCAGCCCCGCATGGGTGCCGGCCTCCGCGTCCGCGCCCCCCGCGGCCGGTACGGACGCCCCCGCACGACCGGGCGGCCCGTCCGAGAGCGCTCCGGCCGGCGCGCCGCCGTCGCCCGGGCCCCCGATCACCTGGGCGGGGCCGCCCGGCCCCCCCGGGTGGTCCTGGGGCGTGCCCGCGGCCTGTGGCCACTCCGCCGGCGTGGGCCGCGAGGAGGCGTGATCGTGACCGGTCGCGCCCTCGCCGACGGCCGCGGCCGTACGCCCCTGCCGGAGCTGAGCGGCGTTGCGCAGCACGGGCGCCTCGGGCGAGACGCCGGAGACCGCCACCGGGACGTCGGGGCCGTCTGCCAGCCTCCCGGGCTCGTGCTCACCGACCACGATGGCGTGCGGCAGCAGCGCGATGGCCGTCGTGCCGCCGTACGGCGACCGGCGCAGCGCCACCTCGATGCCATGCCGCCCGGCGAGCCGCCCCACCACGAACAGCCCGAGCCGGTCGGCGTCGGCGAGGTCGAACTCCGGAGGGTCGGCGAGCCGCCGGTTGATCTGCTCCAGCATGGACGGGGCGATGCCCAGGCCACGGTCCTCGATCTCGATCGCCAGTCCGTTGCCGACCATCTCGGCCATGACATGGACCTCGGTGTTCGGGGGCGAGAAGCTCGTGGCGTTCTCCATGAGCTCGGCCAGCAGGTGGATGACGTCCGCCACCGCCGAGCCGATGACCGCCTCCTGTGACGTCGTCAGCACCGCGACGCGGGTGTAGTCCTCCACCTCGGCCACCGCACCGCGCAACACGTCGATGATGGGGACCGGATCGCGCCAGCCCCGGCCGGGCACCGCACCCGACAGGATGATCAGACCCTCGGCGTGGCGACGCATGCGCGTGGTCAGGTGGTCGAGCCGGAAGAGGTCCTCGAGGACGTCGGGCTCCGCCCGGCTCTCCAGGGTGTCGAGCATGGCGAGCTGCCGGTACAACAGCGACTGGTTGCGCCGCGCCAGGTTGAGGAAGATCTGGCCCACGCTCTTGCGGAGCTCGGCCTGGCCGACCGCCGCCTCGATGGCGGTTCGCTGCACCGTCGCGAAGGATGTGGCCACGTCGGCCACCTCAGTGATCCTGCCGGTCCACAGCGGGGTGACCTCCGCGGACACGTCGACGTCCTCACTACGGCGCAGCCGCTCCACCACCCGAGGCAGCCGGACGTCGGCCAGCTCCTGCGCGGCCCCCTGAAGACCCGTCAGCTCACGGGAGACCCTGCGTCCGAACCGCACGGACAGCAGGACCGAGAGCACGACCATCAGCAGGCCCACTCCGCCGACGAGGCCGAGCCGGATCAGGCTCGCCCGTCCAGACGCCTCCGTACGGGCACCGAGGTACTGCCGGCCGGAGAGCGCCGCGCCCTCGAAGGATCTGGCGAGTACCTGCGCGGCCGGCTGCCAGCTCTCGGGCCGGACCGGGAGCCGGCCGTTGCGGGCGTTGATGATCTCGTCTTCCAGGGCGGTCAGATTGCGATAGGCCGGCGAGGCGAACACCCGGTCATAGGAGGACCGGATGCCGTTCCCGGCCATCTGCGCGCGGGACTCCTCCATCATGAAACGCCGGATGTGCACCTGCCGGATGAACAGCGTGTGCTCGTCCTTGCTCAGCCGGCCTTCGGTGCCCGCCGCGGCGGCGACGAGCGCTGACTCGCGGCCGATCATGTCCAGCCCGCGATCCCCGAAGACGATCCCCTGCGTGGCCCGGTAGACGACGATGTCGTTCTTGGTGGAGAAACCCCCGAAGAGCCGGAACAGCGAGTCCAGGATGCCGTTGTAGGCCTCCAGGGCCTTGACCCGGTCCATGGCCCCGGTGTCGATGCCGCTACGGATCCCCGGCAGCAGATAGAGCTGCTGGACGGCCTGGGCCGCGTACTGCTCGGTCGCGGCGGGATAGGCCCTCTGGGAACTCGACGCGAGCGCCTGCTTGCGGAACCACGCGGCCACCGGGTCGGTACGGGCGCGCTGCCGGTTCATGTCCTGGCGACCGGAGGAGCTACCGCTGAGGAAGGTGACCGACGCGAGGCGCTCCTGCCCCAGTTCCCTTATCAGGCCTTGGGCGGGTGCTCCGACGTTGTCCTCCAGGGTCCGCCGGTGACGCTGGTCGACGACCTCTCCGATGGTCACGCTCGCGGCGAAGGCCCAGATACCGGCGAGGGCGAACAGCGGGACGAAGATGAGAGCGAAGATCCTGAACCGAATCGACCGCGTACGGGAACGCATGAAACCTCGAAGCGATGGAGTACGTACGGACTTGCCAGGATTCATGGCCATTGATCTGAAGATCATCATGAGAGGTGGCCTGAGATGTTAGCAGCAGATCTGCCCGATTAGCGAGGTTGCTTACCTCGGCCGGTGCCGCTGACCTGCTCGCACTCCCTCGTCCTGCCTCACCGGGGACGGCCGCGGCGCCTTGCGGCGACCGGCCGGGCACCCGTCCCGCTCCCCTGCGCGGACGTCCGGCGGCCCTTCGGGGCGGGATTGTAACGAACGTGGCCGTGATGACGTTGAGTCCCATGGGGCCGAAACATGCTATACGGACGGGTTAACATGCAGCAGGTGACCCAAGACAGCCAATCCCCCGACCCACTTCCCGCACGCCGGCGACGAACTCTCCGTGGCGGTCGTCACCGCGGCACAGGCGCGTTTTCCATACCGCCGGACTCCGCCCCGCTCGTGCTGGCCACTCCTGGGCCCTCGGGAGCCCCCGGCACCTTGGCGATCGCCGAACTCGCGGCCCAGTCCAAGGCGACCCATCCGGGCCTGCCCGTGCACGTCGCCTACCAGGACGATCTCGCCAGGGTTCTCGCCGGGCTGAAGGCGGCGGATCCGTCGGACCAGATGCCGGCCGCGGTCGTCGTGCCTCAGACCACGGGACCGCAACCGGATTTCGACGAGGCTCTGCGCCAGGCCGTCGACGCGGCCGACGCGCGGATCGTGCTGGCGGAGCGGCTCGGACCGCATCCGCTCGTCGCCGAAGCCCTCCACGTACGGCTCGCGGAGGCCGAACTCGCCCGCGCCGACCGGATCCGCCTGCTGACCATGGTGACCGCCGCGGACGGGATCCTCGTCGCCATCCCAGGAGGTGAGGCGGCCAGACAGGAGGCTGAGATCACCTGCGTGCTCCTGGCCTCCCGGCTGGCCGTACCGGTCGTGCCGGTCTCACTCGATGACCCTCCGGCCGCGGGGGAGGCGGCCAGGCGGCTCAAGGCGACGGGCACGACCCGGCTCGCGATCGCCCCATGTTTCATCGGCCCCGAGGCGGACCCGGAGCAGCTGATGGCCGTGGCGGCCGAGGCCGGCGCTCAGTGCTCCCAGCCGCTCGGCGCCCATCCCGTACTGGTTCAGCTCGCCGCACTGCGCTACGCCGAGGCCCTGGAAAAGGTCCTCACCGACTGACGGTTCCTCGGCCGGCGCGTGCCAAGCACCTGTTCGCCCAAGGACCATGCGGGCGAGAGTTCGATCACACCATCGTGGGGGGCGGGGCCGGCCGGCCGGGTCCCGGCGGCGGGCCCGCCGAGGACCTCGGCACTCGGGCGCCGCCGCTCATCGGCGTGGCGCCCGGCACGGGCCACCGCGTCCACCACCCCGTGGAAACGTGGGTAATGGGCGACGGGCCCGGGACGACCGCGATGTGGTCGACGCGCGGCCGTGGCGTCACCGGGCTCCGCGGCATCGGCTGTTCGGTGATGCCGGTCAGGGTGTCCCGGTCATGGTGTCCCGAGACCTCGACGGCCCTGGCCATGCCCGGCGGGCCGGCGACATGATCCTCGGTAGGGCCTGACCGCTCGCTATCGCGCCGGCGCCTCGTCCGCGTGCGCGGGGCGCCCGGCGCGGATCTTCTTGGCATGCTCGACGAGCTTGATCAGGATCTCTTTGCCGGAGTCCCGGTCCCGGGCATCGCACAGGATCACGGGGATGCTCGCGTCCAGGGTGAGCGCCAGGCGGACCTCGTCGAGCTCATACCGCCGGGCGCCCTCGAAGCAGTTGACCGCGACGATGAAGGGCGTGCCGCGGCGCTCGAAGTAGTCGACCGACGGGAAGCAGTCCGCCAGCCGGCGGGCGTCCGCCAGCACGACCGCTCCCATCGCGCCGAGCGCCAGTTCGTCCCACATGAACCAGAAGCGCTCCTGGCCGGGAGTGCCGAACAGGTACAGCATGAACTGGTCCTGGATGGTGATGCGGCCGAAGTCCATCGCCACCGTGGTCGTGTTCTTGGCCTCGACGCCGGAGAGGTCGTCCACTCCGACGCCCTGGTCGGTGAGTATCTCCTCGGTCCGCAACGGCCGGGTCTCGGAGACCGCGCCGACCAGCGTGGTCTTGCCCGCCCCGAACCCGCCGGCGATCAGGATCTTGATCGCGACCGGCAGCTTCGGCCGCCCGGCCTTGTCCCGCCTAGAGGGCCCGTAGTCCATCCAGCACCGCCTCGTACATCCTCTCGTCGCTCATGTTGACCTCCGGCTGGGGCTCCTGCACCGCGATGAACCCGCCCTCCAGCAGGTCACCGAGGAGGACGCGTACGGTGCCGACCGGAAGGTCGAGTTGTCCCGCGATCTCGGCGACCGACATCAGGTCCTTGCACAGGTCCGCGATGGCGTGCTGCTCGGGACCGTAGCCGAGCTCGTCCACGGGGATGGGCCGGGTCGCCACGATCAGTGAGATGAGGTCGAAGCGGCCGCGGATCGGCAGGATCCTGCCGCGGGTCATGACGTAGGGCCGCACCATCGGCCCGGCGTGCTCGTCCAGCCACCGCTCGTCTTCAGGATCTTCGGGATCGTACATGCTCAGGCCTCACCGCCCTGGGCGGACGTGGCCGATCTGCTCGGTGAGCTGAGGAACTCGCCGACCCGGGTCACCAGCATGGCCATCTCGTAGGCGATCAGGCCGATGTCGGACTCCTCCGACCCCATCACGGCCAGGCAGGCCCCGTGTCCGGCGACGGTGACGAGGAGGTAGGCCCCTCGCATCTCGATCACTGTCTGCCGCACCGGCCCCACACCGAACCACTCGCTGGCCCCCTTGGCGAGGCTCTGCACTCCGGAGGCCACGGCGGACAGGTGTTCGGCGTCCTCCTGGCCCAATCCCTGGGAGGAGGCCATGAGCAAGCCGTCCGCGGAGAGGACGACCGCGTGCTGGGCCTCCTTCACCCGTGCCACCAGGTCGTCCAGCAACCAGGTCAGATCAGCGGAAGATCCTGTTTTGTGCACCACTCGTTGTCCTCTTTCTACGAGCTCGTATTGCCGTCTCCGGCTCACAGCGGCTCGGAACACCGCTCCGTTGGGCGCGAATCAAAGGTTGTCTTGGGGCCCCGTCCGCGGGTCGTCGCCGGCCGGGGACCGTGGCGCCCCGGGAGCCGGGCCCTCCTGCCCGGACTGCGCCGCCGCCGACCTGCCGCGGCGGGTGCCGGTCTGGTAGGAGTCCATGACTTTGCGGATCTCCTCTGGAGAGCGGCCCGTGTCCACGCCCTCGGTCGCCGCGCCCGCCTGCGGACCGTCCTTGCGCAATGCCGGAGCGAGGCTGGCCTGCGGCACCCTGAAGGGCAGGCCCGAGGGAGTGCGCTTGGCCGCTACGTCCGGTCCGCCGCTTTCGGGTCCCGGGACCTCGGAGGCCCCGACCGGGCCGGCATCGCCGACGGCACCGCGTTCGCCGAGGCCCGGAGCGGCGGGCCTGTCGTCGTCGCCTCGGCCTCCCGCCCGCTTCGGCAGGCCGGACCCGGGCTCCCGATCCCCCGTACGGGAATGAACGGCGGAATGGAGCCGTGATCTGCGCGGACCCTGTGGCTTCACCTGGACACCGCCGGCCTTCGAATCGAGGCCGGGCGTCATGGCCGGGTCGCCGCCGGCGGCCATGACCCCGACCGGCTCCGGGGCATCGGACCCGGCTTGGGCGAGGGCCTTCTCCGGCTCTCCGTCTTGGACGACCAGCTCGCGGGGGATCAGGACGATGGCCGTCGTCCCCCCGTAGGCCGAGTGCTTCAGTGACACCCTGATGCCATAGCGGTTCGCGAGCCGGCTCACGACGTAGAGTCCCAGCCGGGCTGTGCTCGACATGTTGAACTCGGGCGAATCGGCGATCTGGTCGTTGGCCAGGGCGAGGCTCTCCTCGCTCATGCCCAGGCCGCGGTCGTCGATCTCGATCGCGTATCCGCTGGCGGCCATGTGCCCTCCGACCTGCACCACGGTGTAGGAGGGCGAGAACGAGACCGCGTTCTCGATGAGCTCGGCCAGCAGGTGGGTCATGTCTCCGACGGCCCGGCCCGCGAGGGTGACCTGGCCGACCGGGAGCACGTTGACCCGCGAATACTCCTCCACCTCGGCGACCGCGGCGCGCAGCACGTCGACCATCGGGACGGAGCGCCGCCATCCTCGGGCGGGCGTCGCACCGGAGAGCACGATGAGGTTCTCGGCGTTGCGCCGCATGCGGGTGGCGAGGTGGTCGACCCGGAAGAGGTCCTCCAGCTCGGTGGGGTCGAGCTCCCGCCGTTCCATGATGTCGAGCAGGCTGAGCTGCCGGCGCACGAGTGTCTGCGTACGCCGGGCGAGGCTGAGCAGGATGTCACGGATGCCACGGCGCAATTCGGCCTGCTCGACCGCGACCCGGATGGCGGTCTGCTGGACGGCGTTGAACGCCTGTCCCACCTGGCCGATCTCGTCCGTGCCGAACTCGAGCGGGGGCGCCTCCACGGCCACGTCGACCTCTTCCCCCTGGCCGAGCCGCTCGACCACGCTCGGCAGCCGTTCGTCGGCGAGCTCCCAGGCCGCGTTGCGGAGCTTCTCGAGTTGCTGAACGAGCGCACGAGCCGTGGTGAACGAGACCACGACCGAGGCCACGACCGCGAGCAGGCCAAGACCGCCGGCCAAGAGCAGCCGGATGATGGTCCAGACGGCCCCTGGCGTGGCCCGCTCGACGACGCCCTCACCGCCGGCCAGAACCACCCCTTCCAGGTCGGCCATGACCGGGTCGATGGCCGCCTGCCACTGGGCGGCCGCGACCGGCAGCCGCGCGCCCGGCCGTGTGGCCTGGGCGACCCGGCCCTCCAGGGCGCGGAAACGGGTGAACTCGGCGCCCTTGACCACCTGGTCATAGCGCCGCCGGTCCGGCTCGCGCAGTTCGGCCGCGGCCTCGTTGTGCAGGAGGCGCTGGGCTCCCATGAGCTGGACGAACTGCGCCTGCTCTCCCTCGGCGAACCGCCCGTCCGCCATGGCTCCGGCGAGGAGCGCGTCCTCCCGGGACAGGATCTCCTTGGCGCGGGTCAGCCCGATAAGGGTGCGTCCGTCTCGGGCGGTGGACTCATCACCGAGGGAGGCGGCGTAACCGTAGATTCGAAAGATGATGTCGACGATATCGTCAAAAGTCCGAATAGCGGTCCCGCGGTCCACGAGCTGCGAGTCGATGTTCTTACGACCCGAAGGAAGGTCGTTCAGACGGACGAACGACTGTTTGATTCGAGTCTGGAGGTCGTCACTGGCGGCACGCGAAATGGCGCTGCCGCCGGCCAGTCTTCGGAACCTGGCGTGTGCCTTATCGGTGCGCTCCCGTTGCAGGGTCAGAGCCGCGGCGTGCTGACGGTCACGGCTGCCCAGATAAATGAGCGACAGCCGGCGCTCCCGCTGCAACTCGGTGACGAGCGCCACACCCGGGCGGGTGGCGTCGGAGTCGATCGTGCTCACCCAGAGGAGGTTCAGCCCGTCGCGCAAGGTCACCCACGCCGCGAACGCCCACAGCGCGGCGAGCGACAAGAGCATAGCCGCGATCTTGGTTCGAAGACGTGAGTTACGGAACCGCATCCACCTGCTCCAACGGTAAAAGATGGACTCGCAGCCCAGTTCGAAGACGGGCGCGAAGTGCCCAATGCCATGGCGCGGCACACCACCAGGCTGCCGCGCCATGCGTCACAATACGTTAGCAACGCCGCAGAATTGACTCAAAGGACATTCATCCGCAAGACGGCATACATGTCCGATTTTGGCGTTTATACAGTCCCAATTTTTTGTGGCTGTATAAACGTGAGACAACTCACCTGCTGCGCCGTGCCAGATGCAGGGCCGCGAGGACCGCCGCACGAACGATGGCCTTCGGCAGATAAAGGTCCTTGTCGTGCCAGAGCGGAGGATCCTCCGCCCGGCCCGCCGAGCGAAGCAGGTAGGCCCGGCCGCGTCGCACCGCCTCCCGGCAGCCCCCGTCACCGCCGGCCCGGGTCAACAGGAGCGTCTGCATGGCGTAGGCGGTCTCCTCCGCGGTCCCGTGCCAACGACCCCAGGATCCGTCCGGGCGCTGGGTGGCGACCACCCACCGCGCGGCCCTGCGGACGGCCGTGGCCGACCTCTCGCCGTCGAAGCGGTCGAGGGCCGGGGCGCAACAGGCGGTGGCATAGTAAGGGGACGCGTGCCACCGGTCGAGCCAGCTGCCGTCGGCCTCCTGCTGAGCGCGCAGCCATGCGGCCACTTTGCCGACCGTGGCGGCATAGCGGGGGCGGGAGCCGGCGTGGGCGGCGCCGATCTCCAGGAACCGGCCGAAGGCCTCGAGCACATGCGCGTTCGTGCTGACCGACAGCCCGTTCTCCCCCTGCCACGTGCAGAAGTGCGTCTTCGTCTCGTACGCCCACAGCGGGTCGGGGGGCAGCGGAGCACCGGCCAGTGACAACGCGTACAAGGCTCCCGCCGTCGTGTCGGCGTCCGGCGGGAGTCCGGCGGCGGCCGGAGTCCCGGCGGATCCCATCAACGCGGTGAGACTCTCGACGAGCTCGGCGGGCACGGCCGGCTCGATCCCGGCCCGCAGGAGCCAGGCCAGCACCCAGGCCCGTTCGAACACGGTGACCGGGAGGCCGCACGGCACCGGGCCTCCGTGCCGCTCGGCCACGATCTCGAGATAGCGCCGTGCCGGATCGCCGGGTGCGGGGGGCGTCCGGCCGGCCAGCCACGCGGCGGTGGCCGCCGGCGACGCGCCGACCGTCCCGGTCCGCTCCGGCCGGACCGTGTCCGCTCCGGCCGCGGCGTCGCCCGCGACCTCCAGGGCGTGCAGAAGCTTTTCCGGGACGGCGGCTCCGGACCGGAGCCTGGACCTGATCACGGCCAGGGCGGCGCCGTCCATCCCGCGGGGAGGCCGCAGGGGCTCGCCGCCGCACCATGGCCCCAGATCAGAGAACCCGTCGTCGCGAAGGGCGGCGAGGTGCTCGTTCACCGCGTCGATCAGCCCGGGCACGATGAGCTCGACCGCGGGCATGTCCGGGACGGCCACGGCCGCCGGTCCCCGCAGCCACGAGGACAGGACACCCAGGCCACGGCCGGCGGCCGTGGCGAGATCCGCCGGTGCGGGGCCGGGCTCCAAGGCGTCCTCGGGCCGGCCGTCGCGGCGGCGCAGGGTCACCAGGATCGCCTCGATGGCGCTCAGCGTGGGAGCGAGGGCATAGCCGCCAGGCCCTCCCCAGCCTCCGTCCGCGCGCTGCTCTGAGAGCAGATACTCCACCCGCCGTACGTGGCCGGCCAGCCATGGCGCGAGGGTGACGAGGCGCCCCGTCTCGTAGATCGAGGGGGACACCTGGCCCCACGGCTGTGACACCAGTCCGTCGACGAGTTCGCGGGCGGCCTCGGCGACGTCGGGCGGAAGGGAGCCGCTCAACGCCTCTTCGTGGATCGTCACAGCGAGCCCCAGTAGTCGGTGAGACCGTAGAACCCGGTGCTGAAGCCGATCTGCCGTTCCAGGTACATGGCCGGCCGCGGGCAGGAGGTCCTGAGCGGCCGGATCAGCTCCCGGCTGTTGCGGACCAGCACCTCGATCCGCGCGTTCACGCCGGCCCGGTCGACCCCCAGCATCATGGCGTTGAGGTCACCCCAGTCGAGGTCGCGCTGATACGTCGCGAGGTCGTTGAGCAGGCGGAGCACGCGCTGCACCTCCTGGCTCGCCTCCCACAGCTCCTGGAGATGGTCGAGAGCCGACCGGTCGCCGGAGGCGATCCAGTGCGAGAGGTTGACCCACGTGGTGCCGAAGTTGTCGGCGTTCGCGACGTAGTCCTCGAACGTCGGGAGGGGCGTGCCGTCCTCCGAACCGGCCCCCGCCTTCCATTCCCACTCGCGCGCCATGGCGGCCAGCCACCGCTCGAGCTGGTCACGCCAGAGGACGAGCCCGGCCTCGGCTCCCGGCACCTTGGCGAGCTCCCCCAGAATGTCGGCGAGGAAGTCCGTGATCGGTTCCCCCGCGGCCGGTTCGGCGCCGTCGGCGACGGCGAGGCACCTGGCGATGAGGCCGTCGACCTCGCCCCGCGCCTTCGCGACGTAGTCGATCTGCCAGTCGGCGGCGAAGTTCCACATCGACGTGCGGATCGCCATCCGGAGCTCGGGTGCGGTGGCCCAGGGGGAGCCGAACGCGTTGGCCATCGAGACCGTGCTGAAGAGCCTGGCGTCGAAGGGCCTGCCCGGGAACAGGGTGGGATAGGCGTCCACACACGCCTGCAGATCCCGCTGGCACTCGGCCGCCAGCGCACAGATCCGCCCGTGCTCCGCGGCGGAGAGGACCTCGTCCACGGCCGGGGAGCCGGCCTCCGCGGCCATCAGTGCCTCACCGGCTGCAGCGTGATGATGACCCGCTCCCGTGGCCTGAGGGAGAGGCCGAGCTGCGGCTGGAGCGGCGGGGAGCCTTGGACGACGGGCCGGAACCGGCTGAGCAGGGCGGCCACGATCAGCTGCGCCTCGACGGTGAAGAACAGCCTGCCCACGCAATGATGCGGGCCACCTCCGAAGGGGAAGTAGGCGAACCGGTGCCGCGAATGCCCCGGTCTCCAGCGCTCCGGGTCGAAGACCTCCGGGCGTTCCCACACCTCTTCGAGCCGGTGCGTGAGGTACGGGCTGACGACGATGATCGAACCGCGCTTGATCCGCACACCGTCGATGACGTCGTCGGCCGCGACCGTCCGGGGGAGCATCCACCCCGGCGGGAAGACCCGGACCAGCTCCTGCAGGACCATCTTGGTATAGCGCAACCTGGGGAGATGGGCACTCCCCGGGCGGTCCGTGCCCACGACCTCATCGATCTCGGCATAGAGTTTCGCCGCCACCTCCGGATGGGAGTCGAGCACCATCCACAGGAAGGTCAGCGCCGTCACGGTGCTCTCCGTGGCGGCGACGAACAGCGAGACGATGCCGTCGCGGATCCCGCGCTCGTCGAGCCGGCGGCCCTCGGCGTCCTGCTCCCGGATGAGCCTCGACACGATGTCCGTGCCCTCGGTCTCCCGGCCGCGGGACTCCCGGACGATCGGGAGGATGAGGTCGTCCACGGCGCGGACCGCGTCGTTGAACGCACGATCCCCCGGAAGCGGGACGGCGAACGGGACGAAGGGCAGCAACAGCCGGGCGCGGAAGGAGGAGCCGAAGGCGGTCATGATCGCTCGGCCCAGCTCGTCCGCCTGGGCCATCGAGACCTTGTCACCGATGAAGGCCTTGGTGCTCGCCCGGGAGAACAACCGGGTCATCTCGCCGGTGGCGTCGAGGGGCCGGCCGTCACCGGCGCGGTCCGCGAGCTCGTCCACGGCACCGGCGATCGCCGCGGCCATGTCGTCCGTGAAGGAGGCGATGTTGGGGCCCGACATCAGCGACTGGAAGGCGTTCCGCTTCATCCACCAGTAGGGATCGGCGCCGGAAGGCTCTCCGACCAGCCTGCTCAGCGTTTCCCACATCGGGCCCTCACGCCGGTAGTTGGCGGCGTTGTCGCTCAGCACGTACTGCACGTGATCCGGGTGGGTCACGAGGTACGGGCGGAACATCCCCAGGTTCAGGCGGGCCACCCGGCCACCGGATCGTCTCCCGATCTCCTCGAAGCCCTTCAGAGGATCGCGCAAGAGCCCTGGAACGGTCCGGTGGAATGGAAAGACCGTCATCTTCGCGGCCGAGCCTGTTGCGACGTCACTCGCCATTTCCGACTTTTCTCCCCTCGGAGTCGCCGACCCGACATTGGTCGGGCATGCGAAATTAACGAGTTGCCCGTGGATAGTCGAGTTAAAGCCCATGGCACCAGGCCGGAAGGGCGGAGATGGCTTTCAGCTAATGGCCGGATCCTTGAGGGACGCCGGTCTCCGGCCGCACCCTCTGTGACTCGAAGCGACCTCCGTCTCGTTTGAAACCTGCGGCCCAGAGGACCGTCCCGTCACTCCGTCACCTGGAGTATCACATCCCGGGGATGGATCGACAAGATCGACTTCCTGGGAGTTTTCGGTTCCTCCGCGTGATGTACGACACGGAGACCCCCACTCGAAGGGTTGGGGAGACCCTCGCGCGAAGGGCTGGTTCCGGACCCCGGAGCCGTTGATCCGTCACGCGACATCAGCACGGAGAGTGACGACCTTCGCGGAATGTGGATGGAAATACCTCCTCCGACGCGTTTGAACTTGATCGTTCAATGGGAACTCATCCGTGGAAGGACTCGCAGCGGAGGGCAGTGCCGATATGACTCTTGACATCTCACCCCCGCACTCCGGCCATAAGACCGCGGACCTTATTGTGGCCCGGTCGCGGCAATTGGTGGATCCGGCATTGCGCGAGGTCGTCGCACAATTGCATCCGTGGCCGGGCCTCATGGCGGCATTCTCGTTCGGCTGGTGCGAGGTGGACGGCACTCCCCGGGAGGCCCACAGCGGCAAGGGCCTGCGCCCGGCCATCGCGGTGCTGTCCGCCGAGGGGGCCGGCGGAGCCCCCGAGACGGCCGTGACCGGCGCCGTCGCGGTGGAGCTGGTCCACGCCTTCTCACTGATCCACGACGACATCATGGACGGCGACGAGCTGCGCCGTCACCGCGAGACGGTGTGGAAGGCCTATGGTGTCGGGCCGGCCGTGCTCGCGGGTGACGCGCTGCTGGCGCTCGCGATGGACACCCTGACCGGTGCCGAAGGGGCGACCCCGGCGCTCGGCGCCGAGATGTCCCGGGCGCTCGTCGACCTGGTCCACGGTCAGGCCGAGGACGTGGCCTTCGAGAGCCGGCCGTGGTCGGGCCCGGGTGCCGTGACCCCGGAGGAATACCGCGCCATGGCGTCCCGCAAGACCGGTTCCCTGCTCGGGTGCGCCGCCGCCCTGGGCACGCTCCTCGGCGGCGGGTCCCCCGAACTGGGCGCGGCCATGTCGCTGATGGGCCGGCATCTCGGAGTCGCGTTCCAGGCGGTCGACGACCTGCTGGGCATCTGCGGAGACCCCGCGGCCACCGGCAAGCCCGTCTTCAGCGATCTGCGCCGGGGCAAGAAGACCCTTCCGGTGGTGGCGGCGATCGCCGGTGGCACCGAGCCCGGCCGCCGTCTCGCCGAGATCCTCGGCTCGGGCGCGAAGGACGAAGGCGTCCCGAAGGACGAAGACGTCCTCCGGGAGGCCGCGACGCTGATCGAGGAGGCCGGTGGCCTGTCCTATGCGCGGGAACAGGCGGACCTGTATCTGGGCCGGGCATCCCACATCCTGGACACCGCCGGGCTCGATCCCACGGCCGCCGGAGAGTTGATGATCCTCGCCGACTTCCTGGTCCGGCGGACGCACTGACGCCATCGGCCCGGGCCCAGTCCCACGAGGACCCGCGCGGCCACCGCCGTCCGCCCGAAGGCACCCGTCTGATGCCCTCGGGGCGCCCGGCCCTCCCGGAGCGGACGGCCCGTGCCGCCGTGCCGCCGGCCGGGAGGCCGGGCCGCCGGGGTCAGTCGGAGGAGAAGGCCGCGTCGAAGGCCGCCTCCGGCAGCTCGATGGCGGCGAGCCTGCGGACGAACTCGAGCGCCTCGGGAGCCCCGAGGAGGCGGTCCATGCCCGCGTCCTCCCACTCGATCGAGATCGGGCCGTCATAGCCGATCGCGTTCAACGCGCGGAAGCAGTCCTCCCACGGCACATCCCCGTGGCCGGTGGAGATGAAGTCCCACCCGCGCCGCAGGTCGGCCCACGGAAGATGCGACGACAACCGGCCGCGCCGGCCGTCACCGGTGCGGACCTTGGTGTCCTTGCAGTCGACGTGGTAGATCCGGTCCCTGAAGTCGTACAGGAAGTTGACCGGATCGAGCTCCTGCCAGACGAAGTGTGAGGGGTCGAAGTTGAGCCCGAACGCCGGCCGGTGCCCGATGGCCTCCAGCGTCCGCACCGTGGTCCAGTAGTCATAGGCGATCTCGCTGGGATGCACCTCGTGCGCGAACCGCACGCCGTTCTCGTCGAAGACGTCCAGGATGGGGTTCCAGCGGTCGGCGAAGTCCTGGTAGCCACGCTCGATCATGGAGGCGGGCACCGGCGGGAACATGGCGACCGTGTGCCAGATCGCCGAGCCGGTGAAACCGACGACGGTGTCGACTCCGAGCCGGGCCGCCGCGCGGGCGGTGTCCTTCATCTCCGCCGCGGCCCGCTGCCGGACCCCCTCGGGGGAGCCGTCCCCCCAGATCCGCCCGGGCAGGATCGCCTGGTGCCGCTCGTCGATGGGATCGTCGCACACCGCCTGGCCGACCAAGTGATTGGAGATCGTCCAGACCTTGAGGTCGTACTTCTTCAGCGTCTCGAGCTTGCGGGGGATGTAGGACTCGTCGGAGAGGGCCTTGTCGACCTCGAAGTGATCGCCCCAGCAGGCGATCTCGAGGCCGTCGTACCCCCATTTCGCGGCGAGCCGGCACACCTCCTCGAAGGGCAGGTCCGCCCACTGGCCCGTGAACAGGGTGATCGGTCGGGGCATTCTTACCTCCACGGTGTGTCGGTCACCACCTGTTCAGGCGGCGGAGAAGACCTGATCGCTGATCAGCCGGGTCGCCCCGATGACCCCGGCGGTGCCGCCCAGCTCGGACAGCACGATGGGCAGGTTGCCGGTGGCCAGGGGCGCCGAACGCTTGTAGATCACACTGCGGATCTCGGCCAGGAGTGTGTGCCCGAGTCCCCCCGCCACTCCCCCCGCGATGATGACCAGGCCCGGGTTGAAGAAGCTCACCAGCCCGGCCAGCACCTGGCCGACCCGCCGTCCGCCCCCGCGGATCATTTCAACGGCCACCGGGTCCCCCGCCTGCGCGGCGGCTCCCACATCCGCCGCGGTGACACGCCCGGCCTGCTGCAGGCACTCCGCCAGGAACGCGGAGTCACCGGCCCGGGCCACGGCGAGAGCGTCTCTGCCCAGCGCCGCCCCGCCGAAGAAGGCCTCGAGACAGCCGCGGTTCCCGCAGGCGCACGTCGGCCCGCCGTCGTCGACCCGGATGTGCCCGATGTCCCCCGCGGAACCGGAGACGCCCCGGTAGATCTCCGAGCCGACCACGATCCCGCAGCCGATCCCCGTTCCGATCTTGACGAGCAGGAAGTCCTCCACGGACCTGGCCAGGCCCGCGTGGAGCTCTCCGAGGGCCATGATGTTGACGTCGTTGTCGACCAGCACCGGGCAGCCGAGCTCCTGGCTGATGACGTCGCGCACCGGGAAGCGGTCCCAGCCCGGCATGATCGGGGGCACCACGGGCCTGCCCTCGCGGAAGCTCACCGGTCCGGGGACTCCGACGCCCACTCCGTGGATCTCGGGAGCGAGGCCCTGGCCGCGCAGCTTGCCGAGGAGACCGAGGGCGTGCTCGAGGACGACGTCGGGGCCCTGCCGCACATCGCAGCGTTCGGCGATGTGCCCGAGGACCTCCATCTCCCCGCTGGTCACGGCCACGTCGATCGAGGTCGCGCCGATGTCGATCCCGACGAACCGCAGCCGCGTCGACAGGCGTACGATCCCGGAACGACGGCCGCCCCGTGAGGCCGCGAGCCCGGCCGGCTCGACCATGCCCAGCTCGATCAGCCGGTCGAGTTCCACGGCGAGCTTGGATCGGGAGAGCCGGACGACGTCGCCGAGCTCGGCCCGGGACCGCGGGCCCTCGTCGCGCAGCAGCCGCAGCAGCCGCGCCTGATGCCTGTTCTCAGGCCGAGACGTCATCCGCACCACACCTGCCCCCTCTCAGGCCCCCTCCCAGGGGGAACGTACCCACTTTCATCACCGATGAGAATACCTTTGCCGCCGGCTTAGCGATCTTCGCCCTGTTCCGGGACAAAGCGCCCATGCCCTGAGGACGCGGGCGAACGGCCCTCCTAGTCCACCGAGAAGACGTGGTCGCTGCTGAGGCGAGCCGCGCCGATGACCCCGGCGGTGCCGCCGAGCTCGGAGAGGACGATGGGCATGTTGCCGGTCGCCAGGGGCAGTGACCGGCGATAGACGACGCTGCGGATCTCCGAGAGGAGCATGTGCCCCATCTGCGCGACGCCCCCGGCGACGATCACCAGGCCCGGGTTGAAGAAGTTCACGAGCCCGGCCAGGACCTCACCGACCCGGCGGCCGCCCTCGCGGATGAGCCGGGCGCTGGCCGGGTCGCCCGCGGCGGTCCCCGCGGTCACGTCGGCCGCGGTCACCACGCCGGTCTCGGCGAGCCGCTCGGCGAGATAGGCGGACGCCCCGGACCGCGCCGCGGCCTCCGCGTCCCGGGCCAGCGCGGCGCCGCCGAAGTAGGCCTCGAGACATCCCGCGCTGCCGCACGAGCAGGGCGGCCCGGAGTCGTCGACCCGGATGTGCCCGATGTCGCCCGCGCTCCCCGAGACCCCGCGATAGATCATGCCGTCGACCACGATGCCGCAGCCGATGCCCGTACCGAGTTTGACGAGGAGGAAGTCGGCCACGGACCTGGCGAGACCGGCGTGCAGCTCGCCGAGCGCCATGATGTTGACGTCGTTGTCGAGCATGACCGGGCAGCCGAGCTCCTGGCTCAGCTCCTCACGGACCGGGAACCGGTCCCACCCGGGCATGATCGGCGGCACCACCGGGACGCCCTCGCGAAAGCTCACCGGCCCGGGGACTCCGATGCCGACCCCGTGGATCTCCGGCGCGAGGCCCTGGTCGCGCAGCTTGCCCAGCAGGGTCAGCGCCTTGTCCAGCACGACCTCCGGCCCTTCGCGGACGTCGAAGGGCTCTGCCACGGATCCGAGGATCTCCAGGTCACCGCCCGTGACGGCGACGTCGATCGAGGTCGCGCCGATGTCGATGCCGACGAAGCGCAGCCGGGAGGTCAGCTTGACGATGCCGGACCGGCGCCCGCCCCGTGAGGCGGCGAGGCCGCCGGTCTCGACGATCCCGAGGTCGATCAGGCGGTTCACCTCGGCGGACAGGGTGGACCGGGAGAGACCGACCGCCTCGCCGAGCTCGGCTCGGGAGCAGGGGCCGTCGCGCAGCACCCGCAGCAGCCGCGCGTGGTGCGCGTTCTCCGGTCGCAGGGTCATCCGCGTCACGACCGCTCCTCCATGTCGCGCCGACATTTGTCTGGGAACGTAACGACTTTTGTGCGAGCAGGAAAGAGTTTGGGCGAGATTGACCAAACTTCTATCCGTATCTAGACAAAGTCGAGTTTCGGGCGGATTCTGGTGGCGCTTGGACCCAACGAGGGGAGTTGCCGCAATGGGCCGTACTGGGGTGTGGTTCGCGGGGGCCCGTGGATCGGTCGCCACCACTGCGATCACCGGGGCGCTGGCGATCCGGGCGGGACTGGCCGACCGCATCGGACTGGTGTCGGAGACGCCCGGCTTTCCCGGCGCGGACCTGCCCGCCCTGGCCGATCTGACCTTCGGGGGGCACGACCTCACCGACGTGTCGCTCACCAAGCGCGCGCAGCAGCTCGCCCAGGCGGGAGTCATCCCGGGCTGGCTGCCGGGCCGCCTGCACGATGACCTCGCCGCCGTGGACGCCGACATCGCCACGGGAGGCGCCGACGGCCGGACGCGCAGGCCGGCCGAGACGCTGCGGCGGCTGTCCGAGGACATCACGGCGTTCCGGGACCGCCACCGGCTCGACCGGGTCGTGGTGGTGAACGTGGCCTCGACCGAGCCGCCCACCCCGGCGCGGCCCGAGCACGCGACCCTGGCCGACCTGCGCCGGGCCATCGGCAAGGACACCATGGTGCTGCCCGCCAGTGCCTGCTACGCCTACGCGGCCTTCGAGGCGGGCTGCGGCCACGTGGACTTCACCCCGTCGGTGGGCGCCCGGCTGCCGGCGCTGGCCGAGCTGGCCAGGGAGCGTGCCGTCCCGTACGCCGGGAGCGACGGCAAGACCGGCGAGACATTGCTCAAGGCCGCGCTCGCCCCCATGTTCGCGGGCCGCCACCTGCGCGTGGGCTCCTGGTCCGGGATCAACCTCCTCGGTGGCGGCGACGGGGCCAACCTGGCCGACCCGCAGACCGCGGCGAGCAAGCTCGAGTCCAAACGACGGCTCGTCGACGAGACATTGGGCTATCCCGTCGAGGGACCGCTGCACATCGACTACGTCGCCGATCTCGGCGAGCAGAAGACGGCCTGGGACCACATCACCTTCCAGGGCTTCCTCGGCGCCCGCATGACCCTGCAGTTCACCTGGCAGGGCTACGACTCCGCCCTCGCCGCTCCGCTGGTCCTGGACCTCGCCCGGTTCGTGGCGACCGCGCACGCCGCCGGCCGGGCCGGCCCGCTGCCCGAGCTCGCCTACTTCTTCAAGGACCCGATCGGCACGACCGTCCACGATCTCGCGGCGCAGTATCAGCTGCTGCGCGGCTTCGCCGCCGGAGGGTGTGCGTGATCGCGGCGCTGGCCGAGCTCGTACGGGCGCCCGCGGCACTGTCGGTGCCCGGCGACACGTTCAGCGGAGCGGCCGCGGCCGGTGTCCCCCACAGCGCGCGGATCCCCGCCCTCGCCGTGTCCTCGGTCTTCCTCTACTGGGCCGGGATGGCGCTCAACGACTACGCCGACCGGCGGCTGGACGCGGTCGAGCGGCCGGAGCGTCCCATCCCCTCGGGGCGGGTGCGTCCCGGCGCCGCGCTGGCCGTCGCGACCGGGCTGACCGGCGCCGGGCTGGCGCTGGCCGGAGCCGCGGGCGGGCGCCCGGCGCTGCGGTGGGCCGTCCCGCTCGCCGCGACGGTATGGGCCTACGACCTGTGGCTCAAGGCGACGCCGGCCGGTCCTTCGGCCATGGCGGCGTGCCGCATGCTCGACGTCATGCTCGGCGCCAGCACGGGCCGGGCGCGCTCCGCCGTGCCCGCCGCCCTCTCGGTCGGCACCCACACCTACGCCGTCACGGTGCTGAGCCGGCGCGAGGTCGACGGTGCCACACCCCGCGAGGTCGGGCGGGCCGCCGCCATCGGGGCCCTCGCCGCTCCGGTCGTGATCGCGCAGATGGTCGCGGGGCGAAAGGACCGCGGCCGCGGCGCCCCGATCGCCGCGGCCCTGCTGGGCGGCTACGTCACCGCGGTCGGCCCAGCGCAGGTCGCCGCGGCCCGGCGGCCGAGTGCGGACCGGGTGCGGCGGGCCGTGGGGGCGGGCATCCTCGGGCTCATCCCGCTACAGGCCTCCCTCACCGCAGCCCGGGGACGGCCCGTGGTCGCGCTCGCCCTGGCGGCCGCCCACCCACTGGCCCGGCGGCTCACCCGGAAGGTCTCGGCCACATGACGCTGCGGTTCGGCTACGGCACCAACGGATTCGCCGACCACCGGCTCGACGACGCTCTCGCGATCATCGCGGGTCTCGGCTACGACGGCGTCGCGCTGACCCTCGACGTCCGGCACCTCGATCCCTTCGCCGCGGACCTGCCACGGGCGGTCGGCCGGGTGGCGGCACGGCTGGCCGAGCTCGGCCTCACGGCCGTGGTCGAGACCGGCGCGCGCTACCTGCTCGACCCATGGCACAAGCACCAGCCCACGCTGCTGTCGGAGGCCGCCGGGCCCCGGATCGACCTGCTCCTGCGGGCGGTGACGATAGCAGCGGACCTCGGCGCGCAGGCGGTCTCGTTCTGGAGCGGAACCGTCGTCGAGGACGCCCCGGACGAGGTCCTGTGGGACCGGCTCGCGCGCGGCTGCGAACGCGTCGTACAGGCGGCGGACGCCCAGGGGGTCACGCTCGCCTTCGAGCCCGAGCCGGGCATGTTCGCCGAGGACCTGGATGCCTATGAACGCCTCGCGGGCCTGCTCGGCGACCCCGAGCACTTCGGGATCATGCTCGACATCGGGCACTGCCGCTGCCTGGAGACCGAGCCGGTGGCCGATTGCGTGCGCAGAGCCGGCCCGCGGCTGACCGGCGTGCAGATCGAGGACATGCGGCGCGGGGTGCACGAGCATCTGGAGTTCGGCACCGGGGAGATCGACTTCCCGCCCGTGATGGGAGCGCTGGCCGAGGTCGGCTACCGGGGGCTCGTCTCGGTCGAGTTGCCCCGGCACAGCCACGCGGCACCCGCCGTCGCCCGCGGCTCCCTGGAGTTCCTGAGGCACGCCGGAAGGGAGGCAGGGGCGCTCTCCGCCCCGAAGCCACGATGACACGCGATGAACTGCGCGCGGAGCTCTGCTCCGCGCTCCGCCCCCACCTGACCCCCACGGCCGCGACCTGGCTCGAGGAGGCGCGCGAGCGCGTCGCGGCCGATCCCGACGCCGCCGCGACGACCCTGCCGGCCGCGGGGCGCCGCTGCGGCCGCGGGCCGCTCCGGCCCCTCGAATCGGGTCCGTTCGGCTGGAGCGTCGACGACGCCGCCCGGGTCCTGCTGCTCCTCGAGCTCCCGTGCACGGGTGAGGCCCTGTCCGGACGGCTCATCGATCTCTACCGCTTCGGCGACGCGCAGGAGCGCCGTGGCGTCCTCCGCTCTCTGCCGGTCTTCGGCGCCGAGGTCGGAACGGGCCCGCTGCCCCTTGTCCACGACGCCCTGCGCAGTAATGACACCCGGCTGGTCGCCGCCGCCCTGGGACCGTACGCCGGCACCCGGCTGGACGACCACGCCTGGCGGCAGGCCGTGCTGAAGTGCGTGTTCATCGGCGTGCCGCTGAGCGTCGTCGACGGCCTCGAGCGGCGGGCCGACACCGAGCTCGCTCGCATGATGGCCGACTACGCCCAGGAGCGGGCGGCCGCGGGGCGGGACATACCACCGGACGTGTCGGGGTTCCTCGGCCCCGGTCTTCCCGGCTCAGGCCCCCTCGACGCACGGTCTACGCAAACCCCCCACCGGGAGCTCTAGTGCGCATCTTCGACCCCCACATCCACATGACATCGCGGACCACCGACGACTACGAACGAATGTACGCCGCCGGGGTGCGGGCCCTGGTGGAGCCCGCGTTCTGGCTCGGCCAGCCCCGTACGTCGGTGGACACCTTCGCCGACTACTTCGACGGGCTCGTGGGGTGGGAGCCCTTCCGGGCCGCCCAGTTCGGCATCCGGCACCATTGCACGATCGCGCTCAACCCCAAGGAGGCGGCCGACCCGCGCTGCCGGCCGGTCCTCGAGCTGCTTCCGCGCTATCTGGAGAAGGACGGTGTGGTGGCGGTCGGCGAGATCGGCTACGACTCGATGACCCCCGAGGAGGACGAGGTCTTCGCGCGGCAGCTCGCCCTCGCCATCGAGCACGACCTGCCCGCGATGGTCCACACGCCGCATCGCGACAAGGCCGCGGGCACCCGCCGTTCCCTCGACATGGTGCGTGAGTCCGGCATCGCGCCCGAGCGCGTGGTGATCGACCACCTCAACGAGGTCACCGTGGGGCTCGTCGCCGGCACCGGGTGCTGGATGGGATTTTCCATCTATCCCGATACGAAGATGGACGAGCATCGCATGGTCGCGATCCTGCGCGAGCACGGCACCGAGCGGATGCTGGTCAACTCCGCCGCGGACTGGGGCCGGAGCGATCCGCTCAAGACCCGGCGGACCGGTGACGCGATGCTGGCCGCGGGATTCACCGACGCGGAGGTCGAGCAGGTGCTGTGGCACAACCCCGTGGCGTTCTACGGCCAGAGCGGCCGGCTGGTGCTGGACCCGCCGGACGAGGCCGAACCCCTGTTCGCGGGCAATTCCGTGCTGCGTGGCGGCCGGTAGGAGGACGGCATGCGGCTACGGCACCCTGACGGCACCCTCGTCCACGTCGCCTACTGCGCCAACGTCCACCCGGCCGACGACTTCCCGGGAGTCCTGGACCGGCTGACTCGCTACGCGGTGCCGGTCCGCGAGCGGCTGGGCCTCCCCCGGCTGTCGATCGGGCTGTGGCTCCCGCGGCCCGTCGCCGCCGAGCTGGTCGCCGACCCGGCCGTCATGGAGCGGCTTCGCGCCGCGCTCACCGCCGGCGGCCTGGAAGTGGTGACGCTCAACGGCTTTCCCTACGAGGGGTTCGGCCGTGAGGTCGTGAAGACCGACGTCTATCTGCCCGACTGGGCCGATCCGGCGCGGCTGGGCTACACGCTCGATCTGGCGCGCCTCCTGACCTCGCTCCTGCCACCCGACGCCGAACGGGGCAGCGTGTCGACGTTGCCGCTGGGCTGGCGCCCGTGGTGGAACGCGGACCGGGCGGACGCGGCGCGCCGCCACCTCGACGCCCTCGCGACCGGACTCGCCGATCTGGAGGCCGAGACCGGGCGGACCGTGCGGGTGGGCTTGGAACCCGAGCCCGGGTGCGTCGTCGAGACGACGGCCGACGCGGTCACGCACCTGTCCGGCCTCGACCCCGACCGGATCGGGATCTGCCTGGACACCTGCCACCTGGCGGTGGCCTTCGAGGACCCGGCCGCCGCCGTGGCCAGGCTCGGCGCGGCCGGGCTCCCGATCGTCAAGACGCAGGCCTCCGTGGCACTGCACGCGCAGGCCCCGGGTGAGGCCCGTGGGCCGCTGGCCGGCTTCGCCGAACCGCGCTATCTGCACCAGACGAGGGCACTCGTGGACGGTCGCGTGGAGGGGACCGATGACCTGCCGGCGGCCCTCGACGGCACCGGCGCGCTGCCGCCGGACGCACCGTGGCGGGTGCACTTCCACCTGCCTCTGCACGCCGCTCCCGAGGCTCCGCTGACCGGCACCCAGGCCGAGCTCACCGGGAGCCTGCGCGCCCTCGTCGGTGGCCCGGCCGCCCTGACCGACCACATCGAAGTAGAGACCTACACCTGGACCGTCCTGCCGGGAGGCCCCACCGCCGAGGACCGGCTGGCCGGCGGGATCGCCGCCGAACTCGACTGGACCCGCTCCGAGCTGATCCGGCTCGGGCTGAAGGAGGAGACCGCTTGACTCCCTCACCTACCCCTCTGGTCGTGCTGGACGTCGTCGGGTTGACCCCCCGGCTGCTCCCGCACATGCCCAACCTGTCCGAGCTGGCCTCCGACGGCTTCCGTGCCGAGCTCGGCACGGTCCTCCCGGCCGTCACCTGCACCGTGCAGTCCACGTTCCTGACCGGGAAGATGCCGCGCGAGCACGGCGCGGTCGCCAACGGCTGGTACTTCCGGGACGTCGGCGAGGTCCTGCTGTGGCGGCAGCACAACGCGCTCGTCCAGGGAGAGAAGGTGTGGGACGCGCTGCGGCGCGACAATCCCGGTTACACGGTCGCGAACATCTGCTGGTGGTACGCCATGGGCGCCGCGACCGACTGGACGGTCACGCCGCGGCCGGTCTACTACGCCGACGGCCGCAAGGAGCCGGACTGCTACACCTGGCCGCCGTCGCTGCACGACCGGCTCACGGACCGGCTCGGCACCTTCCCGCTGTTCACCTACTGGGGTCCGGGCGCGGGCCTGCCGTCCTCCCGGTGGATCTGCGCCGCGGCCGAGCTACTGATCACCGAGGAGCGGCCGGACCTGACCTTGGTCTATCTCCCCCACCTGGACTATGACCTGCAGCGGTGGGGACCCGATGACCCGCGCGCCGCCCAGGCCGCGGCGGACCTGGACGCCCTGCTCGGCCCGCTGCTCGCCGCCGCCCGGGAGCGCGGCGCGACGATCCTGGCGCTGTCGGAGTACGGCATCACGTCCGTGTCCCGCCCCGTGGAGATCAACCGGGCCCTCCGCGCGGCCGGCCTGCTGGAGGTCCACACCCAGGACGGGATGGAATATCTCGATCCGTGGGCCTCCCGGGCGTTCGCGGTCGCCGACCACCAGATCGCGCACGTCTACGTCCGTGATCCCGCGGACCTCGACCGCACCCACAAGGTGATCGCCGACCTCGAGGGCGTCGCCGAGGTTCTGGACGCCGGCGGCAAGAGAGAACACGGCCTCGACCACGAGCGCTCCGGGGACCTGGTGGCGGTGGCCGAACCCGACTCGTGGTTCGCCTACTACTACTGGCTCGACGACGACCGGGCCCCGGACTTCGCCAGGCTCGTCGACATCCACCGCAAGCCCGGCTATGACCCGGCCGAGCTGTTCATGGATCCGGCCGATCCTGCCGTCAAGCTGCGAGCGGGCATGGCGCTGGCCCGCAAGAAGCTCGGGATGCGCTACCTCATGAGCGTGGTGGCGCTGAACGGATCGTCGGTGCGCGGCAGCCACGGGCGGCTGCCCTCCGACCCGGCCGACGGCCCGGTGCTGATCTGTTCCGACCGGGCCGTCGCCCGGGACCGCTATCACGCCACGGAGGTGAAGGACCTGCTGATCCGCCTCGCCGCCGGTTGATCCCGATCAGCGGTTGCGGAACCTCGGCCGTCGCTTCTCCATGGTGGCGGTGACGCCTTCGAGGAAGTCCTCGGTGAAGAAGGCCATCGCCTGGGTGCGGTTCTCCACGGCCAGATGCTGCCGCAGCGTCGGGCCTCCCAGCGACAGGGCGAGCAGCTCCTTGGTGTGCCGCAGGCCGTACGGCGACTTGGCGAGCAGTTCGCCGGCCAGCTCGACGGCCGCGTCCACGTCGCCGTCCACCACTTCGGTCACCATGCCGAGTTCGTACGCCCGCGCGGCGGTCAGGGTCTGCGCCCGGTAGAGGATCTCGGCCGCCTTCGCCGGACCGACCACACGGGGCAGCAACCAGGACAAGCCCACATCTCCGCCGGACAGGCCGAGGTCGAGGAACGGCGACACGAAAGTCGTGGAGGGATCGGCGATGCGGAAGTCGCAGGCCAACGCCAGCGAGATCCCCATGCCGACGACGGGGCCGTGCAACGCCGCGATGACCGGCTGCGGGATCTCCCGGAGCCTGGCCACCGCCTCACCGCCACGGGTCATGCCGTGATAGATGCGCTGCATCCTGCCGTCCGGCTCGGGCCTCTCGCCACCGCCGGCCTCCCCGGCCTCCGCCGAGCCGGGTTCGCCGGCTCTGATGTCCATGCCCGCGCAGAACCCGCGCCCCTCCCCGGTGAGCACCACGACGCGGGTGGCGGTGTCGGTCATCAGCCCGTCCAGGACGGCGTTGAGCTCCTCGATCAGCCCCGGGGTGACCGCGTTGAGCCGCGCCGGCCGGGCCAGCGTGATGACCATCACGCCGTCCCGCCGGTCCACCTTGAGATCGGCCATGTCCCTCTCCAGAGCGGACCTCTGCAAGATCACGCCGGATCTGCGGCGTGATCTTGCAGAGGTCCGCGGACGCTTGCGTTGAAAACCGAGGGCCTCCTACTGAAAGGCCTCTTACCGAAGGGCCTCGAAGGTGGCCGCGGTCTGCTCTCCGATGTTCCTGGGGACGATGTACGGGCTCTCGGCGTTGATCTGCTCCCAGTTGTCCCGTACGTCCTCGATGGTCAGGCCGTCCTTCTTCGCGAAACCCGGCCCCTCGGCGACGAAGACGCGGGCGATGCGGCCGCCGCCGACCGAATAGGTCTCGCCCGTGGACCCGACGCTCTCGTGCGCCAGCCAGGCCACGAGCGGCGTGACCAGTTCGACGCCGAGCTTGTCGGCGAACTCGGCGGGGAACAGGTCCTCGGTCATCCGGGTGTAGGCCACCGGCGCGATGGCGTTGACCTTGAGGTTGTACTTGGCGCCCTCGAGGGAAAGGGTCTTGGTGAGGCCCACGAGACCCATCTTGGCCGCCGAGTAGTTGGCCTGGCCGAAGTTGCCGAACAGGCCCGACGGGGACGAGGTGTTGACCACCCGCCCGTAGCCCTGGTCGCGCAGGTGGGACCACGCGGCCTTGGTGACGAGGAAGGAGCCGCGCAGGTGCACCGCGATGACGGCGTCGAACTCGGCGGGGCTCATGTTCTTGAAGGATTTGTCGCGGAGGATGCCTGCGTTGTTGACGACGATGTCGACCTTGCCGAACGCGTCGAGGGCGCTCTGCACGATGCCCTGGGCGCCCTCCTCGGTGGCGACGTTGCCGCCGTCGGCCACGGCCTCGCCCCCGTTCTTGGTGATCTCGTCGACGACCTCCTGGGCCGGGCCGGTGGAGGAACCGCCGCCGTGCACGTCACCGCCGAGGTCGTTGACGACGACCTTCGCCCCGCGCGCCGCGAGCTCGATCGCGTGCTGCCGGCCGAGACCGTGCCCGGCGCCCGTGACGATCGCCACCCGCCCGTCGAACCTCAGTTCCGCCATCCCGTGTCTCCTCATCATCCGCATGTCCGCGCCGGCCGGTCGCCGAACCTCCAGGGCCACGGTAACCGCCTGAGGTTACCCAGCGGTACCACCTGACCGAATGCCACTCGGCATGGACCCCGGCGTGGAAGCGTCGCAATTTTGGTAAATCCGACGATAATGGGGCGCCAGAGCGCTACCCTCCAACACCACTTCGCCTCCCACGGAGGAAGACCGCATGCGTTCAACGGCTGCCGGATCGGCTGCGACCTCGGCTCGGACGGTGGCTCGCTACCGCGTCGTCCAGTGGGCGACGGGGGCGATCGGGCGCAGTGTGATCTGCGGCCTGATCGACCGCCCCGAATTCGAGCTGGCGGGCGTACGGGTCTACGACCGCGCCAAGGCGGGCGTCGACGCCGGCACGCTCGCCGGCCGGGCGCCGATCGGAGTGACGGCGACCGCGGACCCGGCCGAGATCATGGCGATGGACGCGGACTGCGTCGTCTACGCGCCCCTCATCGCCCAGGCCGTCGGCGGCGATCCGCGCACGGATCTCGAGACCGTGTGCGACCTGCTCGCCTCGGGCAAGAACGTCATCAGCCTGGCCGGGATGATCTATCCGTACGCCCATGGCCGGCGCTTCACCGATCAGCTCACCCGGGCCTGCCGGGCCGGGGAGACCTCGGTCCTCGGCACCGGGGTCAACCCCGGCTTCACCACCGAACTGCTGCCGCTGGTGCTGTCGGGCGTGTCCCGCCGGGTCGACCACGTCTACGTGCGCGAGTGCGCGGACTACTCCGGCCATCCCTCACGGCTGCTCGTCCACGAGATGGGCGGGCTGGGCAAGACCGAGGAGGACTACCTCAGGGCGCTCCCCGCCTACCGGGCGATGATGCGGACGCTCTTCACCGAGAGCCTGCACCTGATCGCGGCCGGCCTCGACGTCGCCCTTGACCAGATCGACGTCTCCCATCAGTACCTCCTCGCCGGCGAGGACTTCCAGATCCTGTCCGGCACGATCGCCAAAGGCTCGGTGGCGGCCGGACGGTGGACGTTCTCCGGACTGGTCGACGGCCGCCCGCTGGTGATGATCGAATGCGTCCAGAAATCGGACGCGACCCGGATCACCGACTGGGAGGCCCCCGGCTATGCCGTCCGGGTGCAGGGGCATCCCTCGATCACGCTGACCGCGGACGAGGACTGGGTCTCCAACGGCATCGCGGCCGCGGCCGCCCACGCCGTCAACGCCGTTCCGTCGATATGCGACGCCGCTCCCGGCATCCACACGTTCCTGGACCTGCCGCTGGTCACGGGCCGCACGGCCCGCGGCTGAGCGGCCCGGGGACGAACGGAGGGCCGGTCCGTACGGAGACCGGCGCCCCGGCCGCGGCCCTGTCCCGGCCGGTCGCACGGCACCGATGCCGTAAGGGCCGTCCCGGTCACCGCCGGCACGGGCCGGCATCCTGGGCCGGCCGGCCGATCAGCCCGCGTCCGGCCGGGAGTCCTGGACGGCTTTCGCCGTCTTCTTCGTTGTCTTCGCGGGCGTGACCGCACGCTCGGCGGCGGCGCGATCGGGGCCCTCTGTCCCCTCGGCACTGCTCGCGGGTGCTGAAGCGCTCGGGTTTCCGGGCCGGCCGCCGGTCTCCCCGGAGGCGTCCTCCACGGTCACCCGCCGACCATTCGACTGGGCGCGGTGCCTGCGGAAGGACCAGGTCAAGGCGGTGATGATCGCGACCACGGCGACGGCGACGGCGATCGTCCTGCCGAGCAACTGTGCCGCATGCTCGAACGCGGTCCCGACGAAGAAGCCCCCGAGTGTGAAGCCGACGCCCCAGACGATGCCGCCCATGGCGTTGAAGAGCAGGAATTTGGGATAGGGCACCCGGGCGCTCCCGGCCAGCGCGGGCATCAGCGCCCGCAGGAGAGCGGTGAAACGCCCGATGAAGACGGCGAAGGCGCCGCGCCGCCGGATGAGGTCCTGTGCCTTGGCCACCTTCGTGTGGTGCTTGCGCATCACCCGGGTGCCGAGCAGCCGGGGCCCGAACCGGCGACCGATCTCATAGCCGATCGAGTCTCCGACGATGGCCGAGAGGACCACGATGACCAGAAGCAGCGGGAGCGACAGCCTGCCCTGGCTCGCCAGCACTCCGCCGACGATGATCGCGGTCTCGCCGGGGAAGACGAATCCGAAGAAGAGCGCCGCCTCCGCGAAGACCAACGCCGCCACGACACCGTAGATCAGCGGCGAGGGCAGGCCCTGCACCAGGTCGTTGAAGGTGTTGAGCATCCAGGATCAGCGCCCCCGTCTCGGTCCGGTGCCGATCAGCTTAGCGGCCTGGGAGAGCACCGGGCCGGTTCTCGAACCATAAGTCCGTGATGACCATGAATGGGCTCTCGAAGGGGTCCGACGGTGTAAAGCCACCGTTCGAGGCCGGGCCGGACGCGGCCGCCGGGCTCCTCGGGTCGACCGGCGCGGCGGTCCGCCGCGACATCAGCCGATCTCGTACGAGACTTGATCTTGCACGAAACCCGGGCGGCCGCCCCTGGAGATCGTCGATAATCCATGGTTGTGCGGACGTGTGACCGACGGCATGCCTCCGCGCGTCCTACAGGCGAGTAGCCTTGAGTCGATTCAAACCCGATTAAGAACCCACCTGCGAGCTGCGGAAGAGGGCGATCTCCGCCGTGTCGACCGAGTCGTCGCGCACACCTGCCGACCTAAGCAAGGCTGATTTCGGCCCTAATGAGTGGTTGGTGGACGAGCTCTACCAGAAGTACTTGGAAGACCCGAATTCGGTCGACCGAGCCTGGTGGAACTTCTTCGCCGACTATCAGCCGGATTCCCGTCCGGCCCAGAAGGCCACTCTGAATGGTGCCGCCACCGCATCGGACTCCCCGCCGACAAGTGCCGGCCCGGCTCCGGGCAAGGCCACTGCGAAGGCACCGACAAAGGCCGCCGACAAGGGCTCGGCCAAGAGCACCGGTAAGGCCAAGGACAAAGCACCGGCCACGCCGGCGCCCCCGGCGGGGGCCGAGGAAGTGCGTCTCAGGGGCGTGGCCGCCCGTACGGTCACCAATATGGAGGCCAGCCTCGCGGTGCCGACCGCGACGAGCGTACGCGCGGTGCCTGCCAAGCTGCTCATCGACAACCGCATCGTGGTGAACAACCACCTCAAGCGCGGCCGTGGCGGCAAGGTCTCCTTCACCCATCTCATCGGCTACGCCATTGTGCAGGCGCTCAAGGCGATGCCGGAGATGAACCACAGCTATGCCGAGGTGGACGGCAAGCCGGTCCTGGTCAAGCCCGAGCACATCAACCTCGGCCTGGCCATCGACGTGAAGAAGGACGACGGCCAGCGCCAGCTCGTGGTGCCCAACATCAAGGCCGCCGAGACCCTCGACTTCCGTCAGTTCTGGGCCGCCTACGAGGAGGTCGTCCGCAAGGCGCGCGGCAACAAGCTCACGCTGGACGACTTCCAGGGCACCACGATCAGCCTGACCAACCCCGGCACGATCGGCACGGTCCACTCCGTACCCCGCCTCATGCCCGGTCAGGGCACCATCATCGGCGTGGGCGCGATGGAATACCCCGCCGAATACGCCGGCGCCTCGCCGGAGACCCTCTCCCGGCTGGCGATCAGCAAGACCATGACGATGACGTCGACCTACGACCACCGGATCATCCAGGGCGCCCAGTCGGGCGACTTCCTGCGCCGGATCCACCAGTTGCTGGTCGGCGACGAAGGCTTCTACGACGAGATCTTCGAGGCGCTGCGGCTGCCGTACGAGCCCGTACGGTGGGTGCCGGACATCAGCGCCTCCCACGACGACGACGTCGCCAAGATCGCCCGGGTGCACGAGCTGATCCACGCCTACCGGGTGCGCGGTCACCTCATGGCCGACACCGACCCGCTGGAGTACAACCAGCGCCGCCATCCCGACCTGGACATCCTCCAGCACGGGCTGACGCTGTGGGACCTCGAGCGCGAGTTCGCCACCGGCGGCTTCGGCGGCCAGCCGACCATGAAGCTGCGCGACATCCTGGGCGTGCTGCGCAGCTCCTACTGCCGCACCGTCGGCATCGAGTACATGCACATCCAGGATCCCGAGGAGCGGGACTGGATCCAGAAGCGTGTCGAGGTGCCGCACGACAAGCCGTCACGCGAGGACCAGCTGCACATCCTGCGGCGGCTCAACAGCGCCGAGGCCTTCGAGACGTTCCTGCAGACCAAGTTCGTCGGGCAGAAGCGGTTCTCCCTCGAGGGCGGCGAGTCCCTGATCCCGCTGCTGGACTCGGTCATCACCGAGGCCGCCGAGAGCGACCTCGACGAGGTCATCATCGGCATGGCCCACCGAGGCCGGCTGAACGTGCTCGCCAACATCGTCGGCAAGTCCTACGGGCAGATCTTCGGTGAGTTCGAGGGCAACCTCGACCCGCGCAGCGCCCAGGGCTCCGGTGACGTGAAATACCACCTCGGCGCCGACGGCGACTTCACCGCCCCGAGCGGCGCCACGATCCGTACGGCCCTGGTGGCCAACCCCTCGCACCTCGAGGCCGTCAATCCGGTCGCCGAGGGTGTGGTCCGGGCCAAGCAGGACATCCTGGACGTCGGTGAGGGTGGCTTCACCGTCCTTCCGTTGCTGATCCACGGCGACGCGGCGTTCGCGGGCCAGGGCGTCGTCGCGGAGACGCTCAACCTGTCGCAGCTGCGCGGCTACCGCACCGGCGGCACCGTGCACGTCGTCGTCAACAACCAGGTGGGCTTCACCACCGCGCCGGAATACTCGCGGTCCAGTGTCTACTGCACCGACGTGGCCCGGATGATCCAGGCACCGATCTTCCACGTGAACGGCGACGACCCGGAGCAGTGCTTCCGGATCGCCCAGCTGGCGTTCGAATACCGCCAGAAGTTCAAGAAGGACGTCGTCATCGACCTGGTCTGCTACCGGCGGCGCGGGCACAACGAGGCGGACAACCCCTCGTTCACCCAGCCGCTGATGTACGACCTGATCGACGCCAAGCGCTCGGTGCGCAAGCTCTACACCGAGGCGCTGATCGGTCGCGGCGACATCACCGTCGAAGAGGCCGAGCAGGCGCTGCGCAACTACCAGGAGCAGCTGGAACGGGCCTTCACCGAGACCCGCGAGGCGCTCAAGCGGCCGGCCGAGCCCGGTTCGGTGGTCAAGCCCGAGGTCGAGGAGCGCATCCCGGTCGATCATGCCTCCGTGCCGAGCGCGATCTCGGAGGAGGCGGTCAAGCGGATCATCGAGACCCAGCTCAACCTGCCCGAGGGCTTCACCCCGCACCCGCGGCTCCAGCCGGTGCTCGCCCGCCGCGCCCAGATGGTCGAGGACGACACCATCGACTGGGCCACCGGTGAGCTCCTGGCCCTGGGGTCGCTGCTCATGGACAACCACCCCGTACGGCTGGTCGGCCAGGACAGCCGCCGGGGCACCTTCGGCCAGCGGCACGCGGTGCTCGTCGACCGCAAGACCGGCGAGGAGCACACTCCGCTCAAGCAGTTCGGCCAGGGCACCTCCAAGTTCTACGTGCACGACTCGCTGCTGTCGGAGTTCGCCGCGGTCGGCTTCGAATACGGCTACTCGCTCGTCCGTCCGGACGCGCTGGTCGCCTGGGAGGCACAGTTCGGCGACTTCGCCAACGGCGCCCAGTCGATCGTGGACGAGTTCATCTCGTCGGGCGAGCGGAAGTGGGGGCAGCGCTCCTCGGTCGTGATGCTGCTGCCGCACGGCTATGAGGGCCAGGGGCCCGACCACTCCTCGGCGCGCATCGAGCGTTACCTGCAGATGTGCGCCCACGACAACATGACGGTGGTCTACCCGACGACTCCGGCGAACTACTTCCACCTGCTCCGCTGGCAGGTGATGTCCGGTCGCCGCAAGCCGCTGATCGTCTTCACACCGAAGTTCCTGCTGCGCTACAAGGGAGCCGCCTCACCGACGTCCGCCTTCACCACGGGGGCGTTCCAGCCGGTGATCCCGGACAGCGGGCCGATCGACCCGTCGGGTGTCAAGCGGGTGCTCCTGACCTGCGGCAAGATCTACTACGATGTGGTCACCGCACGGGAGAAGGCGATGGCCGGGGAGACATTCCCGCAGGCCGGTGCCGACACCGCGGTGGTGCGGGTGGAGCGCCTCTATCCGCTGCCGATCGACGAGATCAAGGCGGAGCTGGCCAAATACCCGGCGGACGCCGAGGTGATCTGGGTCCAGGACGAGCCCAAGAACATGGGTGCCTGGCCGTTCATGGCGCTGGCGCTGCCACCGCACCTCGAGGGCCGTCAACTCGGGCGGGTGTCCCGCCAGGCGAACTCCTCCCCGGCGGTCGGTTCGACCAAGCAGCATGAGCTCGAGCAGAAGGCCATGATCAGCCGGCTCTTCGGAGAGGCATAGAGAGCCGGCCCATCCGCTCGACCCATCTCTCCGCCGTGATCTTGCGGTTGTTCGCGCGAACAACCGCAAGAT
>DASYNF010000051.1:0-4657 GCA_036008685.1 Actinomadura sp. | reverse complement strand
AACGCCCAGGCCGCCTCGCGGAGCGGAGACCGGGTCGTGAGCTCCTCGGCGATGAGGGCCGCTTTCTCGTGCTCGCCCTGCTGGAGGAGGACGGTGGCGTTCAGCTCCCCGGCGGCCATCCGGATCTGCTCGAGCCGGGTGATCTCGCGGGCGGCGAACGCGTGGTGGGCGGCGTCGGCGAGAGCGGCCCCGCGCCACAGGTTCAGGCCGTGCTGGACCTCGCGGCGGGCATCCACGAGCCGTCCGCGGGTCAGCAGTCCCCGGGCGCGGCTGACCGCCTCCTCGAAGCGAGTGGAGTCGCGGGTGTCGGGAGGTGCGTTGAGTGTGTAACCGGCCGGCCCGCTGACCAGCACCGTTCCCGGCCCGCGCCGTGTGCGCTGCGGTTCCAGAACGGCGCGCAGCCTGCTGATGTGGGCGTGGATGGAGGAGACGGCTCCGGTGGGCGGATGGCCGTCCCACAGGTCATCGCACAGGCGATCCGCCGAGACCGGCTGACCTCCCTCGACGAGGAGCCGCGCGAGCAGCACCCGGCGCTTGGGCGGGCCCAGGTCCAGCCGGGCATCACCGGACCATGCCTCCAGCGGACCCAGCAGGCCGAACCTGACCGCGTGGTCGCTCAATCGCTCGCCTTCCGCAGCGTGGGGGCGACGATGCCGTGGGTGGTGTCCTGCCGGCCGTGGAAGAGGAGATCGCCGATACTCATCGATGTCCTGGATCAGCGTGCACGGCTTGACCGTCCACACGACAGATCAATAACTGATCACACGTTAGCGTACGGCTGATCAGAGGTAGCGGATACTGAGCGGACATCCGTCCGTTCAACGGTCGTTTTCTCGTCAGCGGTACTCACGGCGGTGACGTGACCGATGTCGGGACCATGCTGCCGCCCGATGGGCACCGGGTGGGGAGCATGGAGTCCGCGCTGCGGACATGAGCAGTAGCCTGGGGCGTCAGTCAGTCGAGCTGGGGGGAGTCGCGGACATGCCGCGTGAGGGGACCGGACCGGATTTCATCGAGGCGCTGGCGCGCGGGCTCGAGGTGATCGCGGCGTTCGCGCCGCAGCGCCCGGTCATGTCCCTGACGGAGGTGGCCACGGCGACCGGGCTGGCCCGGCCGACCGCGCGGCGGATCCTGCTGACGTTGGAGGAGCTGGGCTATGTCCGCTCGGCGGACGGAGGGTTCGCGTTGACCCCGCGGGTGCTCGAGCTGGGCGTGGCCTACGTGCGGTCGATGGGGCTGTGGGACGTGGCCCGGCCGCACATGGAGCGGCTGGTGGCGCGGACGAACGAGTCCTGCTCGATCGCGCAACTCGACGGGTCGGACATCGTCTACGTCGCCCGGGTGGCGGTACCGAAGATCGTGGCGCTGGCGGTGCAGATCGGCACGCGCTTCCCGGCGCTGCAGACCTCACTGGGCAAGGTGCAGCTCGCGGCGCTGCCGTCCGACGAGCTGGAGCGGGTGCTCGCCCAGCCGTCGCGATCCGGGCTGGCGCCGCTCTGGCGGCCGGACCGTGCCGAGCGCGACACCGAGCTGCGCGAGGTCCGCGCGCAGGGATGGGCGCTGACCGACGAGGAACTCGCCCGGGGCATCCGGTCGGTGGCAGCGCCCTTGCGCGACGGTTCGGGCCGGGTGATCGCGGCCATCAACGTCAACACCCACGCCGCGGAGACCTCGGTGGAGAAGCTGCTGGAGGGGTACCTGCCGCTGCTCCTGCAGACGGCGGGCGACATCAGCGGCGACTTCGCGCGGCTGGCGACCGTGCCGCAGGTCTCGGTGGGCGCCGTCTCCTGACCTTCCGGTGCCCTTGACGCCGGCGCCGCGTGTGCCAGAATCAGCTGTAGCGGACACTAGTCCGCTATGCGGACAAGGAGACACGCCGGGATGTCACAGAGCACACCGCCAGGAGCTCGTGCCGGGGAAGGGCCGCTGTCGGGTGTCCTGGTCGCCGACTTCTCCCGCGTGCTGGCAGGTCCCTACGCGACGATGCTGCTGGCCGACATGGGCGCCGAGGTCGTGAAGGTCGAGGGCCCGAACGGCGACGACACCCGGGCCTGGATGCCCCCGGTGCGCGATGAGGTCTCGACTTACTTCCTGGGCGTCAACCGCGGGAAGCGTTCGATCGCGCTGGACCTGCGCGAGTCCGGCGACGCCGAGGTGGCCCGGGAGCTGGCGCACCGCGCCGACGTGGTGATCGAGAACTTCAAGCCCGGCGGGCTGGCGAAGTACGGCCTGGACTACGACACGGTGAGCGCGACCAACTCGGACGTGGTCTACGCCTCGATCAGCGGCTTCGGGTCGCGGGCCGGCCGGCACGTCCCCGGCTACGACCTCATGGTGCAGGCGATCTCGGGGCTGATGAGCCTGACCGGAGACCCGGACGGCCCGCCGTACCGGGCTGGGATCTCGGTGTTCGACGTGATGGCCGGCAACCACGCCACGATCGGCATCCTGGCCGGGCTGCGGCACCGCGACGCGACCGGACTGGGCCAGCATGTCGAGGTCGACCTGCTGTCTTCCGCGCTGTCCGGGCTGGTCAATCACAGCTCCGCCTATGCCGCCGCGGGCGTGGTGCCCTACCGGATGGGCAACGCGCACCCGAGCGTCTTCCCCTACGAGCCGTTCCCCACCGCAGACCGCGACCTCATCGTCACCGCCGCCAACGACGGGCAGTTCCGCCGGCTGTGCGAGGTGCTCGGCATCCCCGAGGTCGCGGACGATTCCCGGTTCGCCCACAACAAGGACCGCACCGCGAACCGGGAGGAGCTGCGCCCGCTGCTGGTCGAGCGGCTGGCCACCCGGGGCGCGACGGAGTGGTTCGAGGCGCTGGTCGAGGTCGGCGTGCCCTGCGGTCCGATCAACACCATCGACGGCGGGTTCGCGATGGCCGAGCGCTTCGAGCTGGACCCGATCGTGCGGGTCGGCCAGGGTGAGCGGGCGCTCCCGATGGCCCGGCACCCGATCACCTTCTCGGCCACCCCGGCCCGCTACGAGCTGCCGCCCCCCGAGCTCGACGAGCACGGCGCCGAGCTGCGCAAGTGGCTGACCACCCCGCAGGAGGACGACCGTGGCTGATCAGCCGAGCTATCCGACGGCGCTTGGCGCCTCCAGCCCCACGACGATCACCCTGCTCGGCCACGATCTGGCCGAGGACGTGATGGGTACGGTCGGCTTCGGCGAGCTCGCATACTGGCTGGCCACCCAGCGGCGTCCGGCCCCGGGGCAGGTCCGGGTGTTCGAGGCCGTGCTCGCCGCACTCGCCGACCACGGCTTCACCCCTACCGCCATCGTCACCCGGCTCACCTACCTGTCGGCGCCCGACTCGATCCAGGGCGCGCTCGCGGCCGGGCTGCTCGGCGGCGGCTCCCGGTTCCTCGGTGTCACCGAGGACACCGGCGCGTTCCTGCACGACGTCCTGGCGCGCGTGGAGGGCCCGCCGCCCACCGACGAGCCGGGCTGGGACGCCCTCGCGCTGGAGACCGTACGGGCGCGGCGGGCGGAGCAGAGGTTCGTCCCCGGTCTCGGGCACCACGTGCACAAGCAGGGCGACCCGCGTACTCCCCGGTTGATGCGGATCGCGACCGAGGAGGGGACGTTCGGCCCGCACCTGTCGCTGTTCGCCGCGATCGGCCGGGTGCATCCCCAGGTGCTCGGCAAGACCCTGCCGCTCAACGGCGCCGGGGTCTGCGGGGCGGCGCTGGCCGACCTGGACCTGCCGGTCGAGCTGCTGCGAGGGTTCGCGCTGCTGGCCCGCACCGCGGGCCTGATCGGACAGCTCGCCGAGGAGCTCCGCCGCCCGGTCGGCAACCAGATCTTCCTGTCGGTCGACCTGAACAACCGGCCGGTCGCGCCCGAGCCGTACCCCGGTGGAGGCCCGCATGACTGAGCCGGCCGCGGTGGTCGCGTCCATCCGCCATCGCGGAAGGAGACGGCGTGGGGCCACTCGTGCTGTTCGTGCACGGAGCCAACCATGACGGTTGGTGCTGGACCCCGGTCCTGGAGCGACTGGACCGCATCGGCCTCTGGGGCCGGGCCGTCGATCTGCCGCTGACGTCTTTCGAGGCCGACACCGAGGCAGTGCGCGCGGCGGTGCGGGAGGCGGCGGAGGAACGGCCGGTCGTGCTGGTCGCGCACAGCTACAGCGGCCTGCCGGTGGCCGCCGGCGGCCACGGCGCGGACCGGTTGGTCTTCATCGCCGCGCGGATGCCGATGGTGGGGGAGTCCCCGGCGGAGCTGACGCCCCGGTGGGGTCATCCGGAGTTCCGGGCGGCCTGGGACGTGGGGGAGGACGGTGCCGTGACGCTGCGGCCGGCCGCCCGTGACGTTCTCTACTCGGGCTCGCCGGCGAACCTGGCCGAGCTGGCGGCACGTCGCTGGCGACCGATGTGGAGCCGGGTGCCGGAGGCGCCGATCCCCGATCCGGCCTGGCTGTCGGTGCCGAGTGCCTATGTGGTCTGCGCGCGGGACCGGACGGTCCGGGTCGAGGCCCAGCGTGACTGCGCGGCGCGCGCCGGGGAGAGCGTCGAGATCGACTGCGACCACTCGCCCTTCTTCTCGGCCCCCGACCGGCTGTCGGAGATCCTTGCCGAGCAGGCGACGCGTGCCGCGCCGCCGGGCCGGGGGTGAGGCCAGGGCCGGGTACGGACGGCGGCCGCGGCCC
>DASYNF010000050.1:0-3192 GCA_036008685.1 Actinomadura sp. | reverse complement strand
GAGCCTCAGCTGTTGGCCAGGGTGCGGTCGAGGAGGGGGAGCAGGCGGTCCCAGTGGCGCTGCAGTGCGGAGGGGTTGAAGGCGTCGGTGTCGGACATGGTGAAGCCGTGGACGGTGCCGGGGTAGATCTCGGAGGTGTAGTCGACACCTGCGGTATCCAGGGCCTGGTTGAGCTCGCCGAGGGCCTCGGGCGTGATGTCGGTTTCGGCGTGGCCGAGGTGGACCTGGGCGGTGAGCTTGGAGAGGCTGTCGGGCCCGTCGGCGCCCACGGGGCCGTGGAATCCGGCGACGGCGGCCACCTGGCCGGGGTGGGCCGCGGCGGTGCGCATCGCCAGGAGGCCGCCTATGCAGTAGCCGGTCACCGCGACCGGTCCGGCGCTGACCTCGGGCTGGGTGGTGAGGAACCTGAGGTAGGCGTCGGCGTCGCGCAGGACACGTTCGGTGGTGTGCGCCTCGATCAAGGGCATCAGCTGGGCGAAGACCGCGGGCCGGATCTCTTCTCCGATGTGCTCGGGAAGTTCGATCACCGGTGCCGGGCCGTGCCGGTAGTAGAGGTTGGGGACGAGCACGTAGTACCCGTGCTCGGCCAGTTCGCGGGCCATCTCCCCCAGCACGGGCCGCACGCCGATGGCGTCCATGTACACCAGCACCCCCGGGCGCCGCTCGCCACGGTCGGGGAAGGCGGCGAAAGCGTCGGCCTGGCCGTCCGTGGTGGGAATCTGCAGCGTCTTGGTGGGCATGGCGGATCTTCCTTCCTTGGACTGATGCCAGTGCACAGCCTCTATCAGGGTTGAGGTCAACCAGAGATCAACCCGGCGATGACCTACGATCACCGGGCAAACCGGTGCGAACCGTAGCAGTGACGATCAACCCAGCCGACACCGAGAGGCTGACCAGGTGGCTCCATCCGGATCAGCGTCCTCTTCACGCCGGCTACAACCGTAGAAGATCTCCAGGTTGACCCGAATCATGATCATTCTCAGCGATAACGGCTGTCCGCTGGTTCCTCAACCCCGGGTCTGTTTGGGCCGCCGGTGGCCGTGCCGGACGACGCCCCACGGTTCGAGCGCCTGCTCGGCCTCATCGGCCGGGATCCGGCCTGGACACTGTGACCTGCGGGGTCACCGACCGGGGCCGCCGAGGACCAGCCACAGAACCCCGGCCTGGATCACCACCGCCGCGTAACCTCCCGCTGCCCACGTCGCCACCATGGATGGCTCAGATTTCCTTGACGAAGACGATGGCGTCGATCTGGTCGGTGGTGGCCGGGTCGAGGGGGAAGTAAGTGTGGTCGGCCGGGACGCGGGGCGTCAGCTTCCGGTCGAGGGCCGCGGCGAGGCGGCCGGGATCGATGATGGCGCGGGCGTGGGGGAGGGTCGACAGGAGCCCTTCGAGGGTGTCGGGATGGGGGACGTCGGAGCCGCGGGTGCCGAAGGTGGTGGCGGCGAAGGCGTACTGGTCGCCGAGGCGGGTGCCGATGATGGCGCCCGCGCTCCACCAGTGGAGCGGCAGGTCGGCGAGCTGCAAGTGACTCTTGTCGCGCTGCAGGTGGCGGTTGTGGGCGAAGGCGAGGGTGGGGCCGCGACGGGCCTCGCGGCGGACGATGGCGTCGAGGTTGTCGGCCATCATCGCATCGCGCAGGCACATGAGCGTGCCGACGCGGGTGGGCGCGGTGTCGGCCATGCCGGCGTGGTAGCGCAGGAGCCCGGCGGCGGTGCGGGCGTGCAGGTCGGCGCGCCACCAGTCGTCGGGGGAGGTGGCGGCCGTCAGGTGGGGGGCGTGCGAGGTGAGCAGCGCGCGCAGGTCGTCGGCGATCAGGCGCAGTTCCTTGGCCTCGGGGGTGCGGCCGACGGACTGGGTGGGATCCATGGTGGTGGCCGGGTTGGTCCAGCGCTCGTCGGGGCCGAGCAGCTCGTCGAGGGTCTCGCGACTCCAGGCCAGGTCGAGGTGGGCGGCGAGGTAGTCGTGCAGTCCGGTCAGGGCTGGGCGGGGGCTGGCGGCGCCGGTCATCTCCAGGGGGCCGTCGAAGCCGTAGAAGCGGAGCCGCTCGTGCGGGGGACGCTGCTCGTTGTAGGCGCGCATCCAGCGCAGGAGCTCGCGGTTGGCGGGTGAGGCGCCGAAGCCGTGGCTGAAGCCGCGGCTCATCGCGTCGTCGAGGGTCCCGATGCCGTCGGTGACGTACGCGTCGGCGGCCAGGGCCGACAGGCAGTCGCTCTCAATAGTGATCGAACGGTAGCCCTCGTGTTCGACGAGGTGGCGGAAGAGCTCGTTGCGCAGCTCGGGGAAGGCTTCGACGCCGTGGGTGGGCTCGCCGAGGCCGAGCAGGCGGGTGGCGGGGGACAGGAGCGCGGTGAGGGCGCCGCCGGTGAAGGGACGGGGGGCGTCCCGGATCGAGGCCGTCATGCCTTCAACTGTATCGTTGAACCTTCGGTGTAAACTTTGGCGGCATTTCCGGCTGTTGACGAGGACGTACCTTCAAAATGCGGTTGCGGCCCATCGACCTGGCGCGCGAGCACGGCCTGTCCACGCAGGCGGTGCGCAACTACGAGGAGGCGGGGATCCTGCCGCCGGCCGAGCGCTCGCCGCACGGCTACCGCGTCTACGCTCCGCGCCATGCGGCGGCGTTGCGGACGTTCCTGGCGTTGATCCCCGCGCACGGCCACGCGACCGCGGGGGCGATCATGCGGGCCCTGAACGGCGGCGCGGTCGAGGAGGCGCTGCGGCTGATCGACGAGAGCCACGCGCAGCTGGCCGGCGACCGGCGCACGCTGGAGGCCGTGGAACGGGCGCTGCGCGACCTGGCGCCGCCGCGTGAGCTGGAGCCGGGTGTGACGTTCATCGGGCCGCTGGCACGCAGGCTCGACATCCGGCCGGCGACGTTGCGCAAATGGGAGCGGGCCGGGCTGATCGTGCCCCGGCGCGACCCGCGCACCGGCTACCGCGTCTACACCTCCGCCGACGTGCGCGACGTGCTGCTGGCCCACCAGCTGCGGCGGGGCGGGCACGGACTGGAGCAGATCGCGCGGGTGCTGGAGCGGGTGCGGGCGGCGGGCGGACCGGAGCCGCTGCAGGCGACGCTGCGGGAGTGGCGCGACCGGCTGACGGCGCGGGGCCTGGCGATGCTGGCGGGCGCGGCCGCGCTCGACACCTATCTGGGGACGCCATAGCGCCTGACGGCGAGTTCACAGGCGG
>DASYNF010000049.1:0-13764 GCA_036008685.1 Actinomadura sp. | reverse complement strand
TTCACACAGCGAGGCCGGATCGTCCAGGGCCGCCACGTGGGTACGTACATGCTCCGGTGAACCGAGTTCGTCGGCCATCGCCCGCAGTGCCTCGGCGTTGCGGCCGGCCAGCACCATGTCCCGGCCCCGGGCGAGCAGTTCGGCGGCGACCAGGCGCCCGGTGTGGCCGTTGGCGCCGTAGATTGCGATGAGCGGTGCGTTCACGAGCGGCTCACTTTCATACCCGCAGTATGCAACTCGAGCTTCGAACGTACGTTCCACTGATGCGTCTGTCAAGGGAGGTGGCATGGCTCGCCGGACCCAGGCCGGGCGTTCCGGTGCGACCTCGTCCCAGCTGATCGCCGCCGCGCAGCGGTTGTTCGGCCGGGACGGTTACGCCGCCACATCCATCGACGCCGTCGCCGTGGCGGCCGGGGTCACCAAAGGCGCGGCCTACCACCACTTCGAAGGCAAGGCCGGGCTGTTCCGCGCCGTGTTCGTCCGCGAACAAGAACAGATCGCCGCCGCACTCGAACGGACTGCGGCGGGCGAGCCCGACCCGTGGTCCGCGCTGCGCCGGGGCTGCCGGACCTTCCTCGAGCGCTGTCTGGACCAGGACTTCCGGCAGATCGCACTGCTCGACGGGCCTTCCGTACTCGGCTGGGAGACGATCCGCGAAATCCAGTACGAGCACACGCTTCGGGTCCTGCGCGACGCGATGCGTGCCGCGGTGGGGGAGGGCCGGATCTCGGAAGGAGATCTGACCGCCCGCTGCCATCTGGTCTTCGGAGCGCTGTGCGAGGCCGGCATGCTCCTCGCCCGGGCAGAGGACCCGGTGAGCGCGCTCCGCGAAGTCGCCGCAGAGGCCGAACACCTCCTCAGCGCATTCGCCCACAGCGGGGAGCCGACCGCGAATCGACCGTGAACCCATGCGACCGTAGGGGACCGCTTTCTGCGTTCCGGACCCATAGAGGAGCAAGGATGACCGACCAGATCCCGGCGACGACGGACGGCAACGACCGGACCGAGGACGTCCGCCTGGCCGTCTACGCCAGCTTCGCCCGCACCGGCCGCGCCCCGAGCATGGTGGAACTGGCCGCCGGCACCGCACTGCCCCCCACCCGCGTAAAACAGGCACTGTGGCACCTCCACCAGACCCGCGATGTCGTCCTGGACGCCGCAAACGGCGACCACATCGTGATGGCACACCCCTTCTCCTCGGTCCCGCTCGGCTTCTCCGTCATGGGCCAGCGCACCCTGTGGTGGGGCGGCTGCGCCTGGGACTCCTTCGCCATCCCTCACCTGCTGCCCGACGAGCCCGACGTCCTGGTAGCCACCCGCTGCCCGGCCTGCGACACCGCGCACGCCTGGACGGTCGGCCGTGACACGCCTCCACGCGGCGGGCAGGTGGCCCACTTCCTCACCCCCATCCACCGCGTCTGGGACGACGTCGTCCACGCCTGCGCCAACCAGCGCCTGTTCTGCTCGACCGGCTGTGTCGACGCCTGGCTGAAGCGCACCGGTCACGAACCCGGCCACATCATGGACCTGACCACACTGTGGCGACTCGCCCGCCACTGGTACGCCGGCCGCCTGGAACGCGGCCACACCCGCCGCGAGCCCTCATCCGCCGCGGCCTACTTCACCGAGGTCGGCCTGCACGGACCCTTCTGGGGACTGCCCGCGGGCGGAGAATCCGAAGGCGGCCGGCACCGCTCTGACTGATCACGAGATGGACCACCTGGAGAACCTCTCCACCACCGGCCAACCCGTCTGAGACCAGGACAGCACCGGCCACGGGGGAGTGGAGCGGTGCTGTCCGGTCACCGATGACGAACATGGCCGCACCGGGTGTTTTCCGAAAAGACCAGACCGGCCGTGGACCTGCGATGACGGACGGGAGTTCAGGCCATCCGGCCAGATCCGTTCCTCCGATGATCGCTGACGGGGATCGCTTCGGTCGGACCGTAGACGGCGGCCGGCGATCCGGTCATGAGCGCCGCGTATGTGCAGAGGCTGCCGCGATGATCGTTACTCACCGCGTGCCGCAGATCAACGACCGCCTGAGCGGCCTGCCCTGCAGAGAGCGCTGTGGCCAACGCTTCTGCAGCGGACCGAGCCTTCGCAGGCTGATACCAGCGCGTACCCGATATCTGCGCCCAGTCCACGAGTTCCAACGCCTCAAGTGGGCGAGGGGAGCGTTCGCTCGAGCACTCAAAGGCGTTACTTAACATAATGTACATTATCGACCATCGAGGTTCGCCAGGTCAGAAGGGGCTTGAGGACGTATCCGACCTGATGTGTGTGCGTCTTGCGCAGCCTCGTCCCAATGGGTTCGGCGCCATCCTCGTGTCCGTCGTGGATGTCGACAGGTGCCGACGGATGCCGACGTTGGATTCGCCCCGCCGAATGCGCCTTCCTGTCCTTTCTGTGCTGGATCCGAAAATCTGACACTCAGTGATCACTCAGCCAGATGATCATGTGGAGACGACCTCGGTGAGGGCCGGCGACGCTGACGAACGGGTCGACCTCGCAGGTGCGGTACGGGCGCTCGCGCGTGCTGTCCGATGTGCTGGGGCGCATCCGTACAGCCGCCGGTGGTGAATATAGCTATATAGCACAGAAGCGACCTAAACCATACAGAATGCACCTTCTGTCTGGTTTAAGACTAAGTAGCCAAGATGAGCAGAACCGGCCACGACTCGATACCCGCGATCTCCACTACCAGCAGCCGCTCCAGCCGCGCCCGCTCAGCCCGGCCCGGCCGTGCCGCGACCATCGCGAAGAACCCGCCGTTGACCTCGGCCCGGATGCTGGCGGCCATCGGGTCCAGCGTCGGGTAGCCGGGCAGCTCGCAGCGCTGCCGAACCAGCTCCTCCAGCGCCACGTTGATCAGATCCGCAGGGTTGTCCTTGGTCTGCACCGCGGCACGAATGGCCTGCTCGGCAACCGTACGCACCCGCGCCGCCTCGAACTTCACGCCCAGACGCTCACGCACGAACTGCCGATGCCGCTTGGCCGTGCGATCCGCATCAATTTCCGCGACGACTGCGTCCGGTAGTTCCAGCACGCCGCGCACGTGGTCGACGACCGCGGCCGGGACGCCCGAGAGCTTGGCGAAGTACCCCAGCCGCTGGTAGCACTTCAGCTGGACCAGCAGCGCCAGCAAGTGCTGCTCGTGCTGGGTCTTGCCACGCGCCCACATCACCTCATCCGGTGTGGGCGTGAACGCCTCGGCCAGCTCCCGCACCGACACCGCAGCTTAAACCGTGGGTAAGCCGTGCGATCGATCGACGCCAACCCAACACCCCAGCAAGATCACAACCCGGACCCGCACACCCTAGCCGTGCCCGCAGTCCTGGATGCAGACCCACCCCGATCAGCCGTTACGCCCGGCCGCGGCCCCTTTCTGGCGTATTCGGTTCCCACCCCTTGAAGCCCCTATGGCAACTATATGAAACGAGATGATCACATAAGGCCACTTCAGGCCACCTCCACTTATGTCATTCGGGGGCACAGCAGTCTGTACTGATAGTCCGGACTCCACCCACACAAAGGGGATAAAGATGGCGAGATACACCACGCAGATCCAGTGGGGCGGCCCGGACGGCGGCTGGCACGACGACGCCGACCTCGAGATCGTCATCACCAACCGGAACAAGGTCTTCCCCGCGGACCGCGCGGCCCAGACCGGCACGCAGGTGTCGTGGTCGGGTCCCCAGGGCAACGGGCAGGTCACCTTCTTCGATGACGGCACCTGGTTCACCGGCAGCGCGCAGTTCCCCAAGGAAGGCCCCGTGGGCTACCGCGGCCAGGTCAAGAAGTAGCGACCACCGACTCTCGGAAGATCTTTCCGGGGGCGCGAGCACGGGCCGGCACCCGACACGCCGGCCCGTGCTTTGGTGCTGGCTCGGGTCCGCCCGGCTCGATCCTCCACCATGAGCTAGGGGACCAGGGCTTTCGTGGGAGGCCATCCGGGACGCCACCCCGCCGCCTGTGGTCTTGTCGGAGCCCCTCGGTACGGTGTCGCAGTGCGCCCTGTCGATCTTCAACGTCTGACCGTTCAAGACGCCGCCGACCGTTACACGGACATGGTGCGGGCCAAGACGGCGACCGGGGCCCTCTCCCCCGGCACGGCCGAGGTCTATATCCGTGATGTGTCCACTTTTGCCGTGCTGGCCGGTGCGGATCGGGTCCTGGATGATCTCGCGGGTGAGGACGTCGACGAGGTTCTCCTGGCCTTCGCGCACAAGCCGGACGGGCGCCGGCCGCGAGGCGGTCCGGCGCGGTCGGCGTCGTCTGGGCCCTCGCAGAGCATGTCGTCGCAGGCCCGGTTCCGCCGTTCGGTTTCCGCGTTCTTCCAGCACGCGGCCATCGGGGGCTGGGTCCAGCTCAACCCGATGCAGACGGTCACCGTGGTGGCGAGGCAGCGCGGCGGGCTGCCGGCGCAGCGTCGCGCGCTCACCCTGGAACAGGCCGAAGGGCTGCTCGGTGCGGCGCGGCGGCTCGCGACCGCAGAACCGGACGACAAGAAGCGGCCAGATCAGCGTACGGGCCTGCGGGACGCGCTGATCGTGCTGCTGTTGGCAACGGTGGGTCCCCGGGTGTCGGAGCTCGTCCGCGCCGATGTGGAGCATTTCCATGTCAACGTCGGGGTCCGCTACTGGCGCATATTCGGCAAGGGCGGTAAGACCCGGGACGTGCCTCTCCCCCACGAGGTTGCGCAGGTGCTCGACGCCCACCTTGCCGAGTGGCAGAGGTCCGCTCCCCCGGGCGAGAAGGCGCTCCTGCTGTCGTGGCGCGGGAAACGCCTGGCACGCGGCGACGCGCAGGCCGTCATTGACCGCGTCCTGGCCCGGGTGGAGCCGGAACGGCGGCGTACGGTCACGCCGCACGGACTGCGGCACACCACCGCCACTCACCTGCTCGCGGCCGCTACAGATATGGACGCCGTACGCCGGATTCTCGGGCACTCGGACCTGTCGACGCTGGGTCGTTATCGCGACGAACTGCCGGGTGAGCTGGAGGTGGCGATGCGGGCGCACCCGCTCCTGCGGGAACGCCGCGGTGGGGGTATGGATCCGCGGGAGAAAGCCTGACATCACCTATCGGGGTACGCCGCGCCCAGCTTGGGGGTGCGGGAACCCGGTACTTGTTCCTCAGATCAGTAGGTGATGAGGTCGAGGGTGGTGAAGGGGTGGGCATGGCGCCTGATCCACTGGGCTACCGACTCGGTCACTGCAGTCTCCTTGATCCTTGGTGGGTTCGGATGGTTGCCGGTAGCCCGCGCTGCGTCCGCCGGGGTCAGGCGGCGTAGGGGTGGGTGGTCCTGCCCTCGCGGAGCGTCCGCGCCCACCAGGTGAGCTGGTCGAGCATGGTCTTGGCCGCGCTGTTGCAGCCTTCCGGGCTGATCGGGGCGCCGGTGTCGTCGAACTGGCTCCAGGCGCCGTGGAAGCTGACCGTGTCGCGGATGGTCACGGCGTGCAGTTCGGCGAAGACCAGGCGCAGTTGCTCGACCGCCCGCAGTCCGCCGGAGATGCCGCCGTAGGAGACGAAGCCGACCGGCTTGGCGTGCCACTGCCGGCTGTGCCAGTCGATGGCGTTCTTCAGGGATGCCGGGAAGCTGTGGTTGTACTCGGGGGTGACCACGACGAATGCGTCGGCCGCGGCCAGCCGTGGGGTCAGGGCCTGCAGAGCCAGCGCCGCCTTCGAGGCCGGCTCGGCCCCGAAGGCGGGCAGCGCCATGGGTAGCCGGACCTCGGCCAGGTCGATGAGGTCGACGTTCAGGTCCTCGCGCTGGCGGGCCTGGCCGGCGAACCAGTCCGCGATGGTCGGGCCGAACCGGCCCTCCCGGACACTGCCGACGATGACTGCGAGCTCGAACGATTTCTCGGGCATGACGGATCCTCCGCTGATCACAAGGGTTTATCGGGGTCCTTTGCGGTACCTGCGACCAGACTCCTACCTCAACCATGGTTCAGGTCAAGCTAGGGTCGTCCGCGGATGCGCGATCGTTTCACCGAGTGCATCGGCCGCGGATGTCTGCCGTTCGAGCGGTGCGCGCTCGGCGAACACGGGCCAGGTCCCCGTCGCCTGCTGGGGCCGTGATGACAGCCGGTCCAGGTCCTGGTCAGGTGTAGGTGCGGGCGTGCCGGGCGACGCCGGCGGCGAGCGCGGCGCCGAGGTCGTAGGCGGGTGAGCGGTCCAGTGATTCGCGGGCGCGGTCGTAGCGGCGGGTGGTGCGCGGGTCTGCGTGTCCGAGGAAGTCCTGGACGACGTGCAGCGGGTGTCCCCGGTCCAGCAGCATGGTCGCGACGCTGTGCCGTAGTGAGTGGGGCGAGATTTTGTCGGCGTGGCCGATGCCGGCGGCCGCGGCGATTCGGCGGACCAGCCGGAAGACATACGGCTGGTCGATCGGCTTGCCGGTGCGGGTGGCGAACAGCGGGCCCTCGGCGTCGGCCCGTTCGGTGAGGTAGCGGTCCACGGCCTCGGTCGCGAAGGGCGGGAGCACGAACCGCTTGGTCTTGCCGCCCTTGACCGGCAGGTCGATGACGGTGTGTCCGCGGTCGCGCCCCATGCTGGCGAGCGTGGTCCCGGTCACCGAGGACACCCGGCAGCCGGTCGCGACCATGAGCGTCAGGAGCGCGTGGGTGCGGGCCGACTCGCGGGCGTCGGTGTAGGCCAGGATCCGCTCGAGTTCGTCCTCGGACAGGCCGCGGGTCTCGGAGGCCTGCGGGACCGAGGGCCGCTCCATTCCCTCGCCGAACGGGTTGCGGACCGCCAGGCGGGACCGGGTCAGGTAGGCGTACCAGGACGAGACCGCCGACAGGCGCCGCGCCCGGGTGGAGTCGGCCAGGCCGGCCGCGCGGAGTGCCGCGGCGTACAGGTCGGCCTCGGCCGGGTCGACGTCGGCGAGGTCGAGGCCCCGTGCGGCGGCATAGGACAGCCACCACGACAGGTCCCGCACGTAGCCGGTCTGTGTGGCCGGCGACTGCCGCCGCTCCCCCGACAGCCACGCGGCCGTCTTCTCCAGCGCGGCCGCCGGCATCTGCTGGGTGCGCATCAGCTCGGCGAGCTCATGTGGTGTGCGGGCCGGGGCCCGTCCGGTCAGCGGGCACGGCGCGGGGGGCGGCATCGCCGGCGCCCGGACGGTCTCGGAGAACGGCTCCAGGTCGGTTCCGGCCGGGCCGGCCGGCGGAACGCCGCCCCGGGGGTCGTCATGGGCCGATATGGCGAGTTTTATCACCACTACATGATAACCGACATTGTCATGTAGTGACAATCCGGTGAGAAATGGTCGCAGACGGTCACGAACGGGCACTGTCGAGTGGGGCGGCTACTCGACGAGTGCCTGGGTGCCGAGCACGGTGAGCAGCGCGAGGCGTTCGGCGTCCTCGGAGCCGGGCTCGGCCGTGTAGATCATGATGCGCAGGTCGCTGCCCGCCACGGTGAGCACGTCGCAGTCCAGCGTCAGGGGGCCTACTCGCGGGTGATCGATGGTCTTGCGCGCGGCCTCGTGGTGGCCGACGGCGCCGGACTCCCACAGCTGGGCGAACCGGTCACTGTTCGCGCGCAGTTCCGCGACCAGGCGCCGTAGCCGCTGGTCGGCCGGATAGCGGCCGGCGGCCCCGCGCAGGTCGGCGACCAGCGCAGCCTCGAACCCGTGCAGGGACTCCGGCGTGTGGCGGACCCGGGTGCCCGGGCCGAGGAGGTTGCGCCATACCGCGTTGCGCTGGTTGCCACGCCATCCCGACGGATCGCCCATCAATGCGGCGTACGGCGGGTTGGCCATGAGGACCGTCCAGGACGCGTCGTAGACCGCGACGGGTGTCCCGGTCAGTCGGTCCAGCAGCCGCTGGACACTCGGGGGGATGTACGCGGGTACCGTTTCCGGGCCCGGTGGGGCCAGCCCGGCCAGCCGGAACAGGTGTGCGCGCTCGGTTCCCGACAGCCGCAGGGCCCTGGCCAGGGCTTCGACGACCTGCACCGACGGGTTGGACGCGCGGCCCTGTTCGAGGCGGGTGATGTAGTCGACGGAGATCCCGGCCAGCAGAGCCAGTTCCTCACGGCGCAGTCCGGCCGCGCGCCGGTGCCCGCCGGCGGGCAGCCCGGCGGCCCCCGGCGATACCCGGTCGCGCCAGCGGCGCACCGCCTTGCCGAATTCCGCCGTCGCCATGCCCACCAGTGTGCACCGTCGGCCGCGGACCTGCCTGGTACCGGCAGTCCCAGGAAGACGGGACCACTGGCTGACCGCACCGCCCGGCCGCAACCTGGAGGCATGACGACAACACTGATCACCGGAGCTAACAAGGGACTCGGCTTCGAGACCGCCCGCCGGCTCATCGCAGCAGGCCACACCGTGTACGTCGGCAGCAGGGACGCCGAACGCGGGCGCCGCGCCGCCGAGCGGCTGGGCGCGCGGACGGTCCTCATCGACGTCACCGACGACGCGTCCGTCGCCGCCGCGGCGAAGACCATCGAGGCCGACGGCGGACTGGACGTGCTGATCAACAACGCCGGCATTGAAGGGCGGGGTGAAGGCAAGACCGTGGTCGGCGCCGCGGAGCTGACCGCCGACACGATGCGGTCGCTGTTCGAGACGAACGTCTTCGGCGTGGTGCGCGTCACCCACGCGTTCCTGCCATTGCTGCAGCGGTCCGCCGCCCCCGTCGTGGTCAACCTCAGCAGCGGCCTGGCCTCGATGACCCGGGTCACCGCCCCGGGCACACCGACGTACGCATACCCGGGGGTCGCCTACCCGGCGTCCAAGACGGCGGTCAACATGATCACCGTGCAGTACGCGAAGGCGTTCCCGGGCATGCGGATCAACGCGGTGGAGCCCGGGTACACCGCGACGGACCTGAACGGGCACACGGGCACGCAGACCGTCGAGGAGGGCGCCGAGATCATCGTCCGCATGGCCCAGGTGGGCCCCAACGGCCCGACCGGAGGCTACTTCGACGCTGCAGGCCCCCTCCCCTGGTAAGGAGGAGAGGCACCAGGTCCAGGGCACCGGCCTGACCGGCCCGCGCGTGCGCGGGCCGGTCAGGCCGCAAAGCTCGGCGAACACCGCTGCGACCGCCGTCTATTGGATAATGCGGGCGTCGAGGCGTGGGAGGGCGCATGGCCGTGTTCACGTGCGCGGGGTGCGGCGCCGTGCTGACCGCGCCGGTGTCGCAGGTCACGCTTCCCGTCCACGCCGGCCAGAGATACGGCCATGAACTGCTCCCCGCCCTCATGGAGCCCGGGACATACGCGGTGAACCCGGAACCTTCCGGGCCGCCGTGGCGGCTGTGGGCCGAGGTCGGTGCGGACGAAGCGGAAGCCCGCGGTGTGTACGCGCCGGTGTACTCCCTTTCGTACGGGCCACCGGGAGCGGTCGTGATCGCGCCGGGTGACGTCCGCGGCACTGTCCTCATCCCGGAGCGGTGCGACGGCTACTGCATGGGTCTGGACGGCCGGGACGGCCCGAACCTGGCGTGCGCGGAGTGCGGGCGCGCGGTGGCGACCCGCGTCGACGACTGCTCGTATTGGCAGGCGGTGTGGCTGAATCCGCGGGCCGTGTGTCCCCTCACCGGCGATGGCCCCGCTCGACGGGTGTTCGGCTGGGAGGCGCTGCGGGAGGAGCGACCGGGCACACCGCCGGTCGGGCCGTCCGGGGCATGGAGCCCCCTGTGGACGGCAGCGGTCGCGGTGGCGCTGGCCCGCCTGCTGGCGGTGTCGGCCGGTACGCGGGTGGTCGTCCCTGACGGCCCTGTCGCCGCGACGTTCGGCTGGGCGCTCGACACCCTGCTCCCACCAGGGCCGCCGGCGAAAGACCTGGTCCTGGCCGGGCCGGGCCTGTCCGCCACGACCACGGACATCGCCTTGGTCCCGCAGCATCCGCAGACCGGCGAGACATGGCCGTCCGGCGCGGGGACAGTGGTACCGCTGGCCGCCGGCGTGTGGATTCATCTGGCCTTCGACCACGATCGGCGGCCCGTCCCCGGGGCCGGCGGGATACCCGACGGCGTACGCCGCGACGATCCACCGCCGCTGCTGCCGTCCAGGCCGTTCCGGCCCGACCGGGATGTGTTCCTCAGCACGCTGGCGCGGCTGCCCGAGGTCCGCGAGCCGTGGCTGCGCGCGATCTACGACCACGTGGAAGCCCGCCGGTACAGCCACCCCTTCTAGCCGACGTGCCCGCCGGACAGCTGTGCGAGGGTTTGTCAGGGCAAACGTAGGTCAGGACCGACGTGGGTCAGGGCAAACTTCGTTGGATTTACGGCCGTTGCTGAGCCGGCCCCCTACCGGGCGGGCGGGAGTTCGGCTCCGCCGACGTCCAGTTGACCAAAACCCTGACGTGGTCTGTCAGGTTTCGCTGCCACGATCCGTGCCATGGATCGGAATCTGACAGGAAAGATCGCGCTTGTGGCCGGGGCGACGCGCGGCGCGGGCCGCGGGATAGCGGTGGAGCTGGGGGCGGCGGGCGCGACCGTCTATGTCACGGGGCGGAGCACGCGTGATCGGCGTTCCGAAATGGACCGGCCGGAGACCATCGAGGAGACCGCCGGGCTGGTGACCGCGGCCGGTGGCACGGGGATCGCGGTGCGGGTGGACCATCTGGAACGCGACCAGGTCCGGGCGCTGGTGGAGCGCATCGATCGTGAGCAGGGGCGGCTGGACGTGCTCGTGAACGACATCTGGGGCGCCGAGCTGATGTTCAGCTGGGAGGACAGGCTGTGGGAGCACTCGCTGGACACGGGTCTGCGGACGCTGCGGCTGGCGATCGACACCCACATCATCACGAGCCATCACGCTCTGCCGCTGCTGATCCGCAACCCGGGCGGGCTGGTCGTCGAGATGACCGACGGCACGGCGGACTACAACAGGGAGAACTACCGCGTCTCCTTCTTCTACGACCTGGCCAAGGTCTCGGTGAACCGCATGGCCTTCGCGCAGGCGCGGGAGGTGGCCCCGTACGGCGCGACCGCCGTCTCCCTGACCCCGGGCTGGATGCGCTCGGAGATCATGCTGGAGCACTTCGGTGTCACGGAGGCGAACTGGCGGGACGCGCTCGGCCGGGTGCCGCACTTCGTCATCTCCGAAACGCCGTCCTATGTCGGGCGCGCGGTCGTGGCGCTGGCCGGCGACCCTGACGTGGCGCGGTGGAACGGCCGGTCGTTGTCGAGCGGCGGGCTGGCTCAGATCTACGGTTTCACCGATGTCGACGGCAGCCGTCCGGACGCGTGGCGCTATCTCGTCGAGGTGCAGGACGCGGGCGGGCCCGCGGACGTGACCGGTTATCGCTGAGGGCGGTAGAGCCGCGCGTGGCGTTCGGCCGCGTCGGCCATGCGCGTGCGCAGCTTCGGCGGGTCGAGGATCTCGGCCTCGGGCCCGAGGCCGAGCAGGAGGGTATAGGCCACGTCCAGGGATTCGACCGGCAGGCGGGTCACGACCCAGCCGTTTTGGTCCGGCGGGCCCGCCTCGGCCTGGGCCTGCCGGGCCGCGGGTGGTTCGACGGTGTGGCGCAGTGCATTGAGGCCGCGGGGGCTCAGCCGCAGGGTGACGTGCTCGGTGAGCATCGCGCTGAGGAACTCGGCCGTTCGGGTGGCCCAGTGGCCGGACAGGTCGAAGGTCTCGTCGCGTGTGAAGGTGGAGCCGGTCGGCCGGACGGTGGTGATCCGGTCGACCCGGTAGGTGCGGTAGTCCCCGGCGACCCGTGCCACCACGTACCAGACGCCGCCCTTGAGCACGAGCCCGTACGGCTGGGCTGTGCGGGTGACCTCCCGGTCGCGGCGGTAGCGGAGTTCGACGGTCTGGTCCCGCCAGACGGCCTGGGTCAGGGTGGTGAGCAGGGCGGGCGGGTCGGTGTCGGCGAACCAGCCGGGGACGTCGAGGTGGAACCGCTGGTCGGTGCGGGCCGGGGCGTCGCCGAATGCGGGGGGAAGGGCCGCGAGGACCTTCAGGCGCGCGGTGGCCACGACGTCGGCGAGCCCCATGTCGGCGACCGGTCCGCGGAGGCCGGACAGGAACAGCGCCTCGGCCTCCGCGCGGGTGAGGCCGGTGAGCCGGGTGCGGTAGCCGGCGATCAGCCGGTAGCCGCCGGTGCGGCCCTGCTCGGCGTAGACGGGCACGCCGGCGGCCGACAGCGCGAGCACGTCCCGGTAGATGGTGCGCTCCGACACCTCAAGCTCGCGGGCGAGTTCGGCGGCGGTCATGGTCTCCCGTGACTGCAGCAGCAAAATCAGGGAGATGAGGCGGGAGGCTCGCATCCTGCCATCCTGGCGCCGCCGCGCGGCGGCGCCAGGATCAGGGGGTCAGGAGGGTGTGGGGAAGCTGACCGGGCTGCGGTGGCCGTCGCGGTCCACGGCGCGTACGCCGAAGAAGGCGTTGTCCTTGGACAGGTCGATCCTCACCTGGGTGACGTCGCCGACGGGGATGACGTGGGTCCAGTCGGGGCTGGTGGTCTCGCGCCAGAGGACCTCGTATCCGGCGAGGTCGGGCTCGGAGCCGCGGGTCCAGACCAGGTCGGTGTCGTTGGTGAGCTGCTCGGTGCGGACCTTGACGCCCTTGGGGGTGCCGGGGCCCTGGGCGAGCGACCAGAGCGTCGCGGCGTTGACCTTGGCGACCCGGGTGATGTAGGCGAAGTCGCAGAACTCGGGCAGGTCGCCGAACCGCTTGCCGTTCTCGGTGCGGACGTCCTGGTGCTGGTGGTCGAAGTTCTCGTTGAGCTCGGTGAAGCGGGCGGCGGGATAGCCCTGTTCGAGGAATCCGATGTGGTCTCCCCCGCGCAGGTAGCGGTCGCGGCGGTAGATCACCCGTACGGTCATGCCGGTCTCGCGGTTTTCGGCGACGTCGCCTACGAAGCGGGCGAGCTGGCGGGACGGCGAGTCGTTCTCACCGCCGACCGATCGGCGGGTGTTGGCCTGCTCGGGTGTCTCGGAGGTCGGCACGCCCTCGGCGAAGAGGCGGACGGTGCGGGGCTCGCGGGTGCCGTCGTCGGCGGTGCTGCTGCCGATGATGTCGTTGGTGAACATGGCCTGGACGTCGGTGCCGGCCTTCTTGTACTGCTCGGCCATGTGGCGGGCGCCGTAGAGGCCCTGCTCCTCCCCCGCCACGGCGGTGAAGACGATGGTGGACTTGGGCGCGCGGGTGGCCATGACCCGGGCCATCTCCATGGCGACGGCCACGCCGGAGGCGTCGTCGTTGGCGCCGGGCGCGTCGGCGGTGGCGTTCATGACGTCGGTGACGCGGGAGTCGTAGTGCCCGGAGACGACGTAGACGCGTTCGGGTGTGGTGGAGCCGCGGAGGGTGGCGACGACGTTGGTGATGCGGGTCGCGGTGGGAATGCGGGAGGCGGGCTGCTGGATGTAGGACTGCAGTTCGACCTTCATCCGCCCGCCGGAGGCGGTGGCGTACCGCTGCATCTCGGCGAGGATCCAGTCGCGTGCGGCGCCGATGCCGCGGGCGGGGTCGTCCTGTGGGGACAGCGTGTGGCGGGTGCCGAAGCCGACGAGCTTGCGGACCGTCGCCTCGATGCGGCGCTGGTCGAGGTCGCGCAGGAGGGCGCGTAGCTCCGCGTCGGGCTTCTGCTTGGTGACCGGCCGTCCGGGGCCGTCGGAGTGACCCGAGGCGGCCGCGGCCGCCGGGCGGGGGTCCAGGGTCACTCCCGCGGCCACTGCCGCCGCGGAGAGCGAGAGGAAGGCGCGCCGGCTCGCGGTGCCGGGGTTGGTCTGCTGGGGGTCTGTCGTGTCCACACAGCGGGTTTATACGGCTATGTAATGATCTGTCCAGTCTTTCGCC
>DASYNF010000048.1:0-25844 GCA_036008685.1 Actinomadura sp. | reverse complement strand
CGCGGGCTCCGGCCACCGAGACCTTGCCGTCGCGCACGTCCGCGGCGACGCGCCGCGGGTCGCGGTCGAGGGGGTCGCCCCAGCCGCCGCCACCGGTCGTACGGATGCGGATGACCTCGCCGGCCCGCACGGGCTCGTCGTCCACCAGGCCCTCCATCTCGCGGCCGTCGATCGTCACCTGGAACGGGGTCCCGGCCCGGCCGCCCTTCACCCCCCAGCAGGACAGGATCGACCGGTCGGCGATGGACATGTAGTGGGCGTCGCCCAGCATGCGGATGTGCTTGTCGTAGCCGAGGCCGCCGCGGTGCTCCCCCGCGCCGCCGGAGTCCACCGCCAGGCCGAGCCGTTCGACGACGAACGGCCAGCGGGCCTCGGCGAACTCGACCGGGATGTTCCTCGAGTCGGGAACGACGTGGATGGTGTCCTCACCGTCGGCGTAGTAGCGGCCGCCCGACCCGCCGCCGAGGACCTCCCGCATGAGATAGGGGACGCCGTCCCGCTCCCCGTACACGCCGGTATAGCGGATCGTCTCCTGGTCTGCGGGCATCCGGCCGCCGGTGGCCTTCGCCAGCACGCCGGCGAGGACCCCGAGCAGGCGCAGGATGACGAACGTACGGGCGTTCGTCGGAGCCGGGAAGACGGGGGTGAGCAGGGTCCCCTTGTCCGGGAACCGCATCTCGATGAGCGGCACCACGCCCTCGTTGACGTCGAGCTCGGCCATCCGTTCCGGGGTCTCGGCCAGATTGCGGAGCACGGGCGCGAGCCACTTCTTGAGGAAGACGCCGTCGGCGTAGTCGCCGGCGTGGTTGATCGGCCCCTTGGCCTGTGGCGACGTCCCGGTGAAGTCGATGACGAGCCTGTCCGGCGTCTTGGTGAGCGTGATGCGCTGGGTGTGCAGCCGGGGCGGGTCGACGCCGTCGTGCTCGGCGTAGTCCTCCCAGACGTACTCCCCGTCGGGGATCCTGGGGAGGATCTCCCGCCGGAACGTCTCGGTGGTCTTGTCGAGGATGGCGTCGAAGCAGGCCTCGACGGTGTCCACCCCATAGCGGCCGAACAGCTCCCCGAGCCGGCGCGCGCCCATGAGGCAGGCCGAGCACTCGGCGTCGAGGTCCCCGGCGAGCGAGTCCGGCATCCGCGAGTTGCGGGTCATGATCCGGAGCGCGGCCTCGTTGGGAACACCCTGGTCCCACAGCTTGATCGGGGGGACCATGAGGCCCTCTTCGAAGGCGCTGCGCGCGTGTGAGGGCATCGACCCGGGCACGGCGCCGCCGATGTCGTCGTGGTGGCCGAACGCCTGGACGAACGCGACCACCTCGCCGTCGTGGAAGACCGGTACGGTGACGCACAGGTCCGGCAGGTGACCGATGCCGCCCTCGGACAGATAGACGTCGTTGTGGAAGAAGACGTCCCCCGGCCGCATCGTCTCGAGCGGGAAGTCCCTGGCGATGGGCTGGACCAGCGCGGAGTAGGACCGCCCGGTGAGCTTGCGCAGCCTCCGGTCGTGGATCCCCGCCCGGAAGTCGTGCGCGTCCCGGATCATCGGCGACCGGGCCGTACGGGCGATGGCCGTCTCCACCTCCCGCTCCACGGAGGCGAGCGTCCCCTCGACGATCTCCAGCAGGACCGGATCGACCTTCATCGGCCCTCTCCCCTCTCCGTTGTCACCGATTCGGCGGGCGTCAGGATGATGTTGGCGTACGGGTCGACGCGGGCCTCGAAGCCGGGATGCAGCGGCAGCGTGGAGCCGAACTCCTCGATCACGGCCGGGCCGCGCACCACGTCACCCGGGGCGAGGCGCTCCCGCCGGTAGATGGGCGTCTCCGCCCAGCCGGGTGCCTGCCGGCCCGGTGCCGCGCTCCCGGAGTCACCGAACCAGACCTGCCTGATGCCGGTACGGGCCCGCGCCGGATCACCGTCACCGGGCGGCCGCCGCCTGAGCTTCGGGCGGGTGATCGGGCCGATGCCGGAGACCCGCAGGTTGACCCACTCGACCGCGTGGCGCGGATCGTCGCGGTAGCAGTAGCCGTACAACGCCTCGTGCGCGTCGTGCAACCGCCGGACGACCTCCGCGCGGAAGTCCTCGTCGACCGGGCCCGCCGGGGCCGCGACCCGCACCTCGAAGGCCTGGCCGTAGTAACGCAGGTCCACCGACCGCGCGAGCCGGCGGGCCTCGGCCGGGAAGCCCTCCCTGGCGAGCGCCTCGTCGGCCTGCCTCTCCAGCTCGGCGAGCACCTTCCCGACCGCGGCCAGGTCCAGGGCGGTGTCGCGGGCGACGTGGGTGCGGACATAGTCGTTCTTCACGTCGACGGTCAGGAGCCCGAAGGCCGACAGGTTGCCCGGGTTCTCCGGCACCACCGCGGAGGGCAGCCCGAGGATGTCGATGAGCCGGCAGGCCAGCAGGGGGCCGGAACCGCCGAAGGCGACGAGGGGATGGTCGCGGACGTCCAGGCCCCGCTTGACGGTGATCTGGCGGATGGCGTTGGCCTGGTTCCAGGCACTGATCTCCAGGATCCCGGCCGCGCACCGCTCGACGTCCAGGCCGAGCTCGGCGGCGAGCTCCGTCAGCCCGGTACGGGCGGCGACGACGTCCAGCGCCATCTCACCGCCGAGGAGATGAGGGGGGACACGGCCGAGGAGGACATGGGCGTCGGTCACGGTCGGCGCGGCGCCGTGGTCGCGGCCTGGGGGGACGGCCCCTCCCCTGCCGTAACAGAGCGGTCCCGGGTCGGCTCCGGCCGAGGCGGGCCCGACCTTGAGGGCGCCCTCGGGGGAGATCCAGGCCATCGACCCGCCTCCGGCGCCGACGGTCACGATGTCGATCATCGGAATCTTGGCGGGATGGCGGCCGACCGAGCCCTCGGTCGTGAGGGTCGGCTCTCCGTCCAGCACCACGGCGACATCCGTGGAGGTCCCTCCCCCGTCGAGCGTGATGACCGAACGCCGCCCCGTCACCTCGGCGATGAGCGCGGCCCCGAGCGCCCCGGCGGCCGGCCCGGACAGCATCGTGGTGATCGGCTGGTGGACGACCTCCCCCGCCGAGAGCACTCCCCCGTTGGACTTCATCACGAAGAACGGCGGGCCCGTCCGCCCATCGACCTCGAGCTCGGCCAGCCGCTCGGCGATCTGGGCGATATAGCGGGTGATGGTCGGCTTGACCGCCGCGTCGACGAGGGTCGTGACCGACCGCTCGTACTCCCGGTATTCGCGCAGCACCTGGCACGACAGCGACACGACCGCCTCCGGGTGCTCCCGGCGGAGCACCTCGGCCATGCGGAGCTCGTGCGAGGGATCGGCGTAGGAGTGCAGGAAGCAGACGCCGATCGTGGTGACGCCCCGGTCGCGAAACCAGCGGGCGACCGCGACGGCACCGGCCTCGTCGAACGGCCGGATCTGCGCGCCCGTGTGGTCGAGCCGCCCGCCGACCGTCCTGACCCGGCCCACCGGGACGATCCGCGGCGGCTTCACCCAGAAATAGGAGTTGCCGTAACCGTCCGGCACGCTCTGCCGGGCGATCTCCAGGATGAACTCGAAGCCCTCGGTGGTGATGAACCCGAGATCCCCGAGCCGGTCCTCCAGCAGCTGGTTCGTCGCCACGGTGGTGCCGTGGGCGACGGCGGTGAGGTCGCGGCCGCCGGCGCCGAGGAGGCCGAGCGCCTTGTGGACCGCGGCCATGAACCCCTCGGCGGGGTCGGCCGGTGTCGACGGGGTCTTCGTGGTGACGGTCTCGCCGGTGGCCTCGTCCAGTGCCACCACGTCGGTGAACGTCCCGCCGGTGTCGATGCCGATCCGGATGCGCATGGGACCAAGGTCTACCGGCCCGTGGCCTTCCGGGGAATCGTCGACAACTGCCAACTCATCACCAGATCTTCAGTGATCCCCGGTCCATTCCCCACCTCTACCGGGCACGGCCGTCCCCCCTCGATAGGGTTGGCGCGCCAGAACACGACCAATCGACAAAGCCAGGAGCCATGTGATGGCGCTTGAAAGGCCCGAGATCGACTTCCCCGAGGGCACCCCGCCCGCCAACCTCGAGATCACCGACCTCGTCGTGGGTGAAGGACCGGAGGCCACGCACGGCTCGACGGTGAGCGTCCACTACGTCGGAGTGGCCTTCTCCACCGGAGAGGAGTTCGACGCGTCGTGGAACCGCGGCCAGCCGTTCGAGTTCCCACTCGGTGGCCGCCGGGTCATCGCGGGCTGGGACCTCGGGGTCAAGGGCATGAAGGTCGGCGGCCGGCGCAGGCTGGTCATCCCGCCGCACCTGGGCTACGGCAACCGCGGTGCCGGCGGCGCCATCAAGCCGGGCGAGACCCTCATCTTCGTGGTGGACCTCCTCGGCGTGAGCTGACCGCCGGACCGGGCCACGAGCATGAACAACTACAAGATCACGGCTAGGAGAACCGCCGTGATCTGTAGTTGTTCACGCGGCCGCAGGAGGATCAACTACTCTGAGGTCATGCGTCGTTTCTCGTGCCTGAGCTGGTGGCCGTCCTAGGACGGCCGTCTTTGACGCATCATCAGGGCCGTCCGGTTGGACGGTCCTTTCTCTTCTGCGGGTCTCTCCTGCGGGGCCGATCCGGCCGGCGGGCCTCCGACTTCGAGGAGACTCCCGTGACTCACCCGCTCGCCCTGTCCGGCCTGATAGAGCCGGTGACCGGATCGAAAGCACCGGCCGCGGACGCGGACGGCGCGTTGACGCTCCGTACCGCACTACGTCACAGCGGTGAACTGGAAACACACATCGCCCAGGACCCCTCGCAATTCCGGATCCTGACCGGAGACCGGCCGACCGGCCCACTGCATCTGGGCCACTACTTCGGCACCCTGGCCAACCGCGTGCGCCTGCAGCAGGCCGGTGTGGAGTTGTTCGTGCTGATCGCCGACTACCAGGTGCTCACCGACCGGGACATCGCCGACCATCTGACCGAGCATGTCGAAGGGCTCGTGGCCGACTACCTGGCCGTCGGCATCGACCCGGGCACCGCGACGGTGTTCACCCACAGCGCCGTGCCGGCCCTCAACCAGCTGCTGCTGCCGTTCCTGTCCCTGGTGTCCGTCGCCGAGCTGCAGCGCAATCCCACGGTCAAGGAAGAGATCGCGGTGTCCCGGCAGGCGTCGGTCAGCGGTCTGATGTTCACCTATCCGGTCCACCAGGCCGCCGACATCCTGTTCTGCAAAGCCAACCTGGTGCCCGTGGGCAAGGACCAGCTCCCGCATCAGGAGATCACCCGCACCATCGCCCGCCGCTTCAACGACCGCTACGCGCCCGTCTTCCCCGTCCCCGACGCGCTGCTGTCCCAGGTGCCGAACCTGCTGGGGATCGACGGGCAGAAGATGAGCAAAAGCCGCGGCAACGCCATCGCCCTGTCCGCGACGGCCGACCAGACCGCCCGGCTGATCAGGCGGGCCAGAACCGACGCCCACCGCCACATCACCTACGAGCCCGCCACCCGTCCGGACGTCTCCAACCTCGTCCTCCTGGCGGCACTCTGCCAGGACCGCGATCCGCACCAGGTGGCCGAAGACATCGGCACCGGCGGAGCCGCCGCCCTCAAACAGGCCGTCGCCGAATCGGTCAACGAATTCCTGCGGCCCATCCGGGAGCGGCGAGCGGAGTACGTCATGGACCGCGGCCACCTGCGGCAGGTGCTCACCACCGGCGACGAGAAGGCCAACGCCATCGCCGAGCGAACACTCGCCGAGGTCCGCACCGCCATGAAAACTTGCTACCGATGACGGTCGCGCGCGCGTCAGCCCGCCAACGTGCGGTGGCGTCCGAGATCCATCGGTGGGCACCGACGTCCCGGACATGATGACCGCGCCGCCGTACAGGAAGTGGACCTCCTCGGCGTGAGCCGGCCGGCGGCCGGGCATGACCGGCGCGGCGCTCACCCCCCGTTCATGCCCGCTCCCCGGCCCGCCCGGTCCGTTTCGGTACGCCCCTCAGTAGGCCACGGAGATCACATGGCCCGTGGTGCCCGGGTCCTCGACCAACCTCAGCACGCAGTCGGCCAGGTCGGCGCGGGAGATGGTGCGGCCTCCCCTGATATTGAGGTCCTCGGCGGTGCGATAGATCCCCGTACGGTCGCGGTCGGTCAGCCGCGGCGGCCGGACGATGGTCCACCTCAGGCCACTGGCCCGCACCTCTTCCTCGGCGCGGCGCATGTCGGCGAACGGGTGCTTCAGGATCCGCTGCAGGAGCAGCGGCTTCAGGACGTGACGGGTCACCGGCCCGTCTCCGGCGTCGGCCTCCAGACCTGCGGCGCTGACCAGGACCAGGCGGTCCACGCCGGCCTTCTCCATCGCCTCGATGATGCTCCGTACGCTGTCCGCGCACACGCTCGTCGGCGCGCGGACGGTACGGCTCCCGATCGCCGTGACCACGGCGTCCCGGCCCGCCACCGCCGGCTCGATGGCGGCCGGATCCATCACGTCCGCACGTAGGACCTCCGCCCGCGGGTCCCCGGCGGTCAGCCGGGAGGGGTCCCTCACCACCGCGGTGACCTCGTGCCCTTCGGCCAGTGCCTGCCGGACCAGCTGTGTGCCGGTCCCTCCCGTAGCACCGAAGATCGTGATTTTCATGGTCGCCCCTGTCTCATCATCATCCCTGGTGAGTAAACACTCACTCACCCTTTTATACTTGTTCCCAGGGCCGCACCTGGCAAAGGGAGACCGATGTTGACCACTCGTGACCGGATCCTGGACGCCGCGGCCGAGATCATGCGGACCCGCGGCATCGTCCGTGCCACGACCAGGGAGATCGCGCGGGTCGCGGGCTTCTCGGAGGCCACGCTGTACAAGCACTTCCGGGACAAGGAGGAGCTCCTCCTGCACGTACTCCAGGAGCGGCTCCCGAGCTTCACCGGGTTCACCGACCGGCCGGGAGAGGGAACGGTCGAGGACAACCTCCTGCAGGTGGCCCGCGGCGCGCTCGCGTTCTATCACCGGACCTTCCCGATGCTCGGGTCGGTGCTCGCGGAGCCCCGGTTCATGGCGGCCCATCGGGAGTCGCTGCGCAAGTACGACGCCGGGCCGGAGCGTCCCATCGCCCGGCTCTCGGCCTACCTCAAGGCCGAGCAGGAGCTCGGCCGTGTCTCCGCCGGGGCCGATCCGGACGCGGCCGCGGCGCTGCTCCTCGGCGCCTGCTTCCAGCAGGCCTTCCTTCGCCATTACGCCGAGGGCCCTGAGGTCGGCCAGGTCCCCGAGTCCACCGCCGTGGCGCTCGCCCGCACGATCGCCCGGTCGATCCTGCCCTGACCACGGTGTCCGTGTGACCCAAGATGAATCGAGGCACCGCGCCGCCCAGGGGGGTATAGCGGCTCGCGCGTTCTACTCTCAGGAAGAAGGCGATCGTCCGCGTCAACGTCAGTTGACAATGGCCTCTATGTCAACCTAGGTTGACAAATGTGAGCGATCTTCCACGTTCCGGACCCCCGCCCGCTGAAATCTCATCCCGATCGGATCGGATGAATGCATCGACGAGGAAGCTGCTCCTTTGCGGCGCGATCGGCGGCCCGCTGTTCGTCATCGCCTTCCTCATCGAGGGCGCCACCCGCGCCGATTACGACCCGCTCCGTCATCCGGTCAGTTCACTGGCTCTGGGCCCGTCCGGGTGGACGCAGATCGCCAACTTCCTCATCACCGGCCTGCTGATGCTCCTTTTCGCCATCGGCCTACGCGGGGCTCTTCACGCCGCTGGACGACACTCGATCTGGGGGCCACTGCTGGTCGGGGCGTACGCGATTGGACTTATCGGCGCTGGTGTCTTCGTGACCGATCCCGTTGGTGGCTACCCGCTGGGCACGCCCGTCCATGGCGTGCACACCTGGCACGGCATGCTCCACAACTTCCCCTTCTCGCTGCTTGCCTTCGCTGCGTTGACCGTCGCGTGCTTCGTCTTCGCTCGGCGCTTCGCCGGTTGGGGCAAACGCGGATGGGCCATCTACTCGACCGCCACCGGCGCGCTGGTCATGATCGGCCTCTTCCTGTCCGGTCAGGCCTTTGCGCAGGTCGAAGGCCTCGTCGAGATCGGTGGGCTGCTGCAGCGACTGACCATCGCCATTGGCTGGGGGTGGCTGACCCTCCTCGCGATCCATCTGCGCAACGCCGACGAACCGGTTCATGCCCATGCTGGACGGCACGGATCGTAAAGATCACGAAATACACCCATGCATGTGTGCGGCTGGAGCACGAGGGGCGGGCTCGCGCCACACTGTTCGATGCCGCTCACCGCATGGGCTGCCAGGTGCTGTCGACGACGACGCGCCTTGGACAACCTGTCTGGACCTGGATTCCCCGGGTCACGCCGTCGCGCCCACGCGCTGGATGACTGGATGAGGGGTCTGAGGAACATCGGAGCCGGATCGTGCGCTACGCCCGGTCACTGAGGAAACGCCCTGCAGCGGGTCGTCAGCCGGGCCCGGGGGCCGTACCGGAAGGCTCAGCCGGCGTGGTCGAACCCCGTACGGGCCTCGCCGAGCAGGTCCTTGGCGTAGCGGTCGTACAGGTCGAGGTTGCGTTCGGCGAGATGGTCGAACGACTGGGGCACCGACGAGCCGGGGGTCAGGGAGACCATGGCGGTCGCGGGGTCGAGGCGCGCGGACACCCAGCTCTCCTGGCTCGCGGCCCGGGCCACGACCTCGGCGATCGGCGTGACGATGAGCGAGTTGCCGAAGTACAGCGTCCCGCCCGGGTCCGCGCCGACGGCGTTGGCCGCCACGACGTAGACGTGGTTGTCATAGGCGCGGGCCCGCGTGGTCATCTCCCAGATGTCGGCCGACCGCAGCAGGGCCGAGGGGCGGCAGATGATCTCCGCGCCGCGTACGGCCTGGATGCGCCACAGCTCCGGGAAGTCCCCGTCGAAGCAGATGGCCATGCCGATCCGGCCCAGCGAGGTCTCGACCACGCAGACCTCGGAGCCGGGTGTCACCCAGCCTCCGCGCCGCACGTCCTCGGAGCCGAACGGATGCGTCTTGCGGTAGGTCCCGAGCACGTCCCCTCCGGGTCCGATGAGGACCGCGGCGTTGTGCACCACGCCCGGCGCCGTTCCACGCTCGTACGTCCCCAGGCAGACATGGACGCCGAGGTCCCGTGCCACCTCCTGGAGCGGCTCGGTGACCGGGCCGGGGATGCGGGAGACCAGCTCCCCGAGCTCGGCGACGGGCACCCCGGGTGTGAACCCGGTGGTGCACGACTCCGGGAGGACGACGAGCTCGGCACCGCTCGCCTCGACGCAGCGCCGCGTCAAGGACGCCGCCTTGTCGAGGTTGGCCCGGACCGACTCGGCGGTCAACGGGCCGGGAACGGGTGCGAACTGCACCGCCGCCGCCGTGAAAGACCTCATGTCACCACGCTCCCGACCGCGCTCGCGATCTCCTGTGCCCTCTATGTCCGGCCAGCTATGTCCGGCCAGCTATGTCCGGCCGGCGCGGCCGCGGCCGATCAGATAACCGACCCCGACTCCCATCAGCGCCACGAGCCCGCCCATACCGAACGCCACGGCCATCGGCGTGGCCATCCCGCCGGCCCGCTCCGGCGCCGTGTAGACGGCCACGGGCCCGGTGCCCGCCGGCCTGTCCTGATCCGGCCGGGACACCGGCACGGGCGCCGGGACCGACACGGGTTCCGGCGCGGTCAGCGCCCGTTCCACCGCGGCGAAGAACTCGGCGGCCGTCCGCCTGGCGGCCGAGCCGAGCATCCGCTGCCCGACCCCGCCGATCATCCCGCCCACGACCGCGTCGGCCTCGTAGTGCACCTGGGTGCCGCCCTCGCCCTCGGACAGCCGCACCCGCACGGTCGCCTCGATCGTGCCCGGAGCGCCCTGTCCCCGGGCCCGCAACTCGAACAGATGCGGAGGCCCCGGCTCGGAGAGGGCCACCTGCCCGGCATAGGTGCCCTTGATGGAGGCGACCCCGGCGGTGATCGTCATGTTGTAGGTGTCCACGCCCGTGGCCTCCAGGGACCGGCAGCCGGGGATCGTCCGGACCAGCACGGCCGGGTCCCTGAGGGCTTCCCAGACCCGTGGGAGCGGCGCGGCCACCGTGGCACTTCCGTTCACCCTCATGAGGCGACACTAGGGAAGAGAGGAGACCCGCTCAACGGGCAACACCTGCCGAGCACCACCGCCGTCATTGGCAAGTCTCCTTCGGCCGCCGTCACATCCCCGCCGTCCCACCGCCCGCCGTGATCTCGCAGTGGTTCACGCGAACGACTGCGAGATCACGGCGGAGGAGGGGCGGCTCTCACCGCGGCTCTTCGTCCTCGACCCGCATCGCCGCCTCCTCGGCGGAGAAGCCTCCGGCGTCGGGACCCACCTCGTAGGCCACGGCGTCCTTCTCGATGTCCGGCCGGGCGCCCTCGTCCGCTTCCACGATCCGGCCCGCCGGTCGCGCCGCCGGCTGCTCTTCGTCGTCATCCCCCGGCTCGGTCTCCGGTTCCTCCCGCCTCAGCCGGCCGTCGAGCGGCTCTCCCCGGCGCTGTTCCTCGGCGGTCGTGCCGAACTCGTCCACGGCCAGCGGCCGGTCGCCGGGCAGCGGAGCCCGCTGGGGGTCCTCCGCCCACAACTGCTCGGGAAAACCGTCCTGCAGGTCGGGGATCCCCTCGGCCTCGAATTCCGAGGACGGATCCTGCTCGGGCACTCTCCGTTTCACCTGTACCTCCTGGTCTCAGAAGCGCCGGGTCTCGTGGCCGTGACCGAGCTCGTCGGTGACCTCGGCGAAACTGCCGTACGGCCGCTCGGGCAACCGCTCGAGGGCCTTGACGGTCATGTCGGTAGCGCCCTCCCCGGCCGCGTGCTCACCGAGCGACCCGGGCGTGGCCGGATAGCGGACACCCGCGAGCACCCGTGCCACCGCGCTGCGCTCCTCGACGTCGTCCGGCGTCATTCCGGGCGGGGCGCCCCCCGGCCGCCCGGTGTCGAGGGAGGTGGGGTCACGGCCGGTATCGGTTTCGATCGGTTCCGTCTCCCTCCAGGGGTGGGCGTGCGTGGGCCCGCCGCCGCGCACCAGCCCCTCGGTCTCGTGCTTCATCTCCTCATCGAGCCGGGCTCCGTGTTTGCCGGTCTTCTCAGCCACGAATCTTCGTCCCCCTCCGTCGGATCGCTATCCGTTCCTGAGGAGGGGTACCCGTCGCCAGGGGAACATGCGCCCCACGAGGTCAAAATCGGATCAGGAGGCGAGGTTCACACCGGCCGTCTCCCCTTCACCGGGATGGGGGAACGCGCCCTTCGGCTTCGGGCACCGGTGGGCCTCCGGACCCGTGGTGACCACAACCGGTCGGTCTCGTCGCCACGGCCTAGCGGTCATGTCCCCACAGTCCGGACAGGACGAAAGCGCGCTCGGAGGGGCAGGAGTCCCAAAGGGCCGCATCGCCACGGGCGACGGCATTAGGGTTCACACGCCGGCGGGGTTGAGGTCCCCCGCTCTCCGAGTAACCCCGCCGGCATACCCGGCGGCCCGTCTCCGTCGCCGTCAGCCCGCCCGGCCGCCCCGGCGGAGGAGTTCGGCCTCACCGGCGGCGGCGCGCAGACGCAGCCGGAACAGCTCGTCCGGCGAGATCGGCATGGCGTCGATGCGGATCCCCTCCGCGTCCTCGATGGCGGCCGCGATCACGGCCGAGACCGGGATGACGCCCGCCTCCCCGGCACCCTTGATGCCGAGCGGGTTCAACGGCGACGGCGTCTCGAGGTGGTCGGTCTCGATGAAGGGGATCTCGGTGGCGTAGGGCATGAGAAAGTCCATGAACGAGGCGTTCAGCAGCTGCCCCGCCCCGTCGTAGACCATCCGCTCGTACAACGCTCCGCCGATGCCCTGGGCCACACCGCCATGGATCTGGCCCTCGACGATCCGCGGGTTGATGAGCCTGCCGCAGTCGTGCACGACCGCGTAGCGCAGGACGCGGATCTCGGCGGTGTCCGGGTCCACGTCGACGATGGCCGCGTGCATCCCGGCGGCGAACGTGGACCGCGGCGGCGAGTAGTAGTCCCTGCCTTCGAGGCCCGGCTCGTCTCCGGGCGAGATCGGCGGGTCGTCCATCGACCGGGGAGCGGCGAACTGGGTGGCCCGCTCGACCTCCTTGTCGAAGGCGTAACGGAGCGGGTTGGACAGCACCGCGACCGTACGGAGGGGAACCGACGCCGACCGGTCACCACGCACGTGCACCACGCCGTCGGTGATGTCGAGGTCCCGCGGGTCGGCCTCCAGGGCCTCGGCCGCGATCCGCAGCGCTTTCTCGCGTACCTTCCGGCAGGCGAGCGCGATCGCGTTGCCGCTCATCACGGCCGCCCGTGAGGCGAACGTCCCGACGGCGTAGCCGAACCGGCGGGTGTCGCCGGTGGTGACCTGGACGTCCTCGATGGGCACGCCGAGCTCGGACGCGACGATCTGGGCGAACACGGTCTGGTGTCCCTGCCCCTGCGAGGTCAGTCCCGTGGACACGTGCACGCGGCCGGTGGTGTCGATCTCCACGTGCCCGCCCTCGTACGGCCCGACGCCGGTGCCCTCGACATAGCCGGCGATCCCGATGCCGAGCCGCCGGCCCCGGGCGGCGGCCTCCGCGCGGACCTTCTCGAACCCGTCCCAGTCGATGAGCGCCTTGGCCCTGCGCAGCATCTCCGGGTAGTCCCCCGAGTCATAGATCAGGGGCCGGCCGTCCTGGAAGAGCAGCCCATGGTCGTAGGGGAACTCCTCGGGCCGGATGAAGTTGACCTCCCGCACGTCGGTGCGGTCCCGGCCGAGGAAGTCGGCGATGCGGTCCATCGTCCGCTCCATGCAGAACACGGCCTGCGGCCGGCCGGCCCCTCGGTACGGCGTCACCATCACGGTGTTGGTGTAGAGGCTGGTGAACTCCACCCGGTAGGCGCCCGGCTTGTACGGGCCGAGCAGCTGCGTCGACGTGATGATCGGGATGATGATGCCGTACGGCGTGTAGGCGCCGTGATCGTGCAGGATCCGCACGTCGAGGCCGAGCACGCGCCCGTCGCCGTCGAAGCCCACCCGGACGAAATGGATCTGGCCGCGCTCGTGGGCCGCGGCCACGAAGTGCTCGCGCCGGTCCTCGGTCCACTTGACCTCGCGCTCCAGCAGCCGGGCGGCCCAGGGGACGAGCACCTCCTCGGGCCACGGATGCATGATCTTGACGCCGAACCCGCCGCCCACGTCCGGTGCGATCACCTCCACCTTGGTCGGCGACAGGCCCAGCCTGGCCGCGATGGCGGCGCGCACGCTCGTGGAGGCCTGCGTCGACGAGTAGACGCGCAGCGACTCGTCGTCGCGGTCCCAGCGCGCGTAGACTCCGCGCCCCTCCAGGGGCGTGGAGGCGCTGCGCTCGATGTCGAGCCGGAACTCCAGGACGTGCGGCGCGGCGTCGATCGCGGCCGGCGCTCCGAGCCCGTCCGCGCCGGGCACCTCCTGCACCAGGTGCGCCCCGGCGTTGCCGGGCACGTCCTCGTGCACGAGCCGGGCCGCCTCGGCCGCCTGGTGCAGGCCGACGACGGGGGGCAGCACCTCGTAGGCGACCTCGATCCGCTCGGCCGCGTCCTCGGCGACATAGCGGTCCCGGGCCACCACCATCACGATCGGCTCTCCCACGTGGCGTACGACCTCGCGCGCCAGCGGACGACCCGTACGGCCGTGGGTCAGCGCCGGGTGCGGGATCAGCACGGGCAGTGGCTCTCCCACGCCCCCGGGCAGGTCCTCCCACGTATAGACGGCCACCAGGCCGTCGACGTCCAGGGCCCCGTCGACCTCGATGTCGAGAATGCGGGCGTGGGCGTGCGGAGACCTCACGAACGCGACCGCGAGGGCGTCCCCGCCGAGGTCGTCGACATAGCGGCCCCGGCCGGTGAGCAGCCGCGGATCCTCGCGCCGGACGATCGGCTCCCCGAACCCGCTCATCCGGCCTCCCCCACCGCGCCGGCCCGCCGGGCCACCGGCTCCTCGGCGACCTCCGCCTCGGCCATCAGCTCCGCGGCGCGATGCACGGACGCGATGATGTTCTGGTAGCCGGTGCAGCGGCACAGGTTGCCGGAGATGCCCTCGACGACCTCCTCCCGGGTCGGCACCGGGTTGTCGCGCAGGAAAGCCGTCACCGTGCACAGGAAACCAGGGGTGCAGAACCCGCACTGGAGCCCATGGCACTCCTGGAACGCCCGCTGCACCGGTGACAGGGACCCGTCGGCACCGCCGAGCCCCTCGACGGTCGTGATGTCGTGTCCCGCCACGGTGACCGCGAAGATCAGGCACGATCGCACCGGTTCACCGTCCAGCAGGATCGTGCAGCAGCCGCACACCCCATGCTCACAGCCGACGTGAGTGCCCGTGAGCCCGAGGTCGTGCCGCAGGAAGTCCGAGAGCAGCCGGCGGGCCGGCGCCCCGGCGCTCCGGTGGACGCCGTTGACGGTCATCGCGATCTCGAACGTCTCCTCGTTCCGGGTCATGACGCTCCTCTCTGAAGGGCGTTCGCGGCCGCGGCCCGCAGGACCCGTTCGGTCAGCACACCGGCCAGATGACGTCGATAGTCCGCACCGGCGTGGATGTCCTCCCCCGGGTCCACACGGCTCGCCGCGTGGGCGGCCACCGCGGCCCAGTCGCACGACTCCGGCGTGCGGCGGTCCACCTCCTCGGTGAGGTCCAGCACCAGCGGGGTGTCCGCGACGCTGAGGTAGCCGGCCCGGGCGGAGCGGACCCGCAGGTCATCGTCGAGCACGACCACCGCGGCGACCCCGACGAGCGCGTAGTCGCCGTGGCGCCTGGCGATCTCGGCGAACGCCGTGCCGCCGTGGGCGGGCAGCGCCGGGAAGAAGGCCGAGACCGCGAGCTCTCCAGGCTCCAGCGCCGGCTCCAGCGGCCCGGCGAAGAACTCCGCCGCGGTGAGGGTGCGGCGGCGCGCCGCCGACGCGACCTCGACGCGGCCGGCCAGGAGCGCCAGTACGGCCGGGAGTTCGGCGGCCGGGTCGGCATGGGCCAGGCTTCCCACCACCGTGCCGCGGTTGCGCACGACCGGGTGGGCCACATGGCGGAGTGCCATCCTCAGCAGGGGTTGTGCCCGCGCGGCGTCATCGGAGCGCAGCAGCCGGGTGTGCCGGGCCAGCGCGCCGACCCGGACGCCGTCCCGGGAGACCTCGACGGTGTCGAGCTCGGTGAGCCGGTTGATGTCGACCAGGTGCGGCGGCGCGGCGAGCCTCATGTTGAGCATGGGGATGAGGCTCTGCCCGCCGGCGAGCACTTTGGCCCCGGACCCGGCCAGGGTGCCGAGGATGTCGAGGGCGTCGCCGACGCCGCGCGGGGCGTGGTAGCCGAAGGCCGACGGTTTCACCGCTCAGCCTCCGCCCGGTGTCCGCCACCGCGACGCCCGCCCCCGGCGGGGCGGGGGGACGGTGGTGGTGCCCGGCTCCGTGGCCGCTTCCCCGCCCGATCCGGCCGGGACGCGGCCGTCGAGGCCCGCCCCTCCCCTCGTCCCCGCACGCGTCTCCGTCCCGGGAGCGACGGCGCGCAGCAGGTGGTGGCCGGCCAGCACGACGATCGTGCCGAGCGCGATGCCGGAGAGGACGAAGCCGCCGGTGATCTCATGGTCGACCGGACCGATGGCGAGGATGACCCCGGCCGCCACGGGCACCATGTTGACCGGATCCGTGAAGTCGACCTGGTTGTCGATCCAGATCCGCGCGCCCAGCAGGCCGATCATCCCGTACAGGATGACGGTGACGCCGCCGAGCACGCCGCCCGGCGTGGCCGCGACGAGCGCTCCGAACTTGGGGCACAGGCCGAACAGGATCGCCACCACGGCGGCGACGTAGTAGGCGGCCGTGGAATAGACCCGGGTCGCCGCCATGACGCCGATGTTCTCGGCGTAGGTCGTCGTCGGCGAGCCGCCGACCGAGCCGGCCAGGACGGTGGTGAACCCGTCCGCGAAGACGGCGCGGCCGATGACCGGGTCGAGGTCCGTGCGGGTCATCTCCCCCACGGCCTTGACGTGCCCGGTGTTCTCGGCGATGAGGGCGATGACCGGCGGAAGGGCGAGCAGGATGGCCGACGTCCTGAAGTCGGGCGCGTGCATGTGCGGCAGCCCGAACCAGTCGGCCCCGGCCACCTTGTCGAAGCTCACCCGGTCGTGCGGGATGGCCTTGCCGGTGCCCGGGAGGAGCGAGGTGATCGGTCCGGCCGTCCGGTCCAGCAGCCACGACAGCAGATATCCGAAGACCAGCCCGAGCAGGATCGCGATGCGGCCGAGGAAACCACGGGACATCACCATGACCAGGAAGACGAAGCACATGGTGGCCAGCGCCACCCAGTGGTCCTGCGGCCAGTAGGTGTCGGCGACGACGTAGGCCATCCCGAACCCGATGAGCATCACCACCGCGCCGGTCACCACGGGAGGGAAGACCTTGTGGATGATGTCGGCGCCGAGGACGTGGATGGCGATCCCGGCCGCCGCGAGGACCAGGCCGGCCACCAGGATCGCGCCCGTCACGGTGGCGCTGGTCCCGCCCGCCGCCCGGATCCCCGCGGCGACGGTGACGAAGGAGGCGCTCGATCCGAGATAGCTCGGCACCTTGCCCTGCACGATCAGCAGGAACACGATCGTGGCGACGCCCGACATCATCACCGCGAGGTTGGCGTCGAGCCCCATCAGGACGGGGAACACGAAGGTCGCGCCGAACATGGCGATGACGTGCTGTGCGCCCAGGCCCGCCGTCCGCGGCCAGGTCAGCCGCTCGTCCGGTCGTACGACCTCGCCGGGCGCAGGGCTCTTCCCGTCGCCGTGGACCTTCCAACCGAGTGCCATTCACGCCCTCCCTGGGGGCTCTGGGACGGGGCCATGTCTCCGTCCGTTGCCCGGGTCGACGGTCCGGCTCATGCGGGCAAGCTAGATGTACCCCCGCGACACCGGCACCGTCGACACTTGCCAAAGCACCCTACGGTCGTTGGCAGACCTCGGCACCGGCGCCACCGGGCTGGACCCGCCCGCCGGCGGACGGCCGCATCCGGCCGCCGCGGCGGGCTCCACCGGGGTCAGATCCCGCGCATGCGCAAGACGTGCAGGGCCAGGGTCAGGTTGAGCCGCAGGTGCGCGTCCTCGGTGAAGGCGCCGAGCATCCGCTCGAGCTTCCCGATCCGGTAGCGCAGGGTGTTGTAGTGGAAGTGCAGCCTCCGGGCCGTCTCGGCCACGTTGAGATTGGTCTCGAGCAGCACCTGCAGGGTCCGGCGCAGGTCGATCGCCTCGGCGTCGGTGTCGCCGGCCAGCTCGCCGAGCGTCTCCTGCACGAAGGCGTGCAGCTCCGCGGGGTCGGCCACCAGGCTGAGCAGCCGGTAGACCCCGAGCTCGTTGAAGTGCGCCAGCGATCCGAGCCCGTGCAGCTGCCGGCCGACCCGCACCGACTTGACGGCTTGGTCATAGGCCTCGGGCAGCGCCGCCGGCGTCCTGACCACACGGCTGACACCGGTGGAGAAGGTCCGTCTTCGCCCGGAGTTCTCGCCGAAGACCGTGGCCGCGTCCTTGACCAGCCCGGCCAGATCTCCTTCCGTGCACGTCCCCACCACGGCCACGACCTCGTGCGCGAAGCTCGCCACGGCCGCCCTCGGATCACGGCGCCGTACGGCCGCGGTCCACGCGGCCGCGAGACGCTCCTGAGCCTGCCGCTCCTCCCCGCCCCTGGTCCGGCTCTCCTCCGAGCGCGGTTCGGGGATCCTGTCCGCGCGCCCCAGCCGGCCGCCCTCCACGGGCGCGGCCGTGCGACCCTCGGGGTCGAGCTCCGCCACCACCACGGCGACCGGGCGGTTCAGGTCCCAGCCGAATCCCATGCAGTGCGAGATGACCCTGCCGTCGGCCCCCGCCCGGCCGGCCAGGACGTCGCGCAGGAAGTCGGCCCGGTATTTGCTCTCCACCGCGGCCACGGCCTGCTGCTTGGTGATGACCAGAGCGGCCACCGTCGCGGCGCGTTCGAGAATCCCGACGTCGGTCTCGCGCAGGGAGCCGCTCGGGCTGTAGGCGATGATGCGGCCGTGGTCGAAGCCCCCGGCGAGGACCGGGACGACCACATGGTCGCCGGCGGAGCCGCATCCCGGCTGTTCCCCCATCCACCCGGGGCCGTCCACCCACGCGGCGCACAGTGTCTTGACATGTTCCTCAGGGCCGGCGCCGGCCAGCATGCGCCGATCGCCGTCGACGGCGACGACCGCCACGTCGAAGAACCTGGCGACCTCGTCCATGACCTCCTGGAGACCGCCGCCGCCCAGCACGATCTGGATGAGGGCCCGGTGCACCTCCTCGCTCCGGGCGAGTATCGCCGCCTGCCGGTTGAGGATGTCGGTGAGGACCTGGTTGAGGATGTCGTCGAACCCGACGTCGTTGGGGAGCAGGATAAGGGGGAAGCCCAGCCGGTCGGCCTGCTCGACCATCTCGACAGGGACCTCTTCGAGATAACGGCCCAGCTTGATGGCCAGTGCGGCCAGTCCGCACTCGTCCAGGTCCGCCACGAGCCGGTTGAGCGACTGCGGGGTGTTGCGGAGCGGATAGCCGGTGGTCAGCAGGAGCTCGTGGGGCTTGACCCACGGAAGGATGTCCGGCACCTCCATGACGTTGAGACGCTGGATCACGCGGTCCAGTCCGGAGGCTCCGCCGATCAGGCGGGCGCCGGCGAGCGTGGAGACACCGAGGACCTCACCGACGGACAAGCCGTAGGTGAGCATTCCGGTGCTCGCGAGCCTCAGCACGGGTGGAGCGGGCTCGGCGGGAGTGTGGATCATGCAGGGGTCACCTGGCCTCTTATGCGCACATCGCACGATTAGTTGTGATCGCTACGGATGCGCGATACACCCTGACAAGAAATACGAAGGAAGACAACCAGGCTTGGCATCTTTCTCCATACGGTGACAGCACGGAGCCGTCTACTTTCGCCACTAATGGAGTCCGTGCCGCTTCACTTCCTTTTCGTCCGCACCTTGGTCCGCGGCTTCGTCCGCCCATTCCTCCACGCGGTGGAACATCGCATGGAGCCCTTCAACGAGGGACACCACTGGAGGGTCGTATCGTGGCCTCGACCGTCGTAGGCGATCCGCTCGCGCCGCCCGGCCGGTTGCGGACGCCGGTGGCCGGAGGGGCCAGCCTCGCGCTCCGCGCACCGCTCCGCCGGCCACGATCGGCCGCCCGGGTCATCGCGGCCTTTCCCTCGGCCCTCTATCTGCGACTGCGCTCCGAGACCGAGCCCCGGGTGGTCGCGCTGGTCAGCTCCGATGCCGCGCGGCCGCCCAACTCGATCGTCGTCTCGGCGCCCGCCCGCGACCTTCCCTTCGGGGCGGCACGGGAGGGCGATGAGGCGTGGGTGGGCGAGGGGCTGGTGGACATCGCCGGGCCGGCCCACGCGGGCGGCTCTGGGACGTCGCCGCGGATCCGGGTGAAGGTGCGCCGCTGGTGGGATCCCTCCCCGGCGCTGGGCCCGTTGTCCCCGGTGGACATCGCCCAGGGGCTGCTCGTGCTGGAGTCCGAGACGGCCGGCGCCGCGTGCGGCCTCGCCGAGCATCCGGGCCCGCGGATCCTCGCCGAGCGCTGCGCCGAAGGCGACCTGGCCTACGCCGTCGACGCGGCCGAGCGCATCGTCGGGCTGGGGCCGGGCCTGACCCCGAGCGGCGACGACGTCCTCGCCGGGCTCCTGCTGTCCCTGCGCGTCTTCGGCACCTCGCTTCCGTGCGGTGAAACGGCCATCTGGCTCGCCGACTGGCTCGGTGCCGCCGTGACCGCGCACGCCGACACCCGCACCACCCCCCTCGCCGCCACGCTGCTGCACTGCGCCGCGCTCGGGCAGGCCGGCACCGAGCTCGCCGCCGTGCTCCACGGCATGGCCGGGCGGTGCCCGCTGCAGCCGGCCGTACGGCGGCTGCTCGGCGTCGGGCACACCTCCGGAGCCGATCTCGCCTGGGGCGTGCTGGCCGGCTGCCGGGCGGCTCTCGCGCTGGAGGCCACCGCGGTGGCCCGACCCGGCAAGGCGCTCGCATGAGGCGCCGGCGCGGGCCGGGGAGCCGGCGGTGAGCGCCGAGCACGTGGAGGTCCGGCACGGGACCTATCACGACTCCGTCACCCTCATGCGGGTCAGCCGGGAACTCACCCGGCGCGCCGACGTCACCGGCGCGCTCACCGCGATGGCCACCGCGCTCAACCTGGAGCTTCTGGCCGGGCTCGGCTTCGATCCGCCGCAGGCCGGACCCGCGGACCTCCTGGTCGCCATCCGCGCCGTGGACCGGGCCGGGCTCGACAGCGCCCGGACGGCCCTCGACACGCTGCTCGCCGAGGCCTCGGCCCCACCCACGGCCGGGAACGGCACCGCGGCCCCGCGACCCGCCCGTACGACCGGATCGGCGGCCCGCCGGATCGACGGGACGATCGCCCTGGTCTCGGTCCCCGGCCCGCATGCCTTCGTCGAGGCGATGGACGCGCTCGCGGCCGGGCTCAACGTCATGGTCTTCAGCGACAACGTCCCGCTCGAGCAGGAGATAGCGCTGAAGGAGGAGGCGGCCCGGCGCGACCTGATCGTCATGGGCCCCGACTGCGGCACCGCGGTCGTGGGCGGGGCCGGGCTCGGCTTCGCCAATGTCGTACGGCCCGGTCCGGTGGGCCTGGTGGCCGCGTCCGGCACCGGAAGCCAGCAGCTGATGTCACTGCTGGACACGGCCGGGGTCGGGATCAGCCACGCCCTCGGAGTGGGCGGCCGGGACCTGTCCGCGGCGGTCAGCGGCCGCTCGACGCTGCAGGCGCTCGCGGCGCTGGACGCCGATCCGGCCACCGAGCTCATCATCGTCGTCTCCAAGCCCCCCGCGGCTCGCGTCACGGCCCTCGTCCGCGAGGCCGTACGCCGGCTGCGCACCCCTGCGCTGCTCGCGCTGCTCGGCCCCCGGCGACCCGACCTCACCGCGGTCGCGGAGCGAGCCCTGGCCTCGCTCGGCGCCGCGGTGCCGGACTGGCCGCGGTGGCCGGCCGCGCCGGCCGGGACGAGGCGCCCGGGGTCACTTCGCGGGCTGTACGCCGGGGGCACGCTGAGGGACGAGGCGCTGCTGGTCGCCACCGCGGCGCTCGGGTCCGTCCGGGCCAACGGCACGCCGGCCGGCGCGTCCGGACCGGACGGCCGGCGGCGCGAGGGACCCGGCTCCGGCCCGGCACCCGGAGCGCCCTGGACGCCGGGCCGGCGATCCGAGGGCCACTGCATGATCGACTTCGGGGCGGACGAGCTCACCCGCGGCCGTGCCCACCCGCTGATGGATCCGACCCTCCGCCTGGAACGGCTCGCGGCGGAGGCGGCGGACCCCTCCTGCGGGGTCATCCTGCTCGACGTGGTCCTCGGCCATGGCGCCGAACCCGATCCCTCCGCCCTCCTCGCCCCCGCGATCGAGGAGGGCCTGGCGGCACGTCCCGGGGATCTGTCCGTGGTGGTGTCGCTGTGCGGCACCGACTCCGACCCACAGGACCGCGACCGTCAGGCCGCCACGCTGTACGGCGCGGGCGCGTCGGTGTTCGCTTCCAACGCGGCGGCCGCCCGGCATGCCGTCTCACTCATCGAAGAGCCGTGAGCGGCGAGGAGGGCCATGCCACAGGAGCCCGGTGACGACGGTGTCCTCTCCGTCCCGTCCGTCCCGTCCGTCCCGGACCGGGCGGCCTCGCCCCCGCAGCCGGACGGCCCGCGTCCTCCCGTGCCCGCGCGCTCCCGTACGAGCCTCGGCGGCCTGCTCAACCGGGACCCCAAGGTCGTCGCCACGGGAGCCCCCGTGCTCGCGGAGGCCCTGATCGAGCAGGCCATCGCGGTCGAACGGGTGGACTGGCGTCCGCCCCCGGCCGGCGTCGCGGACGCCCTCGCGACCGTCGCCGGAGACCACCGCCACGCCGGCGCCAACGCGACGGCCGTCCACCGGATGGTGACCTCGCGGCCGCTCCTCGTGGACGTACGGCCGGCCCGCGAGGTGCTGGGGCTCGCCGCGGGCACCTTCCTCCACGCCGGCCCACCGCTGACCTGGGAGCGCGCGTCCGGGCCCATGCGCGGTGCACTCATCGGGGCGATGCTCGCCGAGGGGCTGGTGGACCACCCGGACGCGGCCGAACGGCTGCTGTCGCAGGATCGCGGTTCAGGCTCGGTGGTGCTCGAGCCCTGCCACCATCACCGTACGGTCGGCCCGATGGCCGGAGTGGTCGGCCCGTCGATGTGGATGTTCGTGGTCGAGGACGCCGAACACGGCGGCACCGCGTTCTGCTCCCTCAATGAGGGACTCGGCAAGGTCCTGCGCTACGGCGCCTACGGACCCGAGGTCGTCCAGCGGCTGCACTGGATGTCGGCCGTGCTCGGCCCGGTGCTGCGGGCGGCCATCGCCAAGCACGGCCCCGTGGACCTGAAGGCCATCATGGCTCAGGCACTTCAGATGGGCGATGAGCTGCACAACCGTAACCGCGCGGCCACGTCCCTGTTCGTCCGCGAGGTCGCGGCCGAGATCGCCGAGATGGACGGCGGCGCGGACGTACTCCGCTTCGTCAACGGCAACGACCACTTCTTCCTCAACCTGGCGATGGCGGCGGGCAAGGCGGCCGCGGACGCGGCCCGGGACGTGCCCGGCTCGAGCCTCGTGGTCGCGATGGCCCGCAACGGCACCGACTTCGGCGTCCAGCTGTCCGGCACCGGCGACCGGTGGTTCACCGCGCCCGCGGGCGTGCCGGACGGGCTCTACCTGGGGTCCTACGGCCCCGGGGACGCCAACCGCGACATCGGCGACTCGACCATCACCGAGACCATCGGGGTGGGCGGGTTCGCGATGGCCGCGGCGCCCGCGATCGTCCGCTTCATCGGCGGCGAGGTGCCGGACGCGCTCGCCGCCACCGAGAGGATGTACGAGATCACTCTTGCGGAGCACCCGGCCTTCCAGGTCCCCATCCTGTCCTTCCGGGGCACGCCCGCCGGGATCGACGCGACCCTGGTGGCGCGCACCGGGATCCTGCCCGTGATCAACACCGGGATCGCCGGACGGGTGGCCGGCACCGGCCAGGTCGGCGCGGGGCTGGTGTCACCGCCCGCGCAGATCTTCACCGACGCGGTGACGGCCCTGGCCGAGAGCAAGGCGCCGGCCTGAGATCCGGGGCCCCGGCGGCCGGCCGGTCAGGAACACTCCGCGCCCCCGGCCGCCGGGCCGTACGTCCTCCCCGGCGGTGCCGGACCCGGCCTTACAGCAACGCCCGCATGCGCCGGATCTCGGCGTTCTGGCCCGCGTTCACGTCCAGCGCCATGCGGTTGGCGATGACATCGGCGCCCTTTGTGAGCACCTCGTCGGCCATGCTGACCGCGCCACGATGGTGAGCGATCATGAGCTCGAGGAACAGCCGGTCGAAGTCCTTGCCGGACGCGGCCTTGAGCCGGGCCATCTGCTCGGGAGTCGCCATGCCGGGCATCCGCATGCCCGCGCCGGGCCCACCATGATCGTGACCGCCGCCGGCGGTGGACTGCCCGTGGCTACGCAGCCATGACTGCATCGCGCTGATCTCCGGGCCCTGGGCGGCGTCGATGCGTCCGGCCAGCGCGCGGACCTTGTCATCGGAGGCGCGGTCCTTGGCCAGCGCCGTCATCTCCAGCGCCTGCTGGTGGTGCGGCACCATCATCTGCATGAACCGGACGTCCGTGGCATTGGCGGCGCGGACTCCGGCGTCGACCGTCTGGCCGGGCGTGGCCGTACGGGCCTGCTCGCCCGGGCGTCCCGGGACGATGACGGGCGCGCCGCTCCCCACGACTCCGGGGGTGGCCTTGGGCTCCTTCTCGCCTCCACCACAACCCGACAACACGACGGCGACCGTCAAAAGACCGATTCCGGCCAGTTTCCGCATCATGAACGCGCACCCACCTCCTGACCTGCATGCACCTGGAGCGACCGTAGCCTGATCATCTGTAGGGCGAAAGCCACGAAATCGCATCGTTTCCATTTCCTGCTGGTGTCACGAGCCATGCGATCACATACTGCTGGCAGTCATTGGGTGATATCGGGGGAATGAAGGGAGCGACGCGTGGCGTCCGGAATAAGACGCAAGGTCTGGGCCTGTCTTGCCACCACCGCGGCGGCGGGCCTGGTCACATTGGCCCTGGCACCGCCCACCACGGCGGCACCGGCCTTTCCCGGTGTGGACGAAATCGTCAAGAGCGACAACGTCAGCCACCTGGCGAACATCCCCAAGCAGGCGCCGTTCGACACGACCGCCAACCTGAACAGCGACCTCGCCTTCCAGGGGAAGTACGCCTTCGGCGGCAACTACAGCGGCTTCACGGTCTACAACATCGGCGACCCGCGTAAGCCCCGGATCGTCAGCCAGGTGGTCTGCCCTGGCTCGCAGAACGACGTGTCGGTCAACGGCCACCTGCTGTACCTCTCCACGGACTCTCCCCGGTCGGACAGCTCCTGCAACAGCACGTCGGCCACTCCCCCCACGCCAGGGGGCTCAGGGGACGCGAACCCCACGAACTGGCAGGGCGTCAAGGTCTTCGACATCAGCGACGTGCGCAACCCGCGCTACATCGCCGCGGTGGAGACCAAGTGCGGCTCGCACACGCACACCCTGATTCCTGACAAGAAGGGCAAGGCGGACTACCTGTACGTCCAGTCCTACAGCCCGCGGGCGGACTTCCCCAAGTGCCAGCCGCCGCACGACCTGATCTCCATCGTCAAGGTGCCGCGGCACAACCCGGCTGCCGCCGCCGTGGTGGCCGAGCCGGCGCTCTTCTCCGACGGCGGCTTCGGAGGCATTTCCGCCCCCTACCCGAACGGCAGGTCCGCCACCACCGGCTGCCACGACATCACCGCCTACCCGGAGAAGGACATCGCCGCCGGTGCGTGCATGGGCGACGGCGTACTGATCGACATCTCCGACCGCGCGCACCCGCGCATCATCACCGGAGTACGGGACACGGAGAACTTCGCGTTCTGGCACTCGGCCACGTTCAACAACGACGCCACCAAGGTCGTCTTCACCGACGAGCTCGGCGGTGGCGGCACGGCCACCTGCAACGCCGCCATCGGCGACAAGCGGGGCGCCGACGGGATCTATGACATCGTCGGCAAGGGCGACCAGCGCAAGCTGGTCTTCCGGAACTACTTCAAGATCCCTCGGCACCAGGCCGACACGGAGAACTGCGTCGCGCACAACGGCTCGCTGATCCCGGTCAAGGGCAAGGACATCATGGTCCAGGCGTGGTACCAGGGCGGCGTCTCGGTGTGGGACTTCACCGACTCGGCCAAGCCGAGGGAGGTCGGCTACTTCGAGCGCGGACCGCTGTCGGACACGCAGATGATCACCGGAGGTTCGTGGTCGGCGTACTACTACAACGGCCACGTCTACTCCAACGACATCCAGAAGGGCTTCGACGTCCTGAAGGTCAACGACAAGCTGGTCAAGAAGGCCGAGCACGTCAGGATGGATGAACTGAACGTGCAGAGCCAGCCGGACTACTACGAGGACTGATCCGGCGATCGTGAGGCGAGGCCCTCGAGCCCACCCGGGCTCGGGGGCCTCGTGCCGTATGGGCCGGCTCGTCGCCGACGGGGTGTCGCAGGCGCCGTGGGATGCGCGATCATATCGGGGTGAACCTGAGCGTTTCCTCGATCGAGGACCTGTCCAAGCGCGTGCTGGCCACCGCCGCGGAGCACGGCAAGCATTTCCCGGGCGAGACCGCGGGCCGGCAGCCGGTGCACAGCGTGTACGTGCCGGCGGACCGGTTCGCTCCGTCGACGCCGGCCGATTTCGGCGCCGAAGCACTCCGGCTGCTCCAGAACCACACGCCGGGTGCCGGCTCCTTCGGTGCCGCGTTCGGCATCGAGCCGGACCTCGCCGCCACCGTG
>DASYNF010000047.1:0-7535 GCA_036008685.1 Actinomadura sp. | reverse complement strand
TCGAGAACGACGAGAGCATCGTCTCGGAGCCGTATCACCTGGGCCGGGCCGGCAAGCTCATGCAGGCGGCCAAGACGTGCACCGCCGCAGGCGCCGGGCTGACCCTGGTGGCCGGGCGCACCCGTGCTGGGCAGATTGCGTCAGGCGCGCTTCTTGCGGCGGGATCGCTGCTCACCCGCTTCGGCGTCTTCGACGCCGGCATGGCCAGCGCACGGGACCCAAGTACACCGTGATCCCCCAGCGCGAACGCCTCGCCGCCCGACAGAACGGGCACGCTCCACCGTCACCCGCTGACCGCCGGCCGCAGCGTGCCCTTTGCACCGACCTCCCGGTCACTACGACGGGCTCGTGGTGTCGACGGCCCTGGTGTCAGGCGGGTTCGGACTTGGCTTGTCCGTTGCTGCGTGAGCGGGACCGGCCATCGAGGACGGCTCGTTCCGGCAGCTCCCCGGCCTGGGGATCACCAGTGATGCGGAGCGTCAGGGACCCACCGGCGATGTCGGCCGCGACGTCCCGCAGCTTGCGGCGGTAGCGCTGAGATATCTCGCTCAGCAGGTCGAACGACTGGGACTCCGTGAGCCCCTGACTCTGCATGAGGATGCCCTTCGCCCGCTCGATGGCCCCGCGCGAGGCCATTCCCTCACGCAGTTGATCGACTTCTCGGCGGAGAGCGGAGAGCTCCTCCTCGCGCCCAGATTCCACCTCCTCGTGCAGCGCGAGTCCGATCTCTTTGTGGACTTCTGACACCAGGCGTTGCAGCGGCGACATGCTGTCCTCCACGGCACGGAGCAACGACTCCACGAGCCGGAGACGGTCGCGCAGCGGGGGACGTACGACGTCGGCCATGCGGTCACTGTGGCGCATGTGCACGTGTACTTCCATACACATCCTCGCGGTTCGAGATGATTCCGTTCCGTAACTGACCGACTACTTTCCTCCGCGCGACGAAAGCCTCTTGCGAGGTCGCGGCGCGGTGCTACCTTCCCGTCGCCGGCAGAGTCCACAGCCCGTGGCACGGCCCGCGGCGAGCGGCGCTCGAGACGACGAGCGCCACGCAGAACAGCGACATTCGCCCGCGCAGGTCCTCCGGCGAGCAGGGGCGCGATGTATCGCCGCCCCCTTTGCTTCGACGTCCCAAGGCAGTTGGACCGAGCTACTCGCGCTCGAGTCCGACCGCTGACTACGGAAATCAATCGAAACGTCGCATTCAATTCGTGGACGGGCGCGCGGCTGAGCTCACGCGCTCTTCTCGGCCTGCCCACATATCCCGAACAATCGGAGGTCGCTCGTGTGCGGAATTGTTGCCTGTCGAGGTCGTGAGCACGCGTCCGACTTCCTGTTGGCAGCGCTCCGGCGGCTGGAATACCGGGGGTACGACTCGGCCGGTATCGCTGTCACCGGTACCGACCGGGATGACCTGCGAGCCACCCGTGCCGTCGGCCGCGTCGCGGCGCTGGAAGCCCGGATCGCCCTCGAGCGTCCGGCCCCAGGTCTCGGGATCGGCATCGGGCACACCCGATGGGCCACCCACGGCGGTGTCTCGGAGCCGAATGCCCACCCGCACCGGGACTGCAACGGCGCGATCGCGGTGGTCCACAACGGCATCATCGACAACGCTGCCGAGCTCGAGGCCGAGCTCCGGGGACGCGGGCACGTCTTCACGTCCCAGGTCGATTCAGAGGTCATCGCGCATCTCGTCGAGGAGCGGTACGCGGAGACGGGATCACTCGCGGCGGCCACCGTGCGGGTCGTCGGCCGGCTCCGCGGCACCTGGGCGCTCGCGGTGACGGCGGCGTCCGCGGCGGAGGTCGTCCTCGCCTCGCACCGCTCGCCGCTGGTGGTCGGGTCCGGCCCCGACGCCCACTTCGCGGCCAGCGACATCACTGCGCTGGCCGGGACGGTCGGCTCCGTGTGTGTCCTGCGCGATGACGACATCGTCGTACTGGGGGACCAGGTCACCTGGCTCGACCCCATGGGCCGGGAAGTGCCTCCCCGGGAGAGCGTGCGGCTCCAGTGGGCGGCCGAGGACATCGAGCAAGGTGCCTACGACGACTTCATGGAGAAGGAGATCGCGGAGCAGCCGTCGGTCGTCGGTCGGCTCCTCGAGCGCCTCCTGCCCGAGGTGCTCGACGGCGCGCTCTGGACGCAGCTGGACCTGCCCACGCCGTCACGGCTGCGCTTCGTCGCATGCGGGACCTCGCTGCACGCTTCGCAGGTCGTCGCGCGCACGTTCGGGGCGCTGGCCGGTGTGCCGGCCGAGACCGTGGTGGCTTCCGAGTACGACGAGTTGGTGGCTTCCGGGCCGGACGAAGGTCTGCTCACCATCGCCGTCTCCCAGTCGGGCGAGACCTCCGACGTCCTGCACGCCCTCGAGGACGTCGGCGGCCCCGTCCTGGCCATCACCAACCGGCCGCACTCCTCGCTCGCCCGGCGCAGCCACGCCGTGCTCGAGACCAGTGCGGGGCCGGAGATCGGGGTGGCGGCGACCAAGACGTTCACGACCCAGGTCGTCGCGGGAGCCGCCCTGGCGCTCTCGTTCGCGGCGGTGACCAAGTCCCTGGGCACAACGGCCGTCGCCCGGCACGCGCTGCGGCTCGGCAGCCTCCCGGGCCGGCTCGAGTCAGCTCACACGACGGCGTTCCCGGTGGCCATGGCGCTCGCCGAGGAGCTGGCGGAGTCCCGGACGTTCTTCTTCGTGTCCCGGGGGAGCGGCCTGCCGTACGCGGCAGAGGGCGCGCTCAAGCTCAAGGAGATCACTTATCGCAATGCGGAGGCGATTCCTGCCGGCGAGTTCAAGCACGGGCCGATCGCGCTCATCGAGAAGGGGACGCCGGTCCTCGTGCTCGAGAACGGCGACGCCGCTCGCCTGGCCGGCTCGGTCGCCGAGCTCGCCTCCCGGGGGGCCCGCATCATCCGCATCGGTAGCGGCTCCGAGGACACCTTCCCGATCCTCTCCGGGCCCGCTCCGGCCTGGGGACCCCTCGAGTCGGTCCTCGCGTTCCAGCACCTCGCGCGATGCCTGGCGGTCACGCTCGGGAGGGACGCCGACAAACCCCGCAACCTCGCCAAGTCAGTGACGGTGCTCTGACGGGGGCTGCGCCGACCGACTTCCCGGCGGATCACATTCAGGTCAATCATTAATGGGGGGAAATCATGCAGTTAGCGGCAGCACATCTCGATGTTGTGGCGGCCCAGACATTCGGACGCGAGGAGGCCATGTTCCAGGGCCTGCTCTCGTTCATGGCATCGGTGAGCCTGACTCTGTGGGCAATGGTGCTGCTGACGGCCATCGTGCGCTTTGTCGCCTGCCACGTCCTGTACCGCCGTCGCCAACTTCCGGCAGTGCTCACGAGCCGAGCCGACGAAGAAAGTTCTCAGTATGTTGCTTGACGGGGTCCAGTTCTACCTGTTCGCCGGCGTCAGCCTGCTGTACGTGGTGCACTTCGGCTTCTATCTCGTCGGGGCCAACTTCTACGACATCTGGCAGCACCGGCGGAGACATCATCTGGGCCGCCACACACTGGCGGGAGTTGAGGGGGAATGTGCGGCCACGGCCGTGTGGACACAGCCTTACACCGCCGAGGTCCCCGGCCTGGTCAGCATCGTCATCGCGGCTCACAACGAGGAACAGGTGATCGCCCGGTCGCTCGACTCCATCCGCCTCAGCAGTTACCCGTTCTATGAAGTGCTCATCGCGGACGACGCCTCGACCGACCGCACCGAACGAGTGGTCCAGGACTATCGAGCCCGACACCCCGAGATGGACATAAAGCTGTACCGGATGCAGGAGAATGTCGGCAAGGGCGCCGCCCTCAATGCCGTGCTGCATCGCCACGCCCGGGGCGAGTACGTGATGACCCTGGACGCCGATTCGCTCATCACACCGAACGCTGTGGCGAATGCCCTGTCGTATTTCGAGGACCCGTGCGTGGCGGGTGTGGCAGCCAATGTCGAGATCATCGACGAGCCGACCGTCCTCGGGGTGCTGCAACGATTCGAGCACATGATCGGATACCGATCGAAGAAGCTCTACTCGGTGACGAGATGCGAGTTCGTCGTCGGTGGGGTCGCGTCCACCTATCGGATGCGAGTGCTGCGGAAGGTCGGGTTCTACGACACCGACACGCTGACCGAGGACATCGGACTGAGCACGAAGATATCCAGTCTGGGAAACCGGCGGTTCAAGCTGGTGTACGGCGCCGACGTGGTGGCGATGACCGAAGGCGTCCTGACCTTGCGTGCGCTCGCCCGCCAGCGGTACCGGTGGAAGTACGGCAGCATGCAGAACCTGGTCAAGTACCGGCGGATGATCCTCAATCCGAGTCGTCGCTACACCCGCACTCTGACGATGTACCGCATGCCGATGGCGGTCCTCAGCGAGTTCACCCTCCTGGTCTCCCCGCTGGCCTGGACCTACGCCGTGTACATATCGCTGACGCAGTACACGCCGGCTCTCGTGCTCGGCGCGTACGCGACGATCACGGCCTACACCCTGCTCACCATCTGGATGGACGAGAACCTCTCCAGGCAAGGACGCCTGCGGCTGTCGCTGTACGCGCCGACGGCGTATTTCGTCTTCTACATCATGGACCTGATCCAGCTGACCGCCATTGTGCGCTGCCTGATCAGGACCCGATCGCTCGTCCGGCGCAGAGATGCGGGAAATACCTGGGCCTCGCCGAAGCGAGCCGGCAAGCTGGTGGTGACCGGCCATGCGGCCTAGCCGGGTGCTGCGCCATCCCCTCGTCGTCATCCCACTCGTGGCGGCCGTCATGACCATGGGCTGGCTGCGGTACACGCAGGGCCAGGAGAGCGTGAGCCGGGCGGACCCGGGTGCGGAACTGTTCGGCACAGCCGTCGAAGCGGTCGGTGACGCGGCGACCCGTGGCTGGCGTATCGACCACAGCCTCGATGCGAGCGTCTCCCTGACTGCGGGCTCCGGCAGCGTCGGCGACCTGGCGCTGGAGGTCGACGTCTCCCGGTACGTGTCGGGGGACGTGACTCTGACGAGCCCACGGATCCCCGTGACGCCTCAGCAGAACTTCCTGTTCAAGACCTACTATTCGAGCGGGCCGGCATTCACGTTGCTGGCTCATTACTTCTACCTGGATGGCACCGACAGCCTGGTGGCGCTACGCGAGTACCCCGCGCACCCCAGGGCACGATCCACAGTGAGCGCCGCCTTTTCCAGCGGCGACACAGTGAGCGCCGTCCAGTATGTCTTCCGCCTCGCATCAGTGGGGACGCTGCAGATCGACGGACCATATCTGCAACCGGCCCAGGACGTGTATGTCCCTGAGCCTCCTCCGTCGTCGCCCAACCTGATACCGAATCCGTCGCTGGATGCAGACCGGTCCGGAATGCCCGCCGAGTGGTCGTTCTACCAATCAGGCTGGGCGAACGGGGAATACCTCGTCCAGTCCGACAGCAGAGGCAAGTATCTGGAGACGCAGATACGTGACTATCAGGGCGGCGAGGCGAAGTGGCAATACCCCCCCATACCGGTTCAGGCTGATCAGCACTACCGCTTCGCGGCGACCTACAGATCCGACCAGCAGGTCGACGTCGTGGCTGAGTTCGAGCTGAAAGGAGGAGGGCGCCAGTTCCTCAACCTGTCGACCGTTCCGCCCGCAGGAGACTGGACGACGCTGACCGAGGAGGTCCAGGTTCCCGCCGGCGCGACGTCGCTCATGCTGACCCTGGTCTCCCATGGCAACGGCACCACGGCAGTGCGCGACTACGAGCTCGTGGACGTGACCAGACCCGGCGATGCCCGTTGGAATCGGCCCCTCGTCTCGATCACCTTCGACGACGGCTGGCAATCTGCCTATGACCAGGCTGTCCCACTCATGCAGAAGTACGGGTACACAGGCACGTTCTACGTGAATCCGGCGACCATCGAGACGCGGCATTTCCTGACGGCCAGCGAGCTCCAATCGCTTCATCGGACCGGAAACGACATCGCCGTCCACGGGTACGAGGACGGCGACCTGACGCTCCTCAGCGCCGACCGCATCGACTATCAGCTGGCCACCGGGCGGGACGCTCTCGCCGAAGCCGGCCTGGAGCCGAACGATCTGTCCACTCCCGTCGGCAGGAGTGACGCCCAGGTGGAGTGGTATGCGCGCAAGTACTTCCAGACAGTGCGCGGCATGGAAGCGGGCATCAATACTCGACAGAATCTCGACCCGTACGACCTGAAGGTCTTCTCCGTGGACAGTCACACGACGCCCGAAGCATTTGCGGGTGCGCTGACCGAGGCCAGGGAATCGGGCGGCTGGTTGATTCTCGTGTATCACCAGATCTCCTCCCAGCCGGACGGATCTGACCGCGCCACCATCACCAAGAATGTGTTCGCGAGCCAGCTCGAGATGATCGGCGGCAGCGGCATCGCTGTCGAGCCGGTGTCGAGAGCGTTTGCGGAGGTGCGCGCAAATTAACCAGGCACGCACCGCATCGGAGCAACACCAACGGGCAGTTGGAAAGGGTCAGGAAACGTTATGAGGACAACAATCTCGAGAGGTACGAGGGCAATCGTCAGGCTGGCTGTGCTCACCCTGGCGCTCGTCGGCATCACCGTGGGCCTGGTACCGGGGGTGGCGCAGGCCGCCGTCCAGAACCCGGCTGCGGCACCGCTGGTGTCGTTCACGTTCGACGACGGTTTCCAGAGCGCGCTGACCCAAGCCGCGCCCACCCTGCAGAAGTACGGGCTGACCGGCACCAGTTACGTCCCCACCGGCTGCGTCGGGATGACCACCGTGCCGAACACCTGCCGGGCCAGCGACACCACGCCGTACATGACCTGGGCGCAGATCAAGCAGCTCCAGACCACCTACGGCTGGGAGATCGGGTCGCACACGGTCGATCACGTGTGCTTGGCGAGTTCCGGCGGTGACTGCCAGGCCAACGTCCTGACGCCGGCGCAGATGGAGGCCCAGCTGGCCAACAGCAAGTCCGCGCTGGCAGCTCAGGGCATCAACGCCACCGCCTTCGCCCCGCCCTACGGCGACTACACCCCCGCGGTCGTCGCCAAGGTCGCCAAGTACTACTCGTCGATGCGTGGCTTCGCGGACCTGGGCAACAACGCCTGGCCGCTCGGCGACTACCTGATCAGGAACGTCCCTGTCCAGGAGGTCACCACCACGGTGGCCGCGCTGAAGGCGAAGGTCGACGAGGCCATCGCCACCAAGACCTGGGTGGTGTTCACCTTCCACGACATCGCAGTCACCCCGAGCAGGACCCCCGATGACTACCAGTTCGGCACGGCCGAGCTGGACGAGCTGGCCGCGTACGTGAAGACCAAGGTGACGGCCGGCCAGGTCCGTTCCGTCAACGTCAGCCAGGGTCTCGTCACCGGCGACACCAACAAGCTGGCCAACAGCACCTTCAACAACGGCGTCGGCGACGGCTGGACGACAGACTCAGCGACCACCATCACCAAGGACACCGGTGGCAACGGCAGCTACCCCGACGCCACGAACTCGGTCAAGATGGTCTCGGCCGCCGGCGGCGCAGCCAGGCACCTCTTCTCTCCG
>DASYNF010000046.1:0-1960 GCA_036008685.1 Actinomadura sp. | reverse complement strand
GTACGCCAGCGACCGAGTCGTCCGCCAGGTCGAGATCGGTCATTGTCCCAACCTCGAAGCGTAGGTCGGGGTAGTCGCGCCGCGCGATGGCGATCATCTCGGGCGAGAGGTCGATGCCGAACGCGTCCACTCCGGCGTCGTGGAGATGGCCGGTGACGTACCCCGGCCCGCAGCCGACATCGACGACTGGCCCGCCTCCGGCACCGTGCACCAACTCGGCGAACAACGCCAGGCTCGCGCGGAGGTAAGGGCTCGCACCGAGCAGCCCACGTATCTTCTCGGTGTATCCGGAGGCGTCGGTGTTGTACGAGGAGCGGGTATCGGACAGCCAGGTGTCAGGCATGGGCGACACGGTAGCCCGACTCGCCAGGGATGACCTGCGCAATCTTGCTGGAGTGGACTCCGCAGCGGTCACTTCGGGACGAAGAGGTATTGCCCGAGCCGGCCGAAGTGACGAAGAGGTATTGCCCGAGCCGGCCGAAGTATCGAACGTGGTTCGGGCGCCGTCCACGGCGAACCTGCGCGGGGGCCCCTAGCCCCACACAGAACCGTCGCTACGCGATCGCCTTCGGCGGCCCTGGACACCACCCGAACCACGCTCAAGATGGCCTCTATCGGGGCAAGCCTGTGGAGTGGGCAGCACGGTGCCGGTCGGGACGGCCGGGCGCCAGTGAGCACGGGTGGCCGTGCGGTACGCCCTTCGGGAGTCAACGGCAGATATCGGCATCTCGCCGAAGCAGCGGATCTTGACTCCGCGGGTTCGGGGTTCGATCCCGCAGCGGACGGGTTGCCCTGGGCCGATTCCGTCGCGGATCACAGTGCATCGGATCCTGGTCCGGCATGGCCTGGTCAATGAGCGGCCTCGCCGTCGCCGCCGTGAGGACTACCGGCGGTGGGAGCGTGACCGTCCGATGGAGCTGTAGCAGATGGACATCGTGGGTGGGGTCCGCCTGATCGATGGGTCGGAGGATCTGGTCGGTGCGGCGGGACAGCCGGGCCACGATCTGGGCGACCCGGGCGGGGCGGCGTGGGGCCGTTCGCTTGGGTGCCGGCCAATTTGGGCTACGGCGGCCGTGAAGCTCGGCGGTCGTCCATTTGGCGAGCTTCGCCCAGCGCTCGCGTGGCGCGACGACCTCCGGGAGAATGGCGGCGCGCTCGACGGCGTTCGGGCCTTGCCGGCAAAGGGAAAGAACTTCTCGTTCCGCGGCTGCATCCGTAGGCCGATGGGACATCCTCCCGGCCAACGACGTGTACCGCCGTACGTGGCGCACCGCCGCTTCGCAAGAAGGTCGTCAGTTCCCAGCGGACGACAAAGGCAAAGGCAAGGAGATCTCACTCCTTGCCACTTTTAACGTATAGCGCACCGGGGGGCTTGCGGCAAGACCCGGGTCGGGCCGCAGAATCGGCGGTCGGACCAAGAACGGACGAAGACATGGGGCCACGACGTGCGTGTGTTGTTGTCGACGGACGGGGGACGCGGTGACGAACCGCTGGTGGGACCGGCGGTGCGGTTGCGGGCGCTGGGCGCGGAGGTGCGCGTGTGCGCGCCGCCCGACTGGTCGGGGGGAAGGCAACGAGAGATGAGGACGTGCCGAACAAGAGGTTCGACACTGCGCGAGACGCCGGTGATTCGACCGGCCGGTGCAGGGCAACGGAGCACGGCTGCCTCGGAGGTATCGCGATGATCGAGCAGTCCGTGTTGGGTCTTCAAGAGGTTGACGAGATGCAGGTCGCGGTCGTTGGCGGCAAGGGCGCGCACCTGGGCGGGCTATCGCGGATCGACGGCATCCGCGTGCCGGCCGGCTTTTGCGTGACGACGGACGCCTTCCGACGGATCATGGCGGAAGCGCCGTCGATCGACGATCGGCTCGATCAGCTGTCGCGCCTGAACCCGGACGACCGGGAGGCGATCCGCACGCTCAGCGCGGAGATCCGCCGGACCCTCGAAGAGATCGCCATC
>DASYNF010000045.1:0-7179 GCA_036008685.1 Actinomadura sp. | reverse complement strand
AACCGCTCGACGGAGCAACGGAAGGCACTCGATGACCACAGCAGTCGGTAGTCCGCCCACAGTGGACGGTCGCAGCCCCCGGGCGAGACGTTTCCTGCGGCGTCTCACGCTCGCCACCGGCGGCGGGATGTTCATCGACGGCTTCGTCTTCGCTTCGGTGGCCGCCGCCCTCTCCGGAAGCGCGATGTCGCGCGACATCGGCGTCACCGCGACGTGGAGCTATTTGATCTCCTCCTCCACGCTGGTCGGCACCTTCTTCGGTGGCCTGTTCCTCGGTTACCTCACCGACCGGCTGGGCCGGCGGCCGATGTTCACCATCGACCTGTGGACCTTCCTCGGCTCTGCGGTGCTGATGTTCTTCGTCACCGCGCCCTGGCAGGTCGCCGTCCTCGGCCTGGTGATGGGCCTGGCCATCGGCGCGGACTATTCCATCGGCTCCCCACTGCTCAGCGAGTTCGTGCCCAGCGCGAAGCGCGGTCACTACCTGGGCCTCCTCGAGATCTTGTGGAATGTCGGCTATGTGGTCGCCTACCTGATCGGTTTCCTGATCAACACCCACTGGCCGAATGCCTGGCACGTCACTCTGGCCGCGAGCGCGGTGCCCGCGGTGCTCTGCCTACTGGTACGCCACGGCCTGCCCGAGTCGCCGCGCTGGCTGATCTCCAAGGGCCGGTGGAACGAGGCCGTCGCCATCATCGAGCAGGACCTGGAATCCACGGTGGACGCCGAGGACTTCGGCGCCGAGGAGCCGGAGCAGACCCGCTACCGGTTGCTGTTCTCCGCCGACTACATCCGGCGCACCGTGTTCGTCTGCACGTTCTGGATCTGCATCGTGCTCCCCTACTTCGCGCTGACCTTCTTCCAGCCCACCGTGCTCAAGGCGATCGGCCTGGGCGACAACGCACTGGCCGGGGCCGTGCTCGGCACCGTGATCGCCCTGCTCGGCGCGGCCACCGGCTGGTACCTGGTGGACCGGGTCGGCCGACGAAAGATCCTGATCTGGCCGATGTTCGGCTGTGCACTCGCTCTGTTTCTGGTCAGCCTCGGCCACCTGCTGCCGATCTGGCTCGGCACGGTCTGCTTCTTCGCTTACCTGTTCTCCTACGGAGTCATGAGCATCCTGCCCGGCATCTACCCCGAAGAGGTCTTCCCCACCTCGATCCGCACCTCCGGGGTGGGCCTGGCCTCAGCCGCCAGCCGGATCGGCGCGGCCATCGGAACCTTCCTCCTGCCGATCTCCCTGAGCCACCTCGGCCTGAGCTGGTCGATGATCTTCATGGGCATGGTCTCGCTGATCGGGGGCATCACCGCACTGACGTGGGCACCGGAGACCAACGGGATGAAACTGACCGAGAGCGCACACCGGGACGCCCGCCACCCGAAGCGGACGGTCGAACCCGCCCCCTTGCCGGAGTCCGTCGGGAGGTAGCCGGCCGAGCGGTGAGGCGACGCCGCGGGCGACATGAGCCGGCGCCTTTACGTTGTAGATCAGGTAGTCACGGAGACGCCCGCCGCGTCGTACGACCGCCGGAGGTGAAGGCCTCCGGTCCCGGGCCTGTCCGGCCATCCGACCACCGGCCATCCCATCGAACGCAGGTGAGGATCTCCGCGACGAGTAATGGAGCGGTACAGGCCTCAGACCTCGGGAACCGGGCGGGTGTCCGGCTGCGTCTGCCGACGGTGCTGGTAGAAGGTCGCGTTCTCCGGCGGAAGCGGGGTGTTGCCCAGGATCAGGTCCGCGGCCTTCTCCGCCACCATCATGACCGGCGCGTAGATGTTGCCGTTGGTGATGTACGGCATGACCGAGGCGTCGGTGATCCGCAGTCCCTGCAGACCGTGCACGCGCATGCTGGCCGGATCGACGACGGACATCGGGTCTGTGCCCATCCTGGCGGTGCAGGACGGGTGCAAAGCAGTCTCGCCGTCGCGGGCGACCCAGTCGAGGATCTCCTCGTCGGTCCGTACATCGGGTCCGGGTGAGATCTCGCCGTTGTTGAACTCCTCCATCGCCGGCTGGTTGAGGATGGCGCGGGCGACCTGGATCGCCTCCACCCATTCACGGCGGTCGCGCTCCGTCGACAGGTAGTTGAAACGCAGCGCCGGGTGCTCCTCCGGATCCCTGGAGCGAATCTTCACGCTGCCACGGGTGTCCGAGTACATCGGGCCGACGTGGACCTGGTAGCCGTGGTCGCCGTCCGGCGCGGAGCCGTCGTAGCGGATCGCGATCGGCAGGAAATGGAACATCAGGTTCGGGTAGTCCACATCGGAGTTGCCGCGGACGAAGCCGCCGCCCTCGAAGTGGTTGGTCGCGGCGGGGCCGGAACGCAGGAACAGCCACTGCGCGCCGATGAAGGGCCGCTTCCACTTCGCCAGCGCCGGCTGCATCGAGACCGGCTTCTTGCATCCGTACTGGACGTAGACCTCGAGGTGGTCCTGGAGGTTCTCACCGACTCCGGGCAGGTCCGCAACCACGTCGATGTCCAGCGCCCGCAGCTCGCCTGCGTTGCCGACACCGGACAGCTGCAGCAACTGCGGGGTGTTGATGGCGCCGCCACAAAGGATGATCTCCTTGCCGTACGCCTCCTGCGCGCGGCCGCGGCCTCGCCGGTACTTCACGCCCACAGCGCGCGTGCCGTCGAAGAGGATCTGCGTGGCGAACGCCCGCGTCCGCACGGTGAGGTTCGGCCTGCGCATCACCGGATGCAGATAGGCGCGCGCGGCGGAGAGCCGCCGGCCCCGGTGGACGTTGCGGTCGAAGGGCGCGAAGCCTTCTTGGCGGTAGCCGTTGACGTCGTCGGTACGCGGGTAGCCGGCCTGTTCCGCGGCGGCGAAGAACGCTTCGAACAGCGGATTCGTGGCCGGCCCGCGCTCCAGCACCAACGGGCCCGCGTGGCCGTGGAATTCGTCGTCGCCGGCCAGGCAGTTCTCCATGCGCTTGAAGTAGGGCAGGCAGTGCGCGAAGTCCCAGCTCCCCATGCCGGCGTCGGCGGCCCAGCGCTCGTAGTCCATCGGGTTGCCGTGCTGGAAGATCATGCCGTTGATGCTGCTGGATCCGCCCAGAACCTTGCCCCGCGCGTGATGGATCCGCCTCTGGTGCATGTGCGGTTCCGGTTCGGAGCGGTAACCCCAGTCGTAGAACTTGCTGCCGATGGGGTAGGTCAGCGCGGCCGGCATATGGATGAAGACGTCCCACCGGTAGTCGGGCCGACCGGCCTCGAGCACCAGGACCTTCTGCGAGGCGTCCGCCGACAGCCGGTTGGCCAGCGCGCTGCCGGCGGAGCCTCCGCCGACGATGATGAAGTCGTACTGTGCCGTGGTCACCGGGATTCCTCTGCGGTCGCGACGGGGACGGGGGCATCGGTGCGGGCCTGGGCGCCGGCCCAGGTGTGGCGCCGCAGCAGCAACAGCCCGCCACCGGCGACGAGGATGAGGACGGTGGTCAGCAGCGCGCCCCATGTGTAGTACCAGTGGTCGCTGCCGTAGACCTGCGGGCGCGGCCAGAGCAGGTTGACGGTCATCGCGAGGCCGTAGAGGACCGCGAACGCGTTCACGACGACGCCGAAGCGGCCCATGCGGAAATAGGGACCGTGGTCCGCGCTGGGCCATCGCCCGCGCAGCCGACGCAGCAGCATCGGCCCGGTGACCAGCAGATAGGGAATGTAGAACAAGATGATGGCCGTAGAGGTGAGGATGAAGAATGCTCTCTGGTTGCCGATGTTGATGACCAGCACCACGATCGTGAGGACACCCGTGATCAGGGCCGGCGCGACCGGGGTCTTCGACCGGGGCGAGACCTTGGCGATGACGTGCCGGAAGGGCAGCCGGCCGTCACGGGCCATGGCGAAAATCATCCGGATCGAAGTCGTCTGGACGGCTAGGCAGCAGACGGTGATGGCGATCGCCGAGCACACCAGGAACGTGTTGCCGAGCACTGGGCCCAGGGTGGATTTCAGCAGATAGGGCATCCCGGAAACGCTCAGCTGTTCGGCGTGGATATCGCCGACCGCCATCATGCCGAGGAGCATCACCAGCCCACCCCCGACGAAGGCCGCGATCACCGCGCGGATGATGGCACGGGGGGCGTGGCGACGAGGGTCGACGGTCTCCTCCGCGAGCGAGCCTGCGGTGTCGAAGCCGTAGAGAACGTAGGCGCTCATCAGCGATGCGACCATGAACGCACCGAGATAGCCGAAGGAATGGCCGGACCCGGTGCCGTGCGTCTCGAGCACCACCTGTGGCCCGCGACGGATGTGCGCGGCCAGTGCGATGATCAGGAGGACGATGCCGGCGAGCTCGATCGCCACCCCGAAGTTGTTGATCTTCGCCATCACCTTGACGCCCACGATGTTCACGATCGTGGTGAACACCACCAGTCCCAGTGCCAGGACGATGGCGTTCTTGGCACCGTCAGGCGTCGCCGTGGTCCCGATGTCCGCGGCACCACCGATGATCTGGAAGCCCGACCACACCTGAGGCAGGATCACCTGGTAGGCCACGGCCACCGCGGCCGCGGTCACGACCGCACCGATGATCATGATCCAGCCGGCGAACCACGACGTCACGGGCCGCGCGATGTACTTCGACCACTGATAGACCGATCCGGCGAGCGGGAACTGGCCCGCGAACTCGGCAAAGCACAACGCCACCGCGAACTGGCCCAGGAACACCACCGGCCAGGTCCAGATGAACGCGGGGCCGCCGGATCCGAAGCCGAAGAAGAAAAGCTGAAACACGCCGGTCATAATCGAGATGTAGCTGAAACCGGATGCGAAGCTGGAGAACGATCCGAGCGAGCGTTCCAATTGCTGTCGATAACCGAACCGGGCCAACTCGGCACTGTCGCTGTTCGGTCGTTGGGCGCCTTCGGTGAGTGATTCGCCATGGACTGCTATGGCAGGCTCCTTTGCTCGGTCGTATTCCCTCAGCCAGGGAACCAGCGCATCGGCTCGGGGGCGATGTTGTGATAGATGTGCTTTTTCTCTTGGTATTCCTCGAGTCCCGATGGACCCAGCTCACGGCCGATTCCGGACTTGCCGAAACCACCCCATTCGGCCTGCGGGAGATAGGGGTGGAAATCATTGATCCACACCGTTCCGTGACGCAGCGCCGCCGCCACGCGCTCCGCTCGGCCGGCATCGGACGTCCAGACCGCACCGGCCAGGCCGTAGTCGGTGTCGTTGGCGATGCGGAGCGCCTCCTCCTCGGTGCCGAACCGTTCCACGGTCACCACCGGTCCGAACACCTCCTCCCGTACGATCGCCATATCGCGGGTGCAGTCGGCCAGCACGGTGGGACGCAGGAAGAAACCGCCGGCCAGCGCCGGTTCTGCCGGACGCACGCCGCCGGCGAGCAGCCTCGCGCCCTCGGCGACGGCGCGCTCGATGTGGCGCTCCACCTTGGCGCGGTGCGCGGCGGACACCAATGGCCCGCATTCGGCGTCAGGATCCAAACCGCTGCCGAGCCGGATCCGGTCGGCGCGAGCGGCCAGCCGGCTGACGAACCGGTCGTGGATCTCCTCCTGGACGATCAACCGGGAGCCGGCCGAGCAGACCTGGCCGGAGTGCAGGAACGCGGCGGTGAGCGCGTAATCGAGGGCGGTGTCGAAGTCGGCGTCGGCGAATACGACGTTGGGGTTCTTCCCTCCCAGTTCAAGCGCGACACGGCGGACGCCCTTGGCGGCGGCGGCCATGACCTCCTCACCGGTCGACAGCCCGCCGGTGAAGGAGATGAGATCGACGCCCGGGTGGGACACCATGGCCCGCCCCACGGTGTCGCCCCGGCCGAGCAGGAGGTTCACCACGCCCGCCGGTACCTCCGCCTGCTCGATCAGCGCGACCAGCGCGACCGTGGTCAGCGGGGTGAGTTCACTGGGCTTGATCACGACCGTGTTGCCGGCCGCGAGCGCGGGGGCGAGCTTCCAGGAGATCTGCAGCAGCGGATAGTTCCACGGCGCGATCAGCGCGCAGACACCGACCGGTTCGTGGACGATACGGCTGATCACGTTTGGGGCGCCGGCATCGACCATCCGCCCGGCATGGGTGCCGGCGAGGCCGGCGTAGTAGCGGAAGACCGCGGTCACGTCGTCGACGTCGATGCGGCCCTCCTTGAGGGTCTTCCCGGTGTCGAGGCTCTCGGCACGGGCGATCGGCTCCCGGTCCCGCTGCAGCAGATCCGCGATCCGCGAGAGCGTCCGCCCGCGCTCGACGGCGGAGGTGCGTGGCCAGGGGCCCGTGTCGAAGGCCGTACGAGCGGCGGCCACCGCGCGGCCCACGTCCTCAGCGGACGCCTCGGCCACCGTTTCGAGCACGCTCGCGTCGAAGGGGTTCAGGGTCGGCGATGTCGCACTGGACGAGGAAGCCGTCCACATCCCATCGATGTAGAGGTCCTTGATGGTGCGTTCCTTCCGCGTTTACGGGCACGCCAATTGCGTACGTTTGTACACAAGTGAGGTGACCAATGTCAATGAGCGATCTGCTCGTTGCGACCCGGTTGAGCGGTGAGGAAGACTCTGGATCGTGTCGACGGACGGGGACATCGGCAGACGCGGACGTGGTCCGACCGATCCGGGGCGGCGGGCGAGAATCGCCGACGCCGCCATCGCGGTGGTGGCCGAGCGGGGTGTGGAAGGCGTGACCCACCGCGCCGTCGCCGCGCTGCACCGGCCATCCTTGCGACGGGCCGGCACCGCATGGGACGACACCCTGGTGGAGCTGTTCGCCTCCCGCACCGACCCGATCACGGGCAAGGCGCTCGCGGCGACCTTCTGCGGATTGCTGATGCAGGCGCTACTGGCCGACCCGCCGCCCACACGCGACGAGGTGGATGCGCTCTTCCGCCGCGGGCGCTACGGCCTGAAGAGTGCCGCTCTGGGCCCCATGATGATCCGATCGCCCTCGGCGAGCGTGCGCATGACGGCGCGCAGCTTCGGCTTTGAGATCGAGATGCACCCGGCCGTCGGAGTCCTGCCGCCGATGTGGAAGAAGATGGCCGAGCCGTGGCCGTCGACGACCCTCGGGCGGTTGTAGTCGATGACGACCGCCTGCCGGTAGGTGCCGGCCCGCATGATGGCGGACAGATCCTCATCGCCGGAACGGCATGGTCCCGCGTAGTACTTGTTGTAGTCGCCGTGTCCAGGGGTGGCACCCCAGCAGTCGCCACTGTCGCGCAGCCGGCGATACG
>DASYNF010000044.1:0-2975 GCA_036008685.1 Actinomadura sp. | reverse complement strand
TTCATGAACTCGACGTAGCGCATGAGGCGGGTGAGGTAGTCGGTGAACAGCTGCACGGTCGCGACCGTGCCGACGCCGCCCGGGTAGAGCGTGGAGGGGTGGACGTGCCGCCCCTCCATCAGGCAGAACATCTCCCGGGTGAGCCGGCTCATGGCGAGCGCCTCGCGGTAGAACCCGCCCTCGAGCGGGTTCAGCGACCGCATGATGTCGGCGATGGTCCTGTAGCCGTGCTCGGCCGCGTGCGGCGCCTCGGTCCGCTCCGCCTGCTCCAGGACACCGGGGTTGGTCTCGCGGACCATCTTCTCGCAGTAGTCGACCCCCACCAGGTTCTCCTGGTAAAGGGTGTGGTCGAACATGTACTCGGCCGATTCGCCCATATTGATGATCCACTCGCCGAGGTGCGGCGGCCGCACGTCGTAGGCCATGTTCTGGGCGTAGACCGAGCAGACGGCATGGTTGTCACCGCAGATGCCGCAGATCCGGCTGGTGATGAAGTGCGCGTCCCGCGGGTCCTTGCCCTTCATGAACACGCTGTAACCGCGGAAGATCGACGAGGTGCTGTAGCACTCGACGACCTCACGCGCCGCGAAGTCGATCTTGGCGTAGATCCCCAGGCTCCCGACGATGCGGGTGATCGGGTCCCACGCCATCTCGACGAGGTGGCGTTCCTGCTCAGGCGAGGCCGTCATCCGTCAGTTCCACGGTGGCTTGTAGCCGGTGAGAAGCCGACGGCCCTTGCGGCGCCACTTCGGCTCCTTGTCCACCGTCCTCATGGTGATGCTCCGCAGCGTCCGGATCACCGCGCCGTAGGCCGTGGTCACGCTCGAGGAGACGTGGGCCCCGGGAGGCTCGTCCATGAAGGGCATGAACTTGTCGGGGAAGCCGGGCATGGTGCAGGCGATGCAGATGCCCCCCACATTGGGGCAGCCGCCGAGGCCGTTCATCCAGCCGCGCTTGGGCACGTTGCACTTGACCACGGGCCCCCAGCAGCCGATCTTGACCAGGCACGTCGGCGAGTCGTAGTCCTTGGCGAACTGGCCCTGCTCGTAGTAGCCCGCCCGGTCACAGCCCTCGTGCACGGTCTGGCCGAACAACCACGTCGGGCGCAGTGCGTCGTCCAGCGGGATCATCGGGGCCTGGCCGGAGAGCTGGTAGAGCAGGTAGAGGATCGTCTCGGAGAGGTTGTCCGGCTGGATCGGGCAGCCGGGCACGTTGACGATCGGCAGCCCGGCCTTGGAACTCCAGCTCCAGCCCAGGTAGTCGGCCACGCCCATGGCGCCGGTCGGATTGCCGGCCATGGCGTGGACGCCGCCGTAGGTCGCGCAGGTCCCGGCGGCCACGATCGCGGTGGCCTTGGGGGCCAGCCGGTCCAGCCACTCGCTGGTCGTCATGGGCTGGCCCGTGTCGGGGTTGTTGCCGAAGCCGCACCAGTAGCCCTCCTTCTTGATGGCCTCGTTCGGGATCGACCCCTCGACGACGAGGACGAAGGGATCGAGCTCGCCCCGGTCGGCCTTGAAGAACCACTCGATGAAGGGATCGGCGCCCTGCATCGGCCCGGACTCGTAGGCCACCAGGGGCCAGTGCACCGCGATCTTGGGTAAGCCGGGGAGGACCCCGAGAACGATGTCCTCGATGCTCGGCTGCGTCGCCGCGGTCAGAGCCACCGAGTCCCCGTCGCAGCTCAGTCCGGCGTTGATCCACAGAATGTGGATGAGCGGCTCCTCCTGTTCCTGAGGCTCCTTCTCGGTTGACGCCGCCGGCGCCGTCATGCTGCCTCCCCCTGTGCGATCTCCCCGTGTGCGATCCGCCGCTGCCGCGGCCGCCCTGTCGCGTCCCGCCCGGCGTGCCGGCGGGACGCGCCGTCATCCGGTGGCGGGCCCGGGGACATCGGCGTGTTCGGCACTGTCGTGTTCGTCACCGTCGACCACGGCCAGCGCCTCCTGCGCGTGGACGAGGACGGTGTCGCCCACCGCCGCGTCGACCAGGGTGACGCTGATCCGCTCCTGGCCGCCGTCGCTCTCGGCCACGGCCTGGTCCCGGCCCAGGAGCCGGACGACCGTCATCGGCAGGGCCTCGTCGGCGCAGGTGACGCAGACCGCTCTGGAGGACCGCTCGTGCTCGGTCATGCGCTCACCTCCGGCTTCGCCGGCCCGGGCCCCCGTGATACGTCCCGAGCCCACCATCCCGGCGGCTGAATCGCGTGGGCGAACGCGTCGCCCGCCGCAGTTCTCATAGCCGATTCAACAGGCATTTGCACGCTCCCTAATGGGCAGTGCTCTTCACGCTATGTCGCCTTTTCTAGGAGCCGACACCATTGGGTGCACAACCTGCGGCAAAGGCTCATTCGCTTGGGTAACTTCTTGGGGAAGACACGCGCGGCGCGACGCAGAAGAGGCGCACCTCGGGCGAGGCGCGCCTCCCGGCCGTACGAACTCAGGCGCGGATGTCCCCGCGGTCGAACCTCCAGATCCCCGCGGCGACGAGGTCGGCCGAGGCGGCGAGGTGGTCGATCGGGAGTCGTCCCGCACGCCCCTTTGACGCTATAAGACTGTTGACATGTCGTGGCCCCTGAGGTGTGAGCGAGCCGCCGCACCGTACAGGCACTGGACGAGGTCGAGTGGCCGACCTCGTCCACCAGGCCGGACCCGACGGCAAGGTGCTCTGGTGGGCCCTGGCCCTCGGCGCCGACGCCACCGCCATCGGCGCGTCCGCCAACGTCGTCGTACTGGGCATCGCCGAGCGCAACGGCGTCCGGACCGGCTTCTGGGAGTTCACCCGCTACGGCCTGATCGTCACGCTGATGAGCGTGCTGCGAGCACGCCGTACCTGTGGCCGCGCTATCTCTAGCGCCGGGCCGGTCGTGGGCGAACGCCTCTAGGCATTGACCGATTCCACGACGGCGGCGAACTCGTCGAGCTTGCGGTAGGTCTCCTGGAGCGGAAGCGAGGGCAGGTCGAACAGCACTCGTGCGACAC
>DASYNF010000043.1:0-32819 GCA_036008685.1 Actinomadura sp. | reverse complement strand
AAGCCCGGCGTCGCCGTGAACCAGGGCCGGTTCACCGTCACGGTCAAGAGCGCCCGCATCGGACAGGTGAACGAGAAGCTCGGCTCCGGCCGGGTGAGCGCACTGGTCGTACGGCTCACCGTCGTGAACAACGACAAGGAGACCGTGTCGCTCACGGGCGATCTGGAGGACGGGTTCGCCGGTGAGCCGAGGCCGGGCACCTATCTGGAGCCGACCGACATCATCGGTTACGCGGGCGGGGCCGAGACGGGCATGGTGCAGCCCGGGCTCCCCGTCGAGGCCGAGGCCGTCTGGGAGCTCAAACCCGGCACCGCACCCGAGCAGATCACGGTGGCACTGCGCAGGTGGGAGTACGGACCGGGCTTCACCGAGCTGCAGAAGCGGTGGAGCGTGAGCAAGCAGTCACCGATCACTGCCACGGTGACGCTGGCGGTGGCCCACCCATGAGCATCCCGACCCGCATCGCGGCCGCGGTCACCGGCGTGGGCCTGCTGGGCCTGTCCATGTGGTTCCACACGGTCCTGCCCGAGCTGCGCAGCCATGTCACCGATCCCATCAGGACCACGGGAGCCACGGCCGAAGAGGTCGTCAACCCGGTCTTCAGCCTCAAGGTCGAGCGTGTCGACGTGGCCAGGTCGCTGAAGACCTCGAGCTCCCTCCTGGCCCGGCCGGACATCGGCACCGACGGTGTCTTCGTCATCGTCCACCTGCGGGTCAAAAGCAACACGGAGCCGTTCCGGCTGCAGAGTCTCCGTCTGGAGACGCCCGGCGGTTACCGCTACGGCTCCGCGGACCGGATCGGGCTCAGTGATGTGGTGGCCTCGTCGTACGAGCCGTTGATCTGGGAAGACGCGGTGCTGACCTTCGAGATCCCGCCGAGCAGGCTGGCCGGCGCGCGGCTGGTGATCGGCGAGTTCCGGTTGCTCAAGCAGCTGTCCGCGGAGACCGCGGTGGACCTCGGCATCGACAAGGCCGAGGCGGCCCGGCTGGCGCGGACCGCGCCGGAGGGCCACCAGATCCGGAGGAGCGGGTCGTGAGCCATTACCTCCCGCCTGATCACCACGGGACCCGGCCGGGGCCGCGGCCCTATGTCCCGCCACCACAGCCGGCTCCCCCCGAGGGCCCATGGGAGCATCCGCCGCCCGGGCCGTCGTGGCACGGGCCCGGGCACCCGGGCCCGCAGTACGGCGCGGCACAGCGGCATGAAGGACCGTTCACGGAGGTGGCCGCGCCACCGCGCCGGCCGAGTGCTCGTGGTCGCCGGATCACCGAGCTGACCACGCTGGCCGTGCTGCTCGTGGTGACGGTCGGGCTGCGCTGGTACGACGACGCGAGTCAGGCGCGGGCACTGGAGCGGCCCGAGCGCGTCGACATCGTGACGCGCGGGCAGGTGAGCACGCTCGGGCAGGTGGAATGGAGGATGCTCGGCCGGGTCACGGACCGCGACGCCTCGCCGGCCACGCCGTCCTCCGGACCGGCTCCGGGCGCGGTTCAGCTGACCCTGCTGGTCGAGGCGCGGCCACAGACCGGCAAGGGAGTGGAGGCCCTGACCCGGCCCGGGCTGACCTTCCGGGTGCGCGACCGGGCCGGACATGTGTGGTCCGCGACCCCGGAGCCGCTCACCACCGTACGAGTGGGCGCCGCCGTGCGGCTCCCGGTCCGCGCGAAGGTCCCCCCGGACCGGCTCGGGTCGGTCGTCCTCGAAGTCCTGCCGGCTCTCAGCTCCGCGCCGGCACGGGGTCCTCTGCCAGTGCTGCGCTTCGCGCATTGACCCGTGCCACGACGAGGTTGAAGGCGGCGGCGAGCAGGCAGATCCGGAGGGCCTGGAAGACCATCCCGACCAGGAGCTCGACGACGTGGAGCCGCGGCACCCACCAGCCGATGGGGTGCGGGCCCAGGAGGACATGGACCTCGCGGAAGGTGAGCTCCTTGGCGACGTCGAGACCCACGAACATCGCGCAGAAGACGGCGAAGGGCAAGAACCCCGAACGCCGGACCAGCCGCATGCCGAACCAGGTCGGCAGCCACTTCTCGCGCAGCTCGCGCGTCATCACCTCGAGGGGGGTGCGCTGCCGGTCGATGCCGCTGACCCGGACCAGGCGCCGGGCGGCACGCCCCCGCCCGAGGGCGGCCTCCTCGTCCTGGGCGTCGACGCCCAGGATCACGCCGGCGATCACCAGCCAGACCAGGGAGCCCAGCACCGCGAACTTGAACTCCGGCCACAGGTCGATGCCGTGGCCGGCGATCCGGCGCAGCCAGCCCCAGGCCTCCCGGCCGGTGATCCAGGCGCCGGCCTTGTTGCGCATCTGATCGATCGTGAACAGGCCGAACAGCGCCCAGTTGACCTCGCAGAAGGCGGTGAGCAGTCCGCCGGTCCGCGGCGCCCTCGGCAGCAGCAGCCGTTCGCACAGGAACTTGAGGAGGAAGAAGAGGACGGTGAGGGCGACGGCGATGTAGAGGTGGCGGCTCAGCGTGATGAGGAGCCCGAGTCCCCGGATCTGCCCCTCGAACCCGCCCTCGACGAGGCCTCTGCTCGCCGCCACCGAGGCGAAGGCCCGCGCGTCCTCGGTGACCCACCCCCACGCGAGGTAAAAGATCATGAAGGGCAGCAGGGCCCGGCCCAGCGCGTCGAGCATGCTCTCGTCGTTGCCGACGGCCCACGGCGCCAGGTCGCCGTCGGCCTCCCGCTCCTGGACCGCGTCGAGCCCTTCACGGACACTGTGCATCATCGCGACGGAGACGCCGAGAGTGACCATGACCAGCAGGCTGAGGGTCAGGATCGGCGCGATCGGCTCGCCGATGTCGGTGAGACCGAGCTTGTAGCCGCCGTACATCAGCAGAAAGCGCAGCAGCTCGCCGAGCGTGTACCAGAGGGCGAGCGGCACCGCGAACCGGGCGGCCAGCTTGAGCGTCTCCCACGGGAGCGACAGCGGCGACAATCGAGGCATCGCGCCAGATCCTAGCGACCCTCCCTCGGCCACCCCGTCCGCTTCACTTCCGCGATCTTGCGATTGTTCGCGCGAGCGCCTGCAGGATCACGAGCGAAAAGATACGGACCCTGCCACCCGGACGGGGCCGCAGGGTCCGTGCTGTCGTGCTGTCGTCTCTATGACGGGTCAGATCGGGACCTCTACGGCGGCGACCTCACCGATCACGGCCGTCACCGTGGAGTCGATGCTGACCCCGCCGGGTGCGAGGACACGGACCCTCCAGTCGCCGGGAGCGGCGAAGAACCGGAAGATCCCCTCATCGCTGGTGACCACCTCACCGGTGAACTCACCGGTCGAGTCCAGCAGCCGTGCGTAGGCGCCGGCCACCGGAGTGCCGCCGCGTACCACCGTGCCCTGGATGACCGCTTCCTTCGACAGGTCCACCGTCGCCGGAAGGTGCGCGGTCTGCGCGGGCGCTCCGCAACCCTGAGTCATTGTTCCTCCTTCTCCGCCGTGCGGCGGCTGTTGCTCCGCCGTTGCAGCGGGTGTTACTTGGCGGCGCCGAGCTCGATCGGAACGCCGACCAGCGATCCGTACTCGCACCAGGAACCGTCGTAGTTCTTCACATCGGACAGCCCGAGCAGCTCACGCAGGGCGAACCACGAGTGCGAGGAGCGCTCGCCGATCCGGCAGTAGGCGATGGTCGCCTTGTTCAGGTCGACGCCGGCGTCCGTGTAGATCGCCCGGAGCTCCTCCTCGGACTTGAAGGTGCCGTCGTCGTTGGCCGCCTTGGACCACGGGATGCTCCGCGCGGTCGGGATGTGACCGCCCCGCTGCGCCTGCTCCTGCGGCAGGTGCGCGGGGGCGAGCAGCTTCCCGCTGAACTCGTCGGGCGAGCGGACGTCGACGAGGTTCTTGGTGCCGATCGCGTCGACGACCTCGTCCCGGAACGCCCGGATGCTGTGGTCCTGGGGCTGGGCCTTGTAGTCGGTCGCGGGCCGCGACGGCACGTCGGTCACGAGCTCGCGGGACTCGAGCTCCCACTTCTTACGGCCACCGTCGAGAAGCTTGACGTTCTCGTGGCCGTAGAGCTTGAAGTACCAGTAGGCGTAGGCCGCGAACCAGTTGTTGTTGCCGCCGTAGAGGATCACCAGGTCGTCGTTGGCGATGCCCTTGCCGGAGAGCAGCTGCTCGAAGCCGGTCTGGTCGACGAAGTCGCGGCGGACCGGGTCCTGCAGCTCCGTCTGCCAGTCCATCTTCACGGCGCCACGGATGTGACCCTTGTCGTAGGCGCTTACGTCTTCGTCCACCTCGACGAGGACCAGACCTGGGTCGTTGAGATGGGCCTCGGCCCAGTCGGCGTCGACGAGAACGTCGGAGCGGCTCATGCGGGAACCTCCCTGTTGGAGCGTTTCTTTGGAAATACGCGGTGAATCAGCAGATGCATCTCACAACCGAGGCAGAACCCGAACGCCGCGTTCAGGAACGCCGCCCCCAGCGCCAGCGCGGTCGCGGCGATCCCGAGCCACTCGATACCCCAGGTGAAGCCGACCATTCCGACCAGGGCGAATCCGAGCCCGACCCCCTGGGAGAACCTCGGCGGCGCTTCGGCCTCAAGCTGACCGGGCGGGCCGAGCCGGGGCCGCACGAGCCATCGGTAGACGAGCCCGTACGGGGAGTAGCGCAGGCCGAAGACCGTGCCGATCGCGAAGACCGCGGTCTGAACGGCCAGGATCGCCCAGCTCCCGGACACCAGCACGGCGATGAGCACCGCACTCGTGACCGTCGCACCGAATCGTTGTCCACGTGGGTCGACCTGCATGGGATCGCTCCTGGAGGGATCGCTCTGAGGGAGCAGGCTGGATACGAGCTGAGAGGGCCGGATCATGGGAACGCGGTTCCCGTCGGCAGCTCGAGCGGGCTCGATGCCTCAGGCAGTGCGACAGAGCGAAGTGGCCACGCGGCAGAAATCGACCGCGCGACGCTTCGTGAGCAGCTGCTCGGTCGGGTGTCGCACGGACATGATGCTAGGTCCGATTTCGCCCAGTGTCACTTCTGTCTCGCCGTTCGAGACAGTGACAAGTCTCTCCTCGCAGGTCACCGGCATGGTGGGCTCGGCCATGAGCGTGTTCAGGAGCCGATCGCCTCACCGAGGGCGGCGATCACGTCCGACTTGCGGGGCTGCCCGGACGCTCGCCGCACGACCTGGCCGTCCGGTCCGAGGATCAGCGAGGTGGGCGTGCGCACGATGCCGAGGCTCCGCACCAGATCGAGCCTCGACTCGGCGTCGATCTCGATGTGGGCGACCCCGTCGACCATCGCGGCGATCTCCTCGAGGGTCCGCCGGGTCGCACGGCACGGGGCGCAGAAGGCCGAGGAGAACTGCACCAGCGTCGCCCGCTCGCCCAGAGCCGCTCCGAGGTCGGCCGGATCCAGCCGCACAGCACCTCCCGACGAAACCCGGCGCACGACGCCGTCACGGCGCCGCCGAACCAGGCCGAACACCATGCCGAGCGCGATGACCACCACCGCGACGATCGCACCTGTCATCGCGCCCACAGTACCTCCGGCCCCTCCGTGCCCGGCGCCACCCCATCGCGGAGCGTGGGCGCACGGGCTCAGGGCGGGGACATGATGGTGAGGAGTCTCCGGGCCGGGCCTTGGGAAGGATCAGAGCTTGGAAAGGATCAGAGCTTGGAGAGGTTGTTCAGCTTGACGTTGTCGGCCGTGGCGGCGATCCGCAGGCCGGCCGGAGTCACCTCGAGGCCGCTGACCCGGGCTCCCATGGGCAGGAGGTTGCGCACCGGGACGATGAAGGTGTAGCGCTGCTGCATGGCGGCGAGCGGGACCTGCGCGCCCCCGCTGGAGATGGTCTGCGGGGTGACGGCGATGCCCTCGGTGGTCGCCTTCAGCGAGGCCACCAGATCGCCCGTGACACTCATCCCCAGGAACGAACCGTTGACCTTCGCCTGGATGTCGGATCCCTTGGCGGAGATCTCCTGCACGCCCTTCGGGGCGTACTTCTGCACCACCGAGAACGGCACGACCGCCGACGCGGTAGCCGTCTGGACGGTGACCTGGGTGCTGTTGCCGTTGATCACATCGGTCAGCGGGGCGCGCACCGCCGACAGCCGGAGCGTGGCGTCCCGCACGGTGACGTCCTTCTGCTTCCACTCGCCGAGCATCACGTCGATCTGCCGGTACTTCCCGCCTATGGCCTGAGTGAGGAACGGGACACCGTGGATCGTGACGTCCGGCCTGCGCTCGAGCCGGTACTGCGCGGCGACCTGCTTGGCGATCTCGTCCTCCGCCCGGCCGACGCCGAGCCGGTCGGCGGCGATGACGCCACCGACCAACAGCAGCAGGATGACGACCAGTACCTTCCGCATGTAACGCCCTTCAGTCAGCTCGCCGCGCTCGGTCCGCGCGAAGACCCTCAGCGCGCCCACCCTAGCGACGACGTCGCCGGATGGAGTCACGCCGTGTATTGACTCCGTGTACCCACTTCGGGCAAGCATGTCATCCGCACGGACGACCCTCGGCGCCACGCCTGGGGGACCCGCTCCGCCAGATCGCCTCAGCCTCCGGCGAAGGGCGGAAGAACCTCGATCGTGCCGCCCTCCGGCAGGACCACGCCCTCGTGGACCCGGGCCCCGACCGGGTCTCCGTCGAGCAGGAAGGAGCTCCGGCCGAGGACGCGGTCGAACTCCGGTCCACGTCCCCCGCGTGCCGCGCGCAGCGCCTCGGCGAGCGTCGCCGCGTCGTACGGCTCCTCATCGACACCGGCGGCCTGACGTGCGGCCGCCCAATATCTGATCGTCCCCTTGGCCATGGGCACAGGATGCCACTACGCCGCTACCGCTTGGGAAGCCGTCCGGGTGTAGAGCCCCATTGCCACATGGAACGACTCGGATATGCTCTGTGGCAGGGATCCGGGCAATGAGGCCCCCGGGTCCTTGACGTCTTTTCGGGGTGAGGAGGGGCGGGCTCGTGAGTAATTTGATCTTGCTCACCAATGCGCTGGAGCCCTCGGACGAGGTGCTCCCCGCACTGGGGCTGCTGCTGCACTCCGTACGGGTCGCTCCCGCGGAGGGGGCAGCGCTCATCGACGCGCCCCCGGCAGATGTGATCCTCGTCGACGCGAGGCGAGATCTCGTACAGGCCAAGGGACTGTGCCGGCTGCTGCGGACGACCGGCCTGGACTGCCCGTTGCTCGGGATCGTCACCGAGGGCGGCCTGGCCGCGCTCAGTCCCGAGTGGGGCCTTGACGACGTGCTTCTCCAAAACGCCGGCCCGGCCGAGGTGGAGGCCCGCCTACGGCTCGCCGTCGGCAGGGCGTCGGCGAGCGAGGCCGACGATGTGCCCGGCGAGATCCGCAACGGCGATCTGACGATCGATGAGGCGACCTACACGACGCGGCTGCGCGGCCGGGTGCTGGACCTCACCTTCAAGGAGTTCGAGCTGCTGAAATACCTCGCCCAGCATCCCGGGCGGGTGTTCACCCGGGCTCAGCTGCTGCAGGAGGTGTGGGGCTATGACTACTTCGGTGGCACCCGCACCGTGGACGTGCACGTACGGCGGCTCCGTGCCAAGCTCGGCGCGGAGTACGAGTCATTGATCGGGACCGTGCGCAACGTCGGTTACCGGTTCGTGCCCGATCACCGGCCCGGCGATGCCGAAGAGGCCGTCCCCAGCCGCGCGTAGGCCGGCGATGCCGTCCTGCGGTGAACCCGCGGGAACCCCGGGCAACTCAGCTGTCCTGGCGGTGCTCCGGCCCGTGTTCCGGCCCGTGCTCGGGGCGCGGCGACGCCTCCGGGGGCTCCTCCTCGGACCGCTGCCCCGGCGCCTCGCCGTAGGACTCCCGGGCCGGTACCTGACCCTGCTGACCGTACGCAGGCTCGCCCGGCACCTGACCGTACGGCTGCGGCGGCTGCTGCCCACCGTAGGGCTGCGGCGGCTGACCGTACGACTGCTGCGGCACCTGACCGTAGGAGCCCGGCGGCTGACCGCCCGGCTGTCCGCTCGGTTGAACGCCCGGTTGAACGCCCGGCCCGCCGGGACCGTACGGCTGGGAGGCGTAGGGATCCCATCCGGGCTGTTGCGGTCCCGCGCCGCCTTGCGGCCTGGACCTCCCCCGGCTGGTGAGCACCACGATCAGCACGACGACGCCGACCACGAGGGCGAGCATGACGAGCACGACGAGGATGACCAACAACTCCGCGATCCCAAGGCCCATGCCGGCATGGTAACGACCGGGCCGCGCCCGCGCATCGGCCTTCCAATACGCTCACTAGCGTGATGGAGCCAGACATTGTGGTCGTACGGACAGAGCTGTCGCCCGCCGAGGTCACGGCCGCGAGCGAACTCGTCGGGGAGGCGACCGGGCAGGACGGCGTGCGGCCGTTGTCGGACCAGTCGATGCTCCACCTGCGTCACGGCGGGGACGGTGAGTCGCGCAGCCTGCTGCTCTATGGCGCCGAAGGGGCTCTGGCCGGATACGCGCACGTGGGTCCCGGACCCGAGCCGAGCGGCGAGCTCGTCGTCCATCCGGCCCACCGCGGTCAGGGACACGGCCGCAGGCTGGCGGAGGCGGCGCTGGCGGAGGCGGGCGGCCCGCTCCGGTTGTGGGCGCACGGCGAACTGCCCGCCGCCGCCGCGCTGGCCGCCTCCCTGGGGCTCGAGCGCGTGCGGGCGTTGCTGCGGCTGCGGCGGCCCCTGGCCGACCCCCTGCCCGAGGTGACGGCTCCCGAAGGCGTACGGATCCGGACCTTCGAGGTCGGCTCGGACGAGCCGGCCTGGGTCGAGCTCAACCGCAAGGCCTTCGCCCGTCACCCGGAGCAGGGCGCGTGGACGGCCGACGACCTCTTCCGCCGGGAGCAGGAGCCGTGGTTCGACCCGGCGGGCTTCTTCCTGGCCGAACGAGGCGATGCGCTGGCCGCCTTCCACTGGACCAAGGTCCATGACGACGCGACCGGTGAGGTCTACGTGGTCGGTGTCGACCCGGCCGCGCAGGGCGCCGGGCTCGGCCGTCTGCTGACCCTCGTCGGCCTGCACCACCTTCGCGGGCGGGGCCTCTCGCAGGTCATGTTGTACGTCGACGAGGACAACGCCTCGGCCGTCCGGCTTTACGAGTCCCTGGGCTTCACCCGGTGGGCCGTCGACGTGATGTACGGCCGCGTGACCAGTTCACCTCCTGGCAATACCAAATCGAGACATTCTTCGTAGCCGTGACTGATCTCGTTCACGTTCCGTTCATCTAGAGCAGCCCGGCTCGTCACCTCTCCTCCTTAGCGTCGGCCTGGACGGTGGCCCCACCCCGCTCTATCAGGGGGTTCACCGCCCACAACCAGGAGGAGAACCCCCCGTGAAGAACGGCACTCGGCTGGCCGCCCTCGGCGGCGTAGTCGTTGCGGGCGCGCTCGCACTTTCGGCATGCGGATCCGACAACAACGCAGGCTCGTCAGGCGCCACGGCTCCCGCCGCCGGCAGCATCGACTGCGCGAAGGGGACGGTCAACGCCGCCGGCTCGAGCGCGCAGAAGAACGCCATGAGCGAGTGGACCAAGGCCTACAGCCAGGCCTGCGCCGGCGCCGGCGTGAACTACAACCCCAGCGGATCGGGCGCCGGCATCCAGGCGTTCACCCAGAACCAGGTGGCCTTCGCCGGCTCCGACTCCGCCCTCAAGCCGGAGGAGGTCGGCCCGGCCAAGCAGCGCTGCCAGGGCAGCACCGCCCTCAACCTGCCGATGGTCGTCGGCCCGGTCGCGGTCGTCTACAACGTCAACGGCGTGGACAACCTGCAGCTCTCGCCGAAGACCATCGCCGGCATCTTCGCGGGCAAGATCACCAAGTGGGACGCTCCTGAGGTCGCCAAGGACAACCCTGGCGTGAAGCTCCCGGGCACGGCCATCAAGACGATCCACCGGGCGGACGAGTCGGGCACCACCGACAACTTCACCAAGTTCCTCAAGACCACCGCCCCGGACGTGTGGAGCTGGGAGCCGGCCAAGAAGTGGACCGCGCCGGGCGGCCAGGGCGCGCCGAAGTCCGACGGTGTCACCACGGTCGTGAAGCAGTCCGACGGCGCCATCAGCTACGTCGAGATGTCCTACGCCACCAACGCCAGCCTCAAGACCGCCAAGGTCTCCAACGGCTCCGGTGAGTTCGTGGCCCTCTCCCCGGAGAGCGCCTCCAAGGCCGTCGAGGGCGCCCAGATCGTCGGCACCGGCAACGACCTGGCGCTGAAGATCGACTACGCGACCAAGACCCCGGGTGCCTACCCGATCGTCCTGGTCACTTACGAGATCGCCTGCGAGAAGGGTCTCCCGGCCGACCAGGCCAAGTTCGTCAAGTCCTTCCTCGGCTACACCTCGAGCGACGCCGGCCAGAAGGCGCTGACCCAGCTGGGCTACGCGCCGCTCCCGACGAGCGTCGCGACCAAGGTTCGCAGTTCTGTGCAGGCCCTGTCCTGACCAGGCATGATCCCCGCCCCGCCACCGGTTCCACGGTGGCGGGGCAAACCTGGGTTCGGAGGTAAAAGCGTGACCAGCCAGACCGACATCGAAAGTCGGACCATAGCCGCCTCATCCGGACGCGGCACTCGCCGCCGGGCGAGCACCGGACGCACGGGTGACCGGGTGTTCCTCGCCGCCACGCGCGGCTCAGGGATCTTTGTGCTCGTCATCATGGCGGCGATCGCGGTGTTCCTGGTCTGGAAGGCCATGCCCGTGCTCACCGCCAACAAGGCCAACTTCCTGACCTCTCAGGAGTGGAGCCCCGACTCCACGCCACCGCGGTTCGGCATCGCACAGCTGGCGTTCGGGACCGTCATCTCGTCCTTCATGGCGCTGGTGATCGCGACGCCGGTGGCCATCGGCATCGCGTTGTTCATCGCTTTCTACGCACCCCGCCAGCTCGCCGGCGCACTCGGCTTCGTGATCGACCTGCTCGCCGCCGTGCCGAGCATCGTGTACGGCCTCTGGGGACTGCACTTCTTCGTCACCAAGATGGGCGGGGTCGCGCAGTTCCTCAACACCAACGTGAGCTGGATTCCGCTGTTCGGCGGCGACGGTGCCGGCGGCCGGTCGATCTTCACCGCCTCGGTGGTGCTGGCCATCATGATCCTGCCGATCATCTCCTCCATCTCCCGCGAGGTCTTCCTCCAGGTGCCGCGAGCCAACATCGAGGCCGCGCTGGCGCTCGGCGCCACCCGCTGGGAGATGATCCGCCTGTCCGTCCTGCCGTTCGGCCGGTCGGGCATGGTGAGCGCCGCGATGCTCGGCCTCGGCCGCGCACTCGGTGAGACGATCGCCGTCGCGATGGTCCTGTCCACCGCGTCGGGGATCACGCTGCACGTCCTCAAGGAGGGCGGCAACACCTTCGCGGCCAACATCGCCAACACCTTCGCGGAGGCCGGAGCCAACGGCCGTGGCGCGCTGATCGCCTCCGGACTGGTGCTGTTCCTCATCACTCTGATCGTCAACATGGCCGCCCGGGCCATCGTGGCCCGCCGCAAGGAGTTCGTGTGATGTCAGGCTCCACGCCGATCTCTCTGACGTCGGTGTCCTTCGGCCGCAAGCTGAAGGACCGGAGCGTCCAGGCCCTCGTCTACCTCGCGTTCGCCCTGGCGGTCATCCCGCTGCTCTCGGTGCTGTGGATGGTGCTCTCCAAGGGGCTCGGCCGGTTCGACCTGGAGTTCTTCACCCACTCCCAGAACGCCATCGGGCCACGGGACGCCGGCGGCGGCGCTTACCACGCCATCATCGGCACCGTCGAGCAGGTCCTGCTGACCAGCTTGATCGCGGTGCCGATCGGCATCCTCACCGCCGTCTACCTCGTCGAGTACGGCGGCAACAGCCGGCTGGCCAAGGTGGTCAGCTTCTTCGTCGACGTCATGACCGGCATCCCGTCCATCGTCGCCGGCCTGTTCGTCCTCGCCTTCTGGCTGCTGCTGCTCGGCTTCTCCTTCTCCGGCCTCGCCGGGTCGCTCGCACTGTCGATCCTCATGCTGCCCACGGTCGTACGGGCGGCGGAGGAGATGCTCAAGCTGGTCCCCAATGACCTCCGCGAGGCGTCGTACGCCCTGGGGGTCCCGCGGTGGCGCACCGCCTGCTTCGTGGTGCTGCCGACCGCCCTGACCGGCATCATCACCGGCGTGATGCTGGCGGTGGCCCGGGTGATGGGTGAGACCGCCCCGCTGCTTCTGCTCGTCTTCACCACCGACATGATCAACACGAACCCGCTCCAGGGCCCGCAGATGGCGTTGCCGGTCTTCATCTGGGGACAGGCCGCCCAGCCGAACGACACCGCCATCGCCCGGGCCTGGACCGGCGCGCTGACCCTGATCCTCATCATCGTGGTGCTCAACCTGGCCGCCCGGCTGATCGCCTGGCTGCGCAAGCCCGTCGCCCGTTAGAACCCCGAGCGACAGCCGTCAAGCCCCTCATGCCGTCCAGCCGTCAGCACAGACCCCGCTGAGCGAACAGCCCCCCGAAGGAGTATCCAGCCCCATGGCCAAGCGGATCGAAGTCTCCGGACTCCATGCTTACTACGGCCAGACCCACGCCATCGAGGACATCGCGATGGCCGTCGAGCCGCGTTCGGTCACCGCCTTCATCGGCCCGTCCGGGTGCGGAAAGTCCACGTTCCTGCGGACCCTCAACCGGATGCACGAGGTGATCCCGGGCGCCCGCGTCGAGGGCAAGGTCATGCTCGACGACGAGGACCTGTACGGCGCCGACGTGGACCCGGTCGCGGTACGTCGCGTGGTCGGCATGGTGTTCCAGCGGCCCAACCCGTTCCCGACCATGTCGATCTACGAGAACGTGGCCGCGGGCCTCAAGCTCAACGGTGTCCGGGGCAAGGCCCGGCTCGACGAGATCGTGGAGAGGTCGCTGCGCGGCGCCAACCTCTGGAACGAGGTCAAGGACCGGCTGGCCAAGCCCGGTGCCGGGTTGTCCGGCGGTCAGCAGCAACGGCTCTGCATCGCCCGGGCGATCGCGGTCGAGCCGCAGGTGCTGCTGATGGACGAGCCGTGCTCCGCGCTCGACCCGATCTCGACGCTCGCCATCGAGGACCTGATCGCGCAGCTCAAAGAGCGTTACACGATCATCATCGTCACGCACAACATGCAGCAGGCCGCCCGGGTGAGCGACCGGACCGCCTTCTTCAACATCTCCGGCGTCGGCCGGCCCGGCCGGCTGATCGAGATCGACGATACGAGCAAGATCTTCACCAACCCGGCGGAGAAGGCCACGGAGGACTACATCACCGGCCGCTTCGGCTGAGCCGCGGGCTCCGCTCCCCCGGTCGGTACGGCCGGACGGCGGCAGACGAAACGCCCTCGAGACGACCGATTCGTCACGAGGGCGTCTTTGTCGGCTCGGCGGTCAGGCGCCGAAGAAGTGAATCACCATGTAGGCCAGCGCGGCCACGAGCCCGGCCATCGGGATCGTGAGCACCCAGGCGATGATGATGTTGCCGGCGATGCCCCAGCGGACGGCCGACAGCCGCTTGGTCGCGCCGACGCCCATGATGGCCGACGTGATCGTGTGGGTCGTCGAGATGGGGGCGTGCCAGATGAAGGCGGTCGAGTAGAGCACCACGGATGCCGTGAGCTCGGCGGCGAAGCCCTTCGGCGGATCGAGCTCGATGACCTTGCGGCCCAGAGTCCTCATGATGCGCCATCCGCCCGCGTAGGTCCCCGCGGACAGAGCGCCCGCACAGAGCAGGACGACCCACAGCGGCACGCCGCCGCCAGGACCGTGGTGACCTGTGGTGACGAGCGCGAGGACGATGATCCCCATCGTCTTCTGGGCGTCCTGCAGGCCGTGTCCCAGCGCCATCGAGGCCGCCGACAGGGACTGCGCGATGCGGAAACGGCGGCTCATCTTGCCGGGGTGCGCCCGGCGGAAGATCCACAGGATCGCGACCATCACGAAGTAGGCGGCGATGAAGCCGACCACGGGTGAGAGCACCATGGGAATGGCGACCTTGTCGATGACCTTTTCCCAGTTCACCGTCGAGGCCGACGCGAGGCCGGCCCCGACCGCGCCGCCGATGAGAGCGTGCGAGGACGAGGACGGCAGGCCGAAATACCAGGTGATGAGGTTCCAGGTGATCGCGCCCAGCACGCCCGCGCCCACGACCGCCAGGCCGTGCAGCCCGGTGGGCGGGGTGATGACCTCGCTGACGGTCTTGGCCACCTCGGTGCCGAGAAAGGCCCCGAGGAGGTTCATCACCGCCGCCAGGATCAGCGCGGCCCTCGGTGTGAGAGCCCGGGTGGACACCGATGTCGCGATGGCGTTCGCCGCGTCATGGAAGCCGTTGGTGTAGTCGAAGACCAGTGCGATGGCGACGACGACGAGGAGAACGGCGATCTCCGAACCGACCTGCCGGCTGAGGAGCAGGATCGCGATCACGGCCACGAGGACGATCGGTATGCCCAAGACCAGCAGCCTTCGCCCGGGCGAAGGCCGCTCGACGGGTGCCGCCTCCTTGCTCAACGGCGGAGTCCGTTCTCGTACAGTGCTCATGATTCCTTGACCGCGATGGTCTCAACGGTGTTGGCCACGTGCTCGAAGACGTCGGCCGCCTCTTCGAGCCGGTCGATGACCTCTTTGAGCTTCATGACGGTGAGCGCGTCGTACTGACCGCTGAACAGGTGGGCCAGCAGCTTGCGGTAGACCTGATCGCCCTGGTTCTCCAACCGGTTGATCTCGATCCAGTATGTGTTGAGCTCCTTCATCGACCGCAGCCGGGGCATGGCCTCGGCGGTGAGCTCCGCCGCCCGCTCCAGGACCTCGACCTGGTGGACGATGTCCTTGGGAAATTCATCGATCTTGTAGAGAACGACGAGATCGGCCGCCTCCTCCATCTCGTCCATGACGTCGTCGAGGAGCGAGGCCAGCTTGTAGATGTCCTCGCGGTCGAAGGGCGTGATGAAGGTTTCGTTCAGCCGGCGCATGATCGCGTGAGTGAACTCGTCGCCCGCGTGCTCGCAGGCGCGCATCTTCTCCGCAATGGCCTCCCGGTCTGCGTCTTCGCTGATGAGTTCCACGAGGAGCCTCGCGGCCGTCACCAAGTTGTTCGCGGAGTCCGCGAACATGCCGTAAAAGCTGTCCTCACGTGGTGTGAGACGCAGGCGCACGTCGTACTCCTGAGATACGGGAATGGTCCGCAGAGGATCGTAGGCGCTTTAGGCCGGAAAAAGGAACCTGCCCCCGTCTCAACGGGCGTCGACGGCCTCTTCTTCCCATGCCTGCCCTCAGTCGTGGCCCGCACACCACGGCACCGCCTCTTCCGGCGCTGATCCGCCGGCCGCCGGGGCCCGGCCGCCATGTCCATCGCCACAGGCCCGGACGGGCCGTGACCTGCTTCACGCCCTCGGCCGGGGACGCCCACCGGTACCCTCCCGGGGTATATGCTCGGAGGAGCACGGGAATCGACCGAAGAGGAAGGCCGACACGGTGAGTGAGATCACCTATAGCGTGCCCGAGATCAGCTGCGACCACTGCGTCCGCGCCATCAGCGGTGAGGTCGGCAAGGTGGCCGGGGTACGTGACGTCGTGGTGGACATCGAGACCAAGCGGGTCACGGTCCGTGGCGACGGCCTGGACGACGCCGCCCTGCGCGGGGCCATCGACGAGGCCGGCTACGACGCGGTTCCGGCCTGACGGCGCGAAGACCGGCCCTGGCGGCACGGGGACCGGCCCTGACGGCACCACGGGGAGCGGCTCAGTGCCGCCCCCCGGAGTGAACCCCTGTCAGGGCGTCAGCTCGCGACGACTGGTCGCGGGACGCACACCGAGCACCAGGTCGATCTCCGCCGTGGTCAGCGGCCCCTCGGCCTCGGCCACCGCGCTCAGGATCTCCGAATAGAGCTCGATCTCGTCCAGCGCAACGCGGTCGTGGACGCGCAGATCGACGTATTGCTGGCGCACCGCGTCCACCTCCGTTCGTTCCCCCACACCACTGATGAGGCTACGCGCCACCGCTCTCGAGGCACATGACCCAAGAGGACCATTCGATGGCCACCCTCCGGCATGGTCTACCCCACCATGAGGGCCATATGTTCACGGAGAGTCACCGAAGGCGGTCCTGGTGGAGCTCTCCGAGCATCTGCTCCAGCGCCGAGTCCGGCAGGTCACGAGCGCTCAGCCGCGCGACCGTCGCGGCGTCGACCTCCGTGCCGGCCAGCCGGGCGCCCTGCCTCGCCACCGTCTCCCGGAGGAGCGCATGTGCCGTCCGCGCATAGGCGAAGTCCTCGCTGCCGCGCATCCGCTCGAAGCGCGCCAGCAGGTCCACCCGCAGTTCCTCGTCCAGCATGTAGAGGTCCCGTTCGGCCTGCCGCTGGAAGAGCCGGACCAGCTCCCGGTCGGACGGAGGCTCGAATTCCACGATCGCGCCGAACTCGGCCCTGAACCGGGGCGCGGTGGCGAGGAAGCCGTCCGTCTCCTCGGCCCGGCCGGTACAGATGACCATGAACTTGCCGCGGCGCTCGTCCATGCGACGCAGCAGCTCCGCCAGGACCTCCGGTGAACGCCCGAGCCGATGCGCCTGCTCGATCAGCAGCACGCCCCCCATCGCCCGGTCGACCATGGAGGCGACCCGGTTGCCGGTGTCCACGGCGTCACGGCCCGCCAGATGCACCGGACGGCACGCCACGATGTGGCCGGAGCCGAGCAGCCCGAGAGCCGCATAGGCACCGCCGAGCAGGCCGGCCACCGTGGCCTTGCCCACACCCGGCGGCCCAAGGAAGATCAGGTGCCGGCCGGCGTCGCCGGACGGGAGTCCGTGATGGGCCCGGTCCGGTCCCGGCCGGGCCTCGGCGACGAGCCCCTCGACCGTCCGCTTGACCTCCTCGAGACCGGCCATCTCGTCGAGACGCCGCAGGAGGCCCTCGACGTCCCCGGGCGGACGCAGCGCCGGCTCGAGCGCCTCGGCCACGCCGGCGAAGTCCTCCGGGGTCAGCACCAGGCGGTCGCGGGCCGCCCCCGCCCGGGCGAGGTGCCTCTGACAGGCCTGCTCCAGATAGGTCTCCACGAGGCGGGCGTTCACCAGCTCACCGGGACCGCGCAGCCGCCCGAGATCCTCCGTGACACCCTCCATGGCCTCCCCGGCCACCGTCACCCGGCGTTCGCCGGCGAGCAGGTGCAAGAGCGTGAGGCGGTGGTCCGGCCGGGTCAGGTCGGGGAGCTCGAACACCCGGAGCGCCTCGACCAGCGCCGGGTGATCCTGAGCCAGCCTCTTGTACGCACGCGGGGCGCAGGTGCCGATCAACGTGGTCGGCGTGGGCCGGTCGCACCGTGCCGCCCGTACGGCCTCGGCCATGGCGACCGGATCCGCGGACTCGAGGATGGCGGCGTCCAGCCCTTCGAACAGCAGGACGGGGCCGCCCTGCCCGAGCACGGCGGCCAGGCGGTCCGCCGTGGCGCCGCGCACGTCCCCGGCGTCGGCGATGCGGATGGCGCCGTCGCCGACCCCGGCGCCGGCGAGAGTGAGGGCGATGAGGCGGGCCAGCCGGCGCTGCCCCGTGTGCGGCGCTCCGACCAGGAGCACGCTGGCCGCGGCGGACGGCTCCGCCCCCGGCCCGTTCTCCGGCGAGGCCTCCGGACCGATCTCGTCGAGGAGGACGCCCGCGTCCTCGTCCCCGTACACCAGGGAGACGCCGAAGCGCTCCGTCACCGGCCGTCCGACGGCCGCGGGAGGCGGAGCGATCTCATCCACCGGCTGCGCCGGCCCCGGAGTGTCCTCCAGGAAGTCGAAACCGCCGACCATGGTCTCGGACATGATCCGGGTCCCCGCGGGACGGGGTCCGGCCTCAGGGGCGTCCGGAGCCGGGTCCGGCTCCGGCTCCGGTGACGTGGCCTCGGCCGCGCCGAGCACCCGGGTGCGAGCGGGCCTTGCCCCGCCCGGCGTGGCGCTCTCGGGCCTGCGGGGCAGCGGATGGTCGACCCTGGTGGCCAGGGCCGGCTCGTCCGCGCCCGGAGGGTAGGGGGCGCCGGGGGGCTGTTCACCGGAGGCCGCGGGTCCCGGCATGGCCGGCGCCATCGGCTCCTGGGGCGGGCCGTCCCCGCCCGCCGGCTCATCGTCTCGTCGCCGTGCGCGGCCCGGCCGGATGGGGGCCGGCCCGGGACCACGGGCGTCGGGCGGTGCGGGGATCTGCTCCTGGCCCGGCCAGGCCGGATAGGGGGCAGGGCCCGGTGTCCGCGGCTGGCTCGGCCGGCCTCCCGGCCCGCCAGGCTCCTGGAAGCCCTGATCAGGGCCGGCGCCCGGATATCCGGGCCGTCCTGAGTGATCCGGGCCGCCTGGGCCGAGGGGTCCGCCCGGATATGGGCCCCCGGGGTAGGGGGGTCCGGCCGGATGCCCGGCCCCGGCGGGATGGTCGGGGCCGGCCGGACCGTGCGGCACGGGAGAGGCGATAGCCGGGGCGGGGGCCACGGGCTCGGGGGGGGCGGCCTTGGCCCGGTCCACGCCGATGATCTGGCCCAGGATCGCGGTCGGCACGGGGAAGCCCCGCGGCCGGGCCGGGATCCCCCCGGCGAGCCTGCACCACGCGAGGTCCACGTCGTACACCGCCGCCAGGAGCGTTCGGTGGGCGTCACCTCCGACACCGCGCAGCAACTCCGGAGGCGCGGTGCCCTCGGGCCACAGCCGGCGCAACGGGTGCCCGCTCTGGCCGAGGACGGCCTGCACGGTGTAGCGGATCTCCGGATCGAGCCAGGGCACGACCTCGTCGACGACGTCCTGCCGTACGACCGCGAGGTCGGCCGCGATGAGCGCGGCGGCGACCAGGCGCGGCTCCAGGTAGGCCGCCTCGGCGGAGTCTCCGGCGGCCAGCGCTATGGCCTGGGCGAGGTCATAGTAGGCGTGCCGGAAATGGTCCCCGGGTGAGCTCTCCACCCGCATCGCCGGCGCGAGGTGCGGCGGGCACCGCGTGAGCCACTGCTGGACGAGGGCCTGGTCGCCGTACGGCAGTGCGCCATAGTCCACGGTCGGGTTGGTCAGGGTCGGGCCGAGGATGGCCAGGAGGGCGTCGGCGCGGGCGCGGAACCGCGCATCCTCGCGCAGCGCACTGGCGATGGCCCACATGGTCCGGAGGATCACGACCCCGGCGTCGACCCGGTCCGAGCGCAGCCGCTCCGCGTAGAGCCCGGCGAGGGCCTCCAGCGGCGGCGGCGTCAGCCAGCGCGGGCCGTCGATCCTGGGCAGCGGCTTGGCGCGGTAGGGGCTCCACAGGCCGAGCATCTGCTCGTCCAGCCGGGAGTCGAACACCGGCGCGGCGGCGCACCAGAGCATGACGCCCCAGGAGACCGGCACCGTGCTCGGCACCGCGGCGGAGAACGCCTTCCACGAGTGCGGGTATCCGGCGGCCGGCAGCGCGGCGGCCGACTGGACCGTGGCCCGGATCCGGGCGGTCAGATCCGCGGGGATGTCGCGGCCGACGAAGGGCCGGGGGGTGGGGGCGTCGAAGCCGAAGTCCGGTCCGGCCGGCACCACGTGGGGTGGCAGGGCCGGGATCCGGCCGGCCTCGGCGGGGCGGGCGGACCTCCGGGTGGAGAGGGACCGCGGCGGCGGGCACAGATACCACTGCCCGTCCGAGGGGTCCCGGCGATACCAGCGGGCCCAGGCCCCGAACAGCCACCACGTGCCGTCCGGCAGAACGAGCACGCGCCCCGCGATCGCGTGCCCACGCTGCTGCGGGGGCGCCGACGGCCACCACCCGGCGGACACCATCGCATGCACGTCACGCTCGGCGGCCGTGAACGGATCCGCATCCGTCGGGGGGTTCTGCGGTGGCGCGCCGACGTGACCAGGTCCCCACACCACGCCGTCATCGTAGTTGGCCGCCATGCCGATCTCACTCCCCGTCGCGGTGAACCGGATCTTGTAACCCGGATCAGGTCTGCGCGGAATGCCACCGAGCGGACCCGTGCCGCCGCGCCTTTTCGACATAGTTATCCGGTGTTCGCGCGAATTTGGCCCGATCTTCGGCGGTCAGTTCACGGATGATCTTTCCTGGGACTCCGGCCACGAGGACCCCCGCCGGGATCCGCTTACCGGGCGGGACCAGTGCGCCCGCGGCCACCAATGAACCGGCGCCGATCCGCGCCCCGCCCAGCACGATGGCCCCGATCCCGATGAGCGCGCCGGTCTCCACGTGGGCGCCGTGCACCATGGCCCTGTGCCCCAGGCTGACCCGGTCCTCGAGAACGGCCGGTTGCCCCGGGTCCGCGTGCAGACAGCAGAGATCCTGCACGTTGCACTCCTGTCCGACCATGATCCGCTCGTCGTCGCCTCGGAGCACCGATCCGTACCAGACGCTCGCCGCGCGGGCGAGCGTGACCTTTCCGACCACGACCGCACCCGGTGCGATCCACGCCTCCGGGTGCACGACGGGCGTGTCCGGACCTAGAGACCCCATGTACGTCATGGGCTTGATCGTAGGAGAAGCCGGTACGGGCGGCCGGGCTCAGGACAACGTGCGGAGTGAGCACATCACACCTCGGCATTTCCTCGAATTGCGCAACTCGCCACTCATGCAAGGTCACGAAATCACTGCGGGACCGCGTGTTCCGGTTGCGCGAATGGGGTGGATCGGACGAGAGTCGGCACCGACGTCCCTCCGAACCCCCTTAGGCTCATGAGCAACGAAGCAGACATTCTCCCGAACCTCCTCCGTGACGAGTCATTCGAGATTGTGATGCGCGGTTACAACCGCCGTCAGGTCGAAGAGTTCATCACCCGCAGCCAGAACCAGATCCGCGACCTCGAGACCCGGCTGGCCCGGGCGCTCGACGACGTCGAGCGAACCCGCCGTGAGATGGCCGAGGTGCGCGAAGCCCGCAGGCCCACCGGAGACGACCTCAGCGATCGGCTCCGGCAGATCATCAACCTGGCCGAAGACGAGGCCAAGGACAAGCTCGCCGAGGCCGAGGGCAAGGGCACCCAGATCCGCAAGGAGGCCGAGGCGGCGTCCAAGCGCATCGTCGAGGAGGCCCGTGCCCACGCCGACAAGGACATGTCCGGCGCCCAGGAGAAGGCCGGCCAGATCCTGACCGCGGCCAAGAAGGAGTCCGACAACGTCCTGTCCAAGGCCAAGCAGGAGGCCGAGCACACGGTGACGACGGCGCGGCTCGAGGCCGAGCGGACCCTCACGGCCGCGGAGCGCCGCTCCAGCGTCATCAACGAGGGCGCGACGCAGCGCCTGGTCCAGCTCACCAAGAATCACTCCCAGGCTCTGCAGCGGCTGACGGAGATCAGCACCACCCTCAACTCGCTGCTCAAGGCCGAGGACGCCGCCGGGCCACTGGAGAAGATGGTGGACGAGGCCGCCAAGCAGGGGCAGCGCAAGCACGCCGCGCCGGTGGGCAAGCAGGCGCCCGCGGCCGGCGCCAAGCAGCCGCAGCCTCCCGCGCCGGACGGCAGGCAGTCCGCCCCGGGGGCACCCCCGTACAAGGCTCCGGCACCGGGTGCCGACGGCCCGGCCCCGGCCGCCAGGCCGGCATCGCAGCCCGCGCCCTCGCACCCGAGGCCCGGCGGGGTCGCCGGGCCGTCCGCGGGTCCGGCCTCCACCTCGGCGACCGGGCCCGGCGGCAGGCCCCAGGCGCCCTCGGCCCCGCAGGGTCCGGCCGGCGGGCCGCGGCCCGCCACCTCCGGACCCGCTCCGTACGGCGCTCAGGCCGCACCCACCGCACCGGGCGGGCAGCCGGCGCCGGGTACTCAGGGCGGCCCGGGCGCTCAGGGCGGCCCGGGCTCATCGGCCTCGAGGCCTCCGCGGACGACCGCACCGTTCCCGCAGCAGCCGCCCGCCCAGAAGCCCTCCGACCCGAGCTAGAACGACCTCTGGAGGGCACGCTCGTCCACGGCGCTCTCCGGCCGAACCCACTCGGCCGGAGAGCGCCGTGTGCGGTTCCACCGGCTTGGTCGCGCATCCGCCGCCCCGAACCCTTATCTTCGGCGCATGAGGACACGGCGAAAGGGACGTGGGACCGTACGGCCGATCCGGGTGCTCGGAGACCCGGTGCTGCGCACGGAGTGCGACCCCGTACGGTCGTTCGACGCCGACCTGGAGCGCCTCATCGACGACATGTTCGTCTCGATGCACGCCGCCGAGGGCGCCGGCCTGGCCGCGAACCAGATCGGGGTCTCACAGCGCGTCTTCGTCTACGACTGCGAGGACGACGAGGGACGCCGCCATGTCGGGCACATGGTCAACCCCGTCCTCGTCGCCGAGGACGGCGAGACCCTGGTCGCCGAGGAGGGCTGCCTCTCGGTCCCGGAACTGCACTTCCCGACGCCCCGCTTCAGCCACGCGATCGTCGACGGCGTGGACATGGAGGGCAAGCCGATCCGGGTCGAGGGCACCGGTTATTTCGCCCGTTGCCTCCAGCACGAGGTCTATCACCTGCGGGGGAAGGTCTATATCGACTCCCTGACCGGCGACACCCGCAAGGAGGCGCTGCGCACGATCCGTTCGGCGGAGTGGAGCCAGGGCCGTCAGTAGTCGTCGCGGCGGGATCGAGAGCGTTTGATCTCCGACCGCCGCCGTTTGGTCTCGAGGCGCCGCTCGCGCATGCCCCGGCTCGGCTTGGTCGGCCGCCGCGTCTTGGGCGGTGGTGCGGTGGCCTCGGCCAGCAGGGCCCCCAGCCTGGTGATGGCCGCTTCACGGTTGCGGAGCTGAGACCGGTGCTCCTCGGCCCGGATGGTGATCACACCGTTGACCAGCCGGCCGGACAGCCGGGCCAGAGCGCGCTGCTTGAGCGGCTCCGGGATCGAGGGCGAGCCCGCGAGATCGAACGACAGCTCGGCCGCGGTGGCGCTGGTGTTGACGTGCTGCCCACCCGGCCCGGAAGACCTCGAGAACCGCCAGCCGAACTCGGTGGCCGGAATGACCACGGAGCCGCGCAGCTGAATCGGACGGGACATACGTCCATTATCTCCATCCGCACGGATCATGTCTCCCGTGTTTCCTGCCCCCGCCCCGCACGGGACCCGCTCGGCCGGCTGCGCACCACCATGGGCTGGGTCTACGCGGTCACGTACGGCACCCGGACCTGCCCAAAGTCCTCGAGCCGGCCCTCATGGCGATCCGGCTGATCACGGCCGGGCGTTCACCACCGTGATCTTGCGGTTGTTCGCGCGGGGCCCCGCGCTGGAACTCAGGCACGGGCCGCGGCCGCCGGGGAGTCGTCGACGTACTCGCCCACGATCTTCTTGGCCGCGTTGATGGGGATCGCGAAACCCACACCGATGCCGGCCGTACCGTCGTCGGCCGTCGCCATGGCGGTGTTGATGCCGATGACCCTGCCGGATCCGTCGACCAGCGCCCCACCGGAGTTGCCCGGGTTGATCGCCGCATCGGTCTGGATGGCGTGCGGGATCGTGGTGGTCCGCTTCGGCGCTTCGGCGGTGCCGTCCTCACCACCCTCCGTGACCCTGCGATCGAGCGCGCTCACGATCCCGGAGGTGACCGAGCCGTCGAACCCGAGCGGGCTGCCCACGGCGAGCACCTCCTCACCGACCACCAGACGGCCGCTGTCGCCCAGCTTGGCCGGCACGAGCCCGGAGAGGCCCGCCACCTTGATCACGGCCAGGTCCGCGGCGGGATAGGTCGCGAGGACCCGGGCCGAGGCGGCGGCGCCGGTGCTGGTCTTGACGCTGAGCAGCCGGGCCCCCTCGATGACGTGGGCGTTCGTGAGGATCACGCCGTCCGGGCGCAGGATCACGCCGGATCCGATCCCCTCCTCGGTCTCGCCCATCGCCCTGATGGACACCACGCTCGGCCGCGCGGCGGCGGCGATGTCGGTGACCGAATCCCGGGAGGAGCTCTTCACCGTGCCGGCCAGGGGAGCACCGAAGGTCACGGTGCCGTGGCGCGCGAGGCCGACCCCGGCCACCGCACCGGCCGTGCCCGAGCAGATCGCCACGACCAGGACCAGGACGGCGGCGAGCACCTGCCGGCGCAGCGTCCACCAGGTCCACGGCCCGGCGCCCGCCGTCCCGTGCGCCCGCATGAAGTCCTGCGGAGAGTCCTGCGGAAAATCGTGTGTGCGTCCTGTGACGTGTGCTCGCATGGAGGTCCCCTGTCCTGCATCGCGTGGACCAGCGCCGGCCGAGCGTCGGATGCGCTTCAAAGCCTGGCTGAAAGTTCCCGGGCGCGGTCGCCGATCACATCCCCGTGGCGTCACGCCCCCATGACACTATGTGATCCACACAGCCGGCCGCCACCTCGCCGTGGCGCCATCAGGCTTCTGAGCAGCGAAGAGGCGCCCGGGGTCGTGCCTCGGGCGCCTCTTCGGGGTGATGCTCGGGCGGTTACTCGCCCTTCCAGACGGGCTTGCGCTTCTCGGCGAAGGCCGTCGCCCCCTCGGCCGCGTCCTTGGACACGAACACGGGGTTGATGATGTCGCCCTGCTTGGCGAACGCCTCGTCGCGTGACCAGTCGGCCGATTCGACGATGACCCGCTTGGTCGCGGCCAGCGCGAGCGGAGCGTTCTCGGCGACCTTGAGGGCCAGCTCCTTGGCCGCCGCGAGCGCCTCGCCCGGCTCGGTGACCCGGTTGACCAGGCCGAGCTCGGCCATCCGCGCCGCCGGGTAGTGATCGCCGGTCAGGGCGACCTCCATGGCGATGTGGTAGGGGATCCGCTGCGGCAGGCGGAGCAGCCCGCCCGCGCCGGCCACCAGGCCGCGCTTGACCTCGGGCACGCCGAACTTCGCCTCGGAAGAGGCGACGATCATGTCGCAGGACAGGGCGATCTCACAGCCACCCGCGAGCGCGTAGCCCTCGACCGCCGCGATGACCGGCTTGGCCGGGGGCTTCTCCGTGATGCCGCCGAAGCCGCGGCCACCGGCCATCGGGTTCTCACCGGTGAGGAATCCCTTGAGATCCATGCCGGCGCAGAACGTGCCCCCCGCACCGGTGATGACGATCACCGATACGTCCTTGCGCTCGTCCAGTTCGTCGAGCGCGGAAGCGACGCCCTGGGCGACGGCGCCGTTGACCGCGTTCCTGGCCTTCGGCCGGTTGATCGTGATGACGGCGACGCCGCCGTCGACTTCGACAAGAACTTCGTCGGACATGTTCAGCGCCTCACTTGGGCTGGAAGCGGATGCCACCGTCGAAACGGACCGTCTCGCCGTTCATGTAGTCGTTCTCGATCAGAGACCGGACCAGGTGGGCGAACTCGGAGGCCTTGCCCATCCGCTTGGGGAAGGGCACCGGCGCCGCGAGCTTGGCCTTGAACTGGTCCGCGGCCTCGCCCTCGCCGTAGATCGGGGTGTCGATGATGCCGGGGCAGACGGTGTTGACCCGGACGCCGACGGCGGCGAGGTCGCGGGCCGCCGGCAGCGTCATGCCGACGATGCCGCCCTTGGAGGCCGAGTAGGCGACCTGGCCGGTCTGGCCCTCGAGGGCCGCCACCGAGGCGGTGTTGATGACCACGCCGCGCAGACCGTCGGCGTCGGCCGGGTCGGTCTTCGCGATGGCGGCCGCGCCGATGCGCATGAGGTTGAAAGTGCCGATGAGGTTGATCTGGATGACCTTCTGGAAGGTCGCGAGGTCGTGGGGCGTTCCGTCACGGCCCACGGTCCGCGACGCCCAGCCGATGCCGGCGCTGCTGACGACCACCCGCAGGGGGGCGCCGGTGTCGACGGCGGCCTGGACGGCGGCCTCGACCTGCGTCTCGTCGGAGACGTCGGTCTTGACGAACACGCCACCGACCTCGTCGGCGAGGGCCTTGCCCTTGTCCTGGTTCAGGTCGGCGATGACGACCTTGGCGCCGCGGGCGGCGAGATCGCGGACGGTCGCCTCACCGAGACCGCTCGCACCACCGGATACGACGGCGGAAACTCCGTTCAAGTCCATAAGCAGCACCTTACTCGACAGACCGAATGTGGTTCGGTCGATGGTACCCAGGCGCCACCTCATGGGGAATACCGGCTGATGCCGCAGCGCAACGGGGTGTCAGGAGCTTAACCCCGGCTGTGTGCCTCGTCACCGGGGGCCCGTGGAAACCGGCGCGTCCGCCTCGGGCCGGCTCCCCGGCTCGTCGGCCAGGCAGTAGAGCGCGTACGCCTGCTGGATCACCGGCAGGGCGACGTTGCGGACCCGTACACCGCCCGGCGTGACCCCCTTCTCGGTGCCCTTGTGCGCGTGACCGTGGATCGCCAGGTCCGTCCCGGCCTGGTCGATCGCCTCGGCCAGCAGGTAGCTGCCGAGGAACGGATAGATCTCCGGAGGTTCACCGACCAAGGTGTCCTTCACCGGCGAATAGTGCGTGAGGCTGATGCGCACGTCGGCGTCGAGGCTCTTCAGCGCCGCGTGCAGCCGGGCCGCGAAGGCCTTGGTGTAACCGATGAACGCCTTCATCTCCGGCTCGCCGAAATCGCTCGCGCACCGGCCGGCGAAACCCCCGCCGAACCCCTTGCCCCCGGCCACGCCCACGCGGGTGCCGTCGCACTCGACCACCGTGCCGGTCCCCTCCAGGACGGTGACCCCGGCATCGCGCAGGACCGCGGAGATCTCGTGTTCGACGTCGGAGTGGTAGTCGTGGTTGCCCAGAACAGTGATCACCGGCACGCCGATGTCCCGCAGCTCGTCGGCGGCGATCCGGCCTTCGGCGATCGTGCCGTGCCGGGTCAGGTCGCCGGCCACGAGCAGCAGGTCCGCCCGCTCGGCGATCCCGGTCAGCCCCTCCCGGTAATGGCCCCGTACGTCCGGCCCTACATGCAGGTCACCGACCGCCGCAACGCGGATCATGAAAGGGTCTCCTCTCCCTCGGGTTCGTGCACCGTCACGACGTGCACCTCGTTGCGGACCTGTCGTCCCGGCGCCGCCTCCCGCGCGATCTCCTCCATCATCCGCCGCTGCTCCTCGCTGGCGACCTCGCCGCACAGGTAGACGATCGGGCCGCGGATCTCGACACGGATGCCCAGCTCATCGGCCCGTTCGGCCAGCCGGTCCTGGATGTGGGCGGCCAGGTACTCCGGCACGTCCTCGCTCATTGGGATCTCCCTCCGCGGCTCGATCACGCCCAGCCGCCCGAGCAGCTCCATGAGGACGTAGGCATACGGCGAGTCCGCCGTCTCGTCAGCGACCTGACGCCAGTCGACCTGCTCGCGCAACGCCCGCAGAACGGGCAGGAACTCGCTGAAGTCGCACGTCTTCTCCGTGTATGCCTGCAACCGCATGATCACCATGTCCGTGGCCGTGAGGACGGGCATCGTGATCGCCGCGACGCTGAGGTCCTCGGCCCGGTTCAGGAGCGGGCCGTCCACCGGCCGGTTGGAGGGCCGGAAGATCAGGTCTACGAGGCGATCCTGGTCGTACACCTTCTCCAGCCAGTCCTCCGGGCTCGCCCGGTGCTCCATGCCGCGCGCGGTCAGCGCCGCGACCGCGTCGTCGACGTCCTCCTCCCGGAGCACGAAGTCGACGTCGTGCGAGGACCCGCCGGCACCCCGGGCGTAGGCGGCGAAGCTCCCGGCCAGCGCGAAGCCGATCCCGGCGTCCTTCAGCCCGCTGGCGGCCCGCTTGAGGGTCACCAGAAGATCCGACGTATCCGGCGCTGACGACACGGCCCCTTGCCCCCCGGTCGGGTGCAGACGCGCGGATCCGTACCCCCGGATCGGGACACCATGCCAGGCCGCCGCGGACCGGATCCGCTTTTCGGGCTCAGGAGAGAACAGGACATCCCACCGTGGCGGGCTGAGTACGCGTACTCATGTGCCGGGGCGCCGGGGCGCCGACGATGGCGCACATGAGCACTCCGGAACAGCCCCAGACCACCACGGCCTTCTTCCTCCAGGCCGCCATCTCGTTCGCCGTCTCCGCCGGCGCTCTCGCGGTGGGGATCCTCTACCTGCCCGCGAACGCCTGGATCCGCTCGTTCCTGGCACTCGGGATGCTGTACGTCATCACCTCGACGTTCACCCTGGCCAAGTGCGTGCGGGACCGGCAGGAGGAGTCGGCCGTCGTCAACCGGGTCGACAAGGCCCGGCTGGACAAGCTCCTCGCCGAGCACGATCCCTTCAGGGTGGAGACCATGTGACCCCGAGCTCACGCCCGATCCGTACGGCGGCCGGCGCGGGACCCCGGCCGTCCGCCGCGCTCGTCACCACCCCCGCCGACCAGGTGATCCCGTCGGCCACCGCCTCACGCGTAGGCATCCCCCGGAGCGCCGCCTCGCGGATCCGGCCCACCACGAAGACGTGATAGTCCATCGACAGCCCGAACAGCACGGCGAAGATGAACAGCGGCATGTAGGCCACCACGGTCCCGCTCGACCGGAAGTCCAGCAGCCCCTCGGCCCAGGAGTGCTGGAACACCAGCACGAGCAGGCCGAACGAGGCGCCGGCCGACAGCAGGTTGACCGCGATAGCGGTCAGCGCGACGACGACCGAGCGGAACGTCACCGCCATCATCACGAAGGTCAGCAGCAGGACCGAGCCGATGACCAGCGGCAGCCGGTCGCCCATCAGCCCGGCGAAGTCGGCGTTGGCGGCCGTCTCCCCGCCGACCGCGTATTCGGTCCCCGGAACGGCCCCGGCCGTCGCGGGCACAAGGTCCGTCCTGAGGTCCCGCATGGCCCGCTTCGCCTGCGTGGAGTTGCTGGCGTACGGGGAGGCCACGCTCAGCAGATGGACCCGGTGGTCCGCCGAGGCCCGTACGTCCGGCGCGCGGTCCTGGGCGAACAGCGGGTTGGCCCGCGTACGCTCGGCGAGCCGGTCCAGCGGCCCCGACTTCGGTGTGATCAGCACGTTCTCGACCCCGGGGGCCGCGACGCCGCCCACCTGGGCGATCGCGCGCCACGGATGTGTGGCGCTCCACCGTGCGACGCGAACCGTCGCCGGCTGCCCGTCCGATCCACTGGATCCAGTGGATCTGCTGGACCTGCTCGATCTGCTCAACGTCTCGTCCTTCCGCTCCACTCTGGATGTCCACGTCGAGCCTGCTGCCGGGCGGGCGGGAGAACACGGGGGCCAGGTCCCGGATCGAGGTGGGTCTAACCCCACCGATCCCGGCGGCGAGGTCGACCACAATGGCGCACAGATCGCGGCGCCCTACCGGCCCCGGCCGGACTTCGCGCCGCTGGGAGTGATCGGCTGCTGGCAGCGTTGCCGGTGGCTGCCGTCCGACCCCGCGACCTGGCGCGACCTGCTCTGGACCCTGGCCAACGTTCCGGTCGGCCTGCTGCTGGGGCTGCTGCCCGGCTGCCTGATCGTGTACGGCGTCGAAGGGATCGTCGTCGCGCCGTGGCTGTGGACGCTGACCTGGTACGGCTATGGGGCGATCTGGCCGATCGATGACTGGCTCACGGGACTGCTGACGATCCCGCAGGCCCTGGTGATACTTCCACTGGCGGTCGCCATGGCGCCCATGATCCTCAGGGGCCATGCCCTCTTCACCCGGTCGCTGTTGTCGCCCACGCGCGAGACCGAACTCGCGCTGCGGGTGCACCACCTCACCGAGACCCGCACAGAGGCCCTCGACAGCTCGGCGGCCGAGCTCCGCCGCATCGAACGCGACCTGCACGATGGGGCCCAGGCCCGTACCGAGATCCCCGGCCTGCCCGTGCTGGTCCTCTCGCAGCACGTCGAGCAGTTGTACGCCCGCGAGCTGCTGGCCGGCGCCGGTGGTGGAGTCGGCTACCTGCTCAAGGATCGGGTGTCCGATGTCGGACAGTTCGTCGACGCCGTACGCCGCGTCGCGGACGGGGGCACCGCGCTGGATCCGGACGTGGTGTCACAGCTCCTGGCCCGGCACGCCCGGGCCGAGCCGCTCCAGGCGCTGACCCCGCGCGAGCACGAGGTGCTCGGGCTGGTGGCCGAAGGCCGCTCCAACGCGGCCATCGCGAGCAAGCTGTTCATCACCGAGAAGGCCATCAGCAAGCACACCAACAACCTCTTCGCCAAGCTCGGCCTCCCGCCGTCGGAGGACGACAACCGGCGGGTGCTCGCCGTACTGGCCTATCTCAACGCCTGAGCCTCCCGGCCTTCGAGCCGGCACTGCGGCCTCGGTCCCCGGCGCTCGGAGTAGGCGGTGAGAAGGACTGCCGGAAGGACCTCGTACGTGACCGGCCGAGCGCGTCCCGGCGCGGGCCGGCGTGGACCATCGCGGCCGTCGCCTGGGCGAGCAGCGAGGTGAAGAGCAGCTCCACCGCGTCCAGGTCGCCGGGGAACCCGAGCACCGTGCACAGGCCGAGGCTCCGGTGCCAGACCAGACGGCAGCCGTTGGCCGTGGCCACCACGTCCAGCAGGACGGTCTTGGGCGCCTCATAGGGACTGTCCACGGCCAGCCGCCGGCCCGAGGGCTCCCCGGCACCGCCGGACGCCGCCGCGAGCAGGGCACGGTCGATGCGATGACGGGCCATCAGTTCCTGGGCACGGGCGGACAGCGCCTCGGCCTCCTTGGGAAACTCGGTGGATTCGGCCTTGGCGAGCAGGGCCCGCACCCGGTCGAGCATCCGCCGGTCCGGCAGGTCTCCGAGCTCGGTCAGTTCCGCGGCACAGCGGCTGAAGCCGGGGTCGTCCGCGCGGGCACGCGCGTGCACGGCCTCGGCGATGAGCCGGTCGGCGAGCGCGGCCGGGTCCGGCCGGGCCGCGCCGCCCGGCCTCCCGGATCGCCGGCGCGGGCCGTCGTGCTGGGTCCGGCGGCGCTCTCGCCGGTCTCCGTCGGTCACGGTCCCCACCGTAGGGCCGGATGCCCCCATGACCTCGGGATTCGCGAAGGCGCCCGGTGCCGCCCGCCGGCGGCCGGGCGAACGCCGGAATATACCGGTTGTGCATAGGTTCCTGGCGTTACCGGCGATTCGCCTGGGACGGGTGGCAAAGCCGCCTAGTGTGCTGAGGTGTGACGACCCGACACCCCATAGGCGCGAGCTCGGGCTGGATAGGTGACCTGGGACGGTCCACCGGCCGAGGAAGGCTGTCCACCGTGCGAGCAGCGATCAACTCTCGCCTCGAAGAGCTGCGTTTCCGCAGTGGCGTGACCGTGGTCGTCGGCGTTGTGGCGGCCGTCGCCTTCACCACCGTCGCCATCGGCCTGGCATTCCGCGCGGACACGGCGACCAGGACGGTCGCGCCCCGGCCCGCCGGGGCGCCCTCGGCGCCCGGCCCGGCACGGCCGCCGGCCTCGACGGGCCCGACGCACGGCACGGTCGTACCACCGGTGGCGCCGAAGCACCCGGGCACGCCCCCGGTGCGGGCCGAGCGGCCGGCGGTACCGAAGGCCGCGCCCGTGAAGAGCCCGGCCGCCGGCCGGCCGCACCCCACCTGGCAGTGGCAGAACGGGTGGCCGGACCGGCGGCACCATCACCGCCAGGGAGGCTGGAGAGGTGACGACGAGTCACCACGATCGCGCCACCGCTGACCCTCAGGCAGGACGTGCAGTGCCGTGACATCACCGACCGCCAGTTCGGCGTAACCCCCGCTCGCCAGGCCGGATGGGCCACCACCCGCCTGCCGAGCCAGCTGGTATTCGAGGCGCACAGCTCGCGCGGCGCGTCGAAGACGCGCGTCATGACGATTTCCCGGTCCGACGGCAAGCTGACGGCCAGGCCGCCACTGCGCCTCACGGCCGCGGGTGATCAGCCCGGCTCGGTCTCTGCCACCGTCGCTCCTCGACGCCGGCCGGCGGAGCGACGATGTTCGCTGCGGCCGGTACGGCTGAGCGCCCACGGGCGGTGATCGTTCGGGGCTACCGTACGAACCTTCTCTTCAAGGAGCGATCTTCGTGGCCGACGCAGCGGTGGCAGTTCGCCCATGGCGGTTGACGGCCGCCGGTCTCGCACTCATCGCGGTGTGTTACGGGCTCGCCCGTTTCACCTACGGCCTGTTCGTACCGGCGTTCCGCTCGGCCTTCGACCTCAGCGGAGCCCTGCTGGGGACGATCGCGGCGGGAAGCTACGTGGGCTACTGCGCGGCCATCCTCGCCACGGCCATCGCGGTTCCGAGATTCGGGCCACGCGCGGTCGCGACCGCGGCCGGGGTCGTCGCCGTGGCCGGGACGACCATGGTCGCCGTGGCACCGAACGGAGTCGTCCTGGCCGCCGGGATCCTGGTGGCGGGAGCCAGTACGGGCGTGGCCTCCCCACCGCTCGCCGAGGTCATCGCCCGGTGGGTCCCGGCGCCGGGACAGGATCGGGCGCAGGCCGTGGTCAACGCCGGTTCGGGAGCGGGCATCGCCGTGTCGGTACCGATCGCGCTGCTCGCCTCGGGTCATTGGCGCCTGGCCTGGGGCTTGTTCGTGGTCATCGCGGCCGCCGTCACGGTGTGGGTCATCGTCGCCGTGCCGGCGGGTCCCACCGGCCGCGGACAGGCCGAGAGCCTCTTCAGCGGGATGGCCGCGGTCGCCGGTGACCGTCGTTCCCTGCCCCTGGTCATCGGAGCGACGATGTTCGGTGCGGCCAGCACCGCCGTGTGGACCTTCGGCCGTGACCACGTCGTACAGGCCAGCGGCCTGGGGGACACGGCCTCGACACTGCTGTGGGCGGTCCTCGGCGTGGCCGAGATCGCGGGCGTGGCGTCCGGAGCCCTGGCCGCGCGCCACGGCCTCCGGCATGTCTGGATGGCGGGCCTCGCGCTCCTGGCCTCCGCCACCCTCGCACTGGGCCTGTTCCCGCAGCTCAGCACGCTGGCCTTCGCGGCCGTCGCCCTGTTCGGCGCCTCCTACATCGTCCTCACGACGATCGTGCTGTTCTGGGCCACCCGCCTGCACCCCGGCCATACGGCCGCGGCCGTGGCCCTGGGCTTCCTCATGATCGCTGTCGGCCAGGCTCTCGCATCCCCGGCCACAGGCCTGCTCGCGGACCGGACCGGTACGGCCGGAGCCTTCATCTCCTGTGCCCTCCTGGCCGCTCTCGGCATGCTGTTCTCTCCCAGGAACCCGAAG
>DASYNF010000042.1:0-73239 GCA_036008685.1 Actinomadura sp. | reverse complement strand
TCGGCCGTAACTTCTTCCGTGCCCTGCAGGCCAGCGGGGCGGACGTCCAGGTCGTGGCGGTCAACGACCTCACCGACAACGCCACGCTCGCCCACCTGCTGAAGTACGACAGCATCCTGGGCAAGCTCCCCGAGGAGGTGTCGGTCGTCGGTGACGGCATCAAGGTCGGCGGCGCCACGATCAAGGTGCTCGCCGAGCGTGACCCGGCGAACCTGCCCTGGGGCGACCTGGGCGTGGACGTCGTCGTGGAGTCCACCGGCTTCTTCACCAAGGCCGCGGACGCCCGCAAGCACGTCGATGCCGGCGGTGCCAAGAAGGTCATCATCTCCGCGCCGGCCAAGAACGAGGACGTCACCATCGTGATGGGCGTCAACGACGGCGAATACGACCCGGACGCGCACACGATCATCTCCAACGCGTCCTGCACCACCAACTGTCTCGGCCCCATGGCCAAGGTGCTGCACGACACCTTCGGCATCGAGCGCGGGCTGATGACCACCATCCACGCGTACACCCAGGACCAGAACCTGCAGGACGCGCCGCACAAGGACCTGCGCCGGGCCAGGGCCGCCGCGCTCAACATCGTGCCGACCTCGACCGGCGCGGCCAAGGCCATCGGCCTGGTGCTCCCGGAGCTCAAGGGCAAGCTGGACGGCTACGCGCTCCGCGTCCCGGTGCCGACCGGCTCGGCGACCGACCTGACCGTCACGCTCGGCCGCGAGACCACCGCCGAGGAGATCAACGCCGCGGTCAAGGCGGCGGCGGACGGCCCCCTCAAGGGCATCCTGAGCTACACCGAGGACCCGATCGTGTCGGCCGACATCGTCACCGACCCGGCCTCCTGCATCTTCGACGCCGGCCTCACCAAGGTGATCGGCAACCAGGCGAAGGTCGTCGGCTGGTACGACAACGAGTGGGGTTACTCCAACCGCCTCGTGGACCTGGTCAAGCTCGTCGGGGCCGGTATCTGACCGACCGTCCCCTCCCGCCGTGATCTCGGGTCGCGCTCCTTGGCGCACGCGAGATCACGGCGGTTTTCACGGCTGAGAAGGAGTCCGGATGCGGACCATTGACGACCTCGACGTGCGGGGCAGGCGAGTCCTGGTCCGCTCCGATCTGAACGTCCCGCTCGAGGACGGCAAGATCACAGATGACGGCCGGATCCGCGCCAGCGTGCCGACCATCCGGGAGCTCGCCGCCCGGGGTGCCCGGGTCATCGTCTGCGCGCACCTGGGCCGTCCCAAGGGAGAGGTCCGCCCGGAGCTCTCCCTGCGACCGGTGGCCGAGCGGCTGGGCGAGCTGCTGGGGGCCGATGTCTCCTTCGCCACCGACGTGGTCGGCCGGTCCGCGACCACGGTGGCCGGGTCCCTGGCCGACGGTCAGATCGCGCTGCTGGAGAACCTGCGCTTCGAGCCCGGCGAGACCAGCAAGGACGAGACCGAGCGGGGTGACTTCGCCGGCCGCCTGGCCGGGCTCGCCGAACTCTATGTCGGCGACGGCTTCGGCGCCGTCCACCGCAAGCACGCCAGCGTCTATGACGTCCCGCGCCGGCTGCCGCATGCCGCCGGCGGCCTCATCGTCGCCGAGGTCGAGGTCCTGCGCCGGCTGGCCCACGACCCCGTCCGCCCCTACGTGGTGGTGCTCGGCGGCGCGAAGGTCTCCGACAAGCTCGGCGTCATCGCGAGCCTGCTGACCAAGGTCGACCGGCTCCTGATCGGCGGCGGGATGGCCTACACCTTCCTCAAGGCGCAGGGCCACGAGGTCGGCCGCTCGCTGCTGCAGGAGGATCAGCTCGACCAGGTGCGCGGTTTCCTGGAGGAGGCCGACAAGCGGGGCGTCGAGCTCCTGCTGCCCCTCGACGTCCTCGCGGCCACCGGCTTCGCGGCGGACGCCGACCACGACGTCGTCGACGCGACCGCCATCCCGGCCGACCGCCAAGGACTCGACATCGGCCCGCGCACCCGCGAGCTGTTCGCCGGGCGGCTGTCCGACGCCGCGACCGTGTTCTGGAACGGCCCGATGGGCGTGTTCGAGTTCGAGGCCTTCGCCGGCGGCACCCGCGCGGTGGCCGAGGCCCTCATCGCCTCGGACGCGTTCACCGTCGTCGGGGGCGGCGACTCGGCCGCGGCGGTCCGCTCCCTCGGACTGCCCGAGGACGGCTTCTCGCACATTTCCACCGGCGGCGGCGCCAGCCTCGAGTACCTCGAGGGCAAGTCGCTCCCCGGTCTCTCGGTTCTGGAGGACTGACCATGGCCAAGCCCGTGCCGCAGACCACCGGCCGCCGGCCGCTCATGGCCGGCAACTGGAAGATGAACGCCACGCACCTCGAGGCGATCGCACTGGTGCAGAAGATGGCCTTCGGGCTGAAGGACACCGACTATGACGCGGTGGACATCAGCGTGCTGCCGCCCTTCACGGCCATCCGGAGCGTTCAGACGCTGGTCGATGCCGACCGGCTCAGGATCACCTATGGGGCGCAGGACGTCTCCGCCAACGAGCGGGGGGCCTACACCGGTGAGATCGCCGGCTTCATGCTGGCCAAGCTGGGCTGCACCTACACGCTCGTCGGTCACTCCGAACGCCGTCAGTATCATCACGAGGACGACGCCCTCGTGAACGCGAAGGCCAGGCGGGCGCTCTCCTGCGACCTCATCCCGATCGTATGCGTCGGTGAGGGCCTGGAGGTGCGCAAGGCGGGCCGGCAGGTGCAGCACACCCTCGCACAGGTCGAGGGTGCGCTCGAGAAGATCCCGGCCGACCAGGCTCGCACGGTCGTCATCGCCTACGAGCCGGTGTGGGCCATCGGCACCGGCGAGGTGGCCACCCCCCAGGACGCCCAAGAGGTCTGCGGAGCCGTCCGCGCCCGGCTCGCCGAGCTCTATGACGGAGAAACCGCCGATCAGGTACGTATCCTGTACGGAGGATCGGTCAAGAGCGACAACATCGCCGGGATCATGGTCCAACCGGACGTGGACGGTGCGCTGGTCGGCGGGGCGAGCCTGGACCCGGGTGAGTTCGTCAAGATCTGCAGATACCGCGATCTGCTGGTTTGACACGCGGGTTTTTGCTGAACAAACCGATTGATCGTCGTACCCTCATAGCGGACGGGTAAACCAATCCGCCCGCCGTCCGGAAATCCGAGAACGCTCTCCGTGCACGCGGGGTGGCCCAGAGAAGGCGCTGAACAACTGTGATCATCGCAACCTCCATCGTGCTCATCATCACGAGCCTGTTGATGGTGCTCCTCGTCCTCCTGCACAAGGGCAAGGGCGGAGGCCTTTCCGACCTGTTCGGTGGTGGGATCTCGTCGACGCTGGGCGGCTCGTCCGTGGTCGAGAGAAACCTGGACCGGCTCACGGTCGGCACCGGCATCCTCTGGTTCGCCTCGATCGTGGCACTCGGGCTGATACTGAAGCCCTAGGGTTCCTCATCCGGCCAGAGTCAAGATCCGGCCAGAGTCAAGTGATCGCCGAGCCACCGGGGCCTGGTGGTCGCGGCAGAAAAAGCAAGGAGTAGTCCGTGGGTAGTGGCAACGCCATTCGGGGAAGCCGTGTCGGCGCCGGCCCGATGGGAGAGGCCGAGCGCGGGGAGTCGGCTCCCCGGGTGTGGGTTTCGTTCTTCTGTGCCAACCGGCATGAGACCCGCCCGAGTTTCTCCAACGACGTGGCGGTTCCCGACCAGTGGGACTGTCCGCGCTGCGGGTTCCCTGCTGGCCAGGACCAGCAGAATCCGCCGGCGCCGCCGAAGACCGAGCCTTACAAGACCCACCTCGCCTACGTGAAGGAGCGGCGCAGCGACGCCGACGGTGAGGCCATCCTCGAGGAGGCCCTGGCCAAGCTCCGCAAGAAGCGGGCCGCCGTGCGCGCCGCGATGGAGGCCGCGGCCAAGGGCTGAGGTCCTCTCCGTACGGCCTGGTCCTCCACCTTCATGGTGCGGGTGGCCGGGCCGTTCTGCTTTGGTGTCGTGAGCGGGGTGCTGCGGTCAGTCCAGGGCGGTCTGCACCGGGTCGGGGACCGTGAACGTCTTCCTGTCGCCCGGCACGTCCCCCTCCACCACCTCGCCGTCGACCTCGAAACGGTCGAACTGGAACGGCAGCCCGGCGGCGAACAGCACCCGGGGGTGGTCCATCAGCTGGAAGTGCAGGTGCGGCTCTGACGTGTTGCCGGAGTTGCCGCACTCGCCGAGCTGCTCGCCGGCCTTGACCCGCTGCCCCTTCCGCACCCGCACGGAGCCGCGGCGCAGATGGGCCAGGGCCGCGTAGACGCCGTCTCCGAGATCGAGGACGACATGGTTGCCGAGGACGCGGCTCGGTCCGGTCAGCTCGCGGAGCATCCCCTCGATGAGGACGTACACCAGGGCGGGCCAGGAGTTGCGGCTCCAGTGGTCGCGCTCGCGCTGGTGCGTCCGTACGACGATGCCGTCCGCGGGGGCGAATACGGGACGGCCGAAGGCCGCGAACTCCTCCGGCCGGCGGGCGAGCGGCCGGCGGTGCACCGCCTTCCACGGGCGGCCGTCCTCGGGCTCGTGCACCAGGTCGATGGCGTAGGTCTGCCCGTAGGCGTGGGTGCCATGGCTGGGCACCTTGTCGGCCGGGCCGTTGATCGCGATCCAGCGGCCCCGGACCGGGGAGCCCACCTGGATCGGATCACGGGCGAGGGCACTCTTGTCCCTGTCGCGGCCCTTGGCCGGCGCGGTCGAGCGCACGTAGCCGAACGGCAGGAACATCGAGCCGAAGCCGATGACGCACAGGGCCAGCCCGACCGGAAGGAGCCAGCCGACGTGATGCCAGCGTTCCGTGATGACCAGCAGGATTCCGGCGAGCAGGGCGGGCATCCGGATCCGGGCGACGTAGCCGGGGAGTCGGCTCCGCATGGGTTCTCCTGATTCTCCGTAGGGGTGGGCTTTCAGCGGTGGGTCGCCGCGAGCACGGTGAGAAGGGGGACGACACGCTCGCCCGGCACCGCGTAGTGGCCGCGTGCCGTCGTGCGCAGCCAGCCGGCGGAGACCAGCTGGCGCAGATGGTGGTAGAGCTGCCCGGTCGTGCCGAGCCGCTCGTGCGCGCTGAGCTCCGCCGTCGTACGGGCGCCGTGCAGGATCTCGCGCAGGAGCAGCAGCCGTACCGGATGGGCGAGCGCGGTCAGCGCGGCCCCGGCCTGGGACCAGTCATCGGCCAGGAGTTCCTCCGTTCCATGCCCCTGCTGCCACTCGTAGTGCTCTCCGGTGGGGAGTGTCACCGTGCCGGTGAACAGCACCGCGCCCGGATCGGAGACCCGTTCCCTGAGGCCTTCGAGGGCCCAGAAGACCTCTCCGGCCGGCTCGGGCGGCTCGGTCCTGCCCGCCGTCGCCGAGGCGCGGCCGGCCTCCAGCCGGTCGACCCGGGCCTCCAGCCGCTCGAGCCGCTCGGCGAGGGCGGCGTCCTCGTCCCCATGGCGCGCTTCCATGACGACATCATTACGTATTTACGTATTTACGTAATTCCGTCCAAGGGTCGTCGCGGTGGGCGGCCGATAGGCTGTGACCGTCGTGACTGGCGCGGACAAGGTGGAAGTGACCACCGGGGAGCGAAGGCCGCCCGCACACCGCGCGCCTGGGTGAGGGGCATCGGTTCGGCTCCCAGCCCGCGGAGGTTGTCATGCACCAGCCCGCCATCCCCCATCTCGCCACGACCGACCCCGACATCGCCGGGCTCGTCGAGGCGGAGGCACAGCGCCAGTTCGAGAAGATCCGGCTCATCGCCTCGGAGAACTACGTCTCACCCGCCGTCCTCGAGGCCACGGGAACGGTGCTGACCAACAAGTATTCCGAGGGTTATCCCGGTCGCCGCTACTACGAGGGTCAGCAGAACGTCGACCCCATCGAGCGGCTGGCCGTCGACCGCGCCAAAGCGCTGTTCGGCGTCGAGCACGCCAACGTGCAGCCGTACTCCGGCTCGCCCGCCAACCTGGCCGTCTATCTGGCCTTCGCCCGGCCCGGTGACACGATCATGGGGATGGCGCTGCCGATGGGCGGGCACCTCACGCACGGCTGGTCGGTCTCGGCCACCGGCAAGTGGTTCAACGCCGTCCGCTACGCCGTACGCCCGGACGGCCCGGACGCCGGCCGGATCGACCTCGACGAGGTGCGCGACCTCGCGCTCAGGGAGAGGCCGAAGCTGATCTTCTGCGGTGGCACGGCGATCCCGCGCACCATCGACTTCCCCGCGTTCGCCGAGATCGCCAAGGAGGTGGGCGCGGTGCTGGTCGCGGACATCGCGCACATCGCGGGGTTGATCGCGGGTGGCGCGCACCCCTCACCGGCCGGGTATGCCGACGTCATCTCCACGACGACGCACAAGACCCTGCGCGGACCCCGCGGGGCGATGCTGATGTCCACCGCCGAGCACGCCCCGGCCATCGACAAGGCCGTCTTCCCCGGCCTGCAGGGCGGCCCGCACAACCACACGACCGCGGCCATAGCGGTGGCCCTCAAGGAGGCGTCCACGCCGGAGTTCTCGGCCTACGCCCACCGGATCGTGGCGAACGCGAAGGCACTCGCCGGCGCGCTGCTGGAGCGGGGTTATGACCTGGTCTCGGGTGGTACGGACAATCACCTCATCCTGGTCGACCTCACCGGGAAGGGGATCGCCGGAAAGCCGGCGGCGCAGGCGTTGGACCGGGCCGGGATCGAGTTGAACTACAACACGGTCCCCTTCGACCCGCGTAAGCCGTTCGACCCCTCGGGCCTGCGCCTCGGCACCGCCTCGATCACCACCCGCGGCCTCACCGAGGAGCGGATGCCCCAGATCGCCGACTGGATCGACCAGGCGGTCCAGGCCGCGGCCAAGGACGACGGCTCGGCCCTGGACGGCATCGCCGCGCAGGTGCGTGCCCTGCTCGCCGACCATCCCATGCCCGGCTGGGCTCCGGCCCCATGATCACCCGGCCGTGAGGTCTCCGGCCCCCGGCCTCGGCGCGCCGAGGCCGGGGCGGGGCGGTCGGTGGCGTCCTGATCAGCCGCCCGCGGCACGGCGGAAGATAGTGATCATCCGCCAGGCGTCGGGCGCGTCGAGCGGGACGTCCTCGGCGAAGTCACCGTGCTGCTCGACGATCTCGAGCGCCCCCGACAGACGGACGGCGGCGATGAGCTCGGTGGCCGTCCAGAACCGGTAGGGCACCACGTCCCGGAACACCTGGATCTCGTCCCCCGTGCGGACCGTGATGGTGACGTGGTCATCGGCGATCTGCGTCACCGGGTCCAGCCGGTCCTCCGCCTCGCCCCACCGTACGGTCGCCTGGACCCCATCGCGTTCGACCTCCCATCCGGTGCTCACCCGGGGGTCGTCGGTGAGCCGGTCGGCCGGATGGCTCATCTCCAGGACGTAGAGCCCCTCCTCGGCCAGGTGGGCCCCGACCCGGTCGAGGTGCGCGACGAAGGCGTCGAGCGTCATCAGATGCGAGGTCGAGTCGAGCATGGTGATGATCAGGTCGAACCGGCGGCCGAGCTCGAAGTCCGTCATGTCCCCGAGCACGACCTCGAGGTCCACTCCGGCGGACTTGGCCTTCTCCCCGGCGTGGTCGCACATCGCCGGGCTCAGGTCCAGGGCCGTGGCCGCCACGCCCCGGCGGGCGAACTCGCGCGCGTGCTCGGCCGGGCCGGCGGCCAGTTCCAGTACGGACCGTATCGGCGGGCGGCGGCGCCCGCACCAGCCGAGCAGCGAGTCGACCTCGCCGGGCACGTTCCGGAAGTCACAGGCGAGCTCGTAGGCCCACGGATGGTCATAGATGCCGGTCACACCGACATCGTGCCAGGCCCGCCGGCGCTCAGTGGCAGGGCCCAGTGGGCCGGCTCGGGGGGATGGGCTGAGCAGGCCGGCTCAGTGGGAGGGCTCAGCGGGCCGGCTCAGCGGCGGCGTCCGGCGCCGCGGAGCGGCACACCGGCCGGACGGGCGCTGCCGCCCCGGCACCCGTCGGCGGCCCGGTCATCGATGCGGACCCTGATCTCGACGGCGCTCGAGGCTCCGGCCCGCCCCACCCGTCCGCCGAGCGAGGTGAGAAGTCCCCGCATCCGGATGTTCTCGCTGGGCACGGACGTGCGCAGCTCCACGATCCCGCGTTCCCGGGCCATGGCCGTGAGCAGTTCGGCGAGGGCACGGCCGAGGCCCCGGCCCTGCCAGTGGTCCTCGACCAGGAAGGCCGGCTCGGCGACGCCGGGGTCGAGCGTGTGGATGAGGTGTGCGAGGGCGAGGATGGATCCGTCCGGCCCCTCGGCGACCAGGGCCGGTCCGGGGGAGGGAGCGCGGACGGCGTCCGCCGTGGGCGGGGGCGGCGTGGCGGAGAAGTGGCTCAGCCTGCGGCTCTCGGCGGAGCAGCGCTCGTGCATCTCCCGCACCGCCGCGTCGTCGCGAGCCTCCAAGGGGCGGACGACGACCTGTGTCCCGTCCCGCAGCGATATCGGCAGGGGCGCCCGGCCGGGCGCCGGGTCCGGCCGGACCGCCCGTACGAGTGCGCCGGCCCGGGCGGCCTCGGTCACGGTGAACGGCAGCCCGTGACGCCGGAGCCGTACGGCTCTCAGGTGACCGACCGGCACGGTGAGCGCGTCGGCCGGCCGTTGCTCCGCGGCCGCGCCGTAGACCCACGCGGCCACGTCCGCGCGCAGGAGCTCGGCGAGGGCCTGCGGCAGCGCGGTGGGATCCGCGCGCAGGCGGGCCACCAGGGTCAGGGCCCGGGTCGGTTCATCGATCAGCTCTCGAGGCTCGGCGGTGGTCAGGGCCACCCGGGTGCCGCCCACGGCCTCGATCGCCGACGCGAGCTCGTCGCCGTCGGCGTGCGGCGGGACGTCGACCACGAGCTCGTCCACGACCCCGTCGGTGCCGATCTGGACGGACAGGTCGAGAATGTTCGCCCGCCGTGCGGCGAGTGCGGCGGTCAGTGCGGCCAGCCTGCCGGGCCGGTCCTCTAGCTCGGTGCGAATGCGCAGAAGCGGCATGGTGGTCCCTCCTGAGGGGGTGTCATCGCCGACGTTCCTCCTCATCGGTTACGGGACGGCTACACCGTCGTGAGCAGGCCGTTGCGTTTTGGGCATGGCCGTACCTTCCGCGGAGCCGTCGCGGTGGGCGACGCCGGTGGGACCGACCGAGGCGGGCCGCCGGAGGACAGGGGGCCGGGGGCATAGCGTTCGGCGGGTGATGAACCTCGACGCCGCCGGCGCCGCCGGCGATCTCCCCGACGTCCGGCTGCCCCTGCTCGATCCCGGTCTCCTCGACGCCTCACAGCGGGAGGTGTACGACGCGATCACGGCCGGCCCTCGGGCGGGCGGAGCGGCGCCACTGCGCTATGCCGACAGCGTCGGCCGGTTGTACGGGCCGTTCAACGCCATGCTCCACGGCCCGGCGGTCGGCCTGCCGCTGCAGGAGCTCGGCGCCGCTCTGCGTTTCCGCACCGGCTTCACCTCTCGCGAGCGTGAGATCGCCACGCTCGTCGTCGCCGCGCACGAGCGCTCCGACTTCGAGTGGTATGCCCACGTGCCGCCCGGCCGGGCCGCGGGCCTCTCCGAGGAGGAGCTGACCGCGTTGCGGACGGGCGGCGATCCCGTGCTCGCCGACCCCCGCGAGCGGCTCCTCCACGAGACCGCCCGGCGGCTCACCTCGGACGGTGACCTCGACGATCCGACCTACGTCGAGGCCGTGGCCGTCTTCGGCCGGGCGGGCATGGTCGAGCTGGTCACCCTGATCGGCTACTACCGGGCGCTGGCCCTGCAGCTGCGGCTGTTCCGGGTCACCGTCCCCCCGGGCGAGCCGGCCCCCCGCTGGCCGCCGCACGCGCACCCGCGCCCATGACGGCTCAGGGGGAGGCGATGCGCTCGATGCCCGGCGGCAGCTGGCTCGCGGCGGCCCGGTCGAGCAGGAACAGCGTCCGATGGCGGCCCCGTGCCCCCGCGGCCGGGACCTGGACCGGACCGGCGCCCGACAGCGCCATCCGCGTGGCCCCGGCCTTCTCCTCGCCCGCCGCGATGATCCAGACCTCCTTGGCGGCCTGGATCGACGGCAGCGTCAGGGTGATCCGGACCGGCGGCGGTTTGGGCGCCCCCCGTACGGCGACGACCGGGCGCTCGTCGTACAGAGCTGGCAGGCCCGGGAACAACGACGCCACATGCCCGTCCGGTCCCATCCCCAGCATGAGCACGTCGAAGGACGGGACCGGCCCATGGTCTTCGGGCCGGGCCGCGGCGCGGAGCTCGTCGGCGTAGCGCTCCGCGGCGGCCTCGGGATCGTCACCGTCCGGCCCGTCGCTGGCCGGCATCGGATGCACCCGCTTCGGGTCCACGCCGACATGGTCGAGCAGGGCCGCACGGGCCGCCGTCTCGTTGCGCTCGGGGTCTCCGGAGGGCAGAAACCGTTCGTCGCCCCACCAGACGTCCAGGTTGCGCCAGTCGATGGCGTCGCGGGCACCGGTGGCCGCCAGCTCCCGGAGCACCGCGATGCCGACGCCGCCACCGGTCAGGACGAGCGAAGCGCTGCCGCGCGCGGCCTGGACGTCCACCAGCCGGGTCACCAGCCGCGCCGCCACGGCCTGCGCGAGGACCTTCTGATCCCGGTGGATCAGGACCGTCGGGGTGCTCACGAGGCCGGCGCCGTGCGGGACTCGCCGGCGGGCCGGTTCTCTTCCGTGGAGGCGGGGAGCTCCGCGGAGGCGGCGAGGTTCTCGGCGAACCACGCCGCGGTCTCCCGGTAGATGTCGTCGGGATCGAGGCGGCGCAGCTCTTCGGCGAGCAGCTCCGACATCGGCCGCCGGTGCAGGGAGACCTGCCGCTCGGGCTGACCCGGCCAGGACAACGTGGCGACCCTGCCGTCCGGCCGGGTCACCGCGATCTCGCCCTCGGTGGTGATCAGCCGTACGGCCGTGATCCCGGGGCCGTCGGAGATCGTCCGCGTGATCGGCGTGGCCAGGCGCTTCGACAGCCACGAGGCCAGCAGCTCGGCGCTCGGGCTCTCGCGCTCGGCCTCCACCTCGCCGGAGGTCACCTTGCCGTGCTCCTGGTCGAACGCGGCGGCCAGCAGCGTGCGCCAACCGGTCAGGCGGGTCCAGGAGAAGTCGGTGTCGCCGGGCCGGTAGGCCTGCGCCAGCCGGGCCAGCGTGCCGAGCCGGTCCTGTGCCGGGTAGGCGTCGGTGACCCGACGCTGGGCGAGCGCGCCCAGCGGGTCCTCGCCGGGGGTCTTCGGGGCATAGCCGGGCCACCAGGTCACCACAGGGGTGTCGGGCACGAGCAACGGCCTCACGACCGAGTCGGCATGGTCGGCCAGCGGTCCGTACATCCGCAGCAGCACGGTCTCGCCCGGCCCGGTCTCGCCCATCCGGATCTCGGCGTCGAGCCGGGAGGAGCTGCCCCGCGGGTCACGCGAGATCACGGTGAGAATGCGGCACGGGTGCTCCCGGGCCGCCTCCGTCGCCGCGCGTACGGCGTCGTACTGGGCCGACTCGTCGGCCACGATGACCAGGGTCAGCACCATGCCGACGGCCGGGCCTCCCATGAGCAGCCGGGCCTGCCGCAGTGACTCCTGGATGCGCCGGGTCGAGGTGTGCGTCAGGTCGATGTGCATGTCAGAGCCTCCTCCACGTGCGGCCGTCCCGGGACATGAGTTCGTCGGCCGAATCCGGGCCGTAGCCGCCGGCCGGGTATTGCTCCGGCTTGCCGTGCCGGGACCAGTGGTCCTCGATCGGATCCAGGATCATCCAGGAGAGCTCGACCTCCTCCTGCCGGGGGAACAGCGGCGGATCGCCGATCAGCACGTCGAGCAGCAGCCGCTCGTAGGCCTCGGGAGAGGCTTCGGTGAAGGACTCGCCATAGGCGAAGTCCATGTTGACGTCGCGGACCTCCATCGACGTGCCGGGAACCTTGGAGCCGAACCGCAGGGTGATGCCCTCGTCCGGCTGCACCCGGATGACCAGGTTGTTCTGCCCCAGCTCCTCGGTGTCGGTCTCCGAGAACGGCAGGTGCGGGGCCCGCTTGAAGATCATCGCGACCTCGGTGACGCGGCGGCTCAGCCGCTTGCCGGTGCGCAGGTAGAACGGCACCCCGGCCCAGCGTCGTGAGTCGATCCCGAGCTTGATCGCCGCATAGGTCTCGGTGGTCGAGTTGGGGGGGATGCCCTCCTCCTCCAGGTAGCCCTTCACCTTGTCGCCGCCCTGCCAGCCCGCGGCGTACTGACCCCTGGCGGTGTACAGATCCAGGTCCTCGGGCAGCCGGACCGCCGACAGGACCTTGGCCTTCTCCATCCGTACCGCCCTGGCGTCGAAGGAGGTGGGCTCCTCCATCGCGGTCAGCGCCAGCAGCTGGAGCAGGTGGTTCTGGATGACGTCGCGGGCGGCGCCGATGCCGTTGTAGTAGCCGGCCCGTCCGCCGATGCCGATGTCCTCGGCCATGGTGATCTGCACGTGGTCCACGTAGGACCGGTTCCAGACCGGTTCGAACATCGTGTTGGCGAACCGCAGCGCCAGGATGTTCTGCACGGTCTCCTTGCCGAGGTAGTGGTCGATCCGGAAGATCGACTCCTCGGGGAAGACCCCGTGCAGGAGGTTGTTGAGCTCCACAGCGCTGGCGAGGTCGTGGCCGAACGGCTTCTCGATCACCACCCGGCGCCAGCCGTCGTCCTCGCTCGAGGCCAGGCCGCTGCGCTGCAGCTGCTCGACGGCGACGGGGAACAGCTTCGGGGGGATGGACAGATAGAAGGCGTAGTTGCCGCCGGCTCCCTGGGCACGGTCGACCTCGTGGACCGTCTCGGCGAGCCGGTCGAAGGCGGCCGGGTCGTCGAGCTCACCGGGGACGAAGTGCATGCCTTCGCAGAGATGCTCCCAGACGTCCTCGCGGAACGGAGTGCGGGCGTTCTCCTTGACCGCCTGGTAGGCGACATCACGGAAGTCCGGGTTGTCCCACTCGCGGCGGGCGAAGCCGATCAGGGCGAACCCTGGTGGCAGCAGGCCGCGGTTGGCCAGGTCGTAGATCGCGGGCAGCAGCTTCTTGCGGGCGAGGTCGCCGGTCACGCCGAAGAGGATCAGCATGCACGGCGGCGCGACCCGGGGGAGACGCTTGTCCCGTGGATCCCGCAACGGGTTGGCGGTCGTTCCGGCCGGCTGTGTTGGTCTGTGGGTGGGCGAACTCATGCCCCTCCTCGGGCGGCTTCGAGCAAATGGGTGATTCCGGTCCAGCGGTCGTGCAGGTGCAGGCGGACGACGGGACGGCCCCGCTCAGTCAGGGCCCGGACCGCGCCCAGCGCTTCGGCGAGCTGCAGTCCGCTCAGCCGGCATCGCATGTCCGGAACGGCGGCGTCGTGCGGGACGTTGCCGGTCAAGATCAAAAATACGCCGTTCTCCATAACATCGTCGGTCGGCACGGGATAAAGCGGACGCCAGTTGATTGTCACGGGGCGCGAGCAACGGGCGGCGAGCAGCGCCGCCAGCCGTCGGACCCCGTTGCCCTGGCCATGTACCCGGTCGGGGTCCATATAGGCCATTACGGAGAAATATCCGTCCACCGGCACCGTATCGATCAGCGCGTCGAGCACACCATTGAGGTCCTTGACGTGCGGGAACCTCTCTTCGTCAGCGTAGACCTCCACCGATTTCGCGGCGGCACCGGCCGTGAAGAGCGGTCCGGTCGGGGCGACCTGACCGCTCGCGCCATCCGGCAGGGCATGGCCGGACCCCGGATCCATGCCATGAGGGGCCGGACGGGACCGCCCGGCCGTGAACGGATCGGTGCCGAGGAGGTGGGCCGCGACGGCCGCGGCATACTCCCAGAGCACGAGCTGTGCCCCGAGCGGCCCGGACACGGTGGCGTCGTCCTGGTGGGGCCGGCCGTCGAGGACGATCTGGAACAGGTCGCCGGCCGGCGCGAGGGGCAGGCCGCCGTCCTGCACGATCGGCAGCAGGGCTCCTTCCGTGGCCCCGGTCAGCAGCGCGGAGATCCACGCGGAGAGCCCGGGCCACCGTGCGGAGAAGTCTCCGAGGACGAGTTTGTCGCGGCCCACGCGGACGCATCCGCCCAGCATCGCGCCAAGGATCAGGCCCGGATTGTTCTCGGGCCGGCCGAGCGACGGCAGCACGGACTCCGCCTGGTCGAGCAGCGCGGCCACGTCCACGCCCGCCAGCGCGGCCGGCACGAGCGCCGAGGCCGACAGCGCCCCGAACACCTGCCCGGCCGGGTCGGCGCCGGGGGCCTCGAACGCGAGGTGACCGGCGTCCCGGCCGAGCGCCGCGAGGGCGCTGCCGGAGTCGGCCACGACGACGAACCGCCGGGCGATCTCGGCTTGGGACAGGCCTTTGCCCGCGAGGGTCCGCGCGAAGACCTGCCGCAGCGCGTCGGGCCCGGGCTGGTGGGCGGTCAGCACCACGATCGTCCGGAGCAGCCGCCGGTCGTCGAGCGCCACGCGGAGCAGCGGCCCGGGGTCCTTGCCGTCGAGGACGGTGAGCCGGCCAGGGGGACCGTCCCCCACGGTCGACGGCTCGTCCACGGGTCCCGCACGGGCGATGAGGTCGGCGGCCCGGGCCTGGGGACCGGTGCCGATGAGGAGGACGTCGGTGAGACCTTCCGCACGGGCGTGGCCGGCCAGCTCGGCCAGCCGCGGCAGAAGGGCGCGGGCCGGCTCCGGCCGCGCCGGCCGGCACGCGGCCGGTCCGGTGGGCCACAGGCCGGGATCCTCGGCCGCCAGCAGGTCCGGCACCCGGTCGATCCACAGCCGGCCGAACATCCGCTCGGCCGCGGCCCGTACCTCCCCCTGTGCGGTGATCCGGACCTCACCGGCGTGGACCGCGGTGAAATCCCTCATCCCGGGTCCCTGGCGATGTCGATCAGTCTGCCGGCCCCCTCGATCGGATCGCGCAGGTGCAGCCGGACGACCGGGATGCCGCGGCGGCGCAGCGCCCGGATATCGGCGAGGGCCCGCGCGAGCTGGAGCTTGGCCAGTGTGTACGGCCGGCCCGGCACGGCGTGATCGGCCAATGGGGCCCCGGTGACCACGAGGAACGCTCCGGTGCGTGGCCCGTCCTTGTGGTAGGAGCCGGTGCTGTGCAGATATCCCGGACCGGAGCCGTGGGTGACGGGCCGGCCGAGCCGGCGGGCGAGCGCGGGCGCCAGATAGCGCCCGGAGAAGTCCCCGGACAGGTACGTGAGGATCGACAGATAACCCGTCTCGGGAACGCGGTGGAGCAGGGACTCGACCGCCCCGCGGAGGTGATAGGCGGCGAAACCGGCGGCTTCGGTATAGACCTCGATGTCGCCGTCCACAAAGGACGGCCGCCCGGCCGGGAGCGGGCCGTGTCCGGATGCCCGCAGCATCGCCGCGGTGTCCTCCTCGGCCTCCCGGATCACCGCCTCGGCCGACTCGAACGGGTTGACGCCCATGAGCCAGCCCGCCACCGCGGTCGCGTACTCCCACAACAGGAACCGTGCCCCAGGGGGCGCCCAGACGGAGGTGTCCGCGTCCGTCGTCGCGGGGCTCTGCGGGTTCATCGCGACCGCGTGCAGGTCCGGGGACACGTCCGCACCGGGGAACCCGGCCGTGTCGAGGGCCAGGATGCCGCGCCCGAGCTTGCCGGTGCCCGTGGCCAGCAGTTGCGTGGCCCATCCCGCGAACGCCGAGCCGCCACCGGCCTCCCGCAGCAGCAGCTTGTCACGGGCCACTCCGCCGCCGGGGGGCTGCCGGGCGCAGCCGCCGAGGATCGCGCCGAGCAGCAGGCCGGGGTTGTCCTCGTCCCGGGCCAGTGCGGACGATGCCGCGTTGGCCTGGTCGATCAGCGGGGTGACGTCCGTCCCGGCGAGGATGGCCGGCACGAGACCGTAGGCCGAGAGCGCGCCGAAATGACCGGGCAGGGAAGGATCGGTGAGGCCGAGCCGATAGCCGCGCTGCAGGGCGAACTCGTTCAGTGGAGTGCCGTGGTCGGTGATGACCATGAAGCGGCCCGCGATCTCCTCCTCGGAGAGGCCGTGCTGGCGGAAGGCCTGCACCAGCACGCGGCGGTAGGCGTCGCCCTCGATGGACATGCCCGCCTTGCTCGACAGGACCACGAGCGTGCGGTCCACCCGCTCGAGCGCCGTGCCCAGCGCCGCCGCGTCGCCCCCGTCGAGGAGGGTGAGTCCGCCGCGCGGATCGTATCCGCCGCCCGCCTCCATGATCGCCTGCGCGGCGAGACCTTCGGCGCCGAGGCCGACGAGCACGATGTGGTCCAGACCCGAGTAACGGACCTCGGCGACCAGTTCATGGAGCTGATCGAGCAGCTCGTGCGCGGCCTCTGGGAGGTCGAGCCATCCGAGCGGGCCATGGTCCTCGACATGGGCGCCCCACAGCCGCGGATCCCTGGCCGTGAGGGCCGCGGGCACACCAGAGGTGATCAGTTCATCGCGGGCCTTGAGTGCCGTATCCAGCACTTCACCACGCGTGAGCACATCGAACCCAGACAATGTTCCCTCCTCGGTCCCGATCGTTTCAGGAGAGAACAGGTATTCGCGACCCGGTCGCTGATCTTAGGGGATGCCGGGTGATCCACTCTATGCCGGGTCATCGGCCGCGTGGCCGGCCCTCGGGCGATGCCCGTCGCGCTCGAGTGCGATCACGGCTCGAGCGTGCGCAACAGCTGCTCGAGGCCCTGTGCCCGGTCGCGCAGATGCAGCCGTACCGCCGGCCGCCCGCGGGAGCGCAGCGTCCGCAGGTCGCCGAAGGCCTGAGCCAGCTGCAGGCCCTTGAGGGTGTAGGGCCGTCCCGGCACCGGGACGTCCTCGGTCACCGCACCGGTGATCTGAAGGAAGACCCCGTTCCGCGGGCCGTCCTTGTGACTCTGGCCGGTGGAGTGCAGAACCCGCGGCCCCCAGCCGAACGTCACCGGAACCGCCGTCTTCCGGGTCTGCGCCCCCCGGGCCGCGAGCAGCGGCCGGAGCCGCGCGGCGACGGCGTCCCCGGTCCTGTCGAGATAGGCCATGACGGCGAGGTAGCCCTGCTCCGGAACGGCCGCGAGCAGCGCGTCCAGGAACGAGCGGAGGTTCCGGGCCCCCTTGCCGAGCTCCGCCGGTGCGTGGACCTCCACGGCGTCCGCGATGAGAAGCGGCGCCCCCGTGATGATCGTTGGCGGGGTTCCGTCCGCGGCGCCGCGCAGCAGCGCCGCTGTGGTGTCCTTGGACTCCTGCACGCCGGGCTCGTCGAACGGATTGACGCCGATGATCCGGCCCGCCGCCGCCGTGGCGTACTGCCACAGCGCGAACTGCGCGCCGAGCGGGCCCGAGACGCCGACACCGGGATCGGGCCCGGGGGCATGGGACCGGCCGGCGTCCAGAACGACGTGGACCGCGCCGCCGATATCCCCGAAGCCGGGAGCGTCCACGCCCTCGACCACGACCGGCACGATCCCCTTGCCGTCCTTGCCCGTCGACTGGCCGATCAGCAGCTCGGCCCAGTCGCCGAAGCCGGCCATGCCGGAACGGTGATCGGCGATCACCAGCTTGTCCCTCCCGCGGAGGGCGGCCGCGCCGAGCGCCGCGCCGAGGGACAGACCGGGATTGTCATAGGGCCGGCGGAGCCCTGGGGACAGGGCCGCGGCCTCGTCGAGCAGCCGGGACACATCGGCCCCGGCCAGCGCGCTCGGTACCAGGCCGAAGGCCGTGAGCGCGCTGAAGCGGCCGCCGACGTCCGGGTCCGCGAGGACGACCTGGTAGCCGGCCTCGTGGGCCGCGGTCTCCAGTGGTGAACCCGGATCGGTGACCACGACGAACCGCCGTCGCAGCGCCTTCCCCGTGATCCCGGCCTCCTGCAACGCCCGCTCGAAGATCCGGCGGAGGCTGTCGGTCTCGACGGTCCCGCCGCTCTTGCTGGACACGACCACGATCGTCTCTTCGAGCCCGTCGCGCGTGACGGCCGCCACCTGGTGCGGATCCGTGGTGTCGAGGACCGTCAGCTCGGCGCCGTGGGTGCGGGCGATCACTTCCGCCCCGAGCGTGGATCCGCCCATGCCGATCAGCACCACGCGACGCAGGCCGGCCGCGTTGAGCTCCACGATCCGGGGGATCAGTGACCGCGATGACTCGGGCAGATCGAGCCACCCGAGCCGGCGGGCCGCAGTAGGGGCGGCCTCGGGTCCCCACAGCTGCGCGTTCCTGGCGGCGAGCGCCCCCGGGACACCGTCTCCGATCAGCCGGTCGAGGACGGCCTGCGCGTCCTCGACCCCGTCGCGGATGGTGACCGACACGCCGCCGGCGGCCACCACCGACGTCACGTGCCGGCTCCGCGGGCGCCGTCTCCGGAGGCGGGCAGGCCGGTGGCGCGCCCGGCGGCTCGCCGCCCAGGCGTCACGCCTTGTCCTCCAGCTCCTTCTGGATGATGGCCAGCAGCTCGTTCCAGGAGGTCTCGAACTTCTCGACGCCCTCCTCCTCGAGGACCCGGACCACGTCGTCGTAGTCCACGCCGATCCGCTTCAGCGCCTCCATGTCCTCGTGGGCCTGCTCGTAGTAGGGCCGGATGGTGTCGCCCCGGACGGTGCCGTGGTCGGCGAACGCGTCGAGCGTGGCCTCGGGCATCGTGTTCACCACGCCCGGGGCCACGAGCTCCTCGACGTACATGGTGTCCGGGAGAGAGGGGTCCTTCACGCCGGTCGACGCCCACAGCGGGCGCTGCGGGCGCGCACCCGCGGATTCGAGTGCCTTCCACCGGCCGCCGGCGGTCCGCTCCTCGAAGAGCTTGTAGGCGAGCCGGGCGTTGGCCACGCCGGCCTTGCCCTTCAGCGCCTTGGCCTCGTCCGTGCCGATCTTCTCGAGCCGCTTGTCGATCTCGGTGTCGACGCGGCTGACGAAGAACGACGCCACGGAGGCGATCCGCGACAGGTCGTGGCCGGCCTCCCTGGCCTTCTCCAAGCCCTCGAAGAAGGCGTCGATCACCTGGTCGTAGCGCTGCAGGGAGAAGATCAGCGTCACGTTGACGCTGATGCCCTCGGAGAGCGCCTGGGTGATCGCCGGCAGTCCCGCCAGGGTGGCCGGGATCTTGATCATCGCGTTGGGCCGGTCCAGCATCCACCAGAGCGCGCGCGCCTCGGCGACCGTCTTCTCGGTGTCCTGCGCGAGCCGCGGGTCGACCTCGAGGGACACCCGGCCGTCGAGGCCCTCCGTGCGGTCGTAGACCGGCCGCAGGACGTCGGCGGCCCAGCGGATGTCATAGGCCGTGATGGCCCGTGCGGCCTCCTCGACGTCGACGCCGCGCACCGCCAGGTCACGGACCTGGTCGTCGTAGGCGGAGCCCTTGCCGAGGGCCTTCGCGAAGATGGTCGGGTTCGATGTCACCCCGACGACGTACTTCTCCCGGATCAGCTGTTCGAGGTTTCCCGTCCTCAGCCGCTCCCGGCTGATGTCGTCCAGCCAGACCGACACGCCCTCCTCGCTGAGCCGCCGCAGGTTCTCGTTGCTCATTTCCTTCGCCTCGTTCCTCGCTGCTCTGTGTGCGCTGTGTGCGCTGTGTGCGCTTGCCTTGCCCTGGGGGGACACGGCGGTGAGCCGGGACGCGCACGCGCCGGCTCACCGTCCATCGTCTCTTTCCCGTCAGTTCCCGGTGGTGTGACCCCGCCCGCCGATGCCGGACTTGATCAGGCTGGATCGGGCCGCCGCCACCACACGGTCCGGGGTGAGGCCGAACTGCTCGTACAGCGTCCTGTGGTCGGCCGAGGCGCCGAAGTGCCCCAAGGCCACCGACTCACCGGTGTCTCCGATGAACTGGCGCCAGCCGAGGTCCACACCGGCCTCGACGGAGACCCGGGCCCGCACGGCCGTCGGCAGGACCGTCTGCCGGTAGGCCTCGTCCTGCTCGAGGAACCACTCGACGCAGGGCATCGACACCACGCGTGTGGGGGTGCCGCCGGCCTCCAGGGTCTCCCGGGCGGCCATGGCGAGCTGCACCTCGCTGCCGGTGGCGATCAGGATGACCTGTGGTGCGCCGTTCTTCGCGTCCGCGAGCACGTAGCCGCCCCGGGCGGTCCCGTCGGCGGAGGCCACCTGTGAGCGGTCGAACGTGGGGACCTTCTGCCTGGTGAGGCTCAGGCCCGCCGGACGGTCGGTGTGCTCCAGGATCGTCCGCCACGCGACGGCGGTCTCATTGGCGTCGGCCGGCCTGACCACGTCGAGCCCGGGGATCGCGCGGAGCGCCCACAGGTGTTCGACCGGCTGGTGGGTGGGGCCGTCCTCACCGAGGCCGATGGAGTCGTGCGTCCAGACGTAGGTCACAGGCAGCCGCATGATGGCGGAGAGCCGTACGGCGGGACGCATGTAGTCGCTGAAGACCAGGAACGTGCCGCCGTAGGGGCGGAGGCCGTCGTGGACCGCGATGCCGTTGAGGATCGCGCCCATGGCGTGCTCGCGGACGCCGAAGTGCAGCGTCCGGCCGTAGCGGTTGCCCGGGAAGGCGTCGGTCTGCCGGTCCTCGGGGATGAAGGACGTCTCGCCCTTCATCGTGGTGTTGTTGCTCCCCGCCAGGTCCGCGGATCCGCCCCAGAGCTCCGGGAGCACCGGGCCGATCGCCGAGAGCACCTCGCCCGAGGCCGTCCGCGTGGCCATGTCCGTGCCCGGCTCGAACTCGGGCAGCTTCTTGTGCCAGCCGTCCGGCAGGCGCCGCGCCGAGATCCGGTCGTACTCCTCGGCCCGCTCGGGGTTGGCGGCGCGCCACACCTCGAAGCGCTTGTTCCACTCGGCGTGCAGCTCCCGGCCCCGGTCGACCGCCTTGCGGGCGTGGGCCAGCACGTCGTCCGGCACGTCGAAGGACTTGTCCGAGCGGAGCCCGAGGATCCTCTTGGTGGCCGCGATCTCGTCCGCGCCGAACGCGGCGCCGTGGGACTTACCGGTGTTCTGCAGGGTCGGTGCGGGCCACGCGATGATGGTCCGCAGGGCGATGAAGGACGGCCGCTCGGTCTCGGCGAGCGCGGCCGAGTAGGCATGTGCCAGCGCCTCCACGTTCTCGTGGTAGCCGCCGCCCTCGGTCCAGTCGACCCGCTGCACGTGCCAGCCGTAGGCCTCGTAGCGCTTGACGACGTCCTCCGACAGCGCGATCTGGGTGTTGTCCTCGATCGAGATGTGGTTGTCGTCATAGAGCAGGGTGAGATTGCCCAGCCGCTGGTGGCCGGCGAGCGAGCTCGCCTCGTGGCTGATGCCCTCCTGCATGTCGCCGTCGGAGGCGAACACCCAGATGTTGTGGTCGAAGGGGCTCTCGCCCTCCTCTGCGTCGGGATCGAACAGACCTCGTTCCCGCCGGGCGGCCATGGCCATTCCCACGGCGTTGGCGAGGCCCTGCCCGAGCGGGCCCGTGGTGGTCTCCACCCCGGCGGTGTGGCCGTACTCCGGATGCCCGGGTGTGAGGCTGCCCCACTTGCGCAGCGCCTTGAGATCCTGCAGCGACAGCCCGTAGCCGGACAGGTAGAGCTGGATGTAGAGGGTCAGGCTCGTGTGCCCCGCGGACAGCACGAACCGGTCTCGTCCAGCCCAGCTCGGATCGGTCGGATCGTGGCGCAGGAAACGCTGGAAGAGCAGATAGGCCGCGGGGGCCAGGCTCATCGCGGTCCCGGGGTGACCCGAGCCGGCCTCCTCGACCGCGTCCATGGCCAGGGCGCGGATCGTGTCCACGGCGCGACGGTCCAGGTCGGACCATTCGAACGTGCTGCTGTCCTTACTCACCGAACGTTCAGGCTCCTCTCGAACGACATGTGCACCCATCGCGACCCATGACCCCTGTTCACTCCGAGACCCGTGTCCCCAAGGATGTGTGACGGCCGCCCGGAGGCGGACCGGGCGGGGCGGCCGATCGGTGGCCGCCGGCCCCCGTCGACGGCGATCGCGTCACGCGACCGAGCCTATCCAAGCGCGGACCCGGCCGTCGGTCGCTCTACCCTCGTTCGAACGTTGCAATCCGAGCTCTGCCCGCTCGTTCCGCCGCTAACCCATACCGGCGGGGCATGTGCGGGCGCGGGGGTCAGGTGTCCTCCGGCCAGCGCGTCCGGTGCCCCGATGTACGACCCTTGACAGGTCGGCACTACAGTGAGGACGCGGTCGGCAGGAACGGCTGCGGCAGGATCAAAACAGCGCATGGCCTGGCCGTACGGCATGGGCATCGCATGGCGCGTAGGTGGACCTGGACCCATTGTGACGGTGCTCAGTAACAAGCTCGAGATCGAGCATGCCGAAGAGATGCCGGCGGAGCCGACGACCCGGTCGGGCGGCGGCTCGGCGAACGGGGCCGCGGCCGGAGGCCTGCGGCCGGGTGCGCTCCTGCGCGCCTATGTCGCGCTGACCAAGCCCCGGGTCATCGAGTTGCTGTTGATCACAACACTGCCCGTGATGTTCCTGGCCGCCAGGGGAGTGCCTCCCCTCGGCAAGGCGCTCGCCACGTTCCTGTTCGGGACCCTCTCGGCGGGCGCCGCCAACGCGATCAACTGTTACATCGACCGGGACATCGACGCGAAGATGCGGCGCACCCGCCGCCGCCCGCTGGCCCGGGCCCAGGTGTCGCCGCGGGCGGCGCTCACCTTCGGGATCGCGCTGGCCACGTTTTCGACCGCCGGGTTCCTCCTCACGGTCAACACACTCGCGGCCGCGCTGTCGGTGACGGCGATCCTGTACTACATCTTCGTCTATTCCCTGCTGCTGAAGCGCCGGACCTCGCAGAACGTCGTCTGGGGCGGCATCGCGGGGTGCATGCCCGTCCTCATCGGCTGGGTGGCCGTCACCGGCTCCCTGGCGCTGCCGCCGTTCCTGCTGTTCGGCGTGGTGTTCCTGTGGACGCCTCCGCACACCTGGACGCTCGCCATGCGCTACCGCGAGGACTACGCGGCCGCGGGCGTGCCGATGCTTCCGGTGGTGGCGACCGAGCGGCGGGTGATCGTCGAGAGCCTGGCCTACACCTGGGCGACCGTGTTGTGCTCCCTCGTCCTGTGGCCGGTGGCCGGGATGAGCCCCTTCTACGGGGCTGTCGCGGTCCTGCTCGGGGCGGTGATCCTGGCCGAGGTTCACCGGTTGCTGGCCCGGGCCGGACACGGTGCGACCGGGGTCGAGCTGCGGCCGATGAGGTTCTTCCACCTCTCCAACGTCTACATGGCGTTGCTCTTCTCCGCGGTGGCCGTGGATCCGTTCGTCGTCACCTGGCTGAACTAAGCCCGGCATCTCCCCATAAGCTGGACTACGCTCGGCATATGGCGAGTGTTGATCCGAAAGCCGTGCTCGAGGGACGGATCCCGGGACGCCCACCTGCCGGCCTCATCGTCGGCCTGATCGCCTCATCAGCGTGTGCGCTCATCGCCTTGGGTCTCGACGCGGTCTTCGGTGGCCGGGGCTTCGGAGTGGGGCTGCTGCTGGCGCTCCTGCCGGTGCCCCTCCTGGTGGCGATCGTCCTGTTCCTCGACAGGCTCGAGCCGGAGCCGGCGCGCAACCTCGTGCTCGCCTTCATGTGGGGGGCCGGGGTCGCCGTGCTCGGCGCCCTCGTGCTCAACACACTGGGGATGATCTATGTCACCGTCCCGGTCTTCGGTGAGGCGAAGGGCAACTTCATCAGCGCCACGCTCGGAGCGCCACTGGTGGAGGAATCGCTGAAGGGCACCGTGCTCTTCGGGCTCCTGTGGTTCCGGCGCGACGAGATCGACGGATTCATCGACGGTCTCGTCTATGCGGCCCTGGTGGCCATCGGCTTCGCCATGATGGAGAACGTCACCTACTACATGCGCGCCTACGACCAGGGCGGATCCGCGCAGCTGCAGGGCGTCTTCATCGCGCGGGGGATCCTCTCGCCGCTCGGCCACCCGCTGTTCACGTCCATGACCGGCCTCGGCGTGGCCTATGCGGCCACCCACCGTGGGGTCGGCCGGATCCTGGCGCCGATCGTGGGACTGCTGGCGGCGATGGTGTTGCACGGCCTGTGGAACGGCGCGAGCGCGTTCGGCCTGACCGGGCTGGCGCTGGTCTACCTGCTGGACTTCTGCATTCTCCTGATCCTGATCATCGTGATCATCGTGGACCGGCGGCGTACGGTTCAGCTCATCAACCGCTATCTGCCTCTGTACTACGAGACCGGGCTGGTGACCCCGCAGGACGTGTGGATGCTGGGCCGGATGCCGGCCCGGCGGGCCGCCCGCCACTGGGCCCGCTCCGTCGGGGGCAGGCCGGCGGCCCGGGCGATGGCCGACTTCCAGCTCGCGGCCACCGAACTGGCGCTTCTGCACCGGCGTGCCGAGCGGGGCACCATCGATCCGGCCCGGTTCCAGCGGCGCCAAGATGCCCTCCTGGAGCTCATGCGGCTGGCGAGACAGGCCTTCCTGCGCACGCCGCCGCAGCCGGTGCTCCCGCCGTGGGCGGGCCGGCACCCGTCGGGGTTCTATCAGCCCCGCCCCTGAGACAGGTCCGGGCCCGTGGAGGGCCGGCGGGAGGCGCCGGCCCGGGGGCGGATCCGGGCAGCGCCGAGGTGCTCGTACGATGTTGGCCGTGGCAGCGCAGACCGAGAACCTCCTGACCCGGCTCCGGGACGCCGTATGGCGTCCCACCCCTGCCTCGACGCGGCTGTTCGCCCTCTTGGGAGTGATCGTCAACGCGGGCATCATCGTGAGCGGCGGAGCCGTGCGGCTCACCAAGTCGGGGCTGGGCTGTCCCACCTGGCCCAAGTGCACGGGGGACAGTCTCGTGCCGGCCTCCACACCGGACCATTCACCGGTCAACATGGCCATCGAGTTCGGCAACCGGACCCTGACCTTCCTGGTCCTCGCCGTGGCCGTCGTGGTCCTCACCGCCGCGCTACGGCTCGTCCCGCGCCGCCGTGACCTCCTGCGCCTGGCGGCCGTGCAGCCGGCCGGCGTCGTGGCACAGGCCGGCCTCGGCGGCATCACCGTGCTGACCGGGCTCCATCCGGCCACGGTGGCGGCGCACTACATGCTGTCGGCCGCGCTGATCCTCGCAGCCGTCTGGCTGCACGTACGGGCGGGTGAGGGGGACGGCGCCCCCAGGAGACTGGTCGGGCCATGGCTTCGCCGGCTGGCCTTCGCGCTGAGCGGAGTGGTCGTCGCGCTCCTGGTGGCGGGGACGGTCGTGACCGGCACCGGTCCGCATGCCGGTGATGATCAGGCGCCGCGGTTCGGATTCGAGATCGAACAGGTCGCCCGGGTCCACGGCGTACTCGCATGGGTGACGGTGGCGCTCACCATCACGCTGCTCATCGGGCTACACCACACGGGCGCGCCCAGGACGGTCCGGCGCCGTGCCGCGGACCTCATGGTTATCGAGCTCGCCCAAGGCGGCATCGGATACGTGCAGTACTTCACCGGCGTGCCGGCACCGCTCGTGGCCCTGCACATGCTCGGCTCGGCACTGCTGTGGATCGCCATGTTGCGCCTGGTCTTCGCGCTCCGCGACCGCGGGCCCCTCGTGATGCCCGGCGGCCCGGTCCCTGAGGCGCGGGCCTCTCGGGCGCGTCCGGTCGCGGCCGGGGCGGCCGCGGGCGGCGACCCCGGCCGCTGACCCTCCTTCGCCGCCGGGCGGCCGTACGTCCGGCCCCCGCACGGCCCCGCGCCCTGGTGGGGCCGTGCCGCCGGTTCCGCCCCCGTCGTGAAGGAGCTCAGCCCCCTTGTGAAGGAGCTCAGCGCCCCTTGTCAAGGAACCGGCGGAGCCGGTCGAGGGGCCAGGTGTTGATCACGTCGTCGGGGGTGAGCCAGCCGCGCTGAGCCGTGCCCAGGCCGTAACGGATGTTGCGGTGGTGGGCGACGGCGTGCGCGTCGGTGTCCACGGCGAACCTGACTCCGTGCCGCTTGGCCCTGCGCACGAGGTCGGCCGGCAGGTCCAGCCGGTCCGGGAAAGAGTTGATCTCCAGGGCCGTACCGGTGCGCGCACACGCCTCGAACACCTCGTCCCAGTCCGCCTCGACCCGGGGCCGCCTCCCGATGGCCCGGGCCGTCGGATGGCCGATGATGTTGACATGGGGGTTCTCGCAGGCGGTGACGAACCGCCGGGTCATCTCCTCCACGTCCTGGGTGAAGTGGGAGTGCACCGAGGCCACGCAGACGTCGAAACCGTCGAGGAACTCCGCGGGCCAGTCCACGCCGCCGTCCGGGGCGATGTTGAGCTCGGTGCCGTGCAGCAGCGCCATCTCCGGATGGCGCTCCTGGAGCGTCCGCAGGGCCTCGCGCTGGGCGAGCATCTTCTCGTCCGTCATCCGGTGCATGCGGAGGTTCGGGGCGTGGTCGGTGATCGCGTAGTACTCGAGCCCCCGCTCCGCCGCGGCCGCCGCCATCTCCTCGAGCGTCGCGCGGCCGTCGGTCAGGTCCGTGTGGGAGTGCAGGTCCCCCCGGAGGTCCTCGACCCGCACCAGGGCCGGGAGCCCGTCCTCGAGGGCCGCCTCGATCTCGCCGTCGTCCTCGCGCAGCGTCGGCGGGATCCATGGGAGACCCAGCCGCTCGTACACCTCCTCCTCCGTCGAGGAGACGATCAGCTCGCCCGACCCGGCCTCGAACAGTCCGTACTCCGACAGCTTGAGGCCCGCCCGCACGGCCCGCTCGCGGATGCGGACGTTGTGCTCCTTGGACCCGGTGAAATACTGAAGCGCCGCCCCCCAGGACTCGGGAGGGACCACCCTCAGGTCCACCTGCGGGCCCCTGAAGGTGCGGACCGAGGTCTTCTTGTCACCACGGGCGATGACATCCGTCACCTGCGGCATCGAGACGAACGTTTCCATGATCGGGCCGGGGTCCTCCGACGCGACGAGGACGTCGATATCGCCGATCGTCTCGCGCATCCGGCGCAGTGATCCGGCGTAGGCGCAGCGCACGGCCCCGGGGACCCGCTCGAGGGTCGCGACGATCCTCTCGGCGATCTCCATCGCCGTGTCGATCGGGAAGCGGTCGGCGGACTGCGCCATGATCGCGATCCCGCGCAGGATGTTCTCCCCGGTCTTCTCGCCGAAGCCCTTCAGACCCCGCAGCCGGCCCGCGCGGACGGCCTCCTCCAGGCCGGCCACGGAGTCGACCCCCAGCTCTTCGTACAGCGCCATGGCCTTCTTCGGGCCCAGGGTGGGGATGTCGGTGAGGGTCCGGACCCCCGCGGGGATCTGCGCGCGGAGGTCCTCGACCTGCCGGATCGTGCCGGTCCGCTGGTAGTCGAGGATCTTCTTCGCTATCGCGTCCCCGACGCTCGGGATCTTCTTGAGGCCGGCCAGGCCGAGCTCGCCCACGTCCTCGGGGTGGCCGGAGATGGCCCGTACGGCCTTCTCGTACGCCCGGACCTTGAAGGCGTCGCCCCCGGTGATGGTCAGGAGGTCCGCCAGCTCCTGCAGCAGAGCCGCCACCTCGTTGTTCGCCCGTGCCATGCGACGAGTCTAGGATCCCGGCCCGGCCTGGAAGATCCCGCCTAGGACACCTCGGAAGGCTCGAACGGCACCGAATCAGGTCATCCACCACGGGTTTCCTCGCCGCCGTCCTTCAGAGGCCTCTTTGCGCCGGTGGGGACGTTCGTGCCATGGTCGTGATCGCCTGCTGACCACCGCATCACCCGCGGCGTACGTGATAACTCCTGTGGAGGCGTGATGACCGGGCCGGATCCGGATGAGCATGCCCGCCGCCTGGCGGCCGAGTCCCTGGCCGTCGATGATCCGACGGGCTGGTTCGAACGCCTGTACGCGGAGGCGGAGACAGGCGAGACGGTGGTGCCATGGGACCGGGGAGAACCCCATCGGCTGCTGGTGGAGTGGGCGGAGGCGGGTGAGCTCGAGGGCGGTGGGCGACGCGCCCTCGTCGTCGGTTGTGGTCCAGGTCATGACGCCGCGTATGTCGCGGGGCTCGGGTTCGACACGGTCGCCTTCGACGTCGCCGCCACCGCCGTCGAGGTCGCCCGGCGCCGATATCCCGACTCGGGTGTGCGGTTCCACACGGCCGACCTGCTGAACCCGCCCGCCGCCTGGCGGGAGGCATTCGACCTGGTGGTCGAGAGCCATACCGTCCAGGCACTCCCCGGATCGCCTCGGCCGGAGGCCATCGCGAACGTGGCGCACCTCGTCGCGCCCGGCGGGACCCTGATCGTCATCGCGGCGGCCCGCGACGAGGACGACGACCCGGAAGAGGGACCACCGTGGCCGCTCACCCGCGCTGAGATCGATTCCTTCACGAGCGGCGGCCTCCGGGCCGTGCGAATCGAAGACGTCCGCGACGCCGTCAATCCCTCCGTGCACCGCTGGCGTGCCGAGTTCCACCGCCCGCGGCCGGGCCGGTAGCCGACTCGGGACCAGCATCACCGGGGACGCCGGCGCGCTAGCCCTCGGGCGCCGTGGGAGGTTCCTTCTGGCCCCGGGTCGAGCCGACGCAGGCGACGATGACGCAGCCGATCGCCGCCCATTCCCGCACGGACAGCACCTCGCCCAGGATCACCAGGCCGACCAGGGCCGCCACGGCCGGCTCCAGGCTCATCAGGATGCCGAAGACCCGGGCAGGGACGCGGCGGAGCGCCTCCAGCTCAAGGGAGTAGGGGATCACCGAGGACAGCAGCCCGATGGCCGCTCCGATGACCAGCAGTTCCGGGTCGAGCAAGGCCGTGCCGCCGGCGGCCACTCCGACGGGCAGCATCGCCACGGTGCCGACGATGCTGGCCATCGCGAGCCCGGTCGAGCCGGCGAAGCGCTTCCCGGTCGCGGCGCTCAGCAGGATGTAACCGGCCCAGCACACTCCCGCCAGCAGCGCGAAGGCGACACCCGCCACGGTGACGGCCCCGCCGCCACGGGCCAGCATCAGCACCCCGCCGAGGGCGAGGGCCGCCCACACCAGGTCGAGCCTGCGCCGCGAGGCCACGATGGCCACGACCAGAGGCCCGAGGAACTCGATCGTCACCGCGATGCCGAGGGGGATCCGGGCCATCGACTGGTAGATGGAGAAGTTCATGAGCGCCAGCGTCAGCCCGAAGCCGCCCGCGACGGAGAGGTCTCGCCACGAGTGGTCGCGCAGCACGGCGCGCAGGACCCGGCGGGACAGGAAGCCGAGCACGACCGCGGAGGTGAACAGCCGCATCAGCACGACGGCGTCCGGCGGCAGCCGGACGAAGAGGTGCTTGGCGACCCCGGCCCCGATCTGCACCGAGACGATGCCGAGCAGGATCAGCGCGGGAGGGGGCACCGCCCCCAGCGAGAAGACCTGAGCGCCACGGGCGAACCACCCGGGCCGCCCGTACGAGCCCGGGGCCTCGGCCAGTGCCATGCGCCTACTCCCAGCGGAAGAAGCGCGCGGCCGCCGGAAGCGCGATGACCGCCCACACGGCGAGGACGACCAGATCACGTACGGGCAGTGCGGCGCCGTGCTGCAGCACCTGCCGGAGCCCGTCGGCCAGCGCCGAGATCGGCAGCAGCTCCAGTACCGATCGCGCGGCGTCCGGGAACTTGGTCAGAGGAAAGATGACTCCACCGGCCGCCAGCAGCAGCACGTACACCAGGTTGGCCGCCGCGAGGGTGGCCTCCGCGCGGAGTGTGCCGGCCATGAGCAGCCCGAGCCCGCTGAACGCCGCCGTGCCGAGGAGCACGAGCAAGATCACAGACAGCGGGTTGCCGTGCGGATGCCAGCCGAGCGCCAGTGCGACGACGGCGATCACCACGGCCTGCAGGATCTCCACCGCGATCACGGTCAGCGTCTTGGCGGCGATCAGTCCGGACCGTGACAGCGGGGTGGCGCCGAGCCGTTTGAGCACGCCGTAGCGGCGCTCGAACCCGGTGCCGATCGCCTGCCCGGTGAAGGCCGTCGACATCACCGCCAGTGCCAGGATGCCCGGGGTGAGGAAGCCGACCCGGTCGGAGGTGCCGAGGTCCAGCAGCGAGGTCGCGCCGAACAGCAGCAGCAGCACGACCGGGATGATCAGCGTCAGGAGCAGCTGCTCGCCGTTGCGCAGCAGCGTCCGGACCTCGTAGGCGGTCTGAGCCGAGATGATCCGGCTCTTCGGAGCCGCGCCCGGTGCGGGGGCGAAGGTGCTCATGAACGCAGCTCCCGGCCGGTCAGCTCGAGGAACACGTCCTCGAGGGTGCGTCGCTCGATGCGAAGGTCCTCGGTCATGACGCCGTGCGAGGCGCACCACGCGGTGACGGTGGCGAGCAGTTCCGGCTGCACCTCCCCCTCTATGAGGTAGTGCCCGGCCGGCGACTCCTTGGCCGCACTGCCCGCGGGCAGTGCGGCGAGGAGCTCGTCCAGCCCGATGCCGGGGCGGGCCCGGAAGCGCAACTGCCGCTCGGCCCCGGTGAGCTCCCGGGGCGTGCCGTGTGCGACGACGCGGCCGCGGTCGATGATGAAGACCTGGTCGGCGAGGCGCTCGGCCTCCTCCATGTAGTGCGTGGTCAGCACGACCGCGACGCCCGCCGTACGGAGTTCCTCGACCAGCTCCCAGGTCGCGTGCCGGGCCTGCGGGTCCAGGCCGGAGGTGGGTTCGTCGAGGAAGACGAGTTCGGGCCGGCCGATGATGGCCGCCGCGAGCGAGAGGCGCTGCTGCTGTCCTCCCGACAGCCGGCGGTACGGCGTGCGCGCGTGTTCGGTCAGCCCCAGCCGATCGATGAGTACGGCCGGGTCGATGGGCCGTGCGTAGAAGGAGCCCATCAGCCGGAGGAACTCACCGGCGCGGGCCGTGCCCGGAACGCCGCCTGATTGGGGCATGACGCCGACTCTGGGCTTGAGAGCCCGGGCGTCCGCGCGCGGATCGAGGCCGAGCACGCGGACCACGCCGCCGTCCGCGCCGCGAAAGCCTTCGCAGATCTCGATGGTCGTGGTCTTCCCGGCGCCGTTGGGGCCGAGAAGCGCGGTCACCTGGCCACGTTCCGCGGTGAGTGAGAGCCCGTCCAGCGCGGCGGTCTCGCCGTAACGCTTGATCAGCGCTTCGATCTCGACCGCGGTCACGGGCCGACTCGCCGGGCGGGGGGTGTCATGCCCTTGAGTGTAGGTCCGGCCGGAGGTGGCCACGGAGCTACCCTTCCCGATGAGCGGCCATGACCGCGAAGGGATCGGTAAAAGGCCCATCTGAGTCCGCTAAAAGCGGTAAGACCGGCCATGGTTCTTCATAGGCGCAGGTGTAGCGTCTTGATCTGGAAGAACGCCGTGGTCCTGTGCGGGAGCGCCTCCGGGCCGGGCCGCCCGCCTACCGTCCGTACCGGCTCGCAACCCCCACTGACCACAAGAGGGGGAAGCGGCGCCACGTCCCGCCGTCCATGGCGGAGCGCCCCGTGCCGCGAACGCGATGAAGATCGGTTCACACCTGCTCGCCGGTTTCCAGCCGGACCCGCGTGGCCGGGACGCGCTGGGCCTGGCCGCCGCCGTCGTACGCGCGACCGGTGGTGCGGTCACCGTCGCCGCCGTACGGCCGCCGGCGATGGAGGGCGCCACGGGGACCAGGGCCGACGCGGAGTGGGACGCCTACCTCGACGGTCAGGCCCGCGCGGTGCTCGACGGGGCGGCGGAGATCTTCCATGAGGTCGGCCTCCCCGAGACCACCAAACTGGACTATGTGGTGACGGCCAACCGGGGGAGCGGCCGAGGGCTCGCCCGTCTGGTCGGCAAGACCAGGGCCGACCTGATAGTGATCGGCTCGGCGCCCACCGGGCCGCGGGGCGCCATCTCCGTGGGTAGCACCGCCGACCAGCTGCTGCACGGCTCACCGGTGCCGGTGATGGCGGCTCCGCGCGGCTATGCCGAACGCGCGGTCGAGTCCTTCGACCGGATCACCGTGGCCTATCTGCGCCGGCCCGGATGCACGGCCGCCGTGGAGTTCGCCGCCCGCGCCGCGGCTGCCTGCGGGGCCCCGCTGCGGCTGCTCACCGTGGCCCTGGGCGGAGGTCCCAAAGGCAAGGCCTCGGGGCTCGCCGCCGAGCACCTGCGCAGGATGGTGGACTCCTATGGGAGCGACCTCGCCATGGCGGCCCGGGAGGCCGCCAAGCGGAGCCCGCTGGCCGACGACGAGGTGCAGACCGAGGTGGTCCAGGGCCCGGATGTGGCCGCCGCGCTCGGCACGACGGACTGGTCGCCCGGCGAACTGCTGGTGTGCTCCTCCAGCGATGCCGGTCCGCTGCACAGGGTTTTCGTGGGGGACATGTCCTTGAAGATCCTTCGCGCCGTCCCGTGCCCGGCGCTCGTCCTCCCGAGAGCCACCCGGTGATCGTGGCCGCTCCGGTCAGGCCCGGTTAGGTGAGCCTTGCCTGGGTGAGAGATAACACCGGACCGCGTTTGTGCCGGGGGAAGGAATTAGGCCACACTGATGTTGTGAAAAACGTGAGCCGACCGACGACGCAGCAGACGAGCCCGCAAGCGGGCGCGTCCGCGGCTGCCGTCAGCCACAGCGAGCGGGACACCCGCGCGCGCGTGGCGCGGTTGGTTCTGGAACAGGGTCCCATCACCGCCTCCGGACTGGGGCAGCGTGTGGGACTCACTCCGGCGGCCATCCGCCGCCACCTCGACGCCCTCCTCGCCGAGGGCCTGATCGAGGTGCGGCGGGCCCGGCCCCAGGCACAGCGTGGCCGGGGCCGTCCGGCCAAGCTCTTCGCCATCACCGATGCGGGCCGCAACGCGTTCGTGCACGCATACGATGACCTGGCGACGAGCGCTCTGCGGTTCCTCGCCGAGACGGCGGGGGAGCGGGCCGTCGGGGAGTTCGCCCGCAGGCAGATCGCCGACCTCGAACGGCGCCTGCAGTCGGCCGTGCGCGACGTCCCGCCGCATCAGCGGGTACGCGTGCTCGCCGAGGCGCTGTCCGGAGACGGCTACGCGGCCTCCGCCAGCAATGCCCCCCGCTCCGGCGGCGGAGAGCAACTCTGCCAGCATCACTGCCCGGTCGCGCACGTGGCGGCGGAGTTCCCGCAGCTGTGCGAAGCCGAGACCGAGGCGTTCGGCCGGTTGCTGGGCACCCCGGTGCAGCGGTTGGCCACCATCGCACACGGCGACGGCGTGTGCACGACCCACGTCAGCCCGCGGGCCCTCACCGAGGGCACCACGGACGATCAGACGTCCGCTAACGAGGAGTCCGGGAGGATCTCCCTATGACTACTGCAGCCCACCCTGAGTTGGAAGGGCTAGGCAACTACAAGTTCGGCTGGGCCGACTCGGACACGGCCGGCGCTTCCGCGCGCCGTGGCCTGAACCCTGAGGTGGTCCGTGATATCTCGGCCAAGAAGGGCGAGCCGGACTGGATGCTCGACCTCCGCCTCAAGGGGCTGCGGCTCTTCGGCAAGAAGCCGATGCCCTCGTGGGGATCGGACCTGTCGGGCATCGACTTCGACAACATCAAATACTTCGTCCGCTCGACCGAGAAGCAGGCCGAGTCCTGGGAGGACCTCCCAGAGGACATCAAGAACACCTACGACAGGCTGGGCATCCCCGAGGCCGAGAAGCAGCGACTCGTCGCCGGTGTCGCCGCCCAGTACGAGTCCGAGGTGGTCTACCACAAGATCCGTGAAGACCTCGAGGAGAAGGGTGTCATCTTCCTCGACACCGACACCGCGCTGCGTGAGCACCCCGAGATCTTCCAGGAGTACTTCGGCTCGGTGATCCCGGTCGGCGACAACAAGTTCGCCTCTCTCAACTCCGCGGTCTGGTCGGGCGGCTCCTTCATCTACGTGCCGCCGGGCGTGAACGTCGAGATCCCGCTGCAGGCCTACTTCCGGATCAACACCGAGAACATGGGCCAGTTCGAGCGCACGCTGATCATCGTCGACGAGGGCGCCAACGTCCACTACGTCGAGGGTTGCACGGCGCCGATCTACAAGTCCGACTCCCTGCACTCCGCGGTCGTCGAGATCATCGTGAAGAAGGACGCCCGCTGCCGTTACACGACCATCCAGAACTGGTCGAACAACGTCTACAACCTGGTGACCAAGCGCGCCGTGGCCTACGAGGGCGCCACCATGGAGTGGGTCGACGGCAACATCGGCTCCAAGGTCACGATGAAGTACCCGGCCGTCTACCTGCTGGGCGAGCACGCCAAGGGCGAGACGCTGTCGATCGCCTTCGCCGGTGAGGGCCAGCACCAGGACGCCGGGGCCAAGATGGTCCACGCCGCCCCCAACACCTCCAGCACCATCGTCTCCAAGTCGGTGGCGCGCGGCGGCGGCCGCACCTCTTACCGGGGCCTCGTGCAGATCCAGGAGGGTGCGGAGCACTCCAAGTCCACGGTCAAGTGCGACGCGCTGCTGATCGACCAGATCAGCCGCTCCGACACCTACCCCTACGTCGACGTCCGCGAGGACGACGTGGAGATGGGCCACGAGGCGACCGTCTCCAAGGTCTCGGAGAACCAGCTGTTCTACCTGATGAGCCGCGGCCTCACCGAGGACGAGGCGATGGCCATGATCGTGCGCGGGTTCGTCGAGCCCATCGCCCGTGAGCTGCCGATGGAATACGCGCTCGAGCTCAACCGGCTCATCGAGCTGCAGATGGAAGGAGCCGTCGGCTGATGGGGCTGGACACAAAGCCGCTCTCGACATTGCACGAGAAGGGGTCCCACGACGTCGCCGACTTCGCGGTGCCGACCGGCCGTGAGGAGGAGTGGCGGTTCACCCCGCTGCGCCGCCTGCGGGGTCTGCACAAGGGGATCGAAGGCGCCGAGGGCAAGATCGACACCCGGGTGTCGGCGCCCGAGGGCGTCACGGTCGAGCGCGTCGGCCGCGAGGACGCCCGGGTCGGGCGTTCCTACGTGCCGACGGACCGGGTCAGCGCTCAGGCCTACGGCTCCTTCCACGAAGCGGTCGTCATCACGGTCCCCAAGGAGGCCGTGCTCACCCAGCACATCTCCATCGAGGTCAAGGGGCTCGGCGCCGAAGGCGCCGCCTACGGGCACACGGTCATCGTGGTGGAGCCGCTCGCCGAGGCGACGGTCGTGATCCACCATGAGGGCTCGGCCACCTACGCCGACAACATCGAGTTCGTGGTCGGCGACGGCGCCTCGCTGTCGGTGATCAGCCTGCAGGACTGGGCCGACGACACCGTGCACCTGTCCCACCAGCACGCGCGGCTGGCCAAGGACGCGAGGTTCACCGGCTTCGTGGTGAGCCTCGGCGGTGACGTGGTCCGGATCGCTCCCACGGTGAGCTACGACGGACCCGGCGGCGACGCGGAGCTCTACGGCGTCTACTTCGCCGACCCGGGACAGCACCTCGAGCACCGGCTCCTCGTCGACCACACGGTGCCGAACTGCCGCAGCCGGGTGGACTACCGCGGCGCGCTGCAGGGTGAGGACGCCCATGCCGTCTGGATCGGCGACGTCATCATCAGGGCCGAGGCCGAGGGCACCGACACCTACGAACTCAACCGCAACCTCGTGCTGACCGACGGCACCAGGGTCGACTCCGTGCCCAACCTGGAGATCCTCACCGGTGAGGTCCAGGGCGCCGGGCACGCCAGCGCCAGCGGCCGGCTCGACGACCAGCACCTGTTCTATCTGCAGGCGCGGGGCATCCCCTACGACACCGCGCGGCGCATGGTCGTCCGCGGTTACCTGGGCCAGCTGGTCGAGCGGATCGTGGTGCCGGAGATCCGCGAGCAGGTCGAGGCCGCGATCGAAGCGGAGCTGGACCGATGAGCCCGGCCGGCTTCGTCAAGGTGTGCTCCCTCGATGAGGTGCCGGCCGACGGTGCCCTGTCGGTGGAGATCGACGACACGCCGGTGGCGGTGATCCGCGTCGACTCCGACGGCACGCCCGAGGTCTTCGCGCTGCGCGACGTCTGCTCGCACGCCGAGGTCGCGCTGTCGGAGGGCGAGGTCTACAACCACACCATCGAGTGCTGGCTGCACGGGTCCTGCTTCGACCTGCGCACCGGCAAGCCCACGAACCCGCCGGCCACCAGGCCGGTTCCCACCTACCGAGTGAAGGTCGAGGACGGCGACGTCTACGTATCGCTCGGCGCCGACGACTGATAGAGAGCCCTGACATAGATATGGCCACGCTAGAGATCCGCGACCTGCACGTGTCCGTCCAGGACGGTGCCGCCCAGCCCAAGGAGATCCTGCGGGGCGTCAACCTGACCGTCCGGTCGGGCGAGACCCACGCGATCATGGGGCCCAACGGCTCCGGCAAGTCCACCCTCGCCTACGCGATCGCCGGACACCCGAAATACGACGTGACCTCCGGATCGGTGACGCTCGACGGTGAGGACGTCCTCGCGATGTCCGTCGACGAGCGCAGCCGCGCCGGTGTCTTCCTCGCCATGCAGTACCCCGTCGAGGTGCCCGGCGTGTCGGTGTCGAACTTCCTGCGCAGTGCCCTGACGGCCGCACGGGGAGAGGCGCCGAAGCTGCGGGAGTTCGCGGGCGAGATGCGCGGCGCCATGGCCGACCTGCAGATCGACCCCGCGTTCGCCCAGCGCAACCTCAACGAGGGATTCTCCGGCGGTGAGAAGAAGCGCCACGAGATCCTCCAGATGGAGATGCTCAAGCCCAAGTTCGCCGTGCTCGACGAGACCGACTCCGGTCTGGACATCGACGCGCTGAAGATCGTCGCCGACGGCGTGAACCGGTTCCGCTCCGGCGGTGAGACCGGGGTCCTGCTCATCACCCACTACACGCGGATCCTGCGCTACGTGAAGCCGGACTACGTGCACGTCTTCGCCGCCGGCCGGATCGTCGAAGAAGGCGGCCCCGAGCTGGCCGACCAGCTCGAGGCGGAGGGTTATGAGAGGTTCGTGAAGTCCGGCGCCACGGCATGACCTGCCGCGTCGGCACGGATCTCCCGGAGACGCGACGGTTTGGAAGCGCGACAGGACCGAGGAGGGGAGCGCGAGCATGAGCACCACGGATGTTGACGTCAGTGTCGGGCCGGACGAGGAAAGCCGGTCGCCGGAGCTTCTCGACACCGAGCGGCTGAAAGCCGACTTCCCGATCCTGTCGCGTACGGTCCGCGGCGGTCGCCCCCTGATCTACCTCGACTCCGGGGCGACGTCGCAGAAGCCCCGCCAGGTGCTGGACGCGGAGCGGGAGTTCTACGAGAAGCGCAACGCGGCCGTCCACCGCGGCGCGCACCTGCTCGCCGAGGAGGCGACGGACGCCTACGAGGGTGCCCGCGCCACCGTCGCACGGTTCATCGGAGCCGTTCCGGACGAGGTGGTGTTCACCAAGAACACCACCGAGGCCATCAACCTCGTCGCCTATGCCATGAGCAACGCCGCCACCTCGGGCCCGGAGGCCGCGCGGTTCAAGGTCGGCCCCGGCGACGAGGTCCTCGTCACCGAGATGGAGCACCACGCCAACCTGGTGCCCTGGCAGCAGCTGTGCGAGCGCACCGGCGCGACCCTGCGCTGGTTCGGGATCACCGACGAGGGCCGGCTCGACCTGGCCGGCATCGACACGCTGATCAACGAACGTACGAAGATCGTCGCGTTGACGCACCAGTCCAACGTGCTGGGCACGGTGACGCCGGTGGCGGAGATCACCCGGCGCGCCCATGAAGCCGGCGCGCTGGTCCTGCTCGACGCCGCACAGTCCGTGCCGCACCAGCCGGTCGACGTCGAGGCCCTTGACGTGGACTTCCTCGCGTTCTCCGGGCACAAGATGCTGGGTCCCTCCGGCATCGGCGTGCTCTGGGGGCGTGGTGAGCTGCTCGCCGCGATGCCGCCGTTCATCACCGGCGGGTCGATGATCGAGGTGGTGCGGATGGAGGGCTCGACCTTCATGCCCCCGCCGCAGCGGTTCGAGGCCGGTGTGCCCATGGCCGCCCAGGCCGTGGGGCTCGCCCGGGCGTGCGACTACCTGAGTGAGCTCGGCATGGACCGGGTGCACGCGCACGAGGAGGCGCTGACCGCCTACGCGCTGGAACGGCTCGGTAAGATCGACGGGGTCCGGATCATCGGTCCCGCCGGCACCGAGTCCCGGGGCGGCACGGTCTCGTTCGTCGTGGACGACATCCACCCGCACGACGTGGGCCAGGTCCTCGACGAGCTGGGTGTCGCGGTACGCGTGGGACACCACTGCGCGTGGCCGATCGCCCGGCGGTTCGGCATCCCGGCCACGACCCGGGCGTCGTTCTACATCTACAACGACCTCGCCGACGTGGACGCTCTCGCCGAGGGCGTCCAGCAGGCACAGAAGTTCTTCGGGGCGGTCTGAACAGCCCCCCGGCAGAGAAGGCGCAAGGCACACGAGGAAGGGCCCCATGCAGCTCGAGTCGCTGTACCAGGAGATCATCCTGGACCACTACCGCAACCCGCATCACAAGGGGCTGCGGGAGCCTTACGAGGCCGAGGTGCACCATGTCAACCCGACATGCGGTGACGAGGTGACCCTCCGGGTGCACCTCGAGGGCGTGGACGGGGAGGCCCGTGTGGCCGACGTGTCCTACGACGCGATGGGGTGCTCGATCAGCCAGGCCAGCGCCTCGGTGATGGCCGACCTGATCATCGGCAAGACGGTGAAGGAGGCCATGGCCGTCGGCAAGGAGTTCCTCGCACTCATGCAGTCGCGCGGGTCCGCTCTCTCGGAGCCGGACTCGCCCGACGAGGACGTGCTCGAGGACGCCATCGCCTTCGCCGGCGTCTCGAAGTATCCGGCCCGTATCAAGTGCGCCCTGCTCGCCTGGATGGCGTGGAAGGACGCGACCGCCCGAGCCCTCAACTCATGACCCGGGGGCTCAGGCGGTGGCCCTCTGAACGAACAGGAGACGCAGCATGAGTGAGACCGAGACCGCGCCGGACACGGCGACCTCGGAGCCGGCCGCATCCGCACCCGCCGGATCCGGCCCGGCCGAGATGGACACGGCCCAGGTGGACACAGCCGGGGCGGAGGGTGCCGGGGCGGAGACCGGCGCCGGGAGCGTCCCCGAGGAGGAGATCCTCGAGGCGCTGAAGGACGTCGTCGACCCCGAGCTGGGCATCAACGTCGTGGATCTCGGCCTGATCTACGGCATCAACCTCTCGGCGGACAACGTGGCCACGCTCGACATGACGCTGACGAGCGCGGCATGCCCCCTGACCGATGTGATCGAGGACCAGGCCCACAGTGCCCTGGACGGCCTGGTCCAGGGTGTCAAGATCAACTGGGTGTGGCTCCCGCCGTGGGGCCCGGACAAGATCACCGACGAGGGCCGCGAGCAGCTGCGCGCCCTCGGGTTCAACGTCTGAGCCGTCGTGCCCTGATGGCCGGCGGGAGCCCCTGGGCTCCCGCCGGCCATCACGTCGTTAGGGCGGCCCGGCCCCCGTTCGGGACCGGGGTCAGATGTCGCTCCGCTTGGGTCTGGCGGGCCACAGCGTGTAGGTGATGGGCCACAGGGACCAGATCCCGAGCACCCAGGTCAGCCGGCCGATCCAGCCGGCCAGGGCGCCGGTGCGGCTCACGTCGCCAACCATGGCGATCGCCCCCAGCAGGAGCGCGCAGCCGATGGCCCAGGCGACCGCCGCCTTGCCGAAATCTCTCCACTCGTGCTTCGCCCGGGCGGCGCCGTACCTCGGCGGTCGTCGAGGGGACGGGCCCTCGGCGAACCGATGAGCGAAGCGCTCGTCCGCCCAGCGGATCATGCTCGGCCCGAAAGCGATGGAAAATCCGATGTAGGCCGCGGCGAGCCCATGGGTGACGTTCGCCACCGCGCCGCCGCGCAGATCCAGCACCGTGGCGGCGAGCAGCACCACGTCCACCAATGGGACGCAGACGAGCAGCACCGTGCTGAGCCGGTGCATCCGCAGCGGATAGCGCGCCGCCAGCCCGGCCGAGAGCACCACCCAGAACCCGATCTCGCACCCGGCGATGACCGCCAGAAGCATTTCCGTCCCTCCTCCGTGAGCCCGATCGGCCGCCTGCCATGGCCCGGCCGCCCCGTGCTCGAGCACTCCTCGAGGACCCGTGCACGAGCACTCCCCAAGGATGGGCGCCGCCGGCCGGCGAATCCTCCTCGGTGGTGATGAACCGGGCCGTCCTCCCTTCGATGTACGCCGTCTCGTCGCCGGGGTGGAGACGGACCACGCCCCGGGATGCCGAGAATGGGGACGTGCGATTCACGACACGCAGGGACGGGGAGCGGGCGGTGACGCTGGCGAAAGAGCTGCGTCCGGACGTGGTCCTGATGGACATCCGCATGCCGCGTCTGGACGGTGTCTCGGCCACACGGGAGCTGGCCGGTGTGGCCGACGTCCTGATCCTCACGACCTTCGACCTCGACGAGTACGTCTTCGGCGCGATGAGGGCGGGTGCGGCCGGCTTCGTGCTGAAGGACATCGACGCCGACCGGCTCATGGAGGTGGTGCGGATCGTGGCGGCGGGAGAGGGGTTCATCGCGCCGGCCGTGACGCGCCGGCTCATCACCGCCTTCAGCGGCCCGCGAGCACCCGTGCGCGCGAGCGAGGGTCCCGACATCAGCGGGCTCACGCCACGCGAGCGGGAGGTCCTCGGGTGCCTGGGCGACGGGGCTCTCCAACGGCGAGATCGCGCGGTGCCTGGGGATGGCCGAGACGACCACCAAGACCCATGTCAGCCGGATCCTCGCGAAGCTCGGGTTGCGGAGCCGGGTGCAGGCGGCGATCCTCGCCCAGGAGCTCGGCCTGTCCCAACGGTGAGCTCCGTGGGCTCCCCGCGGCTCGGCGGGCCACGCGGAGGCGCCCGGAGAGGGCCCGCGGTTCCGATGCTCCGGCCGGTCGTGACCGGGAGATCGTTCTGTTCCAAGATCGCGGAATCGGTTAGTCTCCACAGACCGATCGCCTGGAGGTTGCCCCATGTCCGCCCCCCTGTCCGATGTCGTCGTCCTCGACCTGTCGCGGGCCCTCGCCGGGCCGCACGCGGCGATGATGCTCGGGGACATGGGCGCCCGTGTCATCAAGGTCGAGCAACCGGGCCGGGGCGATGACACCCGGGGCTGGGGTCCGCCGTTCGTCGGCCCGGAGGACGCGCCGGAGTCGACGTACTTCCTGTCCTGCAACCGCAACAAGGAGTCGATCGCCCTCGACCTCAAGTCCGAGGACGGACGTGAGGTGCTGACCAGGCTCGTCGGCAAGGCCGACGTGCTGGTGGAGAACTTCCGGCCCGGCGTCCTGGACCGGCTCGGCTTCACGGTGGAGCGCCTGCACGAGCTCAATCCCGGCCTGATCATCCTGTCGATCAGTGGGTTCGGCCACGACGGGCCGGAGGGCGGCCGCGCCGGCTATGACCAGATCGCTCAGGGCGAGGCGGGGCTGATGTCCCTGACCGGGCCGTCACCGGAGGAGCCGACCCGGGTCGGCGTGCCCATCGGCGACCTGCTGGCCGGGATGTACGGCGCGTACGGGGTGGTCACGGCGCTGCACGAGCGTGCGCGCACGGGCCGGGGCCAGGTGGTGCGGACCAGCCTGCTGGCGGCGATCGTGGGCGTCCACGCCTTCCAGGGGACGCGCTGGACCGTGGCCGGTGAGGTGCCGCGCTCCCTCGGCAACCACCATCCCTCCATCTGCCCGTACGGGCTTTTCGGCACGGCGGACGCGCCGGTCCAGGTCTCGGTGGGCAGCGAGGCGCTCTGGCGGGCCTTCGCGCCGCTCGTGGGCCTGGACCCGGCCGACGCCAGGTTCACGTCCAACCCCGACCGGGTGGCCCGCCGTGAGGAACTGGTCCGGCTCATCGAGGAGGCCTTCGCCGCCGAGCCGGCCGGCGTGTGGCTGGAGCGGCTCGCCGCCGCGGGGGTGCCGGCCGGGAAGGTGCGCACCCTCGACGAGGTCTACCAGTGGGAGCAGACGCGTTCGCAGGGGCTGCTGATCGACGTCGACCACGCGACCCTGGGACCGCTCACGCTGCCCGGTCCGCCGCTGCGCTTCGACGGCCGTCCGCTGGCGGGCGGCCGCGACGAGCACATGGCACCACCGACGCTGGGCCAGCACACGGACGCGATCCTGGCCTGGCTGGAGGAGTGAGGCGGCGTCCGCGGGCTCTCAGGACGACAGGCTGCGGATGAGATCGCCCACGCGGACGATGCCGAGACAGCGCCCCACCTCGTCGGTGACCACCAGGTCGTCGTAGACCCGTTCCTCGTCCTTGCCCGCGGCGCGGAGCGCGGCGATGGCCGCCACCGTCCTCGGCACCAGCCGCGGCGGGTCGGCGAGACGCGCCGCGAGCTTGTGCGCGTGCAGCGCGTGGCCGTAGGGCCCCGAGATGGACAACAGGAATCTGGTGCGGTCGACGGTATAGCGGGGTCGCTGGTTCGCGTCGACCAGCACGACGCTCGTCGTGCCGCGTTCGGCGTTGAGGATGGTGAGGATCTCGTCCGCCGTCGTGGTCTCCGGCATGGTGACCGCGGGAAGCGTGAACTCCGAGACCCGCGCGCCGACGCCGGACGCCCGCTCCGGTTCCGGCGCCGGGCCCCGCGGGAGCACGGGGACCGTCACCCCCATGCCCGGATGCCAGTCCCACGGCGCGAGCAAGGGCCCCTGCACCAGTCGCACGCCCAGCTCACGGAGATGGACCAGCTGCTCTTCGGTGGCGAGACCGGGCGCCAGCACGTGCGTCCCCAGCCGGCGGGAGAGCCCGACAAGGGCCGAGACGAGAGCGGAGCGCCGGTGCTCCGAAGACGCCCGCCGGGCCAGCTCCGGATCCAGTCTCACCAGATAGGGGGTGTCGTCGACGAGCAGGTCCAGGGGCGCGTGGGCACTGCCGATGCCGGCGAAGCCGAGAAGGTAGCCGGCCTTGCGCAGGTCGCGGAGGGCCTGCGAGACGGTGGCGCGCTCCGCCGGGGCGAATCCGCCGGACACGCACATCAGGATCTCGTTCGGACGGCGCCCGCTCTCGAGCAGCCCCTGGTGCAGCGGCACGAGCGCGTCCATCCCGCGCGCCACCGTCTCGGCCCGGACGATGATCTGCAGCGGCAGCCGCGTCCCGGACTCGGAGGTGAGTCGCGCGGCGAGCACCGCTCTGCGCACGTCCTCGTCGACGGGATCGAGCCGGGGTTGCGCGGCGCCGGCCGGGGACGGGGTCGGATGTGCCTCCACGGCAATGACCGTGCCGGTGTCGAGGTCGACGATCGGCTGAAACACCGCGCTGGCCGGGAGCGGGTGATTTTGGACATTTGGGACAGACACACATGAATGTTGCCATCTCTTGCCGCCTTAATCGACAGGCGCCGGAAGATGTTCACCGGCAGTTCGCCCGGCGTTGGGGCAGGTCATCCCACGTCCGACGGTCAGGGCGCGCGTCCCCCGGCAAGAACCGACAGCGTGTAGGTCACGCCGGCGAGGGCCGCGAGCCAGCCGTACGGCCCCACCGTACCCTCGCGCAGGACTTTGATGATCAAACCTGCGACGATCCCGCCGGTGAGGACGTCCCCCGTCATCGCCGCCGCCCTCAGGTGGCCGCGGGATCGGTGGCCGTTGCCGAACGTCTCACTGATCGGCAGGGTGTGCTCGTGCCGGCGGTGGGCGAGGTGGGCCGCATAGCCCAACAGGACCGCGAGGGTGATCCAGGCGCTCCCTCGACGTCCCTCCGTGTGCAGGCTGATCGCCACCGCCAAGCCGATTGCGGCCACGAGGCCGGGCACGATCCAGCGGGACCAGCGGGAAAGGCGCCGTCGTTCAGGGGCGAGCCACATGGGGTCATCTTGCCCAGTCGCCGTCCGGCCCCGGCGATCGCCGTGCGGGCGTGGCCGAAAGAATCCGAGGGCTTCGCCTCCTCATGGGGATCACGCGGGTGACCGGCCGCGGTCGTGCGCGCCATGGCCCCCCATCCGGCCTCCGATCCGGTCTCATGTGCGACGTCCCGCGTGATCGGGCCTGCGGTGCCCCCGTGCCGCTCCGCCGGCGCAGGGGCCGGGACGGACCAGGGCGGGCCGGGGCGAGCTCGTACGGAGACGGTAGGTTCTGGCCGTGGGCACACGACCGGCCGCCGGCGGAGGCCGCTGGGTGGACGTGCCGCCCGAGCGGCTCCAACGCTGGTTCGCGGGCTTTACCGAGCGGCACGCGGGCATCGAGGACGTCACCGCGGGGCCGGACGTCCTACGGCTTTCCGGCCGGGACGGCGCGGTGGCCGAGTGCCATGTCCCGTTCCCGCCCCTGGCCGCGGAGACCCTCGATCCCGCCGCCGCGCTGATGGAGCACGCGACGCGGGACCGCAGGGTCGGGGTGGTGCTGGTACGGCTCGGCGGGCATGCCGCGGGAGTGTTCCGGGGGGAGATGCTCGTCGCGTCCAAGGTCGGGTCCCGGCAGGTTCACGGGCGCAGCGCCGCGGGCGGCTGGTCGCAACAGCGGTTCGCCCGCCGGCGGGACGAACAGGTGAGGGAGGCGCTCAGGGACGCCGCCGACGTCGTCGTGCGCGTGCTCGGGCCCCACCTGTCGGGAGCCGAGCGGCTCCAGGCGGTCGTGCTGGGAGGGGACCGCCGCGCCGTGGACGAACTCCGTGAGGACCCACGCCTCGGCCGGCTGTTCGAGCTCGCCGCCGGGCTTCCGTTCGTGACCGTCCCCGACCCCAGATCGTCGGTCCTGGCCGACATGCCGCGCCGTTTTCGCGCCGTTCGGGTCCGGGTCATCGACCCGTAGCGTCCCGCATCGGTATGTTCTGACGTTGTGGCGCAGTTTCGGATGCACGGTTCCAGGATGCTCGCGGTCGATCTGGCGGGCGAGACGATCAGGGCCCTGAACGGCTCGATGGTGGCCTACGACGGCCAGATGACGTTCAGACGCCAGGGCATGACCGGTGGTGAGGGCCTGCGCGGTGCCATCCGCCGGCGGGTCGCCGGCGAGGGGATCACGCTGATGGAGGTGGCCGGCGAGGGCACGGTCTTCCTCGCCAGCGAGGCCGCGGAGGTGACCCTCGTGGAGCTGGCGGGGGACACGCTGTACGTCGAGTCCGACAGCCTCCTCGCGCTCGACGGCCGGCTGCAGACGGGCGTGCAGTTCGTCGGCCTGCGGGGGATCGGCACCGGTCAGGGGCTCGCGACCACCAAGGTCGAGGGGCACGGGACCGTCGCGATCCTCTCCGACGGCCCCGCGATCACCCTCGAGGTCGGCGAGGAGACGCCGCTCTGCGTCGACCCCCACGCCTACGTGGCGCATCGCGGGCGGCTGCGGCAGGACGTCGTCACCGACGTCAACTGGCGTACGGTGCTCGGGCAGGGGTCGGGGGAGAGCGTGCAGTTCCGCTATCAGGGACACGGACTGGTCTATGTCCAGCCGGCCGAACGCCGTGGGATTTTGGAGATCTGATGCCGGGATACAGCGCGATCAACTCCAAGTTGGTCCAGGTCCCCATCGGCTCGGGCCAGGAGGTGTACAGCCGGCGCGGCTCCATGCTGGCCTACGTCGGCAAGGTGAGCTTCGCCCCCACGGTCACCGCGGGGCAGGGGATCGGCGGGGCCATCGGGCGCCGGATGGCCGGAGAGTCCGAGCCCATGATGCATGTGACCGGTCAGGGGAGTGTGACGTTCGGGCACCGCGGCCTGCACGTCGAGGTCATCGAGCTGGCCGGAGACACCCTGTACGTGGAGGCGGACCGGCTGCTGGTGCATGACGCCGCACTGCGGGCCGGCACCATGTTCATGGGAGAGCAGGGCGGCGTGCGGGGCGTGATCCGCGGTGCGGTGAGCGGGCAGGGCCTGTTCACCACCACGCTCAGCGGGCGCGGGTCGTGCGCCGTGCTTTCGCACGGCGGTGTCATCGAGCTGCCGATCAGCCCGCAGCGGCCCGTCCACGTGGATCCGCAGGCCTACGTGGCCCATCGCGGCCAGGTGGACAACAGCCTCACCACGGCCATGGGCCTCCGGGACATGATCGGCCGTGGCTCCGGAGAGGGTTTCCAGCTGCGGCTCACCGGCAGCGGGGCCGTCTACGTCCAGGCCAGCGAGAGGAAGATCTGAGCCTTGACCACCACTCCCACGTTCGGCCCGTCGACGCTGCCGGCCAACGACAACGTCAACCCCTACGCCTTCTCCGTGGACCTGAACGGCCAGTGGTTCACGCAGAAGGGCAAGATGATCGCCTACTACGGCCAGATCCGGTTCCAGGCGCTGTCGGCCGGGCCGCTCGACCTGCTGGTGGCGGAGTCCTTCCACTCGCCGCTGTACGCCCACGACTGGATCGTCGCGGAGGGACGCGGCAAGCTGCTGCTCGCCGACCGCGGTTTCGACATCAACTCCTTCGATCTCGACGACGGCAACCTGACGATCCGCGCGGCGAACCTGCTGGCCTTCGAGCCCGGGCTCCAGCTCAAGCAGTCGATCGTCCCGGGGTTCCTCACACTGATCGGCACGGGCCGGTTCGTGGCCGCCTCCAACGGGCCCGTGCACTTCGTCGAGCCGCCGATCCGCGTGGATCCCCAGGCGCTGCTCGGCTGGGCCGACTGCCCGTCGCCTTCCCACCATTACGACCACGGCTACATGCGCGGCGTGCTCGGCGCGGCCCAGATGCTCTTCGGTGTCGGGGGTGTCTCGGGCGAGGAGCACCAGTTCGACTTCACCGGGCAGGGCACGGTGCTCCTGCAGTCCTCGGAGCACCTGGAGGCCTCCGACGCGATGCTGCGCGACCTGGAGGGGCAGGTCGGCATGCTCGGCGTCCCCGGCCTGCAGCGGCTGCAGCAGACCGTCGGCCGGCGGCTCGCGGCCGAGCAGGAGTGAGAGGGCTCACGGTGCCGGCCGCGGTGCCGCAGGCCCGCCGGATCTAGGTCCGGGGTCACGTACACTGATCAGATGCTCCCGGACTGACCGGCCTCTCAAGCGCGTCACGGGTGACATGGCCCCCGGACGCGCTTTGTTGTGCCGTCGGCCCCCATCCCTATTCCCCCAAAGGGGAGCGTCACCACTGTGATCATTGCCAATGATGTTGAGCTGCGCGCCGCTTCCAGGCTGCTCATCGAGGGTGCCACCTTCCGGGTCAACCCCGGAGACCGGGTGGGCTTCGTCGGCCGCAACGGCGCGGGCAAGACCACTCTCACCAGAGTCCTCGCCGGCGAGGGCGTGCCCGCGGCGGGCTCGGTGAGCCACTCGGGCGCGATCGGCTATCTGCCGCAGGACCCTCGCGACGGTGACCTCGAGGTGCTGGCCCGCGACCGGATCCTGTCCGCGCGCGGGCTCGACGAGGTGATCCGGGACCTGCGGGCGGCCGAGGAGCTCATGGCCACCACGAACGACCACCAGCGGGACCGCGCGGTCCGGCGGTACGGGCGGCTGGAGGACCGGCTGCACGTACTCGGGGGATACGCCGCCGAGGCCGAGGCCGCCTCCATCGCCTCGAGCCTGGGGCTGCCCGACCGGATCCTCACCCAGCCGCTGCGGACGCTCTCCGGTGGACAGCGGCGGCGGGTGGAGCTGGCCCGGATCCTGTTCTCGGGTGCGGAAACGCTCCTGCTGGACGAGCCGACGAACCACCTCGACGCCGACTCGATCGCGTGGCTGCGCGATTTCCTCCGCTCCCACCAGGGTGGGCTGGTGGTCATCAGTCACGACGTCGGGCTGCTCGAGGCCGTGGTCAACCGGGTGTTCCACCTCGACGCCAACCGCAGTGTGATCGACATCTACAACGTCGGCTGGAAGACCTATCTGGAGCAGCGCGAGACCGACGAGCGCCGGCGCAAACGCGAACGCATGAACGCGCAACGCCAGGCGGCGACCCTGCAGTCGCAGGCCGATCGTATGCGCGCGAAGGCCACCAAGGCCAAGGCGGCACAGCAAATGGAGCGCCGGGCACAACGGCTTCTTTCCGGAGTGGAAGGCGAACGCCGCGGGGACAAAGTGGCCAAAATCCGCTTTCCGGATCCGGCCACATGTGGCCGTACTCCGCTCACCGCAGTGGGTTTGTCGAAATCGTACGGATCTTTGGAGATTTTCACCGATGTTGACCTGGCTGTCGACCGGGGAAGCAGGGTTGTGATCTTGGGTCTCAACGGTGCCGGCAAGACCACGTTGCTGAGGCTTCTCGCGGGCGTCGACAAACCCGATACGGGCCGCGTCGTGGCCGGGCACGGACTGCGTCTGGGCTACTACGCACAGGAGCACGAGACCCTCGATCGGGACCGCTCCGTGCTCGAGAACATGAGGTCCGCGGCACCCGATCTGCCTGAGGTCGAAGTGCGCAAAATCCTCGGATCCTTCCTGTTCACAGGGGATGACGTGGACAAACCGGCGGCGGTGCTCTCGGGTGGGGAGAAGACCCGGCTGGCCCTCGCCACGCTGGTGGTGTCGAGCGCCAACGTGCTCCTGCTCGACGAGCCGACCAACAACCTCGACCCGGCCAGCCGTGCGGAGATCCTCGCGGCCCTCCGCACGTTCGCCGGAGCCATCGTTCTGGTGACCCATGACGAGGGGGCCGTGGAGGCCCTGCAACCGGAAAGAGTGATTTTGCTGCCAGATGGCATTGAAGACATCTGGAGCGATGATTTTGGTGATCTGGTGGCACTCGCCTGACCCGCCGCGCGAAGCGACAGATCTTTTCTGGCGGAGTGGGTAGCCGATCTGGCCGGAATGACTGATCATGGCGGGGGATAACGCAGCGGTCACCACATCACTACGGGAGGTACTCGTGGCCGAGACCCTTAAGAAGGGCACCCGCGTGACCGGTGCCGAGCGCGACAAGCTGGCGGCGGAACTCAAGAAGAGGTACGACTCCGGCGAGAGCATCCGCGCTCTGGCTGCCGCCACCGGCCGCTCGTACGGATTCATTCACCGCATCCTCACGGAGTCCGGCGTGAATCTGCGCGGGCGCGGTGGTGCCACACGCGGTAAGAAGTCCTGACAACCACCCCCGCACGAACGCACCAGAGCCCGATCCGCCACCGCGGCCGCCCCGTCCGGCCTCGGTGGCGGAGAACACTGGACCTCTCCAGCGGCCTCCGTCACCGGTGCCGGTAAGGTCGGGCGCGGCGGTGGGCGGGTGCCCACCCGACGTGGCGGGACCGTTCGCGGTCTCGCCACGTCCGCGGGAAGGAGCCCCCATGGCGAACTCGACAGTCGTCCCCGACGCCGGCCAACTCGCCGCCGCGGGATTGCTGCTGGACATCGACGGTGCGGTCGCGACGGTCACCCTCAACCGGCCCGAGCGGCGCAACGCCATGACCTTCGCCATGTGGCGGGGCCTGGCCCGGATCGGGGCCGCGCTGCCGGAGTCGGTACGCGTGGTGGTCCTCCAGGGTGCGGGGCCGTCCTTCTCGGCGGGCATCGACCTGAGCATGTTCAAGCCCACGGACGGTGAGGGCGGGGAGTCCTTCTTCGACTCCGCCGGGGCCGAGCCGGCCGACACCGACCGGCTCATCGCCGAGCTCCAGGAGGGCTACACCTGGCTGCGCCGTCCTGAGATCGTCTCCATCGCCGCCGTGCGCGGCCACGCGATCGGAGGCGGCTTCCAGCTCGCGCTCGCCTGTGACCTGCGCGTGCTCGCCGACGACGCGAAGTTCTGCATGAAGGAGGCCGCCCTCGGCCTCGTCCCGGACCTGACCGGCACGAAGCCGCTGGTCGACGCCGTGGGCCTGTCGCGCGCGATCGAGCTGTGCCTCACCGCCCGTACCGTCCACGCCGGCGAGGCCGAACGCCTGGGCCTGGCCGAGCTGGTCGTGCCCGGGGCCGACCTCGACGGAGCGGTGGCCGACCTCACGGCGGCGCTGCTCGCCGTCAACCCGGGGGCCGCCGTCGCCACCAAGCGGCTGCTCCAGCAGGCCTCCCGCAACAGCCTCGAGGAGCAGACCGCCGCCGAGCGCCGTGAGCAGATCGGCCGGCTCAAGGAGCTCTTCGGCTCCTGAGCCGCTTCGCCGCGCCACCCCGTGCCGGCCGCACGGAGTGAGGGGCGGGAACATCGGAATAATTCAGGCGCTTACAAGATTACAGGTGGTTGATACCGACCCCCTGGGAGGCTGTTGTGACGATGCCGGGACACGGGAACAACTACTCGGTGATGGCATCGTTCCGCCGGGACAGCTCGGTGACCCAGCAGAAGCTGAAGCCGGGCACGGTCAAGCGGATCATGGGCTATGCCCGCCCCTACGTCCGCGAGCTGACACTGTTCCTCACCCTCAACGCGATCGCGGCCGGCATCGTCGTGGCCGGCCCGCTCCTGCTCAAGTTGATCATCGACTGGGGGATCGTGCCCGGCCGGGTCGAGGTCGTCGTCTGGCTCGCGGCCGCGGTCGCCGCGCTGGCCCTGGTCGAGGCGGTGTTGTCGCTCGCCCAACGGTGGTATTCCGCGCGCATCGGCGAAGGGCTCATCTACGACCTGCGCACGCAGGTCTTCGACCACGTGCAGCGCATGCCGGTCGCCTTCTTCATGCGGACGCAGACGGGATCACTCGTCAGCCGGCTCAACAGCGACGTCATCGGCGCCCAGCGCGCACTGACCACCACGCTGTCCTCGATCGTCTCCAACGTGATCAGCTTCGTACTGGTGCTCATCGCGATGCTGTGGCTGTCCTGGCAGGTCACGCTCGTCGCGCTGGTGCTGCTGCCGGTCTTCGTCATCCCGGCCAAGCTCGTGGGCCGCCGGCTGCAGAAGATCACCCGGGAGCAGATGCAGCTGGACGCCGAGATGAGCTCCCTGATGACCGAGCGGTTCAACGTCGCCGGGGCGATGCTGGCCAAACTGTACGGCCGGCCCGCGGACGAGTCCGCGGCCTTCTCCGACAGGGCCGCCCGCGTGCGCGACATCGGAATCGTCGCCGCGATGTACGGCCGGGTCTTCTTCACCGCCCTCACGCTGGTGGCGGCGCTCGCGACGGCCATGGTCTACGGGGTCGGCGGGGCCCTCGTGGTGGACGGCCAGTTCCAGCTCGGCACGCTCGTCGCCCTCGCCGCCCTGCTCACCCGGATGTACGGCCCCTTGACCGCGCTGTCCAACGTGCAGGTCGACGTGATGACCGCGCTCGTGAGCTTCGACCGGGTCTTCGAGGTGCTCGACCTCAAGCCGATGATCGACGAGAGGCCGGGCGCGCGGCCGTTGCCGGTCCTCGCCGTGGGGGCCGCGCCGAAGATCGAGTTCGACCATGTGACGTTCCGCTATCCGGCGGCCGACGAGGTCTCGCTGGCCTCGCTGGAGTCGATCGCCCGGACCGACACCTCCCCGAGCCGGGAGGTCCTGCGCGACGTGACGTTCACCGCCGCGCCCGGGGAGCTGGTCGCGCTCGTCGGGCCGTCCGGGGCCGGCAAGACCACCATCACCAGTCTCGTCTCCAGGCTCTACGACACCACGGCCGGCGCCGTGCGGATCGCCGGCCAGGACGTCCGCGAGACCACCCTCGACGCGCTGCGCGCCGGCGTCGGGGTCGTGACGCAGGACGCGCACCTGTTCCATGACTCCATCCGCGGCAACCTCGGTTACGCCCGGCCGGACGCCACGGACGAGGAGCTGTACGAGGCCCTGCGCGCGGCCCAGATCCTGGACCTCGTCGACGCGATGCCCGACGGGCTCGACACGGTGGTGGGCGACCGCGGCTACCGGCTCTCGGGCGGGGAGAAGCAGCGGCTCGCCATCGCGCGCCTGCTGCTCAAGGCCCCCTCGATCGTGGTCCTGGACGAGGCCACCGCGCATCTGGACTCCGAGTCCGAGGCGGCCGTGCAGCGCGCCCTCAAGACCGCGCTCGCCGGCCGTACGTCCCTGGTGATCGCGCATCGGTTGTCCACCATCCGGGAGGCCGACCAGATCCTCGTCATCGAGGACGGCCGCATCGCCGAACGCGGACGCCACGAGGAACTGCTCGCCCGGGGCGGGCTCTACAGCGAGCTCTACCGCACGCAGTTCGCCGGGCAAGGGAGTAGCGACGCGGAAGGCGTCGTGGAGGACTTCTCCGGGGCCGTCGGCTGATCCGGCCTGCCGGCTCCGTAGGCCACTGAGACGGCCCCAGAGACGCCCGGGGCCCCTGACCTGGGGATCCGACCTTCCCGGGTCCGTGACGGCCACTGGGGCCTCATGGAGATCGGCGCGGCGACGGGGGACTTCCGCTCCCGGGGGCCGAGGGGTTTCCGCCGCCGTCGCCGCGCGTCGGTCGGCCGCCAGGGGGAGGCCCGGCCGCCGCACCGGCCACGCCCCACCCACCTGGCGCCCAGGCCCGGCCCGGGACCTTCAGGGCCGCCCAGACGACCTTGCCCGGGGCGCTCCGGTGGCGGTGGTACCCATGGCGTATCGAGAGCGCCTCTACTATGTAAAGGCCCCGGCCCGACTCCTCCTCGGTGTCCAGGACGCCCATGACGGGCTCTTCCGCGCTCGGGTCCCAGACGCCCAGACGCAGCTCGCGGCCCTCGTAGTCGAGGTACAGGGCGGCGGTGACGCCGGGCGCGGCGTTGACGGCGTTCGTGAACAGCTCTGAGACGATCAGCCGCGCGTCCTCCATGAGCGGAGCGAGGCCCCAGCCGAACAGCGTGATGTCGGTCAGGTCGCTGACTCCACCAGAAGGACGAAGACCCCGTTCCTGGCCGCAGCTGGGAGGCGGGGTCTTTTGTACGTACAGCAGACGTACGACAGCCGGCTACGACCCGACGGCTGCTCGGTGACCGGCGGCTCGGCCCAAGACCGGCAGCCTGTCGCGAGGAGACCCATGACCGCGAACTTCTGCAAGATCACGGCAGGAGAGTGCTCGGGCGGATGAGTGGCGACGAGGTGGGTGCCGAGGACGACCACCGGGTCGGCGGCGGCCTCGCCGCGGACGCGCGGGACCAGGAGCCGCTCCCCAGGTGGCACGGAAACCGGCCGGCCACCGGCCGATCCCGGGATCCGCCGCGGTCGCGCGGGCGTTTCCCGGTCCTCTGCCATCTCCCGGCCCTCTGGTCCTCTGCCATCGCACGGCGCCCGAGGTCACCCGGCCGGCCGCCCGCGTGAGCCCACGATCGGTGTCCAACGCCGCCGTCGTACGACCGTCACCCCGGGCGTCCGGTAATAGGGGTCCTCGTCGAGGATGCGGGCCAGTTCTTCGGGCCCTCTCACGTCGAAGACCAACAGGGCGCCGGAGTCGTCGGCGAACGGCCCCGCCATGACCAGGCTGCCGGCGTCGCCCAGGCGCCGAAGCCGTTCCCTGTGGGCCGGCCGGGCGTCGAGCCGTGCCGGGGCGGTTGTTCCTGGCCATGGTCGACAGCCTGCCGCAGGCCCGATCCCACGTCTTCAGGGCACTGGCCGCCCATGCGCGTGCACAGCAGGCGCGACTCCTGCTGGCGGCCATGCCCAACGGCCGTCACCGCGTCGCCTGGTGGCTCACCCGGCAGGCGCCCGGACCGCCCGCCGGCCCACGGCCCGGGCTCGTCCGGCTGCCCGGCGGCCAGAGCGGGCTGGCCCATGTGCTGGGACTGACCCGGGTGACCGTCAACCGTGCGTTGAAAGCCCTGGAACGGGAGGGCACGATCCGGGTCGCCGCCCACGGCATCGAGATCTCGGACCCCGAGGGCCTCGCTCGCCACGTGGAGATGTGAGCGCGGACCCGGGTCCGCGCTTGCGGCGAAGCATGATCCCGTGATTCTGGGTAAGTACGCAGACACCGGGGGTGATCGATGTGGATGGTGTGCGTGTTCCTGTTCGGGTCTGCGTCGCGGTGCTGTCGCTCGTCCTGCCCACGGGCCTCCTGGCCGGGTGCGGTGAGGAGCGGTCGTCGGCGGTGACGGTGAGCCGTGAGGGCCGCCTGGGCCAGGTGAGAGGGCCGGTCCGGCCGGCCGGGCGGCCTTCGGCGATCGAGATCTTCGCGGTGGTCAAGCCGGGTGCGGCGCCCGACGTGGTCCTGGTCGCCTCGGCCACCGAACATCAGCCCGGCGGGCCGGAGACGCTCGTCCCCGTCAGGGTCCGGCCCTACAGGCCCGTGCCGTTCGCGCCCGCGGCCGTCATCCGGGTCACCGCGCCCTACTACCAGGGCCATCTGTCCGACTGGATCAGCGGCGCCGCCGTGACCCCGCGGCAGTTCGCCGCACTCGTCCGCAGAGCCGAGGCCCGCTACGGCCCCCTGCCGGACCGGGCCCGCATGTTCCGTGTGACATTCGACGGGTACGGCCGGGTGAGCCGCCTGCAGCACATCTTCAGTCCATGACCGGCGATCGCCGAGGACATGGACCGGCCGGACGGCGTTCACCCGATGTATCACTGAGCGTAATCGACCTCTCACGCACGGCGTTACAGTTGAAGAGTGCGACGATCGAGGAAAGGTGAGCACGGTGCGTCTGACCATGAAGCGCGGGCTTGGACGCTATAGCGTCCTCGTCGTCGGGCTCGGCGCCGCGGGCGTGGCCATCGGCTGGCTCGGTCCAGGGGTCACCGGCCTGACGCTCGCCGTCGGCCGGCCGCCGCACACCCCGCGGCCGACGGGAATGCGGCACGGATCCCTTGCGCGGACATGAGCCCAGCGTTTCCGCCCCGTGCCGAGCGGAGATCCCGGCCCTGCGCGGCCGGGCCCCTCAGCCGCGAGGCGTCAGCCGGTAGCCGAGGCGGTGCAGTTCCGTTCCCGCGACACGCTCGATCTGGGTGACCTGCTTGTCGCTCAGCCGGTCCCGCCACCCCTTGGCCACGGGTTCCCGGACGTCCCTCCGGGCGAGCTCCGACAGCGTGGCCCTGGGGAGCGGGGCGCCGAGATAGTCGGACACGTCGGAGGCGACCTTGCGCGGACGTGAGACCAGGTCCTCGTAGCGGATGGTGAACAACTGCTCCTCCGGCGTCTGGGCGCGCAGCCGCGCGCTCAGCCGGACCGAGCCGCGCCAGCGCAGGGCGCACTTGACCGCGAGTCCCGCCTGCGGCCAGCGGATCCGGTCGACGGGATCCTCCACGCCCAGGAAGGGGTTGGGGAACACCTCGTCCAGGTTGGCGAAGCCCGGCTTGAACCAGGCCAGGCAGTTGTCGTCGTCGAGCATGTCCGCCACCACGTCGCGGCCGTCCCGGATGACCTGCAGCAACTGCGCGTCCGGAAAGGCGTCGAACAGCAGGTCGGCACTGTAGAGGAGGTCGGAGGAGGCGTCGGCGAAGCGCTGCACCGAGCTCGGCTTGACGCACATGCTCGCGCCGTCCTCCGCCACGGAGGCCGGCAGCCCGGCGAGGTCGCGGCACTCCGGAGCGCAACCGGCACAGCCCTGCGGCGAGATGCGCCAGGCCTCGGCGAAGGCGTCGCGCAGCACCCGCGCCGCGCCCCGGGCGCTCTCGGTGGCGATGGAGGGTTTGCGGGCGAAGGCGTAGGTTGTGCGGAGCAGCGCAGGGCGTCCGACGGTCAGGTGGAAGCCGGGGGATCGTTTGAGCACGCGGGCCAGCAGGTCCGTACCGGAGTGGGGTGCGCCCACGATGAACACCGGTTGCCGGACCTTGGTGCCGTTGATCACCAATATGTGTGGTGTTGAGCTCATAGCTGGCACCAGTCTTGCACCCCCGGCGGCCGGTGCCGCCTCTGCCGCGTCATGTCGTACTGGATCGTACGGCTCGGTGGGCGCCCACGGGCCATTTGCGATCACGTGGCAGAAGATGCTCCAAAAGGGCCCCGAGGGACCCTGTGCGCCCTCGGGCGCAGGCGCGTGATCAAGGCTGGGTCGCCGGTGACAGGGCCGTACGGCGGGGGCAGGGCGCCGGGCGGCTCGGGGCCCGCGCACGACGGCGTCGGTCGTTCGTGATCACTATGGGCGCGCCACCCCCTACGATGGAATCACCCGACGCCGCCCTCCGCGTCTCCGATCGGCGAGGCCCCACCCTGCGGACGCATGTCCGCTCGGCCCGCGGACCCGCCCCCGGAGCCGACGGCGGTTCGGGAGGTCCGGGTCTTCCGCTGGAGACGCTTCTCCTGAGAGGCTCTACCCGTCGTGGAGCAAGGAGGGGTCGATGGGCGGCGGCGCTCAGGATGGCGCTGAGGAAGGGTCGGAATGTCCTCGTGTGCGTCCGTCGAGGCTGCGGCCGGGTGACCGGGTCGCGGTCGTGGCGCCGAGCGGTGCCGTCGATCCCGTGCGCCTGGAGTCCGGATGCGCGCGGCTGCGCAAGCTGGGCCTCGACGTGGTCCTCGGCGACCACGTCCTCGACCGTGCGCCCCTTTCCGGCTCGGCCGGGGCACCCGCCGGCCGATATCTCCTCGCCGGTCTCGACGCCGACCGGGCCGCCGACCTCCGGCGGGCCTGGTGCGACCCCGCCGTGCGGGCCGTGCTGTGCGCCCGTGGGGGCTACGGGGCGACTCGGGTCCTGGACCATCTCGACTGGGACCTCCTCGCCAGGGCCGGGCCCAAGATCCTGCACGGCTCCAGTGACGTCACCGCCCTCCATGTCGCCTTCGGCGCCAGGCTCGGCGTGACCACGTCGTTCGGGCCCATGGTGGCCGGGCTCGTGGCCGAAGGCGAGCACCGGTCCATGACCCACCTCGAGGCCGGGCTCCTGGGCGGCGACGCTCCGGTGAGCGGGACGCACGTGATCGCCGGCGGACGGGTCAGCGGTGCTCTCGTCGGCGGCAACCTGTCGCTGCTGACGGCCATGCTGGGCACGCCCCACGCCGCCGGGCCGCCCGACGGCGGCATCGTCCTCCTCGAGGACGTCGCGGAGGAGCCGTACCGGATCGACCGCATGCTGACGCAGCTGATCCAGGCCGGGTGGTTCGCGCGGGCGGGTGGCGTGGCGCTCGGCACCTGGACCGGCTGCGGTGATCCCGCGGAGCTCGGGGAGCTCTTCACGGCCAGATTGGCCCCGCTCGGCATACCCGTGCTGGCGGGACTGCCGGTCGGGCACGGTCCCGAGCAGCTCACGGTGGAGCTCGGCGAGGTCGTGGAGATCGACGCCGACGCCGGCACGCTGACCCCGGTCGGTGCGCCGTGAGCCGGGGACAGGTCGACGACACCGGCCTGGACTCCTTCGTCGTGCTCGTGGCCGAGAACCTCGGCTACGCGTGCAGGCGGGTGCCCGGTGACGTGATGCTGCTGGAGGGGGCCAACCGGCTGCACGTCAGCATGCGCAACCTCCGCCAGCTCGCCCGCCTTGTCCCGCGTGACGACTGGCCGGCCCTGGTGGCCGACCACATCACCACGATCGTGACCGCCATCGAGGAGCCGCTGGACCTGAGCGACTTCGAACTCGCCCAGCACCTGCTGCGGACCCGCATCTATCCGGCCGAGGCCGACAACGGCATCCTGGCAGCCAGGCCGTTCGCCCCGGGCCTGATCGAGGCCGTGGTGGTGGACACTCCGACGACGGTCCGCACGGTCACCATCGACGAGATGGAGGACTGGCCGGTGTCCGGCGACGCGCTGTTCATGCTCGGCCGGTCCAACGTCCGGGCCGACGGGTCGCTGCAGGTGGAGGAGCAGGATCTCGGGGTCGTACGGGTGGCGGTGCTGCAGGGCTGGACCTTCTACGCCGCCACGCACATGGCCTGGCTGGAGGAATATCTCGACATCGGGCCGTACGGCGCTCTCGTCGTCGCCCCGAACCGCAGCCTGATCGTGGCGCATCCGATCCAGGCCGGGGCCGGCCACGAGGCCGTCGTCAACGCCGCGACGGAGCTGCAGGCGCAGGCGCACCAGGCCTACGAGGAGGGGCCCGGATCGCTGAGCCCCCACCTGTTCTGGCGGAAGGCCGGCACGCTCACGCTGCTGGAGACCCGCTATGACGGGGAATCCCTGATCCTGCCCCAGGACTTCCTGTCCGTACTGTCCACGCTGACCGCCGAGCCGTAGGAGCGCTGTCCGGCCCGGGGCGCGGTGTCACAGGAGGGCCGCCGGCTGCGCGTGCCCGTCCAACCCGTAGGCGGTGTGGATCAGGGGCACGTGGGTGAACGCCTGGGGGAAGTTGCCGAGCATCCGGCGCAGTCGCGGATCGTACTCCTCCGACAGCAGCCCCACGTCGTTGCGCAGCCCGAGCAGCCGCTCGAACAGCGCGCGGGCCTCGTCCTCCTCGCCGATGAGCCGCAGGGCGTCGGCGAGCCAGAACGAGCAGGCGAGGAAGGCGCCCTCCTCGCCGGTCATCCCGTCGCGGGACTCGCCCTCATGCGTGTCGTAGCGCCGGACGAATCCGTCCACGGACAGCTCGCGCTGGACCGCCCGTACGGTGCCGACCATGCGCGGGTCCCGCGGGGACAGGAACCCGACCTGTGGGAGGAGGAGCAGGGAGGCGTCGAGCTCCTTGGAGCCGTAGGACTGGGTGAAGGTGCCCCGCTCGGCGTCGAAGCCCCGCAGGCAGACCTCGCGGTGGATGCGGTCGCGGATCTTGCGCCAGTGATGGACCGGACCCGGGCGCCCGAACTCCTCCACCATCCGGACCGCGCGGTCGAACGCGACCCAGCACATCACCTTGGAGTGGACGAAGTGGCGCCGTTCGGCCCTGATCTCCCACAGCCCCTCGTCCGGCTCGGACCAGCGCCGCTCGAGCATCCGCAGCAGCGCCTTCTGCATGGACCACACGTGATCGGCGTGCTCGATCCCGGCGCAGGTCGCGAGATAGACCGAGTTCATGACCTCGCCGGGCACGTCGAGCTGGAACTGGACGGCCGCGGCGTTGCCGACCCGGACCGGCCGCGAGCCCTCGTAGCCGCTCAGCCAGTCGACCTCCCACTCCGGCAGCCGCCGTTCCCCGGCGATGCCGTACATGATCTGGATCTTCTCCGGGTCCCCGGCGACGGCGCGCAGCAGCCACTGCTGCCAGGCCTCGGCCTCTTCCGTGAAGCCGCTGCACAGCAGCGACTCCAGGGTCATCGTCGCGTCGCGCAGCCAGCAGTAGCGGTAGTCCCAGTTGCGGACGCCGCCGATGGTCTCCGGCAGGGAGGTCGTCGGGGCCGCGACGATGCCGCCGGTCGGTGCGTAGGTGAGCGCCTTGAGCGTGATGAGGGAGCGCACGACGGCCTCGCGGTATTCACCGTCGTAGGTGAACGACCGCGACCAGTCGTTCCAGAGTTTCTCGGTCTGTTCGAGGGCGGTGTAGGGGTCCACCGGCTTGGGTGAGGGCAGGTGCGAGGGGTGCCAGGTGAGGACGAACGGGACCCGCTCGCCCCGCCCGACCGTGAACTCGGCCGTGTGCGCGAAGTTCTCGCCCTCGAGATCGACGGGGGTGCGCAGCCAGACGGAGTCGGGGCCCGCGAGACCGACCACCTGCCCGTCGACCTTGCGCATCCAGGGGGCCACGCTGCCGTAGTCGAAACGGATCCGCAGTCCGGTCCCCATACGGACCTCGCCGCTCAGGCCCTCGACGATCCGGACGATGTCCGGGGCCTCGCCTCGGTGGGGCATGAAGTCGACGATCCGGACGCTGCCCGTGGGAGTGTCCCACTCGGTCTCCAGGATGAGGGTGTCGCCCCGGTAGCGGCGCCGGGTGGCGTGACGGTCCCCCTCGACCGGAGCGATCCGCCAGTGCCCGTTGCGCTCGTCGCCGAGCAGCGCCGCGAAGCAGGCGTTCGAGTCGAACCTCGGAAAGCACAGCCAATCGATGGAACCGTCACGGCATACCAGCGCCGCGCTCTGCAGGTCCCCGATCAGCGCGTAGTCCTCGACCCGTCCCGGCATCCTCGGTCCCCCAGTCGTTCGTTGCCACCCGTCCCGGCGGCTCCCAGCCTCACGCCGTGAGTAACGTATCCCGCCCGGTGGGACATCCCGGACACGATCCTTCCGGTGGGCGCCCGGCCGCGCCCGGCGAGCCGTGCGGCCCGGACAGCAAAGCCTTGCCCGCGCCCCCTTTTCACGAGGGCACGAGCATGCGAGTTTTGGCGGGAGGAAGCGCGAGGGTCCAGCAGCCGGGAGGGGCGTCCATGCGCATACACGACATTCTTCGGACCAAGGGAAACGCGGTGGCCACCGTACGGCCGGACGCCACCGTGCGAGAGTTGCTCGTCACACTGGCCGAGCACAACATCGGCGCGGTCGTGGTCTCCACGGACGGCGTGAGCATCGCCGGCATCGTGTCCGAGCGCGACGTCGTACGGCGAATGCGGGACAGAGGAGCGGCGCTGCTCGACGACCAGGTCCGCGACATCATGACGGTGGACGTCCGCACCTGCCGGCCCGACGACAAGGTGGACGGGCTCCGCGTCGTCATGACCCGGCACCGCATCCGCCATCTGCCCGTGCTCAAGGACGATCGGCTCGCAGGGATCGTGAGCATCGGGGACGTGGTGAAGAGCGCCATCGAGGAGCTCGAGACCGAGCGCCAGCACCTCGTCGGCTACATCCAGACCGCTCAGACATAGGCCGGCAGGGGCCGCGGCGGCGGGGCGTCGGCGACGGCGCGATAGGCGGGAGCGAGCCGCTCGACGGCCTCGCGCAGCACCGGCGCAGGCAGGACGTAGGGCAGGCGCACGTAGTCCTCCAGCACGCCGTCCACGCCGAAGACCGGACCCGGCACGATCCGGACACCGCACCGGGCCGCCGCGTCGGTGAGCGGTGTGGCGACCGGCGCGGGCAGCCGTGCCCACAGTGACATCCCACCGGCCGGCAGGGTGAACCGCCAGTCCGGCAGCAGTTCGGTCAGCGCCGCGGCGAGGGCGTCCCTGCGCTCGCGCAGCTCATGGGCCCGCTGCGCCCGTATGCCGTCCACCCGCCGCAGCAGTTCGCCCACGATGAGCTGGTCGAGGACCGGGCTGGCGATGTCCACGGCGGCCCGGGCCAGCATCAGCTTGCGGGCCAGTGGCGCGGTGGTCCGGATCCAGCCGATGCGCAGCCCTCCCCACAGGAGCTTGGCCGCGGACCCCACACTGATGACGCGGCCGCCCGGATCGTGGGCGGCCAGCGGACGGTGCGGCGGGAGGGGTCCGTCGATCGCGAGGTCGGCGAAGGTCTCGTCGGCGATGAGGAGGGTGTCCGCCCGGTGCGCCGCGGCGACGAGGGCCGCTCTCTCGTCGTCGGCCATCAGATGGCCGGTCGGGTTCTGGAAGTCCGGGATGACGTAGGCCAGGCGCACGGCGGCCTGCCGCAGGCTGCTGCCGATCAGCTCCACGTCCCAGCGGTCGTTGACGCCGACGGGAATCAGCCGCATGCCCCGGTGCCGTATGGCGTCGAGTGCGTGCGGATAGGTGGGACGCTCCACGAGCACGGCGTCCCCGGGCTGACCCAGGGTCTGCAGCAGGAGCGAGAGCGCGTGCTGTGCGCCCGTGGTCACCACGATCTGGTCCGGCCGGGTCGGGAGGCCTCGGGCACGGTAGCGCTCGGCGATCGCCTCCCGCACCGGGGCCAGGCCGGCGACCTCGTAGCCGGGCCCGGTGCTGTAGCGGGGCAGTTCGGCCACCGCGGCCTCGACGGCCTCCTGGAACACACCGGGCGCGCCGGGGGCGGCGCACGTCAGATCGATGGCGTCGGCCTGGGACCAGGCGTGCGCGGCGCCGAGGGGGCCCGCGTGCGGCGAGCCCGGCGCCGGCATGCCGCCCAGGGGGAGCGCCGTCCAGCTGCCCGCTCCCTGACGGCTCTCGAGAAAGCCCTCCGCCCGCAGCGCGTCGTAGGCCGCCGTCACGGTCGTCCTGCTGACCCCGAGCGCGCCGGCGAGGTCCCGTTCCGCGGGCAGCCGGACGCGAGGGGGCAGGCCGCCGTCGAGGACGAGACCCCGTACCGCCCGCGCCAGCGCCGCGTAATAGGGACGTTCCGGCGGGACCCTGGTGAGGAGGCGGGCGAGCTGGGGCCCGCTCAGACGGCGGCCGCTCAGGCCGCCGCCGGCTCCCGCGGAGGACGAACGGCGGTCCTCCGGTCCACGATGCGTAGCCATACAGACCACTTTCCCGGATTGGCTATGAAATTTCAATCCAATATATGGATGAATAGGGCCAATGCTCGTCGAGAGCGACGGATGACAGAAGAACGGGGAGAAGTGGCCTTGTTGATGCGCCGACTCGTGCAGCTCTACGGCGGACTGGCCTTGTACGGGCTGGGCATCGCGCTCCAGGTCTCATCGGGTCTGGGCAACGATCCCTGGGACGTCCTCCACCAGGGCCTCGCGCTCCGCGTCGGCCTCACCATCGGCGCCTGGATCGTCATCGCCGGGGTCCTCGTCATGCTGCTGTGGATTCCGCTCCGGCAGCGGCCGGGCCTCGGCACCATCAGCAACGCCGTGCTGGTCGGGGTGTTCGCCGACCTGTTCCTGTTCCTGGTGCCGCGTCCGGAGGGTCTCGCGATGCGGTGGTCCTACCTCCTGGCGGCGGTCGTGGTCGGCGGGTTCGCCACCGGCTGCTACATCGGGGCGGGGCTGGGTTCAGGACCACGTGACGGCCTGACCACGGGGCTGGCCGCGCGGGGACACTCCGTCCGCACCGTCCGCACCGCCATCGAACTGACCGTGCTCGGGGCGGGCTGGCTCCTGGGGGGCACCGTCGGGATCGGCACGCTGATCTACGCCGTGATGATCGGGCCGCTGACGCACGTCTTCATCCCCGCGCTCGCCCTCGACCGGCCGCTGGAGAGGACTCCGGCGGCCGGTCCGGCCGCCGCAGACCGGGTCCCGGGGAGGGAGACCTCCCGCATCCTGGGAAGGGACCCCTTGTGACCACGCGGCCTGGTGCCGTCCCGCCGTACGGACGTAGGTTCTTCGGCCATCCCCGTGGGCTCGCCACGCTTTTCATGACGGAGATGTGGGAGCGCTTCAGCTACTACGGGATGCGCGCGATCCTCGTCCTGTTCCTGGCGGCACCGGTCACCACGGGCGGGTTCGGACTGCCGGAGGGCACCGCCAAGGCCCTGGTCGGGGTCTACATGGCGAGCGTCTATCTCGTGGCGCTCCCCGGCGGCTGGCTCGCGGACCGGGTCCTCGGATCCCGCAGATGCGTCCTGCTGGGCGGTGTGATCATCATGCTGGGGCACATCGCCATGGCGCTCCCCGGCGGCCGGGGTCTCGTCTACACCGGGCTCACGCTCATCATCATGGGCACCGGGCTGCTCAAGCCCAACATCGCCACCCTGGTCGGACGCCTTTACCGCAAGGACGATGACGCCCGCCGTGACGCGGGGTTCTCGCTGTTCTACATGGGCGTCAACCTCGGCGCGCTGCTCGGCCCGCTCGTCGCCGGGACCCTGGCGCAGAGGGTGAGCTGGCACCTCGGCTTCGGCGCCGCCGCCGTGGGCATGGCGGCCGGGCTGGTGCAGTACGTCGTGGGGCAGCGGCATGTGAAGGACGGGGGCCCGCCGCACCGGCTGACCCCCGAGGAACGCCGGCACTTCGCCAGGTCGGGCATGATCGCGTTGACCGTGACCGCCGTGATGATCGTCGTGGCGCTGCGGATCGGGGCCTTCACACTGGACACGATGACGTGGGTGCTGACCGTGACCTCCATCGCCGTCGCGGTCGGCTACTTCCTGTTCATGTTCTACGGGAGCCACGAGATCACTCCGGCGGAGCGGCTGCGGCTGCGGGCCTACATCTGGCTCTTCACCGGCGCCGCGGTCTTCCAGATGATCTACGACCAGGGGGCGACGGAGCTGTCGGTGTTCGCCGCCCGGCGGACCGACCTGTCCATCGGAGGCTGGCAGATGCCCTCCAGCTGGCTGCAGTCGGTCAACCCGGTGATGGTGCTCCTGCTCGCCCCGCTCTTCGCCGCACTGTGGGTGCGGGCCGGCGACCGGCTGAGCATCCCGGTGAAGTTCTCCATGGGGCTCGCGCTCGCCGGCGTCTCCTTCCTGGTCATGTCCATGGCCGCCCTCGCCGCGTCCGGGGCCGCGAAGGTGTCCGTGGGCTGGTTGCTGCTGACCTACCTGGTCCAGACCGCGGGCGAGCTGTGCCTGAGCCCGGTGGGCCTGTCCGCGACCGCCAAGCTCGCCCCGGCGGCGTTCGCCGGCCAGATGATGGGCGTGTGGTATCTGGCCACCTCGGTCGGCGACGCCGTCGGCGGACAGCTCACCCGCCTGTCCGGCACCGTGTTGTCACCGCCGGCCTACTTCCTCGCCCTGGGGCTGATCGCGCTCACCGCCGCGGCCGCGATGCTCGGCGCGAGCCCGCGGCTGCGGCGGCTGATGGGCGAGCACCGCAAGCTCGTCTAGGGGCCTGGATCGCCGGGCCCGGCATGGCCGGCCACACGGGCCGGCTGCACAGGTCCGGCTACACAGGTCCGGCTACACAGGGCCGGCCGGCGCGGGACGGCCGAGGATCGGCCGGAGCCGGTCGAGCACGGCCGGGTCCTCGATGGTCGACGGCACCGGAGCGTCGTCGCCGTCGGCGAGGCGGCGCATGGTCGCCCGCAGGATCTTGCCCGACCGGGTCTTGGGCAGGGCGGGGACGACCGCGACGTCCTTCAGCGACGCGACCGGCCCGACCTGCCGCCGCACCGCCGCGACCAGTTCGGCGCCGAGCCGGGCCGGATCGATGTCCGACCCGCTCTTGAGGACGACGAAGCCGCGCGGGACCTGTCCCTTGAGGCCGTCGCGCACCCCGATGACCGCGCACTCGGCCACCGCCGGATGCGCGGCCAGGACCTCTTCCATCGCGCCGGTGGACAGCCGGTGCCCGGCCACGTTGATCACGTCGTCGGTGCGGCCCATCACCCACACATAGCCGTCCTCGTCGACGCGGCCGCCGTCGCCGGTGAGGTAGTACCCGGGATACCGGGACAGGTACGACTCGACGAACCGCTCGTCGTCCTGCCACAGGGTGGGCAGCGTGCCGGGCGGCAGCGGCAACCGGATCACGAGGTCGCCGTCCGTGCCGGGAGGCGCCTCCCGGCCGTCCGGCGTGACCGCCCGCACGTCGTATCCGGGCACCGGCACGCCGGGGGAGCCCGGCTTCACCCGCATCGGCTCGATCCCGCGCGGGCTCGCGACGATGGGCCAGCCCGTCTCGGTCTGCCACCAGTGGTCGATGACCGGGCGGCCGAGGGCCCGCGCCGCCCACTGGTAGGTGTCGGGGTCGAGCCGTTCCCCGGCCAGGAACAGCGTGTCCAGAGCGGACAGGTCGTACTGCGCCATCAGCTTGGCCTCGGGGTCCTCCTTCTTGATCGCCCGGATCGCCGTGGGGGCGGTGAACATCGCCTTGACCCGGTGCTCCGCGGCGACCCGCCAGAACGCGCCCGCGTCGGGTGTGCCGACCGGCTTGCCCTCGTAGAGGACGGTGGTGCAGCCGGTCAGCAACGGCGCGTAGACGATGTAGGAGTGGCCGACGACCCAGCCGACGTCCGAGGCGGTCCAGAACACGTCGCCCGGGCCGAGGCCGTAGACGTTCTCCATGGACCACCGGAGCGCGACCGCGTGGCCGCCGTTGTCCCGGACGACCCCCTTGGGACGTCCGGTCGTGCCGGAGGTGTAGAGGATGTAGAGGGGATCGGTGGCGGCCACCGGGACGCACTCCGCCGGATCTGCTCCCGCCACGGCCTCGTCCCAGTCGAGGTCGCGCGGCCGCGTCAGCCCGGCGCGGGCGCCCGGTTCCGGGGCCTCGGGCCGCTGCAGGACGACGCAGTGCTCGACCTCGTGTGAGGACAGCTCCAGGGCGGCGTCCAGCATCGGCTTGTAGACGACGACCCGGGACCCCTCGATCCCGCAGGAGGCTGAGATCACCACCTTGGGCCGTGCGTCGTCGATCCGCGCGGCCAGCTCCTTCGGAGCGAACCCGCCGAAGACCACCGAGTGCACGGCGCCCAGGCGCGCGCACGCGAGCATGGCGATCACGGCCTGGGGCACCATCGGCATAGAGATGACGACCCGGTCGCCGCGGCTCACGCCGAGCGCGCGCAGCGCGCCCGCGAAGAGCGCCACCTCGCCGGTGAGTTCCCGATAGGTGTACGACCGGCGGGTGCCGGTCACCGGGCTGTCGTAGATGAGCGCGAGCCGGTCGCCGTGGCCCTCCTCGACATGCCGGTCCAGGGCGTTCTCGCAGGTGTTCAGCTCACCGCCGGTGAACCACCGATGGAACGGCGGCGCTCCGTCGTCGAGCACCCGGTCGGGAGGGGTGGACCAGCGGATCCCGCGGGCCGCCAGCCCCCAGAACCGGCTCGGGTCGGTGATGCTCCGTTCGTACGCGGCCGTGTAGGCGCCCATCTGCCCTCCTCGGTGGTGACCTTGCGCGGTCACACCCTCCTATGGGGCGATTTATCGGCCGATTCGTCAAGGACCGGGAAAGAGCCCGGGAGTGAGTCCCCTTCGGCGTCCGGGCACGGCCGCTCCGGCGGTTAATCGGTTGAAACCCATGCCCGGGTTCTGGCCTTATAGATCACGGTTCGGATCTTCCCCATGGAAAGGAGCAGATGATGCCGTACCAGACACTGCGGGGCGGTCGTGTTCCGATCCGCATGTGGACCGATCCCGCGGAGGTCGAGTCCGTCGCCCTCGAGCAGCTGCGCAACGTCGCGGACCTGCCCTGGGTCCAGGGGCTCGCGGTCATGCCGGACGTGCACTACGGCAAGGGGGCGACGGTCGGCTCCGTGATCGCCATGCGGGACGCGGTCTCGCCCGCGGCGGTCGGCGTGGACATCGGCTGCGGGATGACCGCGGTGAAGTCGAGCCTCACCGCCGAGGACATGCCCGACGATCTCGGGCGGCTCCGTTCGAAGATCGAGAAGGCGGTGCCGGTCGGGCGCGGCTCGCACAAGAGCCCCGTGGACCCGTCGGCCGTGCAGGGCCTGAGGGAACGCGGATGGTACGACTTCTGGGACGCCTTCGAGGAGCTGACCCCGGCCGTCCGGGGCCGTCTGGGCAGGGCCCGCTCCCAGATGGGCTCGCTGGGGTCGGGCAACCACTTCCTGGAGGTGTGCGCCGACGATGACGGCGCCGTCTGGATCGTGCTCCACTCGGGTTCGCGCAACATCGGCAAGGAACTCGCCGAGCATCACGTCGAGACGGCCCAGCGGCTGCCGCACAACCAGGACCTCCCGGACCGGGACCTGGCGGTGTTCGTGGCCGGCACACCCAGGATGGAGGACTATCGCCGGGACCTGTTCTGGGCGCAGGAATACGCGCGCCGCAACCGCGCGGTCATGCTCGCGCTCGTCCAGAACGTGGTCGTGCGCTACTTCACCGGCCGGCGGGTGAAGTGGGACGAGCTCATCTCCTGCCATCACAACTATGTCGCGGAAGAGGTCTACGACGGCGTCGAGCTGCTCGTGACCCGCAAGGGCGCGATCCGGGCGGGGGCGGGCGACCTCGGCATCATCCCGGGCTCGATGGCGACCGGCACCTACATCGTCCGGGGACTCGGCAACGAGCACGCCTACAACTCCGCGTCGCACGGGGCCGGGCGCCGGATGAGCCGCAACAAGGCCAAGCGGACCTTCACCGTCGACGACCTCGTGGCGCAGACGCGGGGCGTCGAGTGCCGCAAGGACCCGGGCGTGATCGACGAGATCCCCGGTGCCTACAAGGACCTGGAGTCGGTCATCGAGGCCCAGTCCGACCTGGTCGAGGTCGTCGCGCACCTGCGTCAGCTGATCTGCGTAAAAGGCTGAGAGCCAGGTGCCGGGGAGGCGGCGGCCCGCGGGCGGGCCGCCGCCGACGGCATGAGGCCGCACCGCCGGCGCTCCGGCCGGACGGCGGCGACCGCGTGGCCCGTTCGCCGGCATCTGTCGGGGCTCTATGTCCCGGCGGGCCGATTCCGGCACACTGGACCGGACCCGGCCCCGAGGGGAGGCGCGGATGACGGCCACGAGCCCGCGAGCGGAACCGGCCGGCGGACCCGAAGGGACGCAGCGGCGCCGGGTCACGGTGGAGGGCGTCGTGCAGGGCGTCGGGTTCCGGCCTTTCGTGCACCGGCTGGCCACCGAACTCGGTGTCGCCGGCTTCGTCGGCAACGATTCCAGCTCGGTGTTCATCGAGGTCGAGGGCGCGCGGACCACGCTCGAGACGTTCCTGCGGCGGCTGCGGACCGACGCCCCGCCGCTGGCCCACGTGACGGTGGTGCGGGCCCACCCGATCGCTCCGACCACCGGTGACCAGGGCTTCCGCATCGTCTCCAGCCGCGCCGCACCCGGGGCCCGCACGCTGGTGTCGCCCGACGTCGCGGTGTGCGACGACTGCGTCCGGGAGCTGTTCGACACCGGCGACCGCCGTTACCGCCATCCGTTCATCACCTGCACCAACTGTGGTCCGCGGTTCTCCATCATCCGGTCGCTGCCCTACGACCGGCCCGCCACGACGATGGCCGGCTTTCCGATGTGCGACGACTGCGCGGCCGAGTACGCGGACCCGGCCGACCGGCGCTTCCACGCTCAGCCGCTGTGCTGTCCCGGCTGTGGTCCTCGCGTCTGGTACGCCGGCGAGAAGGCCATCGACGAGGCCGGTGCCCGGGAGGAGGCCGGGGTCACCGGCACGGACGCCGTGCTGGCCGCCGCGCATCGGTCGCTCGCCGCGGAGCGGGTCGTGGCGGTGAAGGGGATCGGCGGCTACCACCTGGCCTGCCGGGCCGACAGCCCCGCCGCGGTGCGGCGGCTGCGCGAACGCAAGTCGCGGGGCGGCAAGGCGTTCGCGGTCATGGCCGCGGATCTGGCGACCGCACGGCGGCTGGCCGAGATCGGCCCGGCCGAGGAGGCCGTCCTCCTCGGCCCGGCCCGGCCCATCGTGCTGCTGCGCCGGCGACCGGACGCGCCGGTGGCCGAGGAGGTGGCGCCCGGCAATCCGCTGATCGGCGTCATGCTGCCCTACTCTCCGCTTCACCATCTGCTGTTCGCGCCCGTGCCCGGCGGCACGGCGCCGGCCCCGCGCGTCCTCGTGCTGACCAGTGCCAACCGGTCCGAGGAGCCGATCTGCTTCGAGGACGAGGACGCGCGTGACCGGCTCCCGGCGCTCGCGGACGCCGTGCTGACCCACGACCGGCCGATCCACGTCCCGTGCGACGACTCGGTGGTCCGCGTGGTCGACGACCGGGAGCTGCCCATCCGGCGGTCGCGCGGTTACGCCCCGCTGCCGGTGCGGCTCGGCGTCTCGGCCGAACCGGTCCTCGCGGTGGGCGGAGAGCTCAAGAACACCTTCTGCGTGACCGAGGGGCCGTACGCGTTCTGTTCCGCCCACATCGGGGACATGGCCAATCTCGAAACGCTGCGCGCCTTCGAACGTTCGTCCGCCCAGCTCGCGGCCCTGTGCGGAGCCGTCCCCGCACGGTTGGCCGCCGACGCCCACCCGGGATATCTCACCCGCGGCTGGGCCGAGCGCCACGCCGGCGACCGGCCGGTCCACCTCGTGCAACATCATCACGCGCACGTCGCCTCCCTGCTCGCCGAGCACGGCCGGCTGGGAGACCCGATCGTCGGAGTGGCCTTCGACGGCACCGGCTACGGCACCGACGAGGCGGTGTGGGGAGGCGAGGTGCTCCTGCTCGGTGCCGACAGCCATCGCTTCACCCGGGCCGGTCACCTGCGGGCCGTGCCGCTGCCGGGCGGAGACGCGGGAGTGCGCAACCCCTGCCGCATGGCGTTGTCCCACCTCGCCTCCGCCGGCCTTCCGTGGGACGCGGATCTGCCACCTGTCGCGGCCTGCGAGCCCGCGGAGCTGCGCGCGCTCCGCTCCCAGCTCGCCGGAGGGGCGGGGTGCGTCGACTGTACGAGCATGGGCCGGCTGTTCGACGCCGTGTCCTCGTTGCTGGGGGTGCGCCACCGGATCGGTTACGAGGGCCAGGCGGCGATCGAACTGGAGGTGCTCGCCACCGCGGCGGAGGGCGGGGCGGCGCCGGAGCTCCGGCTGGGGGTGGGATCCGACGGCGTGCTGGACCCGGGTCCGCTGCTGCACGCTCTGGTGCGGGCCATGCGGGCCGGTGTCCCCCGGGCGGAGCTGGCCGCCGGCTTCCACGAGGCCGTGGCGGCGGCCCTGACCAAGGTCGTGACGCGGATCGGCCAGAGGCATGGTGTCCGGCTGGCCGGGCTCACCGGCGGGGTGTTCCAGAACGTGCTCCTCCTGCGGGCGTGCCGGGACCGGCTCCGCGGGGCCGGCTTCGAGGTTCTGACCCATCGGGTCGTGCCTCCCAATGACGGTGGCCTGGCACTCGGCCAGGCGGCGGTGGCCGTGCTTTATGCAAATGATCAAAAGAACGGTTAAAAGGATCATGAGGATCCCTGCTCCGTGACACAATCAAGTTGATCTTTTGTCCGGCGTGACGCGCATTTACCCGGCCTGATCGTCCCAGGTCATCGGTCCCGAATGCCCAGGGCATGGCCCCTGTGGTAACCGGCATATCCGGCGTCCTCCAGGAGTCCCACGGGCCACGCCTTTTAGGGCCGCCCGTATCCCGGGCCGCTGTCTCTTTCGCCTCTTGTGAACGCCACGCCGCAGAGGTACGGTCTGTGAGTTATCTGGTGCAAACGGTGATCAGGGAAGTGGTGCGTAATGTCGCCTTCCGCCGACCGGGCGGCCCGGATTTTCGCCCGGAGAGAGGTTCCCGCGCGGGAACTCGCGGATTCGGCCGAGGCGATCGCGGCGACCTGCCATTCGATGGCCGTCAGGTTTCAGCGCGGCGGCCGGCTGTTCACCTTCGGCAACGGCGGCGCGGCCACCGACGCCCAGCACATCGCGGTGGAATTCGTGCATCCGGTGATCGTCGGTAAACGGGCCCTGCCCGCCCTGTCGCTGACCGGCGACGTCGCGACCCTCACCGGGGTGGGAGCCGTCGCGGGATTCGATGACGTCTTCGCCCACCAGCTCCATCACCTGGCACAGGCCGGCGACATCGCGCTCGGGGTCTCCCCGGACGGCCGCTGCCGCAACGTCCTCCGTGGATTCGAGGCGGCCAGGGAGTCGGGACTCCTGACGGTGGCACTGCTCGGCGGCGACGGCGGGCCCATCGCCGCCCACCCGGCTCTCGACCACGCCCTCGTGGTCCGGTCGGAAGATCCGCGCGTGGTCAAGGAGGTGCACGTCACCATGTATCACGTGCTCTGGGAGCTGGTGCACGTGTTCTTCGAGCGGCCGGGAGTCCTCGCGCCGGATGTGGTCGCGTGAACCACTGCGAGGGAGACCACTGCGTCACCTGTTCGGACGAGGCAGTCCCGGTGACGGTCGTACGGCTGCTCGGCGACGGTCTAGCGGAGGCCGACGTCGGCGACGGCCGCGTCGAGGAGGTCAGTGTCGCGCTGGTGGACGTCTCCGTCGGCGACGTCGTTCTGGTCCATGCCAAAGAGGCGATAGGGGTGGTCTCATGACCGGGATGCAGGACCTCTACCCCTTCCTTTACTCCGGTGACCGGGACGGGGGCGCGAACGGCGACACGGGCCTGGAGGACGTGCTGGAGGACGTGCGCCGGTCGACGGCGGAGAAGGCCGACGAGATCGTGGGGCTCCGCCGGGCCGTGCTCGAGCAGGACGGCGAGCGGCTGGTCTCATGCGCGGGGAGGATGGCCGAGGCGTTCCGGGCCGGGGGACGGCTGTTCACCTTCGGCAACGGTGGCAGCTCGACCGACGCCCAGGACGTCGCCGCGCTGTTTCTCAACCCGGGTGGAACGGCACGTCCGCTGCCCGCGCTCGCGCTCACGACCGACGTCGCCGTGGTCACCGCGTTGTCCAACGACGTCGGGTTCGAGGTCGCGTTCGCGCGCCAGCTCGGGGCGTTCGGCCGTCCCGGCGACATCGCGTTCGGACTGTCCACGAGCGGCAACTCGGCCAATCTCATCCGTGCTTTCGAGGAGGCGATGCGGCGAGGAATGATCACAATAGGAATGGCGGGTTACACAGGCGGGCAGATGGCCGGGCTGGAGGGTCTCGATCACCTTTTCGTGGTGCCCTCTCCATCCGTGCACCGTATCCAAGAGGCCCAGACCACTGTCTTTCACGCGCTGTGGGAGCTCACCCAAGAGTCGCTCTAGCCACAGCGCACCCAGGGCACGTTCAAGCCCTTCCCATGACCGCCCTTGTCACGGTGGTAGAAAATGACAGCGGAAACAGAAGAAGCCGTCGTCCACATTCTCTGGATCAACGCAGGACTCAGCTGCGATGGCGATTCGGTCGCGCTGACGGCGGCGACCCAGCCCAGTATCGAGGAGATCGTTCTCGGAGCGCTCCCAGGCCTCCCGAAGATCGCGGTTCACTGGCCCCTGATCGATTTCGAATGTGGTCCGGACAAGGGCGCCGACACCTTCATCGAGTGGTTCTTCAAGGCCGACCGGGGCGAGCTGGAACCCTTCGTCCTCGTCATCGAGGGGTCGATCCCGAACGAGGCCATCAAGAAGGAGGGCTACTGGAGCGGCTTCGGCAACAACCCCGAGACCGGCCAGCCCATCACCACCAGCGAATGGCTCGACCGGCTCGCTCCGAAGGCCACGGCGCTGATCGCCATCGGGACCTGCGCGGCCTACGGCGGCATCCACGCCATGGCCGGCAATCCGACCGGTGCCATGGGCGTGGCCGACTACCTGGGCTGGGACTGGAAGTCCAAGGCGGGGCTGCCGATCGTCAACGTGCCCGGCTGCCCGGTCCATCCGGACAACCTCTCCGAGACGATCCTCTACCTGCTCTACCAGGTCGCCGGTCAGGCCCCGATGATCCCGCTGGACGACGCGCTGCGCCCGACGTGGTTGTTCGGCCAGACCGTGCACGAGGGCTGTGACCGGGCGGGCTACTACGAGCAGGGCCAGTTCGCCAAGGAGTACGGCTCGCCCAAGTGCCTGGTCAAGCTCGGCTGCTGGGGACCGGTCGTCAAGTGCAACGTGCCCAAGCGCGGCTGGATCAACGGCATCGGCGGCTGCCCCAATGTGGGCGGCATCTGCATCGCCTGCACCATGCCCGGCTTCCCCGACAAGTTCATGCCCTTCATGGACAAGCCGCCGGGCGCCCGGGTGTCGAGCATGGCCAGCGGCGCCTACGGCGGTGTCATCCGCTCGCTGCGCGGCATCACGGCGAAGGCAATCGACAAAGAGCCCAAGTGGCGCAAGAAGGGCAAGGAGCTCGCGACCGGCTACAAACCCTCGTGGTGATCGGAGACATACGGCATGGCAACGCAGGACGGCATCGTCGAGATGGCGTGGGACCCGATCACCCGCATCGTCGGGAGCCTCGGGATCTACGCCAAGGTCGACTTCAACAACAACCGCGTCTCCGACTGCTACAGCACGTCATCGGTGTTCCGTGGCTACAGCATCTTCATGAAGGGCAAGGACCCGCGGGACGCGCACTTCATCACCAGCCGGATCTGCGGCATCTGCGGTGACAACCACGCGACGTGCTCGGTCTACGCCCAGAACATGGCCTACGGTGTCCGCCCGCCGCACCTGGCCGAGTGGATCATCAACCTCGGTGAGGCCGCCGAGTACATGTTCGACCACAACATCTTCCAGGAGAACCTGGTCGGGGTCGACTACTGCGAGAAGATGGTCCGCGAGACCAACCCCGGGGTGCTCGACCTGGCCGAGCGGACCGAGGCGCCGCACGCGGCCGACCACGGCTACAAGACCATCGCCGACATCATGCGGTCGCTCAACCCGCTCGAGGGCGAGTTCTACCGTGAGGCGCTCCAGGTCAGCCGGAGCACCCGGGAGATGTTCTGCCTGATGGAGGGGCGGCACGTCCACCCCTCCACGCTCTACCCGGGCGGCGTCGGCACGGTCGCGACCGTGCAGCTGTTCACCGACTACCTCACCCGCCTCATGCGCTACGTCGAGTTCATGAA
>DASYNF010000041.1:0-29668 GCA_036008685.1 Actinomadura sp. | reverse complement strand
TCGATCAATGGTGACGTTAACCCGCCCCACTTCGAAAGCCCACCACTTTTCGCCGCCGGCGGAGTTCGCTGTCGGCGCATTCGATAAACACCTTTTGACTCTACTCGCCACCCTTTTCGCTTAAAGCGGATCTGTTCTCGTCATTGACCTGCCGAGCTTTTCTGGGAGCGGTGTCCGGTCGCCGGCCGGGCGGATGGGGTCCGGTGGCTGTGGCCGTACGTGCTCACCTGGTTCGACGTCGAGATCTGAGGCGCCGTACGGGGATTTGCGGCAGCATGGCGACGGGTGTCCGCGGCGCGGAGGGAGCCCATGACCACAGATCTGACCGGGCGGCGTGGCGTGCGCATCGATGTCCGAGGGGTCGGTCAGCGTGTCCGCGGCGGCCGCAGGACCCTGCGGGACGTGTGGTTGACGATCCGGCCCGGCGAGCTCGTCGCGGTCACGGATCCGTCGCAGGCCACGCTCGCGCTCCCGATGCTGTGCTTTCCGCAGGTGCTGTTCGTGGGGGCGATCCTGCCGGTGCCGATCATGGCGGCCGTGGGCCGGTGGCTGAGCTATGGGATGTCCAACCGGTGGGCGTTCGAGGCCCTCGGGCACACGCTCGGCGTCGAACGGCTGTGGGCTCACGGCGGCTCGCCCCTGGGCCCGCCGCTGCTGGCCTCCTACGGCGACACGTTCGGCCGCCCGGTGCTCCTGGACTGGGCCGTCCTCGGCGGCTTCAGCGCCCTGTCCTCGCGGCCACGTGCGTGGTCGTCGCCCGCAGGACCTGACCCCCGGCGCGGGTCAGCACTGGTCCTGACGTTGACACGGCGGCGTTTACCTCCTCCCGGAGAGCGGGTACGCGGGGGATAGGGGAGAGCCTGGCGACGTCTGAGCCAGGGCAGGACGCCGACAACAACGTCCTTTACGGACGAGATCGCTCCAAGTCGCAGCTCATGGCGATTTGCCACCGACCGGCCTCGGGGATACGTGCCGGGGGCACACGAAGGGCTCGAAGATATGCGGGAACAGATCCACGGGCCGCGGCTCGTAGAGATGACGCGAGGGTCACGTGGCCACGGCGCGTGAGCCGACCGCGGGGCGGCTCATGACCCCCGGCCTGGTGCTCGGGCTGGGGCTGGGCGGCTTCGTCGACGGCATATTGCTCCATCACCTGCTCGAGTGGCACCACATGCTGTCGAGCTGGTATCCGATGACCACCGAACACAACGAGCGCGTCAACATGATCGGCGATGGGGTGTTCCACCTCATCGCGTGGCTGTTGACCGTCGCGGGGATAGTGCTTCTCTTCAGGGCCCACCCGGAACCCGTGCCGGGCGCCGGTCGCCGGCTCTTCGGCTGGATCATCAGCGGGTGGGGGCTCTTCAACGTGATCGAAGGGATCCTCGACCATTTCCTCCTGCGCGTGCACCACGTCAGGCCCGGACCCGGCCAGGTCGCCTGGGACATCGGCTTTCTGCTCTTCGGCATCGTGCTGATCCTGGCCGGACGGGAGATCGCCCGGTCGGCCGGCCCGGAAACCGCCGCGCGCCGGGACCGGCCCTGACACCGGCGAGGCCGATGACCCGCGGGCCGGACTCGCCGGACTCGGGGCGCGGGGCCGCCGCCGGTCGCGGACATCCCGGCACCGGTGCGCCTCCCCGGCGTCGTCAGGCCAGGCAGCTGAGCGGCCGGCCGCCGTTGTAGGCCACCATGTCCGTCAGCGCGGCCACCAGGTCGATCGTGCCGCCCGGTTCGACGCCGTCGAGCTCGGCGTAGGCGCGGTGCAGGTTGCCGACGATCCGTTCCCGGTCCGAAAGGCCGGCGAAATCACCCAGGTCGGTCTCGCGGGCCAGCTCCAGTGGAGCCAGCCCGGCGGCGTGCCCTCGCTCGGCCAGGTCGAGGACGAACGTGAGGTAGCGCGCGACCTCGCCGATGACCTCCGGACCGGCGATCTCACCGTGGCCGGGCACGATCGTCTCGGCACCGAGGTCCCGCAGGCCCTCGAGGACCCGCAGGGATCCGGTGACCGATCCCATGAGCACGAACGGCGTCCCGCCGTTGAAGAGCAGGTCGCCGGAGAACAGCACCTTGCGCTCGGGGATCCACACGATCGAGTCGTTGGTGGTGTGCGCCGGTGCGCCCACATGGCGTACGTCCACCCGCAGGTCGTCGACGTGCAGGGTGACGGACTCGGTGAAGGTCAGGAAAGGGGGCTCGAGCTCGAAGCCGCCCCAGTCCACGTCCTCCCAGAACGGTGCCGAGAACGGGGCACCGAAGTTCAGGGCCTCCTGACGCGTCCGCTCATGCCCCACGATCGTGGCGGTGCGGAAGAGATGGTTGCCGAACGTGTGGTCACCGTGGTGATGGGTGTTGACGACCGTACGGACCGGGTTGCGGGAGACCGCGGCGATCGCGGCCAGGTAGGCACGGGTGCGCCGCTCGGTGGAGCAGGCGTCGACACTCGTCACCCCCCGGCGGCCGACGAGGAAGCCGGTGTTGTTGATCCACCAGCCGCCGTCCGGCTGCACGTACGCGTAGACCCCGTCACCGACCTCCACCACGCGCGGTGGCGGGAGGTCGGAGCGGTCGTGATGCGTTGAGCTCAAGGTCGTTCCTCCGGTGGATGCGCGCGACGACCGGCGTCGGACGTGGACTGTGAGGTCCATACGTGATCCGTGCGCAACTCTAGGCCGACCGGCGGCATTGGCGGTGTAAGCGGCATTCGGGGTATTGGCGGGAGAGACCCTGTTCAGGGCTTGGTCGCCGTGATAGTCCTGATCATGTCCGGAAGGCCGGTTGATCGGCCGGACGCGCACAACCGAAGAAGCATCGCTGAGAGGACGTGGTCCGCCCGATGACGGAACAGATCTCCTCGTTCCTCGGCGGTTCGTGGCGGCCGGCGGGGGAGGGCTGGCGGGTCACGAACCCCGCCACCGGAGAGCCCGTCGCCGACGTCACCCGCGCGACCGCCGAGGACCTCGACGTCGCCGTCACGACGGCACGGGACACGTGGACGTGGAGCCGGTTCGCCTCCGTCGCGGAGCGGGTGGGCTGGTGCGAGCGGCTCGCGGGCGTCCTCGAGGACCGCGCCGGCGCGCTCGCCCGGGATCTGTCCGAAGAGCACGGCAAGCCGCTCGCCGAGGCGGCCGCGGAGGTGGCCGCCGGCATCCGGGGATTCCGGCTGGCCGCCGAGGAGGCGCTCCGGCTCGAGGGCCGGGTCATCCCGGTCATGGACCCGCACAAACGCGTCCTGGCCGTACGGCAGCCGCGCGGGGTCTGGGCGGTCCTGACGCCGTGGAACTTCCCGTTCAACATCCCGATCGAATACCTCGGGCCGGCTCTCGCCACCGGCTCGCCGGTCATCTGGAAGCCGGCGCCCTCGACGCCGCGCATCGCGGCCCGGCTCCTGGCGGCCATGCGGGACGCCGGCGTGCCCGAGGGGATGGTGCAGCTGCTGCTGGCGGACGGGGTCGAGATCGCCTCGCGGCTCACCACCCATCCGGGCGTGGACGCGATCGCCCTGACCGGCGGGTCGGCGACCGGACGCGCGGTGGCGAAGGCCGCCTGGGACAAGCACCTGCTGCTGGAGCTCGGCGGCAACGGCCCGATGATCGTTCTCGACGACGCCGACGTCCCGGCCGCCGCGGCGGCCGTCGCCTCGTCGGCCTTCACCAACGCGGGTCAGGTGTGCAGCGCGGCCGGCCGGGTGCTGGTGAGCGAGCGTACGGCCGACGAGCTGGTGGCGAGTGTGTCCGAGCTCGCCGCGAAGCTCGTGGTCGGGGATCCGTTCGACTCCTCGACGACGATGGGGCCCGTGCACCAGCAGGCGGTCGCCGACCGTACCGTCCGGCACGTTCGGGACGCGGTGGACCAGGGAGCCCGCCTGGTCGCCGGGGGCGGGCTCGTGGAGGGTGCCCCGACACCGCTGTTCGTCCGGCCGACGGTCCTCGACGGCGTGCCGCTCGAGGCGGACGCGGCCACCCAGGAGACCTTCGGCCCGCTGGTCCCGGTCATCAGGCTGCCCGACGACGAGGCCGTGCTGGCCGCGGCCAACGCGAGCGGGCTCGGCCTCATGTCCGCCGTCTTCACCCGGTCGATGAGCCGGGCGTGGTGGTTCGCCGAACGGCTCGAGACCGGCGGCGTGGTCATCAACGATGAGAGCAACTACTGGGAGCTCCATCTGCCCTTCGGCGGCTGGGCCGGCAAGCGCTCGGGCCGCGGCCGTCTCGGCGGCGCCACCACGCTCCAGGAGTTCACGCAGGTCAAGGTCATCAGCATGGACGTCCGACAGCCATAGGGGCCCGGACGCTCGCCGTCGAGACGCGGGTACGTGACGCCTACGACCTGGACCTGGCCTCCGCCTGGCCCCGGCTCTGGCTGATCCTCGGTGATGCGGGCGCTCTCCGGAGACCTCCGCCAGATGGTGGGGCGGGGAGGCCGAGCATCACGGCTGCCTGATCTTGGGGCCAAGCTCCTGGTGGAGAAGTTTGCGTCCGTGACGGATGTGGCATCTGAAGTGTGTCGGCCACTGCGGTTCGCATCCGGGCGATTACCGTCGGTACGTCCCAGGCCGGGCAACGGTCCACGTTCTCATCCGCACCGGACCGATCACGTACGGGTGAGGGCCGGCCGGAACACACTCGACTTCGCATAGGAGCCCTACGGGAGATCCAGCATGTCCTCTTCTCTCCTCACCATGGCCGTTTCCGCGGCGGCGGTGGCAGGCCTGATCGCCGGCTGTGCCGGCACCTCCGGCCCGGCCCCGGCAGGTCCTCGGCGCCTCTCGGGGCCAGGCCACGCCTCCTCCGGCCCGGCGGTGGCGCCGACCGAGTTGGCCGCGGGGATGGGGTCGGCGCAGGGCGACGGTGTGTTCCCCCGTGTGGTGAAGCACCTCATGGGGACGACGCGGATCGCCGCCATGCCGCGGCGGGTCGTGGCACTGAGCTCCGGGCAGTTCGACGGGCTGCTGGCGCTCGGGGTGGTCCCGGTGGCCGTGACGACGGCACGCAGTTCCGAACTCGTGCCCGCCTATCTCACGAAGACATATCCGCAGTACAGCGGCCCGCTGGCCCGCATAGCGGACCTGGGAACCCGGATCGAGCCGAACCTCGAGGCCGTGATCTCCGTGCGGCCGGATCTGATCCTGATGAACAACACGATCGCGGAGTTATATCCGAAGCTCTCGCGGATCGCTCCGACCGTGGTCGCGCAGGGCACGGGCATCCAGTGGAAGCATGACCTCCTCATGACCGGTGCGGCACTGGGCCGCCATGAACAGGCGGCGAAGGTCCTCAAGGACTTCCAGACCGACGCCCAGGCGCTCGGGCGGCGTCTCCGCGACGACGCGACGATCTCCATCGTCCGCTTCGCCCCGGGCCGAAACCGCATGTTCGGCATATCGTCGTTCCCCGGCAGCGTCGCGGCCGACATAGGGCTCGGCCGGCCGGCATCGCAGAGGTTCCCGGCGCAGATGCAGGATCTCAGCGATGAACAGGTCAACCAGGTGGAGGCGACCTGGATCTTCTACGCGACCCTCGGTCACAAGGCCGGGAAGCAGCGGCCCGACGCCGGGACGGCGCCGTCCGGACAGCTGTGGACAAGGCTCCGGGCCGTCAACGCGGGTCACGCGGTGCCGATCGACGACGATTCCTGGTATCTCAACGCGGGTCCCACCGCGGCTCGGGCCGTGCTCAATGACATCGCCGCCGCCACCCATGTCTGAGCGGACCGCCGCCCGGGTGAGCCGGGTCGGGGTGCGGCGCGGCGGATGGCTGGTCGGCGCGGCGGCGCTGCTGGTGCTCGCGATCACGTTGAGCCTGGCCGTGGGCAGCCGCCCCATCAGCCTGGCCGTGATCGCGGACACGCTCCTGTACGGCGGGCACTCCGACGACGCGGTGGTCATCCGGACTCTGCGGATCCCCCGAACCGTCATCGGGCTGGCGGTGGGCGCGGCACTGGGCCTTGCCGGAACGGTGCTGCAGGGCATCACCCGCAATCCGCTCGCGGAACCCGGGCTCCTCGGGGTGAGCCAGGGCGCCGCGATGGCGGTCGTGATCGCGATCTCGGTGTTCGGGGTGTCCAGCCTGGATCAGTACGTGTGGTTTGCGTTCGCCGGCGCGATCGTCGCCGTGGTGGCCGTCTACACGATCGCGGGACGCGGCCGTGCGGGGGTCAACCCGGTCAAGCTCTCGCTGGCGGGTGCCGCTCTCTCCGCACTGATGGCCTCGGTCACGAGCGCGGTGCTCACCACCGACTCGGCGACCCTCGATCAGTACCGGTTCTGGCAGGTGGGGGCGCTGGGGGGCCGCTCGGCCGGGATGGTCGCGCAGATGCTTCCCTTCCTGGCGGCGGGGTTGCTCCTGGTGTTCGCCGTGGCCCGGGGCCTGGACGCGCTGGGGCTGGGGGAGGACACGGCCAGTGGACTGGGCCAGCGGGTCGGGGTCATCCGGGTCCTGGGCGCGCTCGGCGCGACGATGCTGACGGCGGTCGCCGTCGCGGCCGCGGGACCGGTCGCCTTCGCCGGCCTGGCCGCGCCCCACCTGGCCCGGCTGCTCGTGGGTTCCAGCCACCGGTGGGTGCTGTGCCTGTCCGCGCTGTTCGGGTCGAGCCTGCTTCTGATCGCCGACGTCGCCGGGCGGGTGCTCCTGCCACCGGCAGAGGTCCCGGCCGGTGCGATGACCGCGCTCATCGGCGTTCCCGTCCTCGTGCTCCTGGTGCGCCGCAAGCGCGTGATGGCCGGATGAACCCGGTGGTGGTGCGGGAGGAGCGCGGGCTGCGGCCGCCGGGCCGGGTTCTGATCTGCCGCGGCGGGCTGTCGCTGTTGCTGCACAGGCGTTCGGCGGTGGTCGCCGTCGCGCTCACCCTCGTGCTGGCCGCGGCGGTGTTGACGGCGATCTGTGTGGGAGAGCGGACGCTGTCACCTGGGGAGGTGCTGCGGATGGCGCTCGGCCGGCCGAGCCCCGACAGGCTCAACATCGAGTTGCTGCGCCTACCCCGCGTCGCCGTCGGCGTGGTCGTGGGGTTCGCGCTCGGCGTGGCCGGTGCTCTGATCCAGACCGTGGGCCGCAACCCGCTCGCCAGCCCGGACGTCATCGGCGTCTCGCAGGGCGCGGCCGCGCTGACCGTCGGGCTGCTGGTCTTCGGCGTGGTCACGTCGCCTTTCGCCATCCCGCTGGTGTCGATGACGGGTGGCTTCGCGACCGCCGCCGTGGTCTACGTCGTGGCGTGGCGGCGCGGCCTGCACGCGCAGCGCTTCGTGCTGATCGGGATCGGGATCAGTGTCGCGCTCGGTTCGCTCACCCACCTGTTCCTCATCGGAGCCGACATCGTGCAGGCCCTGCACGCCAAGGTCTGGCTGACCGGCAGCCTCAAAGGCCGCGGCTGGGACGAGGCGTGGCCGCTCCTGGTGGTCCTGTTCGCAGCGGCACCCGCCCTGTTCTGGGCCTCGCGGGCGCAACGGGCCATGGTGCTCGACGACTCCACCGCCGCCGCCCTCGGCACCCGGCTCGGGCGCCAGCGGCTCGGGCTCGTCGCGCTCGGGGTCGCACTGGCATCGGTGGCGACCGGCGCGGCCGGATCGGTCAACTTCGTCGCCCTGGTCGCACCCCAGGTCGCGGTCCGGCTCACCCGCGACACCCAGGCGCCGTTGCTGAGCGCAGGGCTGACCGGGTCGCTCATCGTGGTGGTCGCCGACATCGCGGCGCGCATGATGTTCGCCCCCGTCCAGCTCCCCGTGGGCGTGATCACCGCCATGATCGGCGCGCCCTACCTGATGTGGTTGCTCATCCGATCCCGAGCCGAGAGGCCGTCATGACCGTACGAACCGAATCCACGTCGCCCACCGGTCTGCGCACCGAGGCGCTGACCCTCCGTTACGACCGGCACACCGTCGTCGCCGAACTGGACCTGCAGGTGTCAGCGGGGCAGGTCACCATCATCGTCGGCCCGAACGCCTGCGGTAAGTCCACCTTGTTACGGGCGCTGGGCCGGCTGCTCAAACCCGCACACGGGACGGTGCTGCTGGACGGCAAGGACCTCCATCGGGAGCCCACCCGCAGGGTCGCCCAGCAGATCGGGCTGCTCCCGCAGACCCCGGTGGCCCCCGAAGGCATGACGGTGCTGGACCTGGTCTCGCGCGGCCGCCAGCCGCACCAGCGATGGTGGCGGCAGTGGTCCGCGGAGGACGAGGCCAGGGTGACCGACGCACTGCACCTCACCGGCATCACCGAACTGGCCGATCGCAACATCGACGAGCTGTCCGGTGGTCAGCGGCAACGGGCCTGGATCGCCATGACCATCGCCCAGGACACCCGTACGCTCCTGCTCGACGAACCGACGACCTATCTGGACATCACCCACCAGATAGAGGTCCTCAACGTGTTACGGCGGCTCAACCATGATCTCGGCCGCACCGTCGTCGCCGTGCTCCACGATCTCAACCAGGCCGCGCGCTACGCCGACCACCTCATCATGATGCGGGACGGGCGGATCGTCGCGCAGGGCGATCCCGCCGACGTCGTCACCGACGAGCGGATCCACGACGTCTTCGGCCTGGAGGCCCTGGTGGTCCCCGACCCGGTCACGGCGACACCACTGATCGTTCCGGCCGTTCCCCGGTACGACCGGAAGGAGGCGCTTCAGCCCACGTCGGTGCTCTAGCCGTGCGGCCGGGATCCGTGGCCGGGGCCGAGGCCCGTCCGGGGAGCGTCAGGCACATCGGCCAGGATGTTGGTGTGCGCGTACGGCCGATCTCTCCGTCGCTGCTGGTCGAGGAACTCGCCGACCGGATAGCCCTCGCCTCCGGGAGTTCCCGGGTGCGGGTGGCGATCGATGGTGCGCCGCCATCACGGCCGGAGGATCTCGCGGACGCGCTGGTCGGCCCGCTGCGTGTTCGCGGTCGTGAGGTGCTCCGGGTCTCCGCCGGCGACTTCCTGCGCCCCGCGTCACTGCGCTTGGAGTACGGCCGAACCGATCCGGAGGTCTTCTATACGGACTGGCTCGATCGCGGCGGGCTGATCCGCGAGGTCCTCGGTCCGCTCGAGCCCGGCGGCTCGGGAAAGGTCCTGCCCGCCCTGTGGGACAGCACCACCGACCGGGCCGCCCGCGCCCGCTACGCCACCGTGCCGCCGGGCGGGGTGCTGCTCCTGGACGGGGCTCTGCTGCTGGGCCGGGACCTGCCGTTCGACTATGCCGTCCATCTCTGGCTCTCACCCGGCGCGCTCGGCCGGCGGGTCGCGGCCGAGCACCAGTGGACGCTGCCCGCCTACCAGCGGTACGAGCATGAGGCCAGGCCCACGGAGACCGCCGACGTCGTCGTACGCGTCGACGACCCGAGACACCCGGCGCTCGTCGAGCGGTGACCCGGCCGCTCGATCGAATCTGAACACTCCTCATGACGGGAGGAGCAAATGCGGCGGGCCGGTCGCGCCCCTGGCATGCGATTCGGCAAAGACAGACGTCGTCCGATCCGTTTTCGAAACAGGCGTTAGTCGCCGCACTCGCCCGCGTGTCGGATCGGCTCAGATGGAAGGAGGGTCGGAGATCAGCCGGGCGTAGTCGGCCAGAGAGCGTTGGTACCTGGTCATATGACGGGACAGCGCCGACAGGGCGAGCGAGACCGCCTCCCGCTCACGCCCCGTGTCAACGAGGGCAAGGGCGAGGAAGGCGCTGACCGCGTCGTCCAGGTCATCAGACTGGACCTCGCGCTCGGCCGTCAGGAGCGCAACGCTTTCCGCCGCCCGGCCGATGTTGCGCAACGAACTGGCCATCTGGATCACGGCCCGACGCCGGCGTTCGCCATGCAGCCCGAGTTCGAGTGCCTGTCGATACAGTGGCACCGCCAGATCGGAATGGCCGGTCGAGTCCAGCGAGGCCGCCCGTTCGAATATCGCGACCGCGCTGTCCGCGGGCAGCTCGGCGACGAGTCCTTCCATCCTGGCCAAGAATTCTTCTTCGCTGTGGTCGTCGATGGACGCCCACAGATCCGATATCCGCTGTTCCCATTCCGCGCTGTTCCCGCTCACCCCGGGAACCTTACAGGGCACGGCCAAGGGCCGTTCCGCCTCGAAACCCGCTCGCTACAGGAACGGCTCATCGGCTCCACCTCCTTGCGATGAGCGGTGTGCCCGCATTGCTCAAAGGCCGAGAGCCTCGCCGTCCATCCATTCGGCCAGGCGGTCGCGGCCCACGAGAACGAGCCGGTCCTGGCTTTCGCTCCGGGCCGGGCCGGTGAAGGTGTTGGAGGTGACGAGGACGCCCACATGGCCGGCGTAGGAGCTGTGGACAGCGCCGATCAGGTTGCGCACACGGTCCGCGCCGACAGGACGGCTCTGCCGTTTGCACTGGACGGCGATGCGGCGGCCGTCCTGGCTCCGTGCGATGACATCGACCCCTCGGTCGCCGGTCCTGCCGACGACCCCGACGGACCGATAGCCGTCCCGGCGCAGTAGTTCGGCCACGAGGTGCTCGAACTCGCTGCCGGTCATCGTGTCGACCTTGGCGAGGTGAGCGATCTCGCGGAGTCGCTGCTCCCGGATCTTTCGGGCGCCGGCCCGCAGGGACACCGCCGTCGCGCCGATCCCGAGCAGCACGACGGCGCCGATGAGGGTCCCGAGGATCCATGGCCAATGGCTCCGGAGGACATCGATGACTCTGAGGATCAGCCAGACGAAGACCGCACCCGCTCCGAGCCCGCCGGCGGCGACGGCGAGGCCGATCAGAGCGGTCCGGACCTGAGCGGGGAGTCGGGGGCTTGGACGGAAGGGACCTGCCATGCGACCTCCGGGGACCTGTGGTCTCACCCGGAGGATGACATGCCCCGGTGACATTCCGGCGACGCGTGCCCATGTGAGGACGCTGTGCGCCCGCCCGGCCCCGACGACCCCCAGGAGTGTGGCGCTGGGCTCGTGGCCGTGGGCTCGACCGTCCGGTCGAGCCCACGGCATGGCTTCTGCGCGTGTCCATGAGTCCAGCGGGTCGCGAAGGCAACGGGCCGAGCCGGTTTATGAATGTGCCGGAAAAGGACTTAGCTCAAATCGTAGCGGCCTGCCTTGAGCTGGTTGAAGAACGCGCTCCACTCGGGTGGAGAAAACTGCAGCACCGGCCCGCCGGTGCCCTGCTTGCTGTCGCGTGCCCCCACGCTGGTCCCGGTGAGGCGTGCGACCTCCACGCAGGAACCGTTAGCACTGCTCACGGCACTCTTACGCCAGGCGGCACGCGGAAAGTCAAAAGACGATAGGGCTTTCATGCTCATACTCTTTTCTGGGACAGGAAAATAGTGGCTGCGGTTAGGCCCGCCATGTGGATTCAGCGATTTGGGTAAATCGCTCTATCGAGTCGGCGGAGTCAAGGGCCTGTGCGGCCAGATTTCCCCATGCCAACCGGTAGATATGTGTTACAGCCTCGTCTAGATGCTGTGTCGCCTCGATGCCTTCAATATGGGCAACATCGGGGAACGTGACGTCATAGGCAGGAGAAAACCTCAGTAAAATGAGCGACTCGCTCATGACGAGCTGACGCGGGACCTCGAGCGGCAGCACACGCAAGTCCACATTCGGGAGCAGGGCGAGCTCGATCAACCGGACGAGCTGGCGTCGCATGGTGTCCTGATCCCCCACGCACCGGAGCAGGGCCGACTCGTCGAGCACGACCGAGAGCTTGAGCGGGGCGGCCCGGGTCAGCAACCGCTGTCGTCGCAGGCGTACCTCGATCTGCCGGTCCATCTGGTGGGGAGGGATGGTGGCGTAGACGTTGGCGCCCATGATGACCTGGCGGGCGTATTCCTCGGTCTGGCACAGTCCGGGGATCAGCTGACCTTCGAAATAGAGGGCTGCGTCGGCTTCGTCCTCGAGGGCGATGAAGGCCGCGTAGCTCTCGGAGAGATCCGAGAGGTAGTCGGCCCACCAGCCCTTCTGGCCGGCCACCTGGGTCAGGGCGAGGACCTCCCCGAGATGGGCTTCGTCGAGCCGGTAAAGCTCCAGGAGCAGCCGCACATCGGAGAGGCGCGCACCGATTCTCGCCGTCTCCATGCGGCTGACCTTGGACGGCGACCAGCGCAGGCGCTCGGCGACCTCGTCCGCGGTGAATCCCTGGTTTTCCCGGAGCCGCCGGAGCTCGGCACCGAGGCGCCGTTGCCGGACGGTGGGAACTCGCGACGCCATCGCTCCACGGTCCCTTCGTGCCTCAAGGTTCGCCGGTGAGCCCTGCAGCACCTCGTCCCCAAGGGGGACCACCCGCTGACCTGTGCGTGTGAGCCGAGGTGGCATCATGCTATGCAATTTGCACTGAGAGAGGCAAGCTTCATGCGTCATCAGAATGGTTCTGATGGTGTGGACAACGTGACTGTTCAGTGCGGTTCGAGCCGGTATGCAGCATTTTGTCGCTTCAAGGGAACAGTTGTGTAGTCCGGGCTATGCACAGGGATATGCATCTTGCACTGCACAGGAGACGTCGCTGACACTAGGCGAAGAGGACCGATGGGGAGCCGCGAACGTGAAGACCGGACACCGGCGAATCGCAGGATCGGAGATCTGTCGGTTCGTTGAGGTCCGGTCCTTCGTTGTCCGCGATCGGCATGGACACGGTCAGCGTGCCGTCCGCGTCACCGACCGGCACGGCCTCCCCATCGCGCCTCCGAGCACCATGCGTGTGAGGGCCTCTCGACTCTTGTCATAGGACAAGAGGGGTGTACCGGCTCGGCAGGCCGGAGGATTGGAGGGTTCTCATGAGGAACCTCCCGGTGCACAGGAGCATCTTGGCGGTCGACGTCGAAAGTTCCACCGGCGCCCTACGCACGAACCCGATCAAGGCCGAGCTGAGGGACGTCGTCTATCGCCTCCTCGAGCAGGCGTTCGCCTTCACCGGCATCAGTCCCGAGCACTGCGACCCGTTCGAGGACGGCGGGGACAGTGTGCTGGCACTGATCCGTCCGGTCGATGACGTGCCCAAGACCTACCTGCTGAGCCGCTTCGTCCCAGAACTGGCTCGGCTCCTGGGCGACTACAACCAGAGCCTGCCCATGGCCGAGCGGGCTCGCCGCGGACTCCGGCTGCGAGCGGTCGTCCATGCGGGCGAGGTCCATCATGACGACAACGGCTTCTTCGGCGAGGAGGTGGACGTGGCCTGCCGCCTGCTGAACGCACCGAGGTTAAAGAGATCACTGAGGGCGGCCGCGGGACCGCTGGCGCTGGTCGTGTCCGACGACATCTTCTGGGCGATCGTGAAGCACGAGTACGACGGGATCCGGTTGGACAGCTTCGAGCTGGGAGTCCGGGTCCAGGTGGCGGGCCGCCGGCGGCAGGGCTGGATCCACTTGCCGTCCGAGACACGGGCCCACTCGCTGACCGGCGCCGGCGGGGTCCTGGCCGCACCGGCCGTCGTGAGCGTCCACAACGCCGCCGCCCTGATGGCGTGACCGTGCTGACGGACCCGGCGGGATCCAAAGGCGCAGACCCCCCCGGTGTGGGATGTTCGATCCCTCGCCGTTGGGGTCCAGAGAGGTGTCGAGATGACGCAGTGGGAGACCGTACGACTGGAGACGCCGGCCGAGGGCGTGCGCCTGGTGACGCTCGCGGATCCGAAGCGCCGTAACGCTCTCGGGGAGCGGATGCGGGTGGAGCTGAGCGCGGCCGTCGCCGCCGTGCGCGCCGACCCCGGCGCCCGGGTGCTGGTCATCGGGGCGGAGGGGGCGTCGTTCTGCGCCGGCGCCGACCTGCCCGCGCTGTTCGGGGCCGACCAGGTGGACCGGCCGGTGGGTGAGCTCCGGCAGCGGCTGCGGACCTACTACGACAGCTTCCTCGCCCTGCGCGACCTGGAGATCCCCACCATCGCGGCCGTACAGGGGCCGGCCGTGGGCGCCGGCCTCAACCTGGCTCTGTGCTGCGATCTGCGGGTCGCGGGCCCGCAGGCCAGGTTCGCGGCGACGTTCACCAGGATCGGGCTGCATCCCGGCGGTGGATGCACCTACTTCCTGACCCAGGAGCTCGGACCGCAGCGGGCCTTGGCCCTCATGCTCGACGGGGGCGCGCTGTCCGCCGAGGAGGCACTGGCCCAGGGGATCGTGTTGTCGATCGAGGCCGATCCGCTCGGTGAGGCGCTGCGGCTCGCCGGGCGCCACGCCGGCCTGCGCACCGAACTCGCCCGCGACATCAAGACCGCGGTCCGGCTGGCCCGCCGGGGAGAGCTGGAGCCGGTCGTGGAATTCGAGGCCTGGGCGCAGGCCGAGAGCGCCACCCACCCGGAGGCGGCCGAGTTCGCCGCCCGTTTCCGCCGGGACCGGTGACCTCGCCGGACGCGGACCACTGAAAAGGCCGATGTGATATCGCGTCCCCTCGTGCGATATCACACCGCCGGCGTTAAGGAGGAAGCGGCACGGCCGGGTCAGTCGCCGAATTCGTTCAGCGATCCGTACGGGGTGAGGGCGGTGATGTAATGGTGCGGAAGGTGGTCCTCGAAGGAATAGATGGCGGGAAACGCGCGCAGGATCTGGGATCGGCGGGCGGCGAACGCGGAAATACCGAGGAGGAGCCCGAGGGCGCTGGGCATCTGGGAGGTGGCGAGTATCTTCCGATGCCACTCGCCCTGTCTCGGGTGGTAGGCGCAGCCCGCGTACTTCAGCCAGCTCAGCGCGTTCTCCTTGATATGCGGGATCGAGTAATGCAACTCACGGCCGAAGTGCTTGTACGACCCGGAGGTCCGTGACGGCAGATGCGGCACCACATCGTTGTCGTACACGTACCGCAGCACATTGTTGCGCAAGAAGGGATGCTTCTGGCAGGCCCTGGCGAAACCGGGGTCGCCGATCATCGGCTGGCCGAAGGTGTAGACGGCGCCGGCCGAGAGGTGTTCCGCTATCTCCTTGTATTTGCGCTCGTGCTGCACCATGACGGCGATCAGGGACGCCATCGCACCGCCGAGGCTGTGTCCGGTGATGTACAGCGTTTCGAGCTTTCCCGGCTTGGCGTCGGCCTCGCCGTCGTAGGCCGGCTGGACGGGCTGGCCCCTGAGTGCCCGGCGCAGCGCCTGCATGACCTCATAGCGGGTCGCCCGTACGTTGCGGTAGAACCCGCCGTGCACGGCGGCGCACGGGTCTCCGAACTGATAGTCGATGAGCTCTGGCTCCACGTCCCAGTCGGTCAGCCAGTTGATGAAGTTCATCGGCTCCGTGCCCCGGTAGCAGAGGATCGCCACCCGTCCGTCCGCGCTCTGCACCAGGAACGCGGTCGAGCAGATGAACATCGCCTCGGCGGACACATGGATCATCCGGCAGCGGTTGTCCTGCAGCCCCATTCTCGCCATGATCGCGGAAAGGGTCTCGGCGTCCGAATACGCATAACCCGCGCAGGTCGCCATGACGTGCTCGACGATGGGATCGGGATGGTCCTGAACCGATACGAGGTGGTCCACCAGGTTCGGGTAAACCGGAAAACCCCGGGTCAACGGAGATTCGTCGAACGGCCTGAGATATTCATAGCTCGGGGCCTTGACGTCATGGACTCGCAAACCGCCGTTGGCCAGCGCGGACTGCATATCATGCTCCGGCCCGGTATCGACGGAGCCTCCGGGATCGGGCTTGGGAGAATTGATTTTCCCAGACTCCCGGCCGCGCTTGACGGTATCTGCCATGAGATGAACCTCCGGATGACACGAAAGGACGGTGAATCTATGCCCGATGACCGATATGATAATCACCGGCCCGTGCCAAGCCTGCATATCCGATTGGCGCGAACAAAACCAAGACGGCCGGTGGGCGATTTCACTACGGGGTCATGACCGGCCATTGACGCACGGCGATGGCCGTCCGGCCGGGCGGCCCGTCCCCGGAGCTCCCCGGAGCCTCCGGGATCACCACGTCGTCACCGGTGCGCCCGGGCCACCGTCCGGCCAGGGGCTTCGATCAGGGGCCTGGGACGGGCCGCGACCGGGGGTCAATATCCTTTACCTGGTACAAGCGGTACAAGAGCTTTCCGTCGGAGGGGCAACAGGATGTCGAGCAACAGCCACGCGGGGCGTCCCGCCTCGTGGGTCGCGGTGGCCGTGATGATGGTTGGATTCGTCGTGGGGGGCGCCGCGATCCCGATGGGGCCGAACTGGCTGGTCTTCTGGATCGGGGCCGGGATCGTCGTCGTGGGTGGCGTGCTGGCGCTGTTCGGCGACATCATGAGCGACGTCGTCATGGATGAGCAGCGCCAGTGATCTTCAAGCGTCCTCCTCTCGAGGAGCGCATCGCCGCGCGCCAGCGCGAGCTCCCTCCGCTCAAGCCGGGGAAGCACTTCGAGCACCGTCCGGCGGCGATAATCTTCTTCGCGTTGATCGTTTGTGTCATCCTCACGCACGTCGCCGCGTTCATCATGATCGAGATGACCTCGGGCTGATCCACCAGGACAGGCCTGGGTCCGGTCACGACGTCCTGCCCTGATCTCGCGGTTGCCCGCTCCGGAGGGCGCGGGCAACCGCGAGACCACGACTGTGCCGTCCGGGGCGGGGTGCTCGCTCAAGGTTGATCCATGCACAGACGTCGGCACCCGGACGTCGACCGGACATCACCCGTGGCCCCTCGCTCCGGCGGATCAGTGGGCCGAGGCCATCACGGCGATGACGCCCTCTTCGGTGATCTCGGGTCCGGAGAGCTCGGCGACGATGGCCCCGTCGCGGAGCACGACGATCCGGTCGCACCCGGCCACGAGCTCTTCCAGGTCCGAGGAGATCAGGAGGACCGCGAGCCCGTCCACGGCCAGCTCGTCGAGCAGCTCCTGCATCTCGGCCTTGGTACCGACGTCGACTCCGCGCGTCGGCTCGTCGAGCAGCAGGACCCTCGGCCGCATGGCCAGCCAGCGGGCCAGCAGAACCTTCTGCTGGTTGCCCCCGGACAGCTCGCCGACGCGCTGGCGCGGTGACTCGGCCTTGATCCGCAGCCGCCGCATGAAGGTCTCGACCAGCCGGTCGATCCGCGCGCTCGACACGACGCCGAAGCGCGACAGCCGGGGGAGGGCGGCGAGGGCGATGTTGTCGCGGATGGACAGGCCCGCGACGATCCCCTCGGTCCCGCGGTTCTCCGGCAGCATGCCCACCCCGGCCCGGATGGCGCCGCCGATGGAGCGCCGCCGCAGTGGCGCGCCGGCCACGGTCACCTGGCCGGCGTCGAGCGGAAGGGCCCCGGCGATCGCCTTGGCGGTCTCCGTACGGCCCGCCCCGAGCAGACCGCCGAGGCCGAGCACTTCGCCGCCGCGCATCGCGATCGTGACGTCGGCGAGGACGTTCCTGCGGGTGAGGCCGGTGGCCTCGAGGAGTGGCGGGTCCCCGGGGCGTTCTGCCACAGCGGGGAGGTGGGCCGGCCCGGCCCGCACGGGCGTACGGCCCAGCATGAGCGAGACCAGCCTCGAACGGGTGAGGCCGGCCAGCGGACCGGTGTGCACGACGCGACCCTCACGGAGCACGGACACCACATCGCAGATGGCGTACAGCTCCTCGAGGCGATGGGTCACATAGATCACCGACCGGCCCTGCGCGCGCAGATCCGTGATCACCCCGAAGAGGCGCTCGGCCTCGGCCGGCTCGAGCCCCGACGTGGGCTCGTCCATGATCACCACCCGGGCTCCGGTGGCCGAGGCGCGGGCGAGGGCGACGAGCTGCCGGGTGCCCGGCGGGAGCGAGCCCAGCGGCCTGCGGACGTCGAGGCGGAGCCCGTACCCGGCCAGGATCTCCTCGGCGCGGGTGTGCATCCGGGCGGGATCGATGAGCCCGAACCGGCCCCGGGGCTCCCGGCCGAGGAGCAGGTTGCGGGCGACACTCATCAGCGGGATCACCCCGGCGTCCTGGTGCACCGCCGCGATGCCGGTCCGCTGGGCCTCCAGGGGATCGCCGAGACGCAGCGGGCGGCCCTCGAAGCGCAGGACTCCCGCGTCCGGTAGGTGCACACCGGACAGGACCTTGATCAAAGTCGACTTGCCGGCGCCGTTCTCGCCGGCGATCGCGTGCACCTCGCCGGGGCCGAACGTGAGCGACACATGGTCGAGCGCCCGGACACCCGCGAACGTCTTGACGACGCCGGCGGTCTCGAGGACTCTTTCCGCCACGAGGCCCCTCCTGACGGCCGAGCCGGGGTGCCCCGGACGGGGTCCGTCTCACCGGCCCTGTCCGGTGATCTGATGGCGGAACGGTCCTGTTACATCGGCGCGCCCGTGCGCAGCACCCGTGCGCCCACCTGTGCGCCCACGTGTGCGGAGTGCGCCGGATCCGGCCGGCGTCGGTCAGGAGCGGTCTCAGGAGCGGTTTCAGGAGCGGTTTCAGGATCTGGCGACGTGCAAGCGGGCACCCCGGCCGCCCAGCTCGTCGAGCTCCTCCCGCGCGGCGGCGTCCTCGGTGACCAGATGGTCGATCCGTTCGGCCGGCACGGTCTGGACCATGGTGTCCACGCCGATCTTCGTGTGGTCCGCGAGCACGACGACCTCTTCGGCCGCCGCCGCGAGCGCCCGGTCGATGCTCGCGACCTGCACGTTCGGTGTCGACAGTCCTCGTTCGGCCGTGAGCCCGTTGCCGGAGATGAAGGCCCTGCGCACCCGCAGCCCGGCCAGTGACCGTTCGGCCGCGCTCCCGACGAGCGCGTGGATGGACCCGCGCAGCGTGCCACCGGTGAGCACCACCTCGATGCGGGGTGAGCCGGCGAGCGCCTGGGCGACGAGCAGCGAGTTGGTCACGACGGCCAGCTCGGTGTGCCTGCCGAGCCGCTGCGCGAACGCCTGGGTCGTCGTGCCCGGGCCGATCACGATGGCGTCCCCGTCCTCCACGAGGGACGTGGCGAGCTCGGCGATCGCGGCCTTCTCGGCCGGTGCGACCTGGGCCTTCTGCAGGTAGGTGGGCTCGCGGGACAGCTCGCCCGGCAGCGACGCGCCGCCGTGGTGCCGGTTGAGCAGGCCGGCCGCCTCGAGGGTGCGCACGTCGCGGCGCACGGTGACCTCGGAGGACTGCACCGCCTGCGCGAGCTCCCGCAGCGACACCGCGCCGTTGGCCCGGACCAGATCCAGGATCCGCTGGCGGCGTTCGGCGGCGAACACGGGCTTGCGGCCGTCCGTGGTGCCGTGCGTGTCGCTCAAGGTTCCCCCATTCGGCGTCCCGGCGGTGCCGAAAGCATCTGGTCACTTGCGATCGTAGTCAGTCGCCGCCGCACCCGCCCCCGGCGTGTGAAGCTGTCGCGAACCGACCGGCTCGGATCGTTTGTGACCGAACCGGATCGTAATCTCTTGACGCTTTCGGTCGGAAGGTGCTTGGTTGAGATCGTTCAAGGGTTCACATCTGTTCGATTCGGTCCGTCCTGCGATCCCATCCGCCCCTTGTCCGAAGAGGATCCCCTGGGATGAAAGCGAAGAGACGCAGTCCTTCCGTCCTGCCGGCCGTCTTTCTCACTCTCGTGACTCTCGTGCTGCAATGCCTCGTCGCGACCCCCGCGTCGGCGCGTCCCTCGTCGGGGGCGGCGTCCCGGGCCGTGCCCGGAGCCGCCGTGGCCGCCGAGCGCCACGGCCTGCGCGGTGACTACTACCTGAGCTCCGGTCCCGGTGCGTTCGACTTCCACGAGCTCAAGGCCACGGTGCTCGATCCGGGCATCGATTTCCCCGATCTGGAGGGGGCCTTCAAGGAGCTGACCGGCCGCACGGACGACGTGAACGTACGGTGGACCGGCCGGATCCGGCCACGGTTCTCCGAGCCCTACACGTTCTCGATGATCGGCGACAACGGGTTCCGTCTCTGGATCGACGGCCACCTGGTCATCGACAACTGGGCCGACAACTGGGACATCGAGAAGACCGGCCCGCCGATCGCGCTCGAGGCGGGGAAGGACCACGACTTCAAGGTCGAGTACTTCGAGCACAACGGCGGGTCGAACCTGCGGCTGCGCTGGCAGAGCCCGAGCGTCCCCAAGGAGATCGTGCCCCCTGCGGCCTTCGGCCCGCCGGACGGCTTCGAGCCCCCGGGGCCGCGGACGGCCGCGGTGACCTCCGCCGGCGACACGGTCCTGCTCGGCTTCGACGCTCCGCTCAACGCGCCGCCGGCCGGGGCGCGGGAGCACTTCGGCCTCACGGTCGGCGGGACCCCGTGGCCGATCGAGTCCGTCGCGCTCGGTCAGAGCGACCCCTCGGTGCTGACGCTGAAACTGACGCACCCCGTCCCGCGCCAGGCCGGCGCCGGCGTACGGGCCGGCTATGACGGGCAGGGCGGCGTCACCCGGCGCGACGGCACCCCGCTGCCCGCGTTCAAGCACGTCGCCGTGGCCAACGACTCCACGTACTCCATCAGGACCAGGTGGGCCTCGAAGGTCGATCCGGCCCGCCCGCTCCCCGAATACCCCCGCCCCCAGCTGACCCGGGCCGACTGGCGCAGCCTCAACGGCACCTGGCAGTTCGCGACGGCCAAGGAGGGCGACGCGCCCCCGGTCGGGCGCACCCTCGGCGAGCGGATCGTCGTGCCCTACCCCGTCGAGTCCGCCCTCTCCGGCATCACCCGCGGTGAGGACCGCATGTGGTATCGCCGGACCTTCACCGTCCCGGACGGCTGGCGGGTCGGCGACGGCCGCCGTCTGCTGCTCCACCTGGACGCCGTCGACTGGCAGAGCACGGTCTACGTCAACGGCCGGCAGGTGGCCACCCACAAGGGCGGCTACGACCGCGTCAGCGTCGACGTCACCGGCGCGCTCCGGCGGCGCGGCCCGCAGGAGCTCATCGTCGGCGTGTACGACCCGACCGACCTCGACGGGCAGGCCGTCGGCAAGCAGCGCAAGACGCCCGGCGGCATCTTCTACACGCCCGCCTCCGGGATCTGGCGCTCGGTCTGGATGGAGCCGGTCTCGGCCGCTCACCTCACCACCGTGAACCCGACCGCCGACGTGCCGGGCAAGGCCGTCCGCGTCGCCGTCGAGGCGGAGTCCGCGGCCGGCGCGACGGCCACCGCGACGGTCCGGGACGGGCACCGGGTCGTCGGCCGGACCGTCGGCAGGCCCGGCACCGAGCTGCGGGTCCCCGTGCCGGACCCGAAGCTGTGGTCCCCCGACCGCCCGTTCCTGTACGACCTCGAGGTGACGCTGACCGACGGCCGGGGCCGCCGGCTGGACAAGGCCGGCAGCTACTTCGGCATGCGGACGATCGGCGTCACCCAGGCCGACGGGGCCCGCCGGATGGTGCTGAACGGCACGCCGGTCTTCCAGCTCGGCCCGCTGGACCAGGGCTTCTGGCCGGACGGGATCTATACCGCGCCCACCGACTCGGCCCTCCGCTACGACCTCGAGCAGACCAAGAGGCTCGGGTTCAACACGGTGCGCAAGCACGTCAAGGTGGAGCCCGACCGCTGGTACTACTGGGCCGACCGGCTCGGCCTGCTGGTCTGGCAGGACATGCCCGCCATGTTCGGCGGCGCGGACGCCACCGAGCGCGCGCAGTACGAGACCGAGCTCCGCGCCCTGGTCGACCAGCACCGCCAGCACCCCTCCATCGTGATGTGGGTCCCCTTCAACGAGGGCTGGGGACAGTACGACCAGGCGCGGATCGCCGACCTGGTCAAGCGGTGGGACCCGACCCGGCTAGTCGACAACATGAGCGGGATCAACTGCTGTGGTGCCGTGGACGGCGGCAACGGCGACGTCATGGACTTCCACATCTATCCGGGACCCGGCACACCCGGGGCGCCGACGGCCACCCGTGCCGCGGTGCTCGGGGAGTACGGCGGGCTCGGCCTGCCGGTGATGGGGCACACGTGGTCCGGCGGCGGCTGGGGCTACGCCCTGGAACCGGACGCCAAGGCCCTGACCGATCACTATGTGCAGATGACCGAGCGGCTGCGGGAGCTGCGGAGCTGCAACGGGCTCAGCGCGGCGATCTACACGCAGACCACGGACGTGGAGACCGAGCTCAACGGGCTCATGACCTATGACCGCGCGGTCACCAAACCCGACCTCGAGCGGGTGCGCGCGGCCAACCGGGCGGTGACCGGCGGGCCTCCCGCCGGCTGCGGCGCCAAGTGATCCGCGAGGCGGCGGAGCGGCCCCGCGCCGGTCCTCCGCCGCCTCGCCCAGCCCGTCCGTCCCGCTTGACCGAAAGGACTCCCATGACCGTGAAAACCCTCCGGGTCACGGCCGTCGCGCTGGCCGCGGCCCTCGCGGCGGCCGGCTGCGCCAAGGCCGAGGACAGCGGGGCCGCGCCGACCGTGAGCGGCACCCAGGGGCGGCAGGTCGCCCAGCAGCCCACCGGTACGGCGGGCCCGACCTGCACGCTGGGCGAGTTCGGCGGCACGAAGTTCGACCTGAAGTCCTCCACCGTCGGCTTCTCCCAGTCGGAGAAGGAGGCCAACCCGTTCCGGATCGCCGAGACCAGGTCCATCAAGGACGAGGCGGTGCGGCTCGGCATCTCCAAGCTCAAGGTCACCAACGCCCAGTCGCAGTTCTCGAAGCAGATCACCGACGTCCAGCAGCTGATCGCCCAGGGGGTGCGGCTGCTCGTCATCGCGCCGCTCAACTCCGACGGCTGGGAACCGGTCCTCCAGCAGGCCGCCGCCAAGAAGATCCCCATCATCACGATCGATCGCAAGATCAACGCCCGGGCGTGCGGTGACTACCTCACCTTCATCGGCTCGGACTTCCAGGAGCAGGGCAGGCGCGCGGCCGACCAGATGGCCCAGGCGCTCGGAGGCAAGGGCAAGGTCGCGATCCTGCTCGGAGCCCCGGGCAACAACGTGACCACCGAACGCACCAACGGGTTCAAGGAGCGGATGCGCCAGAAGGCCCCCGGGATCCAGATCTCGTTCGAGCAGACCGGCGAGTTCGCCCGGGAGAAGGGGCAGCAGGTCACCGAGCAACTGATCCAGTCCAATCCCGGCATCGACGGGATCTACGCCGAGAACGACGAGATGGCCCTGGGGGCCGTGACCGCGCTGAAGGGTGCGGGCAAGAAGCCCGGCGAGGTCAAGATCGTCTCGGTGGACGGGACCAGGGGAGCCGTCCGTGCCATCGTCGACGGCTGGCTGCAGGCGGTGATCGAGTCCAATCCGCGATTCGGCCCCCTCGCCTTCGCCACCGCCCAGAGGTTCCTCGATGGGCAGGCCATCCCGGACAAGGTCATCATCACCGACCGGGAGTACGACACGCGCACCGCCAAAGACTCCCTCGGACAGGCGTACTGACCGCGCCATGGGAGGCAGCGCGGAGCCGGTCCTGGAGGCCACCGGCATCTCCAAACGCTTTCCGGGCGTGCAGGCCCTCGACCGGGTGTCGCTCTCCCTGCGCCCGGGAGAGGTGCACGCCCTCGTCGGTGAGAACGGCGCGGGGAAGTCGACCCTGGTCAAGGTCCTGACCGGGGTCCACCGGCCGGACGGCGGCCGGCTCCGCCTCGGCGGCGAGCCGGTCGCGTTCGCCACCCCGCTGGAGGCCCAGCGATCCGGCATCTCCACCATCTACCAGGAGGTCAACCTCATCCCGCTGATGAGCGTGGCCCGCAACCTGATGCTCGGGCACGAGCCGCGGGGCCGCCTCGGCGCCATCGACGCGCCGCGCATGCACGCCGAGGCGGAACGGACGCTCGCGGCCTTCGGGCTCCGCACCGACGTACGCCGCCCGCTCCGCACGCTCGGCGTGGGCGCACAGCAGATGGTGGCGCTGGCCCGGGCCGTCTCCGCCGACGCGCGGGTGGTGATCATGGATGAGCCGACCTCCTCCCTGGAGCCTCGTGAGGTCGCGACGCTGTTCCGGGTCATCCACGAGCTGCGGGAGCGCGGGATCGCCACGATCTACGTCAGCCACCGGCTCGAGGAGCTCTACCGGATCTGCGACCGGGTCACGGTGCTGCGCGACGGGGCCGTGGCCCACACCGGCGCCCTCGCGGCCCTGGACCGGCTGCGGCTCATCTCGCTCATGCTCGGCCGTGACCTCGCCGAGGTCCGCGCGGACGGCCTCACCCGCTTCTCCGGTGAGCGCGGCCCGGCCGCCGGGGCACCGGTCCTCGAGGCCCGCGGTCTGGCCCGCCGGCATGTCCTCCGAGGGGTGTCGGTCACGGTGCGCCCCGGCGAGGTGGTCGGGCTCGGCGGACTGCTGGGCGCCGGCCGTACCGAGACCGCCAAGGCGATCACCGGTGCGATGCCGGTCGACGCGGGGGAGGTCGTCGTCGCCGGGTCGCCGCTGCGGCGTCGCTCCACGGCCGGCGCCATCCGTGCCGGGATCGGCATGCTGCCCGAGGACCGCAAGGCCGAGGGGATCGTGCCCGGGCTGTCGGTGCGGGACAACATCGCGCTGGCCGTGCTCCCCCGGCTGGCCCGGGCGGGCGTGGTCTCGGACGCCCGGATCGACCGGGTGGTCGACGTGTTCACCCGGCGCCTGCGGATCAAGGCCGCGTCGCCGTACCAGCGGGTGAGCGAGCTGTCCGGCGGAAACCAGCAGAAGGTCCTGCTGGCGCGCTGGCTCGCCATGAATCCCAAGGTGCTGCTGCTCGACGAGCCCACCCGGGGCATCGACGTCGGCGCCAAGGCGGAGGTGCAGACCCTCATCGAGGAGCTGGCGGGCGAGGGACTCGGCGTGCTGCTGATCTCCTCGGACCTGGAGGAGCTCGTGGAGGGCTCCGACCGGATCCTGGTCCTGCGGGACGGTGCGGTCGTCCGCGAGCTCGCCGGCGCCGAGGTCACCGAGGAGCAGATCATGGCCGCCATCGCGGCCGCCCCCGGGGAGGAGACCCATGGCTGAGGCCGTGGCGGCGGGCCGCAGGGCGGACCGTGACCGCGTGTTCGCCTGGCTGCAGGAGTACGGCGTGTACGGCTCCGTCCTCGCGCTCCTGCTGTTCAACATCCTCTTCACGCCGTATTTCGTCGACGCGGCCAACGTCCGTACCCAGCTCGTGCAGGTCGCCCCCATCGTGATCGTGTCCCTCGGCATGGCCCTGGTGATCGGCACCGAGGGGATCGACCTGTCGGTGGGCTCGGTCATGGCGCTGGCCGCGTCGGTGGTCGTGCTCTATCTGGGCTACGGCGCGCTGCCGGCCGTGCTCCTGGCCCTGCTCGCCGGTGCCGTCGCGGGGGCCTTCGGCGGCGCGCTGGTCGCCTACGTGGGCGTCCAGCCCATCGTCGCCACGCTGGCCCTGCTCGTGGGCGTCCGCGGGCTCGCCAACGTGCTCGTACCTCAGCTCAGGGAGATCTCCAACCCCACGGTGATCGCCCTGGGCAGCGACTCGCTCGGCGGCGTCCCGCTGGTCGTGCTCGTCGCGGCCGGACTGACCGCGCTCGTCACCTTCCTGGTACGGCGGACGACCTTCGGCCGGCAGGTCGTCGCCATCGGCGGCAACCGCAGAGCCAGTGAGCTGTCGGGCCTGCCGGTCAGGCGGGTGCTGCTCATCGTCTACGTGATCTCGGGGATGCTCGCGGCCGGCGCGGGCGTGCTGGCCACCGCGCGCCTGCAGGCCAGTGACCCCACCTCACTCGGGCTCTTCATGGAACTGTCGGCCATCACCGCCGTCGTCATCGGCGGCACGCCGCTGAGCGGCGGGCGGATCCGGGTGGTCGGCACGGTCATGGGCGCGCTCCTCATGCAGCTGCTCCAGGCGACGCTGATCAAGCACAACCTTCCGCAGTCGTGGACACAGATCGTCCAGGCCGTCATCATCCTCGCCGCGGTCTACGCGGCCCGCGACCGGGGAGCGCGATGACCCACTCGCACGTGATCACTGACGGGGAGCCGGCCACCGCGGTGGCGGAGCCGGCCCGGCGGGAACGGGCCGGCCGGCTGCTGCAGCAGCACGGCGCCCTCATGGTCCTGCTGGCACTGATCGTCTTCGGGACGGTCGCGTTCGACTCGTTCGCGAGCGGGGCCAACGCCGCGGGCATCGCGGTGTCCTCGTCCTTTCTCGCCATCGTCGCCATCGGCATGACCTTCGTCATCATCAGCGGTGGCATCGATCTGTCCGTCGGCTCGCTGTTCGTGCTCGGCGGGGTGCTCGCCGCCTATGGTTCACGGGCCGGCGTCCTCGGGGCGCTGGCACTGCCGCTCGCCGCCTGCGGGGCCATCGGCCTGCTGCAGGGCCTGTTCATCGCGCGGTCCGGGATGGCGCCGTTCATCGTGACCCTGGCAGGCCTGCTCGGCGTGCGGGGCGTCATGCTCGCCATCTCCGACGAGGGGGCGACCACCTATCTGGTCGAGGACGAGACCTTCGGGTCGCTCGGCCAGGACGGCCTCCTCGGCCTGACCTATCCCGTCTACATCACCGCACTGCTGTGCGCGGCCGGCATCGTCCTGCTCCAGCGGACCGGGTTCGGGCAGAACGTCTTCGCCATCGGAGGCAACGAGGACGCCGCCGCCCTCATGGGAGTGCCGGTCGCCCGCACGAAGATCCTCGTCTACCTGATGTCCGGGCTGCTGGCGGGGCTGGCCGGGGCCCTCAACGCCGCCCGGCTGTCGTCGGGCGTCACCATTCTCGGCATCGGCCTGGAGCTCGACGCGATCGCGGCCGTGGTCATCGGCGGCACCCTGCTCACCGGGGGAGCGGGCGGGCTGACCGGCACGATCGCGGGGGTCCTGCTGCTCGGAGTGATCCAGAACATCATCAACCAGGTCGGCAACCTGACCTCGGCGTTCCAGCAGGTGGTCAGCGGCGCGTTCCTGGCCCTGGTGGTCATCGCCCAGCGGGTTCTCAGCCGGGCCCAGCGGCTCCCCTAGTCTCCCGGGTGCTCCGGACCGCGGATTCCGGCCAAGGGGTGAACCGGGGCGGGGTGTCTCCGTGCCGCCTGAGGGGCATGGGAGTGACAACTGACCGTGATGACCTGGGGGAGGGTGTCATGACCGATCGTCCGGACGCGAAGGACGACGACGTCATCGAGCTGCTGGTGCAGCAGCATCAGGAGATCCGCATCTTGTTCGAGCGAGTGCAGAACAGCAGCGGAAAGGAACGGGGCGATGCGTTCGATCAGCTCCGGCGGCTCCTGGCGGTGCACGAGACGGCGGAAGAAGAGGTCGTCCATCCGAACGCCCGGCAGGCCGTCCCGGACGGTGACCGGATCGTCGACGCACGGCTCAGTGAGGAGAACACGGCCAAGCGGCTGCTCGCCGACCTAGAGCGCATCGGCCCCGAAGCACCCGAGTTCCTGCCGCGGTTCATGGAGCTGCGCCAGGCGGTCATCCAGCACGCCGAGCACGAGGAGCGTGAGGAGTTTCCGGCGCTGCGGGCCAACACCAGTGAGGCACGGCTCTCGATCATGGCCACGGCGGTGAGGGCGGCCGAGGCACTGGCCCCGACGCATCCGCATCCCGGCGTGGAGTCGACCGCCGCGAACCTGCTCACCGGCCCTTTCATGGCGATGGTGGACCGTACCCGCGACGTGGTCCGCAAGGCGGTGAAGAGGACCTGAGGTCCGCACGCCGGCGGCACGGTCCTCTGCGCACCCCGGACCGGCCGGCGACGCGAACGCCCGCCACCGCGGCGGGTGCGAGTGCCGGCCGGCCATGAGGCGGCGTGGAGGGGCGGCCGTCAGCTCAGGATGACCGACCGGGTGAGGTTGCGGGGATGGTCGGGGTGCAGGCCCCGGGCCATGGACATCGCGACGGCGAGCCGCTGCACGAGGATGAGCTCTGCCAGCGGGTCGAGGCCGTGCGCCACCAGGCGTCCCCCGGTGCGGCCGATCTGTTCCGTGAGAGCGGGGTCCGGGCTCGAGCCGCCGAGCCACCAGACGACCCTGTTCGGGCCGGTGATGCTGATGGGCCCGTGCCTGTACTCCATCGGGGGATAGGCCTCGGTCCAGGCCCCCCTTCCCGCAGGGCCGCGTAGGCCTGCGCCATGAACCATGAGGTGCCGCACCCGACGACCGCCACCCGCTCACCGGGCCTGGGGAGCGCGTCGGCGACCGGGCCCTCAGGCCGTGCCGCCATCGCGATCACCCGCTCCCAGCAGTCCGGGCCCCAGGCTCCGCACCCGCCCGGCCCCGATCCGGGGAGGGCCCGGGTCCGGGTCTTCGCCGGACCGCTGACATGGCACCGTGCCGGGCCGGGCATCCTGTCCCAGAGCCCGGTGCCGCGGCCTCGCGGGAGGTGCCACCTGAGGCGGTACGGACATCGGGCCGGTCGGTGCGGCCTGGTGCCGGCCCTCGCCGGGACGTTCCGGCGAGGGTAGGGGACCTTCGCCCCTGACTCCCGCCCGGCGGCTTCAGCAGTCTGGTGAACAAGAGGGCCGGGCGGCCACCCCGCCTTCGGAGGTTCGGATGAAGCAGACCGTGCGACTAGGCCGGGTAGCCGGCATACCGGTGGGGCTGCACTGGTCGGTGCTGGTCATCGCGGTCATCACCGTCGTGATCCTCGGGATGACGGTGCTTCCGGACGCGGCCGCGCATGTGGCGACGTGGGTCTACTGGGCCGTGGCCATCCCGTCCGCGCTGCTGTTCCTCATGTCGCTGCTCGCCCATGAGCTGGCGCACGCGGTGCTCGCGCGCCGGCACGGCGTCCGGGTCCGTGCGATCACCTTGTGGATGCTCGGTGGCGCGGCCGAGCTCGACGGCGAGCCGCCGAGTCCTCGGGCCGACTTCCTCATCGCGGCCGTCGGACCGCTCACCAGCCTCGCCGCGGCACTCGTATTCGCGATCACCGCGACGGCCGCCTGGGCGCTCGCCGCTCCGGCCGTGGTGATCGCCGTGCTCGCCTGGCTGGCCTTCATGAACATCGTCCTGGCCGTGTTCAACCTGCTCCCGGGCGCCCCACTGGACGGCGGCCGGGTGCTGCGGGCGGCGTTGTGGAAGAAGTACGGCGACCGGGCCCGTGCCGATCTCGCCGCCGCACGGGCCGGCCGGCTCCTCGGCGCGGCCCTCATGGCCGGCGGGATCCTCCAGGTCTCCACCGGGCGCTCGGGCTCCGGCCTGTGGCTCGCCTTGGTCGGATGGTTCCTGGTCGGGCAGGCCAACGCCGAGGCGATGTCGCGGACCGCCCGGCAGGCCGTCGAGGGCGTACGGGTCCGCGACGTCATGACCGCACGCCCCGACTGCGGCCCGGCGTGGAACCACATCGACGAGTTCATCCACCAGGTGGTCTTGAACTCGCGGCAGTCGGTCTTCCCCGTCGTGGACATCGGCGGCACACCGGTCGGTGTGGTCAGCGCCGACATGCTCACGCGGATCCCTCCCGGACGGCGCGCCGCCATGCGGCTCGACACCGCACAGCTCCCGGTCTCGGAGGATCACCTGTCCGGGCCCGACGATCTCGTCGCCGAGCTGCTCGACCGGCGCCCGCTGGCCGGCCAGCTCGTCTCCGTGGTCACCGAGGACGGCCGGGCCAGTGGGATGGTCACGGTGCAGGACCTCACCCGGGCGGTGCAGCACGGCCAGCTGAGGGCCACGGACGGCCGCGGCCACGAGCTCGACGGACACCGGTCTCCGGGCGGCCGGGCCCAGCGCGGCCTGGGATGACCGCGATCGCGCGGGCGCGTCCCACCAGGGGCACATCGGCTCCCGGGCCGGCGCCGCGGTCCCCAGGACCCGGAGGATCCGTGATCACCGCCACGATCCGGGGGCCTGGGCGGGGGCGTCGAGGCTGATCCGGCGGTCCGGCCGGCCGGACCGGCCGGACTCAGGACCGCACGGCCGCCAGCAGCCCCACGTCGAACTCCGCCGCCGTGATGACATCGTCGCGGGTCGTGCACGCGGACGGGAACAGGTCGACACCGAACGCGCTGGACATCGGTCCGCGCGGCGGTTC
>DASYNF010000040.1:0-24184 GCA_036008685.1 Actinomadura sp. | reverse complement strand
CCCGTGAAGGACGCGATGCCGAGGAAGGAGATCGCGGAGACGACTGCCGCCGAGGCCCCGGCGTTGATGCCCAGCAGCCCGGGATCGGCGAGCGGATTGCGCGTCAGGGCCTGCATCACACCGCCCGCGAGCCCCAGTGCGACCCCGGCCAGCAGCCCGAGGAGCGTGCGCGGGAGCCGCATCTGACGCACGACGGTGTGGCCGGAGGCGTGCGCGTCGATGAGCCCGTCCCACACCTCCCCGGGCGGGAGCCGCCTGGCGCCGACCGCCAGGCTCAGCGCGACGACGGCGAGCAGGAACAGCAGCGCGGCGAGCAGCCCGGCGACACGCCCCGCATGGCGTCCACCGGACGGCCGCCCGGCGGACGGGCCGATGCCGGACGGCGGCGCCGCCGGACTCCCGCCGGCCTTCGGTGACGTGGAAAGGGGCACGTACCAGCTCCGATACGGGCCGGGGAACGCGAGTCACCCCGGCATCACTGGACAACAACTTAGGTTAGGTTAACCTAAGTTTGATCTCGGCTCAGCGGCGATCGCCTGAGACCTGCGCATGAGAGAAGGCACCGTCATGCCCCCTGCCCGACCCCCCCACCTCTCCCGGCGCGGCCTGCTGACCGCGGGCGGTGCCGCCGGTCTCGGCGCGTTCCTCACCGCCTGCGGGGCGAGCCGCGGCGCGAGTGCCGGCCGAACCGGCGGCTCCTGGTCGTTCACCGACGACCGCGGGCAGAGGGCCGCCGCCGCCGGCCGCCCCGGACGGGTCGTCGCCTACGTCGGCACGGCGGCCGCCCTGCGCGACTTCGGTATCGGCGACGAGATCGTGGGCGTCTTCGGGCCGACGAAGCTGAAGAACGGCGGGCCGGACCCGCTGGCCGGGGACCTCGACCTGGACAAGGTGACGGTCCTGGGCAACGCCTGGGGCGAGTTCAACATCGAGAGGTACGCCGCCCTGCGCCCCGAACTGCTGGTCACGAACATCTATCAGCCGAACGCCCTGTGGTTCGTGCCGGACGACAGCCAGAAGAAGATCCTGGCCCTGGCCCCCAGCGTCGGCATCACCGTCGCGAAGGTGTCCCTGCCGGAGCCCGTCCGGCGTTACGCCGAGCTCGCCGCGGCCCTCGGCGCCGACCTCGAGGCCAAGCAGGTCAGCGATGCCAAGGCGCGCTTCGAACGGGCCGCCGAGACGCTCGGCCGGGCCGCCAAGGCGGGCGGCGGCATCAAGGTCATGGCGGCCTCCGGCAGCGCCGACCTGTTCTATGTCTCCGACCCCGGTGTCTACGCCGACCTCACCTACTTCCGCGAGCTGGGCGTCGACTTCGTCGTCCCGAAGCAGGTCACCGGCGGCTTCTTCGAGAGCCTGAGCTGGGAGAACGCCGACAAATACCCGGCGGACCTGATCCTGCTCGACAACCGCACCGCGGCCCTGCGGCCCAAGGATCTGGCGGCCAAGCCGAGCTGGTCCAAGCTCCCCGCCGTCAGGGCGGGCCAGGTCACGCCCTGGCTGAGCGAGCCACGCTTCAGTTACGCCGGCTGCGCGCCGCTCATCGAGTCCCTGGCGCAGGCCGTCCAGAACGCCAGGAAGGTCCGCTGACGTGCCCTCAGCCGACGTGCGGCCGTCACTCCCATGCGATCCCGCTCACGGCGACTCGGAAAGGAGCCTCCACATGACCACCACGGCCACCGTGGTCCCGTTCCGCTTCTTCGACCTGCAGGTCGTACGGACCGAACGCCCCGGTCCCTCCATGGTCCGGATCACCTTCGCCGGAGAGCGGCTGGCGGACCTGGCGAGCGGCGGCCGCGACCAGCGCTTCAAGCTGTTCCTCCCGCACCCCGGCCAGGACGCCCCGGTCGTCCCCACCGCGTCCGGCGAGAACTGGTTCGCGCGGTGGCGGGCGATGGACCCGGCGGTACGGGCGGTCATGCGCTCCTACACCGTCCGCGACCGGCGACGCGATCCCGACGAGTTCGACGTCGACTTCGCCCTGCACAGTGACGGCGGCCCGGCCTCCCGCTGGGCGGGCCGCGCCCGGCCCGGGGACCGCGTCATCGTCCTCGGCCCGGTCGTCGAGGACAACGGCGGCGTCGACTTCCGTCCGCCGCCCGGCACCGGCTGGGTGCTGCTCACCGCCGACGAGACCGCGCTCCCCGCCGTCGAAGGCATCCTCGCCTGGCTGCCGGCGGGCACCCGGGCCCGGGTCTGGATCGAGGTCCCGGACGCCGCGGACATGCGCCACCTCCCCACCGAGGCCGCCGCCGAGATCACCTGGCTGGTCCGCGGGAACGCCCCGCACGGCCCCACCGGCCTGGTCCTGGACGCGCTACGGAGGGCCGAACTGCCCGTGGGCGACCCGTACGCGTGGATCGCCGGTGAGGCCGGGGCCGTACGGGCCCTGCGCCGCCACCTCGTCCGCGAGCGCGGATTCGACCGCGGCGCGGTGAGGTTCACCGGCTACTGGCGTCTGGGCTCATGCGAGGAGGACCTCCTCGCCGAAGCCGTGTCCGGCGCCGCGTCCACCGATGACTGACCCCCGAGAGGACGACTCGTGACTCGCAGGTCGCACCTGCTGAACGAACACAACGCGGAGCTCTACCGGCGTTCCGTCGCCGCCGGCGTCGATCGCGTGGCGGCCCGGCTCATCGCGCAGAACCGGCCGTTCACCGGGATCACCGCGGACCGCCTGGCCCCGGAGATCTCCGCGATCGACCTCGAACGGCCGCTGGGCGACCCGGCCGCCGCCCTCGACGAGCTGGAACGCGTCTATCTGCGCGATGCGGTCTACTTCCACCACCCGCGCTATCTCGCACATCTCAACTGCCCGGTGGTGATCCCGGCCCTGGTCGGTGAGGCCGTGCTCTCGGCCGTCAACTCATCACTCGACACCTGGGACCAGAGCGCCCGGGGCACGCTGATCGAACGCCGACTGATCGACTGGACGGCGGAGCGCATCGGCCTCGGCGAAGGCGCCGACGGCGTCTTCACCAGCGGCGGCACGCAGTCCAACCTCCAGGCCCTGCTGCTGGCCCGCGACGAGGCGTGCCGGCTGGTCGAGAAGACCGCCCCGGCCCCGCTGCGCACATCCGAGATCCTGCCGCGCCTGCGCATCCTCGCCTCCGAGTGCGCCCACTTCAGCGTGACGAAGGCCGCCGCGCTGCTCGGGCTCGGCGAAGACGCCGTGATCGCGGTGCCGTGCGACCCCGACGTCACCGCCGTCAAGGCGCGCCAGCAGTATCTAACGCTCGACGGGCAGCCGGTCGGGAACGCGGGCACCCCGCTCTACGTCATGGCCAAGGAGAACGGGCAATGGCGCCTGGTCGCCTGGTCGCCTGCCAGAACACGGAGGTGCTGGGCTGGTGACGTAAGAACGGCCGTGCGGGTTGGTCAAGTTACGCCGAGGCCCATAGCTGATCACCCACCGCGCCGCCCGGTCCACCCGGGGCCGGGCGAGCACCGAGCCGGTACTCGCCCACCGGCCGCGTGCTGATCACCCATCACTCCAGGCAGCGGATACGGCACACGGTCTCCACGTCCGACTCGCTGTAGATCCGGTAGCCACTCGGCAGCCGCTCCGGTGCGAGAAGGCCCTGCTGCTCGTGGTCAGGGCTCAGGTGGTCAACCACCTACGCCATAGTCGGAGGCGATGCCGGCCAGCCCGGAAGCGTAGCCTTGACCGACCGCACGGAACTTCCACTCGGCGCCATGGCGGTAGAGCTCACCGAAGACCATCGCGGTCTCGGTCGAGGCATCCTCGGTGAGGTCGTAACGAGCGAGTTCGTTGCCGTCGGCCTGGTTGGCGACGCGGATGAAGGCGTTGCGGACCTGGCCGAAGTTCTGCCCGCGCTTGTCTCCATCGTAGATCGACACCGGGAACACGATCTTCGCTGCCTCGGCCGGGACCACAGCGAGGTCGACCTTGATCTGCTCGTCGTCGCCCTGGCCCTCACCGGTGAGGTTGTCGCCGGTGTGCTCGACCGAGCCGTCCGGGCTCTTGAGGTTGTTGAAGTACACGAAGTGCTCGTTGGACAGGACCTTGCCGGCCTCCGAGACCAGCAGGGCGCTGGCGTCGAGATCGAACTCGGTGCCTGTGGTGGTGCGCACATCCCAGCCCAGGCCCACGACCACGGCGCTCAGTCCGGGCGCTTCCTTGGTGAGTGAGACGTTGCCGCCCTTGGTAAGGCTGACTGCCATGATGAAACCTCCGGTTGCCGATCGAGTACGTACCGTTGCGTCCCGCAGGTGGGCACGGGCCTCCTTCAGGAGGGCGAACGGCGGGTCGGTGGGGCCGAACCGGTCGCGAACAACGCTATTACAAATGTAGTAGATGATCTACGTAAGTTCAGCCGTTCCGTCAGTCGGCGCGTCGCGGCTCGGCCTGTGCCGGTGGAGTCGAGAAAAAGCGGCGGCCGGATAGGCCGGATCGCCGAACGCGGCCCCATCGTGATGCTCGGCCGGCCGCCGCCATCGCATCCGCCTGGGTAGGAGTCATCCGCGGACGTAACGGTGAATGACGAGATGGCGCAAGGAGGCAGGAACAGGCATGGAGATCACCGGCATCATCACCGCGCTGGTCATCGGTCTGATCATCGGTGCACTGGGACGGCTCGCCCTTCCGGGGCGCCAGTCGATCCCGATCTGGCTGACCATCGCGATCGGAATCGTCGCGGCCTTGATCGGAACCGCGATCGCCGGCAGGCTCGGCATCGCCGACACCAAGGGCGTCGACTGGGGCGAACTGGCCATCCAGATCGGGCTTGCCGCACTCGGCGTGGCAGCGGCCGTCGGCTTGTACGCCCGCCGGCGGGCGCGCTGAGACGGCTGCGGGGCGGCCCTGGCGACCAGGGGATGTTCAAGCGCCGCGGACGGGGATGACGGGACATCCCCGTCCGGGGCGCTCGAGGCCGGGACCGCGACCCCAACCTGCTATGACACCTGTAGTAGGTCAGGCTAGAGTTCTCAGCGGAACTTCGGCGACGAGGAGGCATCCGGATGGCCCTGTGGGACAGGCTGCGCGAGTCCAGCCAAGGCATGCAGGCCCAGCTGATGGCGAAGAAGAAAGACTTGAAGAGCGGCGCGTTCCGCGACGCGAGCATGGCGATGTGCGCGCTGGTGGCCGCGGCGGACGGTTCGGTCGACCCGTCCGAACGACAACGGACCGCAGCCCTCATCGGCACCAACGAGGTGCTGCAGAACTTCCCCGCCGACGACCTGCAAAGGCGCTTCAACGACTACCTGGCCAAGCTCACCGCCGACCTGGACTTCGGCAAGGTCAGCGTCCTGCAGCACATCGGCAAGGTGAAGACCAAGCCGGCCGAGGCACGCGCCGTGATCCAGATCGGCATCATCATCGGCGGTGCCGACGGCGACTTCGACGACGCCGAGAAGGCCGTCGTGCGTGAGGCCTGCTACGCCGTGGATCTCTCGCCCGCCGAGTTCGACCTCTGAACCGCCGTACTGCTCACCGCCCGCGGGGGACCCACCCGGCCGGCGGCGACCAGTACGGTCGGGAACCCTCCGCTCACCGCGGGCACGCACAATGGCCGTACACATGGGCCTGGTGCTCGGTCACAAGATGGCGGAGGCCAGAACGCGGTCGAGCTGGAGGGCGGTGGCGGCGAGGGCGCTGGTGGTCAGGCCACTGCCGGTGAGCACCACCGGTCCGGTGACGGTGTTCTTGTCGGGAGGCGTGCCCAGGAGGGCCTGGACGCGCTGGACGACGCCGGAGTCGCCGAATGCGGGCAACGGCCCGGCGTCCGCCGAGCCGGCGAGCGCCACCTTGGCGATCGTGCGGGCGACCAGGGCCCGGTCTTCGACGGCTTCTGCCGCGTCCTCGTCCGCCCAGCGTTCGACGGAGAACCGCAGTCGTTGGTACAGCGGTTTGAGGGGTGGCAGGATCCCGGCGGCCAGCTCACAGAGCGCCAGATAGCGGTGGTGACGGTGCCGAAGGTGCGACCGTTCGTGTTGGAACACGACCTCGAGCTCTCCAGCGGAGAGCCTGCGCAACAGACCTCTCGAGACCAGCACGCCGCCACTGCGGCCGGGAACGGCGAGAGCGATCGGAACGTCGGTCTCGAGCAGGCCCTTGGAGGTCTCCTGAGCCGCGCGGACCTCACCCGCCCAGCGGGTGGCGAGCCGACCGGCGATCAGCAGGTTGGCACAGCTGAGAACGGTCGCCGGCACACCGAGCGCGGCGGGTACGGGACTGTCGTCACCGAAGAGGGCCCACTCGGGCAACCGTGCGGCCACCTCCGGCACAAGCGACGCTCCGTAGTCGACCGCCGTGAACACAAGGGTTCCGGCCGAGGACAGCGCGGTGGTGACCGCGACAGTGGCGAGCAGCCGCGCCGACCAGACGGGGTGCAGCGGCAGGGCCACCCGGCCGAGGACGACGCTCACGGTCATCGTGATCGCGACAGGAAGGAACGTGAACCAGCTCAAGCCGTGTCCTCACTGTCCAAGATCTCGCGCAGGGCCCGAGTCTCATCCCCACTGAGCGTCTGTACGAACCGGCTCAACACGCTGGAGCGGTCGCTGGCGTAGCGCAGGTGGTCGTGCATGCGGCCGGCCACGAGCCGGGCCTCGTCCACGGCCAGCCGGTACTGGTAGTGGCGGCCGACGCGGGTCCGGGTGACGAGCTTCTTGTCGTACAGCCGGAACAGAACCGTGTTGACCGTCGTGTAGGCGGGATCCCCCGACAGACGGGAGCGGAGGTCGGCCGTGGTGACAGGGCCGTCAGCGGCCGCGAGCTCGGCCAAGACCTCGGCCTCGAGCTGCCCTAGTCGTCGTCGTGCCAAAGTCCCCGGCCTCATGAGCTCACTGAAGGAACGCGTTCAGGATGTCAGCCTAGTCGCGCTCTGGAACATCTCCCCGCGGTCCGGTCATCGGGTTCGGTCGCCCGGGCATTCGTCGAGGCCGTGGTTGTGGTGCCAGCACCCCCCGGAGGGTGCGGTTTCGAAGCCGGCCGCCTCGATGGCGTTGCCCTCCAGATCATTGTGGTGGACCCACCCTGATTCGCAGGTGCCGCTGTCGGTGATGATCAGGCCGTGGGTCTGGGTCTTGCGGGGCTGGTTGTCCCAGGCCCGGTTGTCGTGGATGGTGGGGCTCTGGGTGGCGGCGGCCAGCGTGATGCCGGCCCTGATCGCGGGGGCATTGGGCAACCTGTACGGGGCGCCTGGGGGTGGAGTGCCTTCCGGCCACGCCGTCGTCGCGCCGGGACGGACCGGGGCGAGGATGAGCTCGGTGGCGCTGTTGGCCATGACGATGGCCTGTTGCGCGCCGGCCGTGACCCACTTGCCGACGTGTCCGGTGGGCGGCCAGTCCGCAGCTTTGTCGATCAGCGACAGGGTGGTGTAGGAAACGGTGTCACCTCCGCCGGAGAATGCGGGTTCGGACTGCCGGCCGTTGTTGCGCATCCTGTTTCCGGCTATGGCGGGATCGGTGAGGGCGGAGTCCACGAGGATGCCGTCGAGGGCGTTGTCCCAGATCTCGTTACCGTCGATGATCATGCCGGTGGCGGGCTCCTGGTCGCCGCCGGCGAGGTTGTGCTGCCAGTACCCGTAGCGGCCGTTGCGGCTGATGCGGTTGCCGCGGAAGGTGTACGGCCCGGGAGTGTTGCCGATCGCGGCTCCGTCCCAGACGTTGTCCTCTATGACGCAGCCGGTCACGATGCCGCCACGTCCGGCGACCGACGATGTGCCGAGGGACGAGATGTCGTAGCCGGCCTGGTGGTTGGCCGTCATGGTGCAGGCGGAGACGATGAGCCCGTCGGCGCCCCAGTCGGAGATGCCGAACCGGTTCCCTTCGGAGTGGCAGCCGATGATGCGGATGCCGCGGGTCGGGGTCCAGTAGCTCTTCTGCAGTTCGACGAAGATCCCGTTGGTGCCGTTGCGCACGGTGGTGCAGGCGGTGACGGTGCACCGCTCGGTGGACCCCCAGCCGCCGGTGCCGATGCCGATGCCGGCGCCGCCCATCCACTCTCCGTTCTCCAGCCGCCCGCAGTGCGTGACCAGCAGGTTGTCGACGAACGTGTCCTGCAGGAAGTCGCAGCCGAAGCCTGTGGCGGGGGTGTCATGGATGTACAGGTCGTGGAAATGGCCCCGCAGGACGTACTGGAGCCCCAGCCCTTTGGCGAGCACGTCGTAGGCGGGCAGGATGACGCCGGAGCCGTCGATCTCGAAGCGCGCGAAGGTGCAGTCGGCTATGTGGTTGTCGCGGCCGGCACCGTGCTCCGCGATGGTGAAGAAGGCCAGCGGTGTCGGGGAGATCAGGTTGCCCGGGTTGGCCAGGGCGAACCGGGTGGCGGCCGGGCCTGCGCCGATGAGGGAGATCCCGCTTCGCCATATGGTGCCTTCGTCCTGGATCGAATACGCCCCCGACGGGCAGTAGATGGTGCGGGGCTGGCCATCGGCGGCGTAGGCCGCCCCGAGCGCGTCGACCAGCGCCTGCAGCGCGGGCTGGTCGTTGGTGACCCCGTCACCGGCGAGATCATGATCGCGGGCGTTGTAGACGAAAGGGTCCTCCGAGATGGGCTTGGCGATCACCGTCGCCTGCTTTCCTGTCCGTCTCCGGCCGGTCTCATGGAGGGCGGGACCCGCAGCCGGTGTCCGGGGGTCCTCAGCGGCGCCGCCACCGGCCCCGGTGCGGGCGTCCGGACGCATGCCTTCAGGCAGAGGCATCTGGTTCTCCTATCGGCGAAGCCGACCGGCGCCGGCCGCGGCGATTTCCGGTGCCGGCGCGTCTACCGGCGGTTCCGGAGGCCCTGCCGGCGCGCGGTTCACAGCCTCCCGCGGGGCTTCCACGAGTGGCGGCCACAACACAGCCGGGTCACCGACCGTTGTTGGCGCGCCGTCCCGGGCTCAGCCGGTCTGGTCAACAGCTCCCTGTATTTCCCCGTTCGGTGGAAGAAAACGCAGATCAAGGGCCTGGTTTCAGTAAGGATCTCCGGCCTTCGCACCTCAGCGCCGCCGCGCCACTAAGACGTCGTCTCATTTGGTGAGGCGGCGGTGGCAGATGAGTGCTGCGGCGATGCCGACGAAGGCCAGGAAATGTTCGGGCTTGCGTTCGTAGCGGCGGTGGAGTCGGCGGAAGGCGCTCAGCCACGACACGGTCCTCTCCACTACCCACCGGTGCCGGCCCAGCCGGCCCGAGGGCTCCTTGCCGCGTCTGGCGATGCGTGGGGTGATGCCGCGGGATTGCAGCCATCGTCGCAGGTGGGTGTAGTCGTATCCCTTGTCGCCGTGCAGCTTGGCGGGCCGGCGTCGGCGCGGGCCCCGGCGAGAGCGGATCGGCGGGATGCCTTGCACCAGCGGCTGTAGACCCTGACTGTCGTGGGTGTTGGCCGCGGAGATCCCGACAGCGATCGGCAGACCCGACCGCTCGGTGATCAAGTGGATCTTCGACCCTTTCTTACCGCGATCGACAGGATTCGGGCCTGTCAGCTCCCCCCTTTGACAGCCCGGACGCTCACCGAGTCGATCGCGCACCTCGACCAGTCCAGCTCACCGGCGGCACCGAGCTCGTCCAGGACCACCCGGTGCAGCTTGGCCCACACCCGGGCGCTGCTCCACTCGGCGAACCGCCGGTAGACCGTCTGCCACGAGGCACCGAACACCGGCGGCACCTGCCGCCAGGTGCAACCCGAGGTGGCCACGAACACGATCGCCGCCAGCACCTCCCGATCCCCATACCGGCGCCGACCACCGCCCTGCGGCCGGGTCGGCGCCTGCGGCACCACCCGTTGGAACAACTCCCACAGCTCATCAGGAACCAGACGCTCCACCATCGACACGGCAGAACCCTACCGACCACCCCAAATGAAACGACGTCTAAGTGAGCCGGGTGGGCCGACCGGGCGGGCCGCCCGGCTTGGCCCGGTAGGCGGGGATCCCGATCGAGACGGCGAGCATGCAGGCCGCCCGGGTGCCGAACGCCGCCGAGACCTCCTCATCGGAGAACGTGAGGCCGGTGCCGCCGTGGCCGAGGGTGAACGCGGCCAGCTGCAGGCGCCCGGCGGCCACACCCGCCTCGAACTGGGCGACGCGGTAGCCGCGGTCTCCGTATCCGTCGAGCACCCGGTCCAGGTCGGCGCAGACGAAGTCGGTGTAGGCCGAGTCACCGCCGAGCGGCTGGTCCAGGCACAGACGCCGGCTCAGCCGCCGTACCGCGGTCTCCGGCGCCGTCCGGTACGGCTCCGGCCGGCCATCGACCCAGTGGTACAGCCCGGGCTCCATGCCCTGCACCGCGTGGACCGCGAGCTCGTGGGAGAGCAGGGACGCCCCGGCCGGAACGGCGTCGGTGGGCACATGCCTGGTGGCCACCGCCATCCCCCAGTGCAGCAGCTCGGCGGGCGCGACGTCACGGCGCATCCGCCGGGTCGAGCCGCGCCGCAGGACCACCGACTCGATCGGCTCGTCCCGGGCCGCTGCCGGCGGGTCCACCACGTCCTGCGCACGCGGCAGCCCGGCGGGAGCCGCCGCCCGCCAGGCCGCCACCTCGTCGGCCGTGGCCAGATCGCCCGCCCGCTGGGCACGGGTGATCAGCGGGAACTCCACCGGCGCCGGGGACAGCGGAGTCGCCGCGAGGCGCGGCTCCTCGCAGCCGCCCGTCATGGCCGGCCCCTCGGCCGCGCCGACCATGACCGCCGCCACCGGAAACTCGGCCGCGCCGTCGATGCCGAGCAGCCGGCACAGGGCGGAGTCGACGAAACCGAGCAGAACGCGCGCCCGCAGCCCGTAGGCCTCGGCGACCGCGAGCAGGTTGGCCAGCACCGCCCCCGCGTCCCAGTACACGTGGCGCCACCCCCGTTCGCCGTACTTCCACGCGGTCCGCCAGGGGATGCCGGTGACGAGGAGAACAAGCGGGCCCGACCCGGCCTCGGGCAGGGCCACGGCATCGGCCACGGCCGGACGGCAGTCCCCCTCGGACAGCTCCTCGAGGCCGAAGACGTCCGGCGCGAAGTGATACAGGCCGGCGTTCAGCCCGGCCATGGCCCCCGCCGCCACGTAGACCTCCAGTGGGTGGAGGTTCCCCGCGGAGGGCGCGGCCCGGAACCAGTCGGTCTGGCCCCCGGCTCCGGCCACCCGCGTGACGCCGGCGGAGAAGAACAGCAGCCGGGCGAGGAGCTCGAGGTCCACGGTCGCGTCGCCGGGCGGTATCCGCCCGGACAGCGCCGCCGCCGCCGGCGCTCCCCTCGGGGGCAGGTCCGTGGGAAGGGCGCGAACACGTGCCTGCGGGTAACGCTTGAACGGCCGGGGCCGGTTGCGTGGATCCATCGGGACGAACCCGGGGACGCCCGGCCGCGGCCAGCGCTCCGGGCCGAAGCTCGTCTCGCGGTGGAAGAGCCGGGCCACCTCGCCGCCACCCATCTCTGGTTCATACCCGCCGACGGCGCCCTTGCCCCGGCCGGGTGCGAGGGTTTCGGGCCCGCCGCCGCCACCGTGTCAAGGATCTCGATGTCCTTGGTCCGGTCACCACACCCGCGCAGGACCAGGAACCGGGGCCCGGCGACCGGCTGTTGCAATCGCCGGAGTGATCCCCAAAGATTGCCAATCGATATGTCCTGGCTGCTCCGCGACCGGATCCCCTGGTGAAGTCGCAACGGCCCTGACGACCACGACCGAACGCCTGGGAGTATCTGTGCGGCCCTTCTTCGCCGACCGAGTTCGTACGCGCGGGCTTGCCACCTGGGGCGGCGGTACGACCGCGGCCTTCATCATGCTGTCCATGTCGCTGGCCCCGTCCGCACACGCGGTGAACCGGTACGCCGTCCAGCCGAACTCGCCAAAGCCGACGATATGCACCAACAACGGCACGATAGCGGCCGGCACGTGGCTGCAGAACAAGCCGTGCGGCTACTTCATCGGAACCGCGATGGCCGGTTCCTCGTTCGACGTCGAGCAGACCACCGCCAACAACTACCACTACGGGCGAAACCACGGGAACAACAACGTGTGCGCGTGGATCCCACCGGGCGCACTCAGCGGCAACCCCACCGGTACGGCCCCGTCGTCGTGCGGCGACGCGATCAGGGACCGCATAAGCCATCGCCGGTCATTCGGTCACGACTTCAACGCCGTAGCCCATGAAGCGACCGACGGTAGCCCCATCACGGTCAATCCCGCTTGCGGCGCCTTCTACAACTACTACACCTCCAGCTCCTACGACACCGGCGCTCTGCGTGATCCCGCCGGAACCCCGTTGAGTGAGGTGCGCTATCGCTTCACGACCACTGGCGCCACCCCGGCCATCGTCGTCCGTGACACCAACCTCGGCTGGGTCTTCATGAAGCGCAGCTGCGTCACCGATTGGCAGAACATCACCTTCAAGAACGACAACGACTGACCCGCGCCCGCATCCCCGGGGAAGAGCCGAAATTCGTACGCCGGCCTCCGGACGTCGGCCCGCTCAGGCGCCGCGCCGTGCCATAAGCCGTGCCATAAGCCGTGCACCGGCTCTTCCCTGGGGCTCTGCATCATCGCGTTCCTGCGGGGTCCTGGCCGTCGGTGGGGTCGGCGGTGACGCCCGGGAGGTGCACCCGGCGGATGGCGTGTTCCACGCCCGCGAAGCGACGCAGCCGGGCGAGTGTGATCGTTTCGACGTGGAAGAGGCCGCACGCCAGGACCTCTCCGGCCTGAGCGCGGGAACTCCGCCGAGCTCGGCCCGCGCCGCCGGCGTGTCCGAAAGATCCTCAGCGGCCTTGTCAATGAGCGAAGCCGCATAGCATATGTCTTGAATACCTGCAGGTCACCGCAGATATCAGTGCCAGAACCCACAGGAACGCACGCGCAGGCTCGGCTCCGCCGGAAAGCTCTGCCGGAAAGTTCTGCCGACACCCCCTCCAGATCGATCCGATCAATCGGGCCTTCTCTCCCGGACGCCGAGCCGGCCGAGGCCCGGCGAGTGATGGGGGCGGCAGACGACGACAGCGCCGCCGCCCAGGTCGACGGTCGGATGATCGACGGCCCGCGGTTCGAGTCGGCCCGCCGGCTGCGCGACCAGGAGGAGACCTCGTGAACGACCCCACCGACGTGCTCGATCACATCCCACCGGGGGCGGACGTGATCGTTCCGATCGGCCTCGGCGAGCCCGTCACGCTGCTCGACACTCTGGAGGCGAACGCCGACCGGCTCGACGGCGTACGGATTCACCGAATGGACCCCTATCGCGAGCGGGCCTACATTCGCGGCGAGTTCGGCGATCGTCTACGCCACGTCGATTACTTCCTCGGCCCAGGATCCCGCCAGGCGTACTGGGCGGGTCAGGTCGAGCTGGTGCCCACTCACTTCAGCGAAACGGCGCTCCTGATGCGGCGGTCGACCAAGTGCACGATCGCGCTGGCGATGGTCAGCCCGCCCGACCGGCACGGTTACGTCAGTCTGGGCACGAACGCGGACTACACGGCCTCATTCATCGGCGACATCCCGTTCTTCGTCGAGATCAATCCGAACATGCCGTACACCTCGGGCCAGAACCAGATCCATATGAGTCAGCTGGCCGGGTGGTGCCGTTCGGACCTGCCCCTGCTCGAGGTGCCTCCGGCCCAACCGGACGAGCGCGGCCAGGCGATCGCCGGGTACATCGCCGACCGCATCCCCGACGGGGCCTGCCTGCAGGTCGGCGTCGGGCGGATCCCCAATGCGCTGCTGTCCTCACTCGCCGACCACCATGACCTGGGCGTGCACACCGAGGCACTGTCCGACGGGATCATGGAACTGGTGGAGAAGGGCGCCGTCACCGGCGCGCGCAAGCGCCAGCATCCCGGCAAGCACGTCGCCACCTTCTGCGTCGGCACCCGGCGGCTGTTCGACTGGCTGGACCACAACGACGCGGTCTCGATGATTCCGGCAGAGTGGGTCAACGACCCGCGCGTCATCGCCAACGAGCCGAACTTCGTATCGATCAACGCGACCAGCGAGGTCGATCTCATGGGCCAGGCGGCCAGCGAGACCATCGCGGGACGGTACTGGTCCGGCTCCGGCGGCCAGGCCGACTTCGCCCGCGGCGTGACGTTCTCCCAGGGCGGCCAGGGCTTCCTCGTCCTACCCTCCACGACCAGCGCCGGTGCCGGCCGTATCAACCTCCGGCTCACCCCGGGCAGCGTCGTGACCACGCCCAAGAACACCGTGGACCATATCGTCACCGAGTACGGCATCGCCCCGATGCGCGGCAAGAGCCTGTCCGAAAGAGCGACGGCCCTCATAGCCATCGCCCATCCCAACCACCGCGACCGGCTCCGTCACGAGGCGAAACAGGCCGGTCTGCTCGGTTGACAGGGACTCCCCCGTGGCCAGGCGGACGTAGCCGCGGCCCCGGGATCGGCCCCTGCCTTCTCTCAACCGGCGACGATCTGTCGATCAGCGCGAGGACGTCTTCGTGTGGGCGCCCAGCCCACCAATGGGCTGACCTTGCGCACCCGGCCGCTGACTCCGGTCAGAGTGGAGGTGAGCAGGTCATGGCGGACGCGCGCAGCAGCGAGGCAACCCGCCCGCCACGCCCACCCGCCGTGCGGTAGCACGGAAGTGCTCAGGCCGGCACAAGCCCATGGGGGTCGAGGACGAACTTCCGGGCGACACCATTGTCGAACTCGGCGTAGCCGCGCGGGGCCTCGTCAAGGCTGATCACGGTGGCGTTGACCGCCTTGGCGATCTGGACCCGGTCATGCAGGATCGCGTTCATCAGGCTGCGGTGGTAACGCATCACCGGGCACTGGCCTGTGGCGAACGAGTGCGATTTGGCCCAGCCCAGGCCGATCCGGATGGACAGCGAGCCCTCCTTGGCCGCCTCGTCCACCGCGCCCGGGTCGCCGGTCACGTAGAGCCCCGGGATGCCGAGCTTCCCGGCCGCCCGGGTGACCTCCATGATCGAGTTGAGCACGGTGGCCGGTGCCTCGCCGGCGTCGGCGCCGTGCCCGCGGGCCTCGAAGCCGACGGCGTCGATCGCGGCGTCGACCTCGGGCACACCGAGGATCTGCTCGATCTGATCGGAGAGCGTCGCGCTCTGCGTGAGGTCGACCGTCTCGCAGCCGAAGCTGCGCGCCTGCTCCAGCCGGGCACTGTTCATGTCTCCGACGATGACCACCGAGGCGCCGAGGAACTGCGCGGAGTGCGCGGCCGCGAGACCCACCGGGCCCGCTCCGGCCACGTAGACCGTGGACCCGGAGGTGACACCCGCGGTCACCGCACCGTGGTAGCCGGTCGGGAAGATGTCCGAGAGCATCGTCAGGTCGCGGATCTTCTCCAGCGCGTGGTCCCGGTCGGGGAACTTCAGCAGGTTCCAGTCCGCGTACGGGACCATCACGTACTCGGCCTGCCCACCGACCCAGCCACCCATGTCCACGTAACCGTAGGCCGAGCCGGGCCGGTCGGGGTTGACGTTGAGGCAGACGCCGGTGTGCCCCTCCTTGCACATGCGGCAGCGGCCGCAGGCAATGTTGAACGGCACCGAGCACAGGTCGCCCTGCTTGATGAACTCGACGTCGCGGCCGACCTCGACCACCTCGCCGGTGATCTCGTGGCCGAGCACCAGGCCCGCCGGCGCGGTGGTGCGGCCGCGGACCATGTGCTGGTCGGAGCCGCAGATGTTGGTCGTCACGACCTTGAGGATCACGCCGTGCTCGCACTTGCGGCCCACGTTGGCCGGGTTGACCCCGGGCCCGTCCTTGAGCACCAACCCCGGATAGTCGATGGTCTGCACCTCGACCTCGCCCGGGCGGACGTATGCCACTGCCTTGTTACCGGCCACGTCGCTGTCTCCTGTCTCGTGGTGGGGCTTGCGGGAAACCCTCAGCCGACGACACCCGCGGTTCGGAGTTGACACTCCACTCGGCTCTGCCATCGGTGTCGGTGGCGTACACGAGTTCCCGCGCCTCGAGGGATTCCACGTCCTCCTGCATCACGGCGGATCGTATGCTCGGTCGCGGCCAAAGAAAAGGGGCACCTGACAGCTCGCGCCGCCTCCGGCATCCGCCGGAGGTCGGCTGCGGACAGCCCGTCCCCGGTGTCTGTGATCTCGAGCGTGCTGCCGGCATGATCCGCAGCCGAGAGCCGCGATTTCGGAGCCCCACGGGATGGCACATGCGTCGCCTGCTGCAGGTTGCTGAATCCGCAGGTCAGAAGCATGATGGAAGCAGTGGGCGAGGCTGTCGGTGTCGGGGGAGGCAATGTCATATCGGGTGGATCCGGTTCTTGACTGCCCCGTGGACCAGGTGCCGGATCCCCAGGAGTTGATCGAAGCGGCAATGGGATGGCACTTCGACCCGCAGACCGGTTCGGTGTTCTGGCTGGAGAAGGCCAAGGCATTCGACTTCGACCCTCGCCGGGACGTACATGCCTTTGCCGATCTTCGGTTGTTCCCCAACGTGGTCGACGAGCTACGCGAGGTACGCGTCGAGGACCTCGTCCCCAAGGGCTATGGCTCGCAGGCCGACGTCGTCGGTGTCTTCGAAAGCGGTGGCACGACCGGTCCTCCCAAGCGCGTGGTGTTCCTCGCCGACTGGGTGGATCGCCTGATGGCCCACCTCATGCGGGAGATGGACGCGCACGGTGATCCACGTGACGTCAACTGGCTGGTGCTGGGGCCAAGCGGGCCGCACATGTTCGGCGAGATCACCGCCCAGCAGGCCCGGCGGCGCGGGGGCATCAAGTTCACCGTTGACCTGGACCCGCGCTGGGTCAAGAAGTGCATCCGTGATGGCCGGGGCGAGGAGGCCGACCGTTACGCCGAGCACCTGATCGACCAGAGTTCATCCGTGCTGGAGACCCAGGACATCGGTGTGCTGATGACCACGCCACCGTTGCTGGAACGGCTCGCACGCAGAGACGAACTGGTCAGCCTGGTCAACCAGAAGGTTCAGTTGATCTTGTGGGGCGGGGCGCACATGGACCCCGACACCCGGCACCTGCTCCGCACCGAGGTCTTTCCGAAGGTCAAGCTCCGCGGAGTTTACGCCAGCACCATGGTCTTGGGCACTACGACCGAGCGCATGGGACTGACCGATGACGATCCGTGCGTTTTCGACCCGTTCTCGCCCTACATCTCCTTCTCGGTCGTCGATCCCGGAACCGGACAGGACGTCGCCTACGGTGAGCGCGGACAGGTCGTGATGAACCACATCAGCAAGAGCATGCTGCTGCCCAACAACCTCGAGCGGGATATGGCGACCCGTATCCAGTCCCTGCCCGGACAGCTCGGCGACTCGGTGGCCGATGTCGGTCCGGTTGCCGTGTTCGGTAACGAGGCCGTGATCGAGGGGGTGTATTGATGAGCGAGTTGATCGAGCTCGACGCTCTTGGTCCGGGTGGCCCCTACCGTGCCCGTAACAGGGTGACCGTGTCCGATATCACCGGCATGCCGATCGCGAAGCTGAGCCTGGTGCCGCGGCTGTTCGTACAGCGCAGCCTCGCCGCCCTGCACCGGGCGCCTGTCAAACCGGCCGACGAGAGGGCCCGCGCGATCGCCCAGGCAGGTCAGGCGTTCGCCACCGAGACCATCGGCGGACTGTCCGTAAATGACTATCAGCACACCGTGAGCCGGATATCCGGGATGCCGATCTCCGTCGTACGAGCCGCCACCACTGACATCGCCTGCAGTGCGGCCGAGGCCTACCGGTCGGCGGTCCGCGCGCGGCCGGACGGCGCGGTCAATGATTGGCGGGATCCCCTGACCCGTAGCGGTAACGCGGTCTGGACCCGCCGTGATGACGTCCTCGCCGTACACGCCCCCGGAAACGAGCCCGCGGTTCACACCCTGTGGCTGGAAGCCCTGGCCCTCGGCTACCGGGTCGCCGTTCGCCCCTCCCAGCGGGAGCCGTTCACCCCACACCGCCTGATCAGCGCATTGCGCGAGGCGGGCTTCGGCGCCGACCAGGTAGTGCTCTTGCCCACGGACCACTCCGTGGCCGACGACATCATTCGCGCTGCGGACCGGGCGATGGTCTACGGCAGCGAACAGGTGGTGAACAAGTACGGCAAAGACAGCACTGTGCTGTCGCAAGGCCCGGGACGCTCGAAGATCCTGCTCACCGAAGACGACTGGCAGCCCCATCTGGGCACGGTTGTCGACTCGGTCAGCGCGCTGGGCGGGATGGCCTGCGTCAACACCACCGCGGTATTCGTCGAGGGGGACCCCACCCCGGTGGCCGAGGCCCTGGCCGAACGGCTGTCGGCGATCCCCAGCCTTCCGCCCGATGATGACAAGGCCGTGCTCCCCGTCCAGCCGTCGGCCGCCGCACGCGCCATCGAAAAGTATCTGCTCGACCACGCCCGCGGTGCCACGGCCCACCTCGGTGGGGACGGCATCGTCGACGACCTCGGCGACGGTAGCGCGGTCCTGCGGCCGGCAGTGTTCCAGGTCGATCGCCCAGACGCACCACAGACCGGGATCGAACTGCCCTTCCCCTGTGTGTGGGTGGCGCCATGGTCTCGGCCCGAGGACATCAAGCCGCTGAAGAACACACTCGTGCTGACCGTGATCAACGGCGACGAGGCCCTCATCGACCGGCTCGTCGACGAACCGACCATCAGCAACGTCTACATCGGCGACAACCCCACCTACTGGATGGCACCCGGCATCCCGCATGACGCCTACCTGGCGGAGTTCCTCATGCGCACAAAGGCCATGATCCGAAACTGATCACCAAGGGCTGCTCGGGACCGCCACCTGTGACGACCGTCCCATTTCAGCCTCGTTTTACCATCTACCCGAGTCATCCTCGGCAGTGGATAGTTGACATGTGACTAATTTCTTCACTGATCCGGCCACGATGCTGCGCGTCGCCTTGGCCGAGGCCCGTGCCGGGTATGCGGAAGGCGGCGTTCCCATCGGCGCGGCGCTGTTCGGCCCGGACGGCGAGCTGCTCGGACTGGGGCGCAACCGGCGGGTCCAGGACGACGATCCGTCGGTGCATGGCGAGACCGCGGCGTTCCGCAACGCGGGGCGCCAGCGCAGCTACCGCGGGACCACCATGGTGACCACGTTGTCGCCGTGCTGGTACTGCAGCGGGCTGGTGCGGCAGTTCGGCATCTCCCGCTTGGTCGTCGGCGAGTCCCGGACCTTCGAGGGCCAGCACGCCTGGCTGGCCGAGCAGGGCGTAGAGGTCATCGTGCTCGACGACCCCGAGTGCGTCGAGCTGATGACGACCTTCATCAAGGAACGCCCCGACCTGTGGAACGAAGACATCGGAGTCGACGAATGAGCAGCACGGCTCCGATCATCGATCTCAGGCCATGCTTCGAGGACACCGGGACCCCGCCCGACCCGAGCGCGCCCCACCACCTTCTCGGCCAGCTCAACCCCATCAACGTCGGCCACCCTCAGGGTGGCCACGCATGACCGTGCTCAAGAACAGTTCCGCACCATCCGGGGTCGTCGTACGCGAGGGTCGGTATGGGGAGAGGATCGCCGCCGTCGAGCCCGGCGGCGTGGGCTTCATCCCGCACACGGAGCGGCACGGCCGCCCGCTCCAGCTCCTGTGGACCTGGACCTCGCCGAACCTGGAGTTCACCACCGTCTTCCTCGGCGTGCTGGCCGTCGCCGCCTTCGGGCTCGGCTTCTGGCAGGCGGTCGCCGCGATCGTGCTCGGCACCGGGCTCGGCGCGATCGCCCACGGTGTGCTGTCGGCCGGCGGCCCAGGCCACGGAGTCCCGCAGATGGTGCTGGGCCGGGTGCCGTTCGGGTTTCGCGGCAACATCCTGCCCGCCTCGTTCAATACCGTGGCCGGTGGCATCGGCTGGTTCGCGGTCAACAGCGTCAGCGCCACGTTCGCCCTCAACACGCTGACCGGTCTGCCGAAGCCCCTGTGCCTGGCCATCGTCGTGGGCGCCCAGGTGGTGATCGCGTTCTTCGGGCACAACCTGGTGCACGCCTTCGAGCGCTACGCGTTCCCGGTGCTGGCCGTGGTCTTCGGTGTCGTCACTGTGATCATTCTTTCCAAGGCCGAGCTGGGCGCGCCGGGCGCCGCCAACGGCGGCGGCCTGGGCGGCTTCTTGATCGCGCTGGCCGCGTCGTTCGGCTACGCCGCCGGGTGGAATCCCTACGCCGCCGACTACACCCGCTATCTCCCGGTCGACACCGACCGGCGTGCGGTCGGCCTGTTCGCCGGGCTCGGCGTCTTCGTGGGCTGCACCCTGCTGCAGATCGTCGGGGCCGCCTCGGCCACCATCGGCGGCAAGGCCCTGGAGGACCCGACCGGCGCCTTCACCGGCCACCTGCCGCCCCTGATCGGCGATCTGACCCTGCTGGCCATCACGCTCGGCGCGGTGAGCGCCAACGCCGTCAACATCTATTCCGGGTCGATGTCGTTCGTCACGCTCGGCATCCGGCTGCCGTTGCCCTCCGCCGTGCAGCGGGCGATGGTCGCACTGATCTTCGGTGCGGTCGGATTGGTGGTCGCCTACTTCGGGCTGGACGACGCCGGCCACGGCTATGAGGCCTTCCTGCTGATCATCGGCTACTGGATCGGTCCGTGGCTGGGCGTCGTCCTGGTCGATCTCTACCTGCGCCGCAAGAAACCGATCGACCACCTGCTGTTCGACCCCCTGCACCGCAACTGGGCGGGCCCGATCGCGATGGCCGCGGGCGTGGTGCTGTCAGTGTGGCTGTTCTCCAACCAGGAGAAGTACGTCGGCGTGATCCCGGAGAGGTTCACGTCCATAGGCGATGTCACCTTCGAGGTGGGCTTCCTGATCTCCGCCGGGCTCTATCTCGCACTGCGCCCGCTGCGCCACACCGAACAGGCGTAGCGGTATCTCGGTCGGGACTCGATGGCCGGCTCCGAACGGGTGGAGAACCGGGCGCCGATGCTCGGTGAGCGGTGCCGCGGGGGGTCGTGTCCGGATCGCCGGTGCGTTCGCGGGACCGCCGGCGATGTGCGCGTGCCGGTGGGTCAGGGTGATCTCACGGCCGGCCGCCGTCACGGTGACCGGGTCGTCCGGTAACCTGCGTGACATGAGCGGGTCCACGGCTTGGCTGCGCATGGTGTTGTTCACCATGACGCTGGCCTGCGTGGACGACGCGCTGTGTCGCGGCTGACGTCTCGCCGCCCCTCCTCTTCCCACGCGCGCTCGGCCCTCGGCCGCTCCCTCGCGTTTCTCCCTTCTCTGGAGACCTTCGTTGTCTGCGCCACTCCCCGCCCGTAGTCGTCTGTTGTCCCCGTCCGTCACCTCGTCCCCGCCACCGGCCGCCGAAGGGCTCAAGCCGGTCGATCGGATACCGCTTCTGGTCGCCGCCCTCGGATCGGCCGCCCTGACCGCCTATGTGTGGTCGCGCCATGGGGCCAAGCCCGGTGTGCTTCTGCTGCTCGGGCTCGGGCTGGGGGTCGCGCTGTTCCACTCCCGGTTCGGGTTCACCTCCGCGTGGCGGCAGCTCGTCGCCGTCGGGAACGGGACGGGGCTGCGCGCGCACGCCCTGTTGCTGGGCACCACCGCGACGCTGTTCGCCCTGATCATCGGGACGGCGACGGGGCTGTTCGGGTCGAATCCGCAGCCTTCGGACGGTGACCTGGGCGTCGCGCTGCTCGCCGGGGCGTTCCTGTTCGGGATCGGGATGCAGCTCGGCGGCGCGTGCGCGTCCGGGACGTTGTTCGCGGTCGGGTCCGGCCAGTCCACGATCCTGCTGACGCTGGGCGGGTTCATCATCGGCTCGGTGCTGTACACCTGGCAGTACGACCTGGTCGCCGACCTGCCCGCGGTGCCGGGCATAGTGATGGCGGAGCACATCGGCTGGTTCGGGTCGTGGGCGGTGACCATCGCCGCGCTGCTCGGGATCGTCGCGCTGACCCGGCTGATCCAGGCCTGCCGCACCCCGCCGCCGGTCGGCGCGCCCCCGAGCGCCCGGGGCGCGCTCCGGATCGTCCGGGGCTCCTGGCCGCTGCTCGCCGGGGCCGTGACGCTGGCGGTGCTCGGTGCGGCGGTGCTGCTGGTATCCGGCGGCGCGTGGGGCATCACCAGCGCGTTCGCGCTCTGGGGCGCCAAGGGCCTGCAGGCGATCGGCCTGCACCCGGAGACCTGGAGCTACTGGCGGCAGCCCAAGCAGGCGCAGATGCTCGCCGGACCCGTCCTGGCCGACAAGACCAGCCTCACCGACATCGGTATCATGCTCGGCGCGGCCGTCGCCGCCGCCACGGGCGGAGCCTGGAGACTGCACCGCGGCCTGCCCTGGCGCACCGCCGTCGCGGCCGTCCTGGGCGGGGTCCTGATGGGGATCGGGGCCCGGCTCGCGGGTGGCTGCAACATCGGGGCCTACCTCGCCGGGATCGCCTCCGGCAGCCTGCACGGCTGGCTGTGGGGCGTGGCCGCCCTCGCCGGAACCTGGGTGGGCCTGCGCGCCCGCACCCGCTTCGGCCTGGCGAACCCCACTCCGCAGGACTCCGTCTGCTGAGGGACAACAGCATCCGAAGATGCTCCCGCCCCGCTCACCGGGCCTGCCCGGAACACGAGGTCACAGCACCGGGCCGGGTATTCGCGTGGCACAGGCTCGGGCCCGCTCTCTGGTCCAGGCCGGCGTGCATGGCAAGATCGTCCTCGTCCTGACCAGGATCACTCGGGCCGGCTCGACCACGAGGAGATCAGGTCGGGACGGGCGTCACGGACCTGCTCTTCGACGGCGGTGACCGCCCGGCGCAGATCGTGAAGGTACAGCCGCACGATCTGGTGCAGCGGAGCCACCTCTCGACGCCAGGTGAGGTTCATGCAACCGAGGACATGACCCTCGAGCCGGATCGGGACGGCGGTGGAACTCCGGCCGTCGTCGGACTCCGACCGCGTCAGTTCGTAGTCGCCCCCGAAGTCGGAGGTGCGGGTAGTGTAAGCCCGCTTCTACAGCAGCTCCCAGTCGATGTTCTTCGCCACCGCCGAAGGAAGAGCGCTGGGAACCTCTCGGGCGATCAGCGCGATGGTGCACGACCTGACCGAAGCGCCGGTCGAGGTCGTCGGATTCGAGAGCCTGCCGGTCGAGCAGCGACCGAACCTGAGCTTTTCCGGGACCGACGCCCTGCTCGACCTCTATCGGATGGCGGGGTGACGATGACCGGCTCGATCAACATCGCGGATCTCGTTGCGATCGACGTCCACACGGACGCAGAGGTCTCCGCCGACGAGCTCAGCGCCCTGCGCCGGGCCGGGCGTGGCGTGCCGGGCGTGGCGTGCCGGGCGACGTCCTGGTCGGCGGCTTCGACAACTCGAAGATCGCCACCACCACGCAGCCGCCGCTGACGACCATCCGCCGGCCGTGGCACCGGATCAGTCACGAGATGGTGCGGTTACTGCTCGCGCTGCTCGGCGGAGAGAGCTCCGCCGCCGTCATCCTCCCCACCGAGCTGGTCGTCCGCAACTCCGCCTGACCGGCCCCGAAAGCCGCTCCGCGGCCGTACGAGGAACTCCCGGACCGAGCGGACTGCGAGTGCGCGCCAATGGGTTGTTTCTGGTGACAAGAGCCGTCACGATGTCGATCATGAGCCGCGAAGAACGCCGTCGACACCTCCAAATCCCACGTGACGCGGGGGGAAAGACGTTCATCGATGTCGTCCGCCATGCCGCCGGCAGGCCGCCTCTATGGTTGAAGTGCATTGTGCCTTTCACCATCGTCAGCGCCTTGAGCCTCTGGCTGCTTTCCCGAACGTGGCAGGTACCCGTGATGTTGACTTTCGGGCTCGTTGTCGTGCCATGGCTGATTCGCAGGGAAGACGGTAAGACCGAACGTTCTGGGCATACGGCGAGCGGCCATCCCGCATCCGGGGCGAACCAGCGCCCTCCGGGAGCCTGAGCGCTGACCCAAGGTCTTCCTAACCGCGGCCCCAGGGGATACCGCTAACCCCCAGTCCGTTACCCCGCGGTGCCGAAAAGCCCATCCATGTCCTGTGACCTGCAGGGCCTCGAGAACAACTGACGATCGCCGCCGAGCGAGCCCCCGGTCACAGGAGCTCGACAATGGTGGCGTTGGCCTGGCCGCCGCCCTCGCACATGGTCTGCAGGCCGTAGCGGATGCCGTGGTCCCGCATGTGTGCACCAGCGTGGTCATCAGCCGCGCCCCGGACCCGCCCAGCGGGTGACCGAGCGCGATGGCCCCGCCGTTGGGGTTCAGCCCTTTCGCATCCGCGCCGAGGTCGGCCAGCCACGCCATCGGCACGGGGGCGAAGGCCTCGTTGACCTCGAACGCCTGGATCTCATCGATCTGCAGACCCGACTTGGCCAGCGCCTTGTGC
>DASYNF010000039.1:0-14476 GCA_036008685.1 Actinomadura sp. | reverse complement strand
CGCCACGCCGATGACCGTGGCGAGATATGCGTAGAATTCCGTTGTCTTCCACGCCGGTTTTGTTTCACACGGTAATCTCGGTGCGGGCGCGCGGTCGGCGAGCGGTTCCGGTGCTCCCGGCCGGCGCGGCCCTTCAGGCGGGGGACTGACCATTGATCCTCCTCTAAATCCGGGTAACGGCCTATCGTTGTATTTCTACCCTGACCCGGAGCCGGAAACTCATTCGAGCGCTTATAGGCCGGTGGCATTCGGCCATGGCCGTGTTCGTTTCTCCCCAAGCCATGTCCTGATTCCATCGCATGGTCGCCGCTCCGAGGCCGACGTGACCTGGATGCCGGCCGGTCCCGGCGGGCTCGGGCACGTCGATATGGTCGGCTGGAGTCCGAGCCTCGGACCTAGGCCAGAGCGGGCCCGGGTCCCTCGGCCGGTCTGTCCGCCGGTCTGTCGGCTCGGTCGTCGACGCCCGGTTCCCGCAGGCCCGGGACGGGGTGCGGTCCCTCGGTCTCCAGGCGGTAATCACGGCCGAAGCGCTCGCGGTGTTCGTCGATGACACGTTCGCTCGGGGGCTTCTCGTCATCGTGGACCTTGTCCTGCATCTTCCGGAACCGTTCGTGCGCCTCACGGACATAGCCCGCGCCGAGGGTGGTCAGGTCGATCTGCGTGGCGAGCAGTTCACGCAGGTAGCCCTTGTTGGGCTCGAAGGTGACCGGAGGCGGCAGTTCGGGGGCGAGCACACTCTCGGGGTCGCGGCCGTCGTGCGTGCGCATCAGCTCGCAGGCCAGCCGCAGGTGTTCCAGCTCCATGTTGAGGTGCAGTTCCCAGATGGTCTTGACTCTGGGGTCGGACTCGGTCTCCATGAACGAGTAGTACATGTAGCACTCGTTGTATTCGTGGTTGACCAGCCGTTCCCACCAGGTCTCACCCGGGTCGAGGAGGGACCCGTAGTGGGTGACGTGCTCTTCTTCGACCAGCCCGATCTCCTGGTAGAGCTGCCGGGCGATCGGCTCCACCGCCTGCGGGCCGACGTTCATGTAGAAGTTCATGGTCTGCTGCTCGGCCGCCGTGATGGTCAGCGCGTGCAGCTTGGAGATCGGTTCGGCCTTGTTCCTGTCGTAGGGGTCTCGCACGTTGTCGGCCGGATGCCGGTGGTGCACCGCCGTGGGACGGCCGGGGATGACCTCGGTGAGCTGGTCGACGATCTTCTCGGCCTGGCGGTGCTCGATCATCTCGTACAGGTTGGCGTACCGGTACAGGTGATCGAAGTCCTCCAGCACTCCGAACTCGTACGCCTGCTTCAGATAGGGATCGGGCTCCATCCGCGCCAGCCAGGCAGTGAGGTCGACGGCGACCTGCTCGTAGGAGATGGTGGTCTCCAGCGGCGACGCCTGCCCGGGCAGCAGCCAGTTCACCACCTTCTGCTGTTGTTGCTCGATGTAGCGGATCTCGGCCAGCAGCCGTCTGGCGTCCTGGTCCGGGCACATACGGTTGAAGTGATGGCCGAAGAAGATCGCCTCGACCTCTATGCCGTTCATCGCGATGATCCGGCACTTGGTGTAGGGATCGCCGAGATCGGGATCGACCGGCGTGACGTTCAGCTCGCGCCAGTTGCGGACCTGCTCATCCAGCGGGATACCGCGGTGCTCTAACGGGTTGAAGGACATCAGACACCTTCCAGATGGGTCCGGTCAGATCGCCCTACCCCCGGAGAGAGCACCGTCACCCCCGGCCTCTCGTAATGCCGAGACTTTGCCGTCCAGCCGACGAGCCCTTCCCCTAACAGGTCAGGACCTGGAACCGGGACGGTCTCGTCAGGCCCGCAGCCAGGCTGTGATCCAGGCCGCCTCCACGACCGCGTCGAGCAGGTACATCTTGCTGATCCGTCCCTTGGGCACGTAGATCAGGTCGATGGCCAGCAGCGCCGCCGAGGTCCCGATACCGATCCGGCGTGCCATGTCCTGCCCCTCCGCCGAACCGGTCCCGCTCAGCTGCGACCAGCCGATGGCCACGAGAAGCCCCGCGACGGTGTGTACCAGCCACTCGTCGGCCTTCGGGCCGAACACGCGCTCGAAACTGCGCAGGTGGACGATCGGCCAGAGCCCGCTCAGCAGGTTGTAGGTGCCGTGAGCGCAGGCAAGGGCTTGGCGGCGGTTCGTGGCAGGGTTCCGTTCGGCGCTGTTCCTGAGCATGTGAGCCTCCCTTTCGCCGCACGCCGGGATGGTTGTTTCCTGCCCCACCTGCGGGGATTGACGCTTCCGGCGGCCTCCCGGCCGTCACCCGGGAGGACCTGGCCGTGACCGTGGCGGGCGGTACGGGCGTCACGCGGATCCTGGCCGTGCTGGAGGGCGAGGCCTCCGGCACCTCCTTCACGGCCCGCCCGCGCCACCCGTACCCGGACCCACGACCACCGCGGCCGGCGGGGCCTGGCCGCCCACGCCGCTCGCTGTGACCGTGCGCGGGGATCTCGGGACGGAGGTGAGATAGCCTCACCATCAGCTCCCATATTTGCCGTACGACAATGATGATGGGCCGGAAGCTGAAAGATCAGTGTCCGCCGTCCGGCCTCGTGCGGATGGGCGTTCGGCCGGGCCTCTCCAGCCCGGGTCGTGGATGAGCGGGCGGAACGAGGTTGGACATGGGAGAGACGACGGTCGAGGGCGTGCGCCCGGCGGCGCGCGGCAGGTCTTCGCGCGGCATCGGCAAGGTGGGGGAGCCGCAGCTGCGGCAGCTGCTGGCCGGGCTGACCGCGGTCCGGGACGGCGACTTCGGCACCCGGCTGCCGGACGACGCGGATGGCCTGCTCGGTGAGATCGCCACGGTGTTCAACGGCATGGTGGACCAGCTGTCGCTGTTCACCTCCGAGGTGACCCGGGTGGCCCGCGAGGTCGGCACCGAGGGGCGGCTGGGCGGCCAGGCCCAGGTGCCCGGGGTGTCGGGCACCTGGGAGGACCTCACAGACTCGGTGAACGCCATGGCGGGCAACCTCACCACCCAGGTCCGCGACATCGCTCAGGTGGCCACCGCGGTGGCCAAGGGCGACCTGTCGCAGAAGGTCGACGTGGATGCGCGCGGGGAGATCCTGGAGCTGAAGAGCACCATCAACACGATGGTCGACCAGCTGTCCTCGTTCGCCGCCGAGGTGACCCGGGTGGCCCGCGAGGTGGGCACCGAGGGACGGCTGGGCGGCCAGGCGGACGTCAAGGGGGTCTCCGGCACCTGGAAGGACTTGACGGAGTCGGTCAATGTGATGGCCGACAACCTGACCGCGCAGGTGCGCTCCATCGCCCAGGTGACCACCGCGGTCGCGCGGGGGGACCTCACCCGCAAGATCGACGTGGATGCGCGCGGGGAGATCCTGGAGCTGAAGAGCACCATCAACACGATGGTGGACCAGCTGTCGGCGTTCGCCGACGAGGTGACCCGGGTGGCCCGCGAGGTCGGTACCGAGGGCAACCTCGGTGGCCAGGCCACCGTACGAGGGGTCTCCGGCACCTGGAAGGACCTCACCGACAACGTCAATGTGATGGCGTCCAACCTCACCGGTCAGGTGCGCTCCATCGCCCAGGTCGCCACCGCGGTGGCCCGGGGTGACCTCTCACAGAAGACCAACGTCGAGGCCAAGGGCGAGGTCGCCGCGCTCGCCGGAGTCATCAACACCATGGTCGACACTCTGTCGGCGTTCGCCGATGAGGTCACCCGGGTGGCCCGCGAGGTCGGTACCGAGGGCATCCTGGGGGGCCAGGCCCGGGTGCCCAATGTGGCGGGCACCTGGAAGGACCTCACTGACAACGTCAACTCGATGGCGAACAACCTCACCGGCCAGGTCCGCAACATCGCCCAGGTGACCACCGCGGTCGCGCGAGGCGACCTCACCCGCAAGATCGACGTGGATGCGCGCGGGGAGATCCTGGAGCTGAAGACCACCATCAACACGATGGTCGACCAGCTGTCCTCGTTCGCCGCCGAGGTGACCCGGGTGGCCCGGGAGGTGGGCAGCGAGGGCCGGCTCGGCGGACAGGCCGAGGTGGAGGGCGTCTCCGGCACCTGGAAGCGGCTCACCGAGAACGTCAACGAGCTGGCCGGCAACCTCACCCGGCAGGTCCGCGCCATCGCCGAGGTCACCAGCGCCGTCGCCGAGGGCGACCTGACCCGCTCCATCACCGTGGACGCCTCCGGTGAGGTCGCCGAGCTCAAGGACAACATCAACTCCATGGTGGAGTCGCTGCGGGAGACCACCCGGGCCAACCGGGACCAGGACTGGCTCAAGTCCAACCTCGCCCGGGTCTCCGGCCTGATGCAGGGCCACCGCGACCTCGCCGTCGTCGCCGAGCTGGTCATGGACGAGCTGGTTCCGCTGGTCGCCGCCCAGTACGGCGCCTTCTACCTCGCCGACGACACCCCGGACGACCCCGAGCTCCGCCTCATCGGCTCCTACGCGCACCCGGACAGCGCGGGTGGGAACGGCAGTCCCAAGCGCTTCAGCCGCGGCCAGTCCCTGGTGGGCCAGGCGGCGCGCAGCCGCCGCATCATCGCGGTCGACGACGTCCCGGCCGGCTATGCCACCATCTCCTCCGGGCTCGGCCGCACCGCCCCCGCCAGCCTGATCGTGCTGCCCATCGTGGTGGAGGACCAGGTCCTCGGCGTGATCGAGCTGGCCTCCGTGCACCGCTTCACCCCGGTCCACCGGACCTTCCTGGAGCAGTTCATGGAGACCATCGGTGTCAACGTCAACACGATCGTCGCCAACGCCCGCACCGACGAACTGCTGACGGAGTCCCAGCGCCTCGCCGGCGAGCTGCAGGCCCGCTCTGAGGAGCTCCAGGTCCGGCAGGAGGAGCTGCAGCGGTCCAACGCCGAGCTCGAGGAGAAGGCCACGCTCCTCGTGACTCAGAACCGCGACATCGAGACCAAGAACCTGGAGATCGAGCAGGCCCGTCAGGAGCTGGAGGCCCGCGCCCAGCAGCTGGCTCTCGCCTCCAAGTACAAGTCGGAGTTCCTGGCCAACATGAGCCACGAGCTGCGCACCCCGCTCAACAGCCTGCTGATCCTGGCGCAGCTGCTCGCCCAGAACCCGACCCGCAACCTCACCCCCAAGCAGGTCGAGTACGCCGGCATCATCCACTCCGCCGGCTCCGACCTGCTGCAGCTGATCAACGACATCCTCGACCTGTCCAAGGTCGAGGCGGGCAAGATGGACATCACCCCCGAACGGGTCCCGCTGCGCCGGCTCCTGGACTACGTCGAAGCCACCTTCCGGCCCATGACCGGCCAGAAGAGTCTCGGCTTCGGGGTCACCACCGCCCCCGGGGTCCCTGTCGACCTGATCACCGATGACTCCCGGCTGCGGCAGGTGCTGCGCAACCTGCTCTCCAACGCGGTGAAGTTCACCGAGGCGGGCAGCGTCGAGCTGCGGATCGAGCCGACCGACCCGTCCGAGCTGCCCCCCACGGTCCGCCGTCACGGCTCGGCCATCGCCTTCCGGGTGAAGGACACCGGCATCGGCATCGCCGAGCACCAGCTCGAATCGATCTTCGGGGCCTTCCAGCAGGCGGACGGCACCACCAACCGCAAGTACGGCGGCACCGGGCTGGGTCTGTCGATCAGCCGGGAGATCGCCTACCTGCTCGGCGGTGCGATCATGGCCGAGAGCACACCGGGCCAGGGCAGCACCTTCACCCTCTACCTGCCCGTCGCCTGTCCCGACTTCGGGGACCTGCCGGGGGGCATCCGCGCCGCCGGCGTTCCGGCGGACGTCCTCGTCGGCGCCGTCATCAACACCGACGCACGCCCGGCCGCCATCATGTCGACGCCCCAGCAGCGGCGGCTGCTGGTGATAGAGGACCGCCCACGCGGACTGCTGTCTCTGGTCGCCGAGAGCGCCGTGGCCGCCTTCACCGACAGCCGGCACCTGGGCGGCCCGCGCGGCCCCGTCGAGGTCGTCACCGCCGTCGGGGCGCAGGAGGCGGCGGCCGCACTCGCCGCGGAGGCCTGCCACTGCGTCGTGCTCGAACTGGACATGCCCGGCGGGGCGGCGCTGCGCTTCCTGGAGGCCATGGAGGGTGATGCCGCCCTGCGCGGTGTTCCCGTCCTGGTCCACGACAACCGGCGCCTGGATCCGGAGCAGGAGCGGACGCTACGGTCTCGCGCCGGCACCCGGCCGCTGGAACTGCTCTCCAGCCTGGACGAGTTGCGCGAGCGCATCGCCCTGCACCTCTCGGCCGAGGAGCCGGGTGGCGTGCTCCCGCCGACCCGGCCGGAAGACGCCGGCGAGTCCGGCCCGCAGGAGGCCGACGACGTGCCGGCCGAGCCTACGGTGCTCGTCGTCGACGACGACGCCCGGAACGTCTATGCCCTGACCGGGATCCTGGAGCTCCACGGCATGGAGGTGCTGCACGCGGAGAACGGCCGCAAGGGCATCGAGGCCCTCACGGCCCATCCCGGCATCGACCTGATCCTCATGGACGTGATGATGCCGGAGATGGACGGCTACGCCGCCACCACCGCGATCCGGGCCATGCCCCAGCACGCGGACCTGCCGATCATCGCGCTGACGGCCAAGGCGATGCCGGGCGACCGGGAGAAGTGCCTCGCCTCCGGAGCCAGTGACTACATCACCAAGCCCGTCGACGCGGACGACCTCATCGCGTGCATCCGGGGCTGGCTGGACGCGTAGGGTCCTGACCTTCGCCGGTGGCCGCGGACGCTCGCAGCGCCTGCGGCCAGCGGCCGGCGCCCGCAGCCGGCACCACCGATCCATTCCAGAGGAGCAACGCAGTGCACACCCCTCAGCGGCCCGGGGAGCCCGACCGGACGAATGAGCTGACGGTCGTCCCCGCCGAGGAGGCATCTCCCGCGGAGTTCCCCGCGCAGGGCACCGCGGCCGGTTCGCCGGTCGGCTCCGCCATGAACGTCGGCAGACTGGCCGCCACGGTCGAACGGCTGCGCCGGGAGGTGCAGGAGGCCCACGCCGCGGCTGACGGCCGCGCCCTGGTCGAGCTGGCCAAGGGCGTCCTGGTCGAGCGTCTGCGATGCGGCCCGGCGCAGGCCGCCCGGCAGCTCACGACCCTCGCCGACCAGGCCGGCCTGTCGCAGCTGGAACTGGCGGCCGACATCATCGATCAGGCGGCCCATGACCGCCTCACCGAAGCCGCCCGCGACTTCCTGGCCCAAGCCGGTGCGGGTCCCCGGTCCGAGGACACGGCCGGCCCGTCCACCGCGGTGCGGCTGCGCACCGCGGAGAGCGGCGCACTGGCTGCGAACGACACCCAGGCGGTCGCCGAGTCCCTCCTGGAACACGCGCTGGCCCCGCTCGGCGCCACAGCGGTCGCCGTCTGGGCCGCCGGTCCTGACGCGTCCCTCACGCTGGCCGGCTGCGCGGGATTCGCGGCCGAGGAGGCCGGGCGGTGGCACTATGTGCCTCCCGGCGTGGCGACTCCCGCCCGCCGGGCCCTCACCGATCGCCGTGCCGTGTGGTTCCAGGCGCTCTCCCGAGCCGGGGTCCCCTCGATCGGATGCGGGGAGATCCCCGACGGCGGCCGGGTGGCCGTGCCCGCGGGCACCGGCGGCCGCATCCTCGGTGTGCTGGAGATCTGCTGGCCGCACGCTCTGGAGCCACAGCCACCCCAGATCCAGCGGCAGGTCGAAGCCCTGGCCGAACTGTGCGCCCACACCCTGGGCGTCTATCCCGCAGCGGTCCCTGGCTCCATGGCCTCACCCGGTGAACCGGACCGCGAGGTCTCGGAACTCGTGGACCTCGCCGACGGCCTCCACGATCCCACCCTGGTGCTCCGGCCGCACCTTGACGCCGACGGCCGCCTCACCGATTTCCGCATCCACCACATCAACGGCCACTTCGTCGATCCGGCCGGACGCCCGCGCAGCGCCATCATCCGGGCGCTGTTGCTGGAGGCCTATCCGATGGCCGCCGGCGACAGCGGACTCTTCGACAAGGTCGAACGCGTCCATGCCACCGGCGAACCCTTCCGCGCCGAACGCATGAACCTCACCGCCATGGTCGACGAGGTGCTGGTGACCGCCGTCGCCGGCATCAGCATCAGCCGCCACGGCGACAGCGTGCTGCTCATCTGGCGCATCCAGGACGAGGCGGCCCGGCTCGCGAGCCTGCTGCAGCACGCCCAGCGCCTGGGCCGCATCGGCGGTTTCGAGGAGAACACCGAGACCGGTGAGATCACCTGGAACAGCCAGCTGTTCACCCTCTACGGGCTCCCGCCGACCGCCGTACCCATATCCCTGGAACAGCTGCCCGCCCACGCCCACCCCGACGACGCCGCCGCCATCGGACGCTTCCTCCGCACCCTGCTGCACCACCGCCGCCCGACCTCGATCGCCTTCCGCCTTCAGCGCCCCGACGGAATCGTCCGGCACATCCGCGTCGTCGCCGAACCCGTCCTTGACGACGGCGCCCGCCTGGTCGCGGTGCGCGGTGCCTACCAGGACGTCTCCGCCCAGCACTGGACCGAGGTCGCGCTGGCCGTCACCCGCGACCAGCTCGCCCACACCGAGCGGGAGTCCGCCGAGCGCAACCGCTTGGCCCTGCAACTGCAGCACGCCATCATGCCGCCGGTAAGAGACCCGATCGACACCTCCGGCCTGCACGTCGCCGTCCGCTACCGCCCCGCGGAGCAGGACCACCTGGTCGGCGGGGACTGGTATGACGCCGTCGTCCTGCCGTCCGGGCAGATCCTCATGTGCGTCGGCGACATCGCGGGCCATGGCATCGAGGCGGCCACCAGCATGGTCGTCCTGCGCAACGCCCTGCGCGGCCTCGCCGTCACCGGCGCCGGTCCGGCCCAGCTCCTGAGCTGGCTCAATCTCGTCACCGACCATCTCACCGGTCACGTCACCGCCACCGCCGTCTGCGGCCTCTACGACCCCGAGAGCCGGACCCTGCGCTGGGCCCGGGCCGGCCACCTGCCCCCGGTCCTGATACGCCAGGGGGAGGCCACCAGCCTGCCCATGATCGACGGGCTCCTCCTCGGCGTCCTCGCCGAGGCCGACTACGAGGAAGGACGGCTCCAGCTGGAAGCGGGTGACACCCTGCTGATGTACACGGACGGCCTGATCGAACGCAAGGACCGCTCCCTCCAGGACTCCCTGAGACAACTTCTCGCCACGACCGAAGCCGTCACCGCCGGCCTTGGCCAGCGACTGGACCATCTCCTCACACATAGCAACGCCGACACCGACGACGACACCTGCATCGTGGGTATCCAGCTGCGTTGAATCCAGCTGGGCTGAATCCAGGAGGAGCGAACGCCACCCGGACACCGAAGCGTCCCGGGTTCGCGGGACCGCGCGGTCGTCGGCCGGAGCGATGTCGTGTTCGCCGTCACAGGGTGCGCAGGCGGACCTCTTCCAGGTCGAGGTCGCGTTGGATCCGGCGCATGGCCTCAGGGCTGATGCGGCGCTTTTCGCGTGATGTGGCGATCACGGTCCGTTCGATATGGAGCAGTTCCAGCCGCAGGGCGCGGTAGCGTTCCGGCCCGCCGCCATCGAGGGGGTCCCGCCCGGAGCGTCTGCGTTCGAGCCGTTGTGCCCGCGCCGAATAAAGCCCGTGCAGGCGTGTGACGTCATCGTCGTGAGCATCGGTGGTGGCCTGTTCCTCCAGATGCTCGAGCACCGCGCGGATGGCCTGCAGGCGTGCCCGGCGCTCGGTATCGTCCTGGTGGTAGCCGATGCCCAGCCTGCGCAGCAGCCAGGGCAGCGTCATGCCCTGGAGGAGAAGGGTGACGACGATCACCACACCGACGATGACGATGACGAGGTCTCGATAGGGGAACGGTGATCCGCCGGCCCCCCGGTGCGGCAGGGCGAGCGCCGCCGCCAGGGACACGCCGCCACGCATCCCGCTCCAGCCGACCACGACCCCCTCCCGCCAGGTGCCAGGGGCAGGCCCATGGTGCCTGAGGACGGCCATTGCCGGGCTGACGAGGATCCAGACCAGCCGTGTAGCGATGACCACGGCGGCGACGGCGGTGACCACGGCGATCAGGCGGACCAGGGACAGACCGGGCACCCAGTGGAGGACCCTTGCGAGCTGCACGCCGACGAGCGTGAACAGGATCGCGTTGAGCAGGAACACCAGCACTTCCAGAAAGGCGAACGCCTGCAGCCGCGTTCTCGGGTCGTAGATCGACCCGCTCTGCGACCCGACATAGACCCCGGCCACCACCGTGGCCAGGACCCCCGAGAGGCCGGTGGCCTCGGCGAGAAGGTACGTCAGGTACGGGGTGGCCAGCGAGAGCGTGATATCGGCCAGTGGCTCGTGGATGTGGCGTCGCAGACGCACGAGGATCCAGGCGATGGCGAGCCCGAGGGCGGCCCCACCCGCCGGGGCCAGGAACAGCAGCTGAGCCGTCTGGCGCGGGTCGATTCCTCCGGTCACGACCGCGGTGACCGCCACCCCGTAGAGCACGAGCGCGGCACCGTCGTTGATCAGCCCTTCTCCTCCGATGATCGTCTCCAGGCGTTCGGGGACGTTGAGCCGCCGGAGCACCAAGGACGCCGCGACCGGATCCGTGGGCGCGACCACCGCACCGGCGATCGTGGCCACGCTGAGGGGTATCCCCGGAACCAGCAGTCTCAGGACGGTGGCCACGGTGGCCGTGGTGACCACGACCAGACCTACGGCCAGCAGCCCGATCGGACGGGCGTAGACGCGCAGGTCCGCCGGGGACATGAAAAAGGCTGCGTAATACAGCAACGGGGGCAGGAACACCATAAAGACGACGCTCGGCGACAGGCCGGGCAATCCCATCCGGGGCCATAAACCGAGTAACGCGCCCGCACCGACCAGCAGCACCGGGTAGGGGACCGAGGTCCGCTCACCCGCCCATGCCGCCGCGGCCGCGAGCACGAGGTACAGCACCAGCATCTGGAACCCGGTTGACATGGCCCCCCTGGTTCCCATGTTCTCTCCCTTGGTCCTGGGAGGTTCACCCGGCCACGATGAGCTGGAACGCCGGATCACAACTGACGCGAGTGGCACCGGTGACACCGGTGAAGGCAGTGGCGGGAGTGACGTGAGTGAGGGCGAGCAGACCGGCGAACCTGCTCACCCACAGCAACGCCGACACCGACACCGACGCCGACGATGACGCCGACACCGTCGACGACACCCGCATCGTCGGCATCCAGCCACGCTGAATCCAGGAGGGGCGGACGCCGCCCGGACACCGAAGCGTCTCTCGCTTCGCGGGGCCGCGCGCTCCTCAGGGGAGCGATGCCGTGCCGGTCACAGATTGCGCAGGCGGGCCTCTTCCAGGTCGAGATCGCGTTCGATCCGGCGTTTGGTCGCGGCGCCGATGCGGCGCTTCTCGCGGGAGGCGCCGACCACGGAGCGTTCGACGCCGAGCAGCTCCAGCCGCAGGTCGCGGTAGCGTTCCGGCCCGCCGCCCTCCCGGGGCCGCCGGCCGGAGCGGCGGTGCTCGAGCCGTTGTGCCCGAGCCGAATAGAGCCCGCGCAGGCGGGCGATCTCGTCCTCGGGGATGCCGGCGGCCGAGCGTTCCTCCAGATGCTCCAGTGCCGCGCGGGCCGCCTGCAGGCGTGTCCGGCGCTCGTCGTCCTCCTGGTCGTAGCCGATCTCCAGCCTGCGCAGCAGCCAGGGCAGTGTCGTGCCCTGCAGGAGGAGGGTGGCGACGATGACGGCGGCGACGATGACGATGATGAGGTCCCGGTAGGGGAACGGTGATCCGCCGGCGGTCTGTCGCGGCAGGGCGAGCGCCGCCGCCAGTGACACGCCGCCACGCATCCCGCTCCACCCGACCACGATCCGTTCGCGCAAGGTGGCAGGGGAGGGCCCGTGGCGGATGAAGCGGGCCGTGGCCGGGCTGAGCAGGATCCAGACCATCCGTACACCGGTCACCACGGCGACGACGACGGTCACCACGGCGATCAGGCGGGCCAGGGAAAGGCCGGGCACCCGGTGGACGACCCTTGCGAGCTGCACGCCGACGAGTGTGAACAGCACCGCGTTGAGCAGGAAGACCAGCACCTCGAGAAAGGCGAACGCCTGCAGCCGCGTGCTCGGTTCGAAGATCGACCCGCTGTGCGACCCGACATAGAGCCCGGCCGCCACCGTGGCGAGGATCCCCGAGAGGCCGATGGCCTCGGCGAGAAGGTACGTCAGGTACGGGGTGGACAACGAGATCGTGATCTCGGCTAGTGGCTCGTCGAGGCGGCGTCGCAGGACCACGAAGACCCAGGCGACGGCGAGCCCGAGCGCGGCCCCGCCCGCCGGGGCCACCAGCAGCATCTGAGCCGCCCGGCCCGGGTCGATTCCTCCGGTCACGACCACGGCCACCGCCACCCCGTAGAGCACCAGCGCGGCACCATCGTTGATCAGCCCCTCGCCCTCTACGATCGTCTCCAGGCGTTCGGGGACGTTGAGCCGCTGGAAGATCAAGGACGCCGCGACCGGATCCGTGGGCGCGACGACCGCACCGGCGACCGCCGCCACGCTGAGGGGCATCCCCGGAACCAGCAGTGCCAGGACGGCGGCCACGGCCGCCGTGGTGGCCACGACCAGACCTACGGCGAGCAGCCCGATCGGACGGGCGTGGACGCGCAGGTCCGCCGGGGATATGAAGAAGGCGGCGTAATAGAGCAACGGGGGCAGGAACACAAGGAAGACGACGTCCGGTGACAGGCCCGGCACCCCGGTCCACGGCAATAAACCGAGTAACGCGCCCGCACCGACCAGCAGCACCGGGTAGGGCACCGCGATCCGCGCGCCCGCCCATGCCGCCGCGGCCGCGAGCACCAGGCAGATCACCAGCGTCTCGAACCCGGCCGGCATGACACCCCCAGTTCTCATGTTCTCTCCCTCGGTCCTGGGAGGTTCACCCGGCCACGATGGGCTGGAACGCCGGATCGCGACCGAAGCGAGTGAGGACGAGCGAATCAACGGATGTCCGCACTAGCCCAGGTCAATCCGATTGACTGCCGACCACGTTGATCGAGAATCTGGCCGGCATGACGAGCAAAGCCTGGCTCAACAGAGATCACGAGCTCACTCCGGGTACGGAGATTTACCGCAGTGACCGCTGGTTCCAGATGTCGGCCTACACCGCCAGTCACAGCCAGTTGCTTCTGCGCAGCACCACCGGCCCCGACCGGGAGGGCCGGGAGCACGAGACCACGATCGACCTGTTGTTCAAGCCGGTGCAAGCCCTCAAGATCAGGGATGACTACGTTGGCCTGGTCATCAGATGCGCGACCATCGAGGAGGCCGAGCAGATCAAGGCCTCGATGCCCAGGAGCAGATCCGCCGGGAACGCTATCGCCGGGTCTATGTCGTCATGACCCGGGTGGACCGACGAGGCGAACCTGACATCACAGGAGCCGGTGTCTTCCTGACCCAGGCAGATGCCGAGGACGCTCAAGCCCAGATCGCCCCAAAGGTCGCCGACTGTTGGATCGAAACACTCCCGATCGCTATCTGAGACCCGACCCCAGGAACCCGAGCCTCCGGAGATCGTCATCCAAGAGCCCGTACTGGGGTTCGCGCGAGAGAGCCCATAAGACCTCGTGGATCCGAGAGCTCTGCTGCTGTACGAGTCTGGGGGGTTGAACCTCAGGCTCCATGACCGAGCATCGCGCCCTGCCGTCGGCGGAGGACTCGGCCCGCGCCGTCCGCCATGGAAAGGATCGTCCCTCCGCTACAGCGGAGAGGCGGGCCTTGGGGCGTTCTGGCCGGGTTCAGAGCTCGAGCTCACCGGCTTTGACGCGGGCGACAAGGGTGCCGAAGGTCTGAGCCGAGACGGTCAGGTGCCCGGCGGCCACGTTCTTGCTGTCCCGGACCCCGACCTCGGCACCGAGGCGGGCCAGTTCGACGCAGTCCCCCTGCTGCCCACCGCTGTGACTGGACTTGCGCCAAACAGGGTTCATCTCAAGGCCTCCATGGCTTGCCTGATCATGTCCCGCGACTGATCCTCGGGGAGGGCGTGCATCCCGATCCGGTCGTACCTTAGGGCAAACGTCTTTACCTCCGCGACGGTCGGCACCAGCCGTCCCCCGCCGGGTGATTCCGTGTAGGCGAACTCCCCGGCCGGGCCTGACAGGAGCTTGAAACTCCCGTTCGAACCGGCATGCGCGCCCGTCGTTCTGGGGACCACCCGGATACCGATGTTGGGCTGCTCTGACGCCTCCAGTAGTCGTGCGAGCTGTGCTCGCATCACTTCCGGGCCGCCCACCGGCCAGTCGAGGACGTTCTGGGTCAGCAGGACCCACAGCATCGGCGGCGGCTCTCTGGTGAGGATGACCTGTCGGGCCATTCGCTCCTCCACGAGGCCGTCAACATCGGACTCGCCTGCGGCCACGATGAGGGCCCGTGCGTACTCCGGGATCTGGAGCAGGCCGGGGACGACCAGGGCCTCGTACGACTTGATCACGTCGGACCTGGCCTCGATATTGAGATGGTCCTTGTGCCAGTCCGGGTTGTGGCCCAGTCGGGCAAAGT
>DASYNF010000038.1:0-1688 GCA_036008685.1 Actinomadura sp. | reverse complement strand
GGGCGAATACTCGAGTACGAGGAGCCTGGAGTCGAGGATCTTGGAGTGGACCAGCTCCAGCCGGATCTCCGGATAGCCCTCGAAGATCGGCTCCCTCCCGGCGTCGCCCAGGACGAGGGGGAAGAACGTGACCCTGAGCCGGTCGACCAGCCCGAGCCGGATCATGCTCTTCACCAGCGTGATGCTGCCGATCGTGCGCAGCGGGACATCGGACCGCCGTTTCAGCTCGCGGATCTCCGCGGCGAGATCACCCTTCAGCAACCGGGTGTTGTTCCAGGCCAGTGGCTCCTGAAGGGTGTTGGAGAAGACCGCCTTCGGCAGCTCGTTCATCCCGGTGCCGACCTCGTCGGTGGCCGACGCCGAGATGCCGGCCATCGCCTCATAGGTGACGCGCCCCATGAGCACGAGGTGAGGCTGGGTTAGGGCGTCGCGCACCCAGCCGTCCAGTTCCGGGCCGGAGTAGCCGAAGTACGGGCCCGCCCCCACTCCCAAGGCGAAACCGTCGAGCGAGACGAACAGGTCAGCGGTGAGTTCGGCCATTTCCGAATACCTCCGAGCATGCGCGCGGATGGGTGGCACAGGCCCGCGCCACGGTGTCGCCGGCAGGCTACCGACGGCCGTCCAGCCGGAGATTCGATTGGCCACAGTCGGCATTGGCACGTTCGACGAACGTTCACGACCCCATCAGACCGAGGCCATGCAACAGGGGGGCCGGCGGACTAGCGTCGCCACGCCACAGCGAACCGAACGGAGCATCCCCCCATGTCCGTACGTCGTGTCCTGGCGAGCCTGGCCATGGTGCCCGCGCTCGCCGCGCTCGTCCCCCCAACCGCCGGCCACGCCTCAACGGCCGGCAATCCTGGCATGGTGCCGCCCCAGAAGACCCACTTCGACCTGCAGGCCCACCGCGGTGGCCTCGGCATGACCACCGAGGAGTCGCTGGAGGGTTTCGCCAAAGCCCTGCGCCTCGGAGTCAGCACGCTGGAGCTGGACACCCAGATCACCAAGGATCAGAAGGTCGTCGTCAACCACGACCGGCAGATCAGTGCCCAGAAGTGCCGCGACACCGGGCCGGTCACGCCCGGCGACCCGATGTACCCGTACGTCGGCAAGTACATCAAGGACCTGACCCTGGCCCAGATCAAGACCATGGACTGCGGATACCAGCAGCTGCCCGGTTTCCCCGAGCAGGAGGTGGTCAAGGGCTTCCGGATGGTCGAGCTCAAGGACGTGTTGAACCTCGTCAAGAGCCACCACGCCAAGCAGGTCAAGCTGAACATCGAGACCAAGGTCGAGGCGGGCGCGCCGGAGCAGACCGCGCCGCGCGAGCTGTTCGTACGCCGGGTGCACGAGGAGATCCACGCCTCGGGGATCGAGAAGCAGGTCACCATCCAGTCCTTCGACTGGGGCGCGCTCAAGGAGATGCACCGGCTCGCGCCGGCCTGGCCGCTGGTGGCGCTGACCAACTACGACTTCCTCCAGGTCGGCAAGCCCGGTGCCTCGCCGTGGCTCGGCGGGATCGACGCCGACGACTTCGGCGGTGACTTCGTGAAGGCCGCCGCCGCCATCCCGGGCGTCAGGGCGCTGTCTCCGGTGTACGGCTTCCCGCAGAACGGAAAGATCGGCGACCCGGGCTTCCGCTTCTATGTCGATGAGGCGATGGTGTCGGAGGCGCACGAGCGTGGCCT
>DASYNF010000037.1:0-22874 GCA_036008685.1 Actinomadura sp. | reverse complement strand
GTGGACGATGAAGCGGTTGGCCGCGGTGCAGGCCTCGCCCATGTTGCGCAGCTTCGCGATCATCGCCCCGGCGACGGCGGCGTCGACGTCGGCGTCCTCGAACACCACGAACGGGGCGTTCCCGCCGAGCTCCATCGAGGTTCGCAGCACCGTTCCGGAGGCGTCCGCGAGCAGGCGCCGGCCGACCTCGGTCGAGCCGGTGAAGGAGAGCTTGCGCAGCCGGGTGTCCTTGATCAGCGGGCCCGTGGTGGCGCCGGCGCTCGTGGTCGGGATGACGTTCAGGACGCCGGCCGGCAGCCCGGCCTCCTGCATGACCGCGGCGAACAGCTGGGAGGTCAGCGGCGTGAGGTTGGCGGGCTTGAGCACCATGGTGCAGCCCGCGGCGACGGCCGGGGCGATCTTCCGGGTCGCCATCGCCAGGGGGAAATTCCACGGCGTGATCAGCAGGCACGGGCCGACCGGCTTTTTCGTCACCAGCAGCCGGGACTTGCCGTCCGGAGAGACCGAGTAGCGGCCGGACACGCGCACGGCCTCCTCGGAGAACCAGCGCAGGAACTCGGCGCCGTAGGCGACCTCGCCGCGGGCCTCGGCCAGCGGCTTGCCCATTTCCAGGGTCATCAGCAGGGCGAAATCCTCGGCGCGGGCGGTCACCAGTTCGAACGCCCGGCGCAGGATCTCCCCGCGTTCACGCGGCGGCACCTTGGCCCAGGACTCCTGCGCGGCCACGGCGGCATCGAGCGCCGCCGCGCCGTCCTCGGCCGAAGCGTCCGCAATGCTCAGCAGCACCTTGCCCGTCGCCGGGTCCTCAACATCAAAGGTCTCGCCTGAGGCAGCAGGACGCCACAGCCCGTCGATCAGTAGACCTGTGGGGACATCTTTCAGGAGCGCAATTTCGTTTAGGACAGAGGTTGGCATGGTTTAGCATTCCGATCGAAGTTGGTGGGGGTGTGAGCGTGAGGTCTTTTCGAATCTGATGGTGACAGCTTTGTAGCCGGGGGTGTTGGATTCGCGGGCGACGAGGTCCTTGTGGACCAGGACGTTGGCTTCGGGGAAGTAGGCTGCGGCGCAACCTCTGGCTGTGGGGTAGGCGATGACGCGGAAGTCCTCGGCGCGGCGCTCGTCGCCGTTGAAGGTGGAGACCACGTCGACTAGTTCCCGGTCGGTGAAGCCCAGGGTATCGAGGTCTTCGGGGTGGACGAGGACGATCTTGCGGGCATTGGAGATTCCGCGGTAGCGGTCGTCTAGGCCATAGATTGTGGTGTTGTACTGGTCGTGGCTGCGTAGTGTCTGCAGGATCAGGTGCCCTGCCGGGGCTTGAAGGTATTCCAGCGGGCTGACAGTGAAACGCGCCTTGCCGATATCGGTGGCGAATGTGCGGGTGTCCCTGGGCGGGCTGGGCAAGACGAAGCCGTTCTTGGTGCGCACGCGCCGGTTGTAGTCCTCGAAACCGGGGATAACGCGTGAGATGTGGTTGCGGATCACGTCGTAGTCCTCGGCCATGGCTCGCCAGTCGATCGGGTGGTCATCGCCAAGGGTGGCCTGGGCCATGCGGGCTACGATTACGGGCTCGGCTAGAAGATGCTCGGAGACGGGCAGCAGGCGCCCTTGGGAGGAGTGCACTACGGACATGGAATCCTCGATCGAAACGAACTGGCGTCCGCCGGCGTGCTTGTCGTCGACGTCGGTTCGTCCCAGGCCGGGCAGGATCAGCGACGTACGACCGTGGGCGATGTGGGAGCGGTTGGGCTTGGTGGATACGTGTACGGTGAGCCCGGTGCGCTTGAGTCCCTTCTCTGTGTTTGCAGTGTCTGAGGCGGCGGAGAGGAAGTTGCCGCCCATTGATACGAAAACGTCGACTTCCCCGGCCTCGAGTGCGTGCTGTGTTTCGACTGATCCGTAGCCGTGCTCTCGGGGCATCGGGAGGCCGAATTCAGCCTCGAGGGCGGCAATGAATTGTTCGGAGGGTTTCTCCCAGATGCCCATGGTGCGGTCGCCCTGGACATTAGAGTGCCCCCGCACGGGGCAAGCTCCGGCACCAGGTTTGCCGAAGTTCCCTTGCATGAGCAGCAGGTTGATGATCTCTTTGAGCGTGTTGACTGAGTGTGGTTGTTGCGTCAGCCCGAGGGCCCAGCAGATGATGGTCGCCTTCGAGGCGATCATCATTTCTGCGACCTTCTCTATCTGAGTACGGGTCAGGCCGGTCGCGGCTTCGGTCGCGGTCCAATCGATGTTGGCGCGGGCGGCACGGTATTCGGCGTAGCCGGTGGTCTGCGCGGCGACGAAGTCGTGGTCGACGACACTGCCCGGTTTGCGGTCTTCGGCTTCAAGCAGAAGGTATCCGAGGGCTTGGAGTAGGGCCAGGTCGCCGCCGACTTTGATCTGGAGGAACTCGTCGGCGATTGAGACGCCGTTCCCGACGACACCCGCGGCCGTCTGGGGGTCCTTGAAGTTCAGCAGTCCGGCCTCCGGTAGCGGGTTCACGGCGACGACTTTGCCGCCGTGTTCCTTGCACTCGGCCAGTGCTGAGAGCATACGGGGGTGGTTGGTGCCGGGGTTCTGGCCGATGACCAGGACAAGCTCGGAGTTGTGGATGTCTTCCAGGGAGACCGTTGCCTTCCCGACTCCGATTGTGGGGTTCAGTGCGAATCCGGAGGATTCGTGGCACATATTCGAGCAGTCCGGGAGGTTGTTTGTGCCGAGACTCCGCGCAAAGAGCTGGTACAGGAACGCAGTCTCATTCGCCGTTCGCCCCGAGGTGTAGAACACGCATCGGGCCGGGGTTGTGGCGTTGATGTGCTCGCCGATCAGGGCGAATGCGTCCTTCCAGGAGATCGGGGAGTAGTGCGTCTGGCTGGGGTGGATCACGACCGGTTCGGTGATCCTGCCTCGGCTGCCCAGCCAGAACTCGCTCTTGCCTTCCAGATCCGCGATGGAGTGCTGCGCCCAGAATTCCGGGGTTACCGTGCGGACGGTGGTTTCCTCCGCGATAGCCTTCGCGCCGTTCTCGCAGAACTCCGCCGGTTTTCTCTTCCCGGTGATCGATTCCGGCCATGCGCACCCGGGGCAGTCAAATCCGTCCCTCTGGTTGATTCGCAGCATTGACCGCACAGTTCGACCGAGCCCGGCCTGTGAAAGACCGCGCTCCAACGCGACCGTCACCGCTTTGACCCCTGCTGCAACAGTCTTGGGCGGATGAACTTCGAGGGCGTCCTCGTCGACGTCGTTCACGTCGGGTTTCTGGGCAAACACGGGAAAACCTCTCATGACAGGATGGGGGTGAGATTGGACGTGACGGGCAGGGCCAGGCCTTCCTCCGGTTCGGGGCGGATCCAGATTTCCACTCCGTGTTCGATGGAAGGCACGTATACGCGGGGGTCGAGGCCGTGGGAGGCCAGCCAGAGCCCTGTACCATCGGGCATGACCGTTTCGACCGCTCCGACCCGAAAAGCCGTGCCGTGTCGGTGCAATTCCACGACGTCGCCCGCCGAGGGCACCGAAGCCTTGCAGTGGTCTGTTGGTTCCGGGATTTCCTCGTGGGCCGGTTCCATGGTGCGTCCTTTCCCGGTGTTGATCCTGTTAAAGGGCTGCGTCGAGTACGAGACCAAGCCACTCGACGCAGTTGCTGAAACGGCTGACCTTGGCAGGGCGCGTCCAGCGGTACGAAACATGTTCTTCGTTGAGGCGGAGTCGGCGTCGGGAGGTAACCGCCTTGAATGTGTGCACTAGCCATGGGCTGCCTGTGTGGTCTGTGAGGATGAGCGGAGCCCGGCTTTCTAGACAGGAGAGGTCCGTAGGTCCCAGGCCGGTTTCCTCGTAGAGCTCCCTGAGTGCCTGCTGCCGGGGTGAGGTTCCAGGCTCGAGGTATCCGGTGATGCAGTGCCAGAGGTTCTGGTCGTGCCCCACGGCCTGGCTCCTTTTCAGCAAGGCGATATGGCCGTGGTGTTCGAGGACGATAGCCACAACTTCGTGCGGGGCAGCGGCGGCCGGCGTGTTGGTGCAGGCTGCGAGGTCGGATGCGTGTGTGATGCTCATAGGTTCTTCTCTTGCGGGTGGTCCGGGTCACGGTCATGTGAAAAGACCGGCCAAGGGTTCAGGTGATGCCGGTCTTGCCCCGGACCGCTTGGAATCTGCGGGAGGCAGGGCCCGCCCGGAGCCAAAGTGGCCGGGGAGGCTCCGGTGCCGGATCCGGCACCGCTTCCAGTCGTAAACCGGCAGAGCGGATGCCCAGCGGGCATGAGGCCGCGTCGCCGGCTGCATGCGCGGACACCGCGACCTGGCAGTCGCCGACCTTGCCCAGCATGCCCGAGTACTGCCGGGCAACCTAGGCGGAGGCGGCGCCTTCCTTCCTGAACCCGGTGTCATCGATGATTCATGCAGTCGGGTCCAACCGCCTCCACCGTCAGGGCGGCCAGGTACAGGCGCCCCTTCGCGCTGGTCCTTGCGGTCAGCGCGCGAACGCCTCCTCGACACCTTCCGGAGGCCCGAATGCGGGACCGGTTCAGAGCTCCTTGAGCGAGGCACCATCGTAGAACTGCCCGGACATGTAAACATAAAGCATCGGGTCGAGGTCCGAGACCTCCAGGTGGGTGACTCGGGCGACGAACACCGCGTGTGTCTTAGCCTGGAAGCGCTCCTTAATTTCCGCCTCCATCGACGCCGCCGACCCGCGGATGAGCGGAGACCCAGCCGGTCCCGCATGCCAATCGAGACCGGCGAACTTGTCATCGGTCTTGGTGGCGAACTTGTCGACGACGGCCCGTTGCGTATTGGCGATGATGTTGATGCCGAGGTGATCGGACTCGAACAGCGCAGGATAGGTGGAGGACGTCTTCTGCACGCACACGACGACGAGCGGCGGATCCAGCGACACGGGCGTGTAGGCGCTGAGCGTCAGCCCCCGCGGCCGGCCGCCGGAATCGGTGGTTGTCACCACGGTCACTCCGGTCACGAACTTGCGGTTGAACTCCTTGAGTGCATCGATGGTGGGTTCGCCCGAGCCCGCCTGCGGGCGGGCCGGCTCGAATGCGGACCGCAGCCTGGGCGCCCCCAGATCGGACAGCATATCGTCACTGAGGTCCCAGGTGACTCGCTCGCGGATGATTCGGCCCTCACGCAGGACTCCTTGGACGGAGCCGCGGGTCTGCAGGCTGCGTCCGGTCGCGGGAACGTCGCCGAGGGGGTTCAAGAATGTCCCGGTTGCCGACCAGAAAATCGCAAAGTCTTCCTCGTCTACGACAATCTTGTCGACTGTCGTCCGCAGGTCGGGGATTGCGGCCCGCATTTCGCGGACCTCCACTTTCAGCTCAGCTAGACCCGAGGTGTTTCCGGACTCCGCGTTTTCCAGTGCGTAATCCGGATGAACGATGGCATCCAGGGCGTCGGGGTTGCCATGATTCCAGGCAGCGTCCCAGACGGAACGCACAAGTTCCTTGAAGTCCGACATCTTCCACTCCTCAGTTTGTCCCAGAGAAGGCGGTGGATACGATGTCCCTCGATTTGTGGACACGCCGCTTCTCCATTTGTAGGTGTCGTTGCTGGTAGCAGTCTCCTGCCCGACCTCCGCACACTGGTTGCTTGGAGATCGGGCAGGAGACCTGCCCCCAGCGGGCTAAGAAGAGAGCCCGGTGAGGACTCTCTTTTCGGTCGGCTCACTGGCAATCAGCGTTTCGCTGGTCGTCGGCATTGGTGCGACGACGCCGGCGTAGTAGGACTCGGGCACCTCTGCTTCGCTGTTGGCGATGAGTTCGCTGAAGTCCCACTTCTTGAGCAGACGGCCGTTGCGGAAGACCGGCTTGAGTAGATTCTCCTCGGTGGAAACCGAGTCGTGCGGAACGGTCTGGTACTCACCGTCCACCTTGACCAACGCCAGTCGCCCTGCCTTCGAGACTTTGAAGTCAGCGCCTTTAGGCGACTTGGCGATGTCACGCCATTCTCCGTTGATCCGAACCGCGTTGGCCTTCTGCCCGAAGTTCATCGTGTCCCGGTTGCAGTGCTGTAGTAGGCCGCCGCCCATGCCGAAGATGGCATTCTCGGTCGAGAACCCGCGGCGCTCCAACTCGGCTAACACATTCCGCAGGCTCTCGAACGTGATGCCGTCACCCTGGACCACACGAATGAAGGGAGGCAGGACCTTGAACCCCTTGGAGTTCGTCTCATAGCCGAAGGCCTCCATCAGCCACTGGGTCGTGTCAGCGGTCACCTGCACCGGGTCACCCGAATCCGGCCGCGCTCCCACCATCCCCGGGAAGTTCCGGATTTCCTCGCGGAGTTCGCCGCCAATGATGTTCTTGACGCAGTTCTCGTGGTCGTAGGTGTCGGTGAGCAGAAGCAACGCACCGCTGTCGCGGTGCACGTTGAGCATGTTGCGCAGGGCGTCGACCTCGTGGTCCCGACCCCAGGCCGTGAAGCCGGCGTGCTCAGAGTTCGGGCAGGAGTTCGATGGTGCGACGGCGTTGTAGTACTTCTTGGCTGCGATGATGCCCGGCGTGGTGTCACTTTGGCTGAAGTTCACCAGGTGCGCCAGCCCGCCCAGCGCCGCGGACTGCTGCGAGCTGACCCCGCGCGCTCCGTAGTCGTGCAGCATGTGGCGTAGCAGCTCTGGATGGTCGGAGGTGCGCTCGAGCGCTGTCCTGATGACCTGCTTGGCCAGCCAGCTGATCGTGCCGACTGTGGTCGGATACCACACCGCGCGGAGAAGCGCGGTCTCGAAGAAGCTGCTGGCCCAGTAGTACTTGGGGTCCGTGTTGATCACCTGGACCAGCACGTTCTTCGAAGGAAGCACAGTGCCCTCAGCGACAGCCTCGATCTCGACCGGAAGATATCCCCCGTGGTCGTTGAGGATGCCGAGCCAGTTTTCCCGGTTGAAGTGCATGCCCTGCTCGCGGACCGCGTTCTCCGCGTAATCGATGTCCTCGAGGGTGATCGGGCGCATCAGGTACTCCCGCAGGAAGGCCTGCAGCCCGACAAACATCGTGACCGGGTACTCGCCGCCGCGTGACTCAATGTAGCTCGAGACGTACTCGGTGCCGGGAGGGTACAGCGGGTAGTGGCAGTGCTTGTAGTTGTCGGTGTTGAAGATCAGGTTGTCGAATTCCCCGCTAAGAGCCATGCAAACAGCCTTCCTTGTTGAATGAGTTGTGATGGAACCCGGACTCCACCAGTGTTGATGCAGAGCTTTTGCACCTTGCTCCTCCTTCGGACCGACAGCCCTCGACCCAGTCGGCCGGGCGTCCGCAGACAAGGGATTATCTAAGGCATTCGCCCCGTAGTGTGTCCTAAGACACAAATCATTATCGATTCGAGTTCGGATGTCAATAGACAGCCGGGTGGCCGATTTGGCTTGATATTGCAAGGAATTAACGTGGCCGACTCCAAATAGAAACGGTTCGAGTTTTGCACCAGGCCAAGCGTCGGCGACCACGGGAAGACTGCCGACTAGGGGGCCCAGGCGCAGGAACAGACGCCAGCCACCCAGGTCGACCGCCCGTCCGCGGCGGACCCCGGCTCCTGGCCCGGGCGCTGCCGCGCCTCGATGACCCGCATGGTCCACCAGGAAGACCAGGTGGAACGTGTCGACGGAGACTACGGTGACAGCCCTATCCGCCGGGCCTTGCGGAACCCCGCCGATGGATCGGTCACGACCGTCTCGCCCCGAGCCGCCGTCCACGATGAGCAGGCAGCCAGTGTCTAGGTCTAGGATCCGGCTCATCCACGGCTCGCTCCACACCCGCCCGGGACGACCCTTCGGCGCGGAACCAGCGCACGGAGCGGTACGGGTACTCATTGAGTCCTAGCCGCGTCAGGGCTAGGGCGTGCACGTCCGGCAGCATTGCCGCAGCCATGCCAGAGCTGACCGGGCCAGTCGCCACGAGACCCTGTGTGCGGCGCGGCCGCCTCGGCGGCACGGCCCGAGCCGACCACGGCACCGACGAACGCGCCGAGCAGCCGCGCCTTTGGGTGCACGCGGCCGGGCCGCGCCTGGTCGGTGGCCTCGGTGAACGACCCGATGCCGCAGGCCGGCTCGTCGCAGAACCACGCCGCTTGCCCAGAAAGACCACCGCCGGCAGACCCGCAACGATCCGAGGGAACCCCTGTACCGGGAGGACGGCGAAGACGCCACGGGTCTCCGGGCAGGTTGAAGGCCAACGCCGGCCCCCTCATAGCCGCAAGCAAGACGCGTGCCTCCTGAGAGCGCCGGATGCCTAGACACCACGCACACAGCAGGGCCGCGAACCCCTTCACGCACTATGGCACGAGCGACTTCCCGACGCACCGCGAGGAGATTTCTTTCCAGAACCGGCTTCACGCGCTGGCCGTCGAACGTACCGTCGGCCAGCAGCTGCAGGACGCGCCGGGTCCTTCCTAGCCGACTACTCCAGCATCTAGCTTCTGTCAGCCCAGGAGTTTTCCGCCGTATCCCCATCGCGACCGCGGAACTCCGTGCAGGATGACCGTTGTGTCGTTTCCCGCAGCCTCGCCGAGCACGGAGGCAACCGCCTGTGTGATGGCTTCCACCATCTCTGCGTTGAACGTCTCGTCGTCAAAACGCGTGTCGAAGAATGTCGCTTCAATAATTGCCATGATTCGTAATCTCCTTGTTCTTGTGGTTCGGACCGTAGTTCATCGAATTTTCCGTGCCGGCCCCCGAGGGTGTCGGCAGTGGATCAGGGCCTGTCGGAGTGAGTGGCAGTCTCCTCCGCGTGAAGGTCGAGGATCTCCGAGGTGGTGCGCAGATACGCGCTGAGGTCGCGTCCAGCCCGCACGACGTGTCTGATGTTGGACCGCTGAGCCAGGCGGCTGACGTCGCTGAGGACGTCCCCGTCGACAATGACGACATCTCCTGCAGCCCCTGCCCTCAGTGAGCCGAGATCCGGTCGGCCTAGCAGCGAGGCCGCGGCCGTAGTAGCAGTGGCGAGGGCTTCGTCGGCCGACATGCCATGCTTCACGTAGAGTTCGAGTTCCCGCGCATGCGCACCGAACGGGCACAGGGTCCCCGAGGAATCGGTACCCATGACCACCTTGACCCCGGCCTCACGCGCCAGTGCGAACGACTCGAGGGTGCGGTCGTGGGCCTCCCGGAGGTCGGCCACCCCCTGGGCGGTCAGACCACGGGCGGTTCCCTCGCGCTGGCACCAGTCATTGAAGGACAGGGTGGGCACAAGAAAGGTTCCCCGCTCGGCCATCTCGGCCGCAGTATCCTCATCCAGATACGAGCCGTGCTCTATGGAATCGACGCCTGCCGCGAGGCTGCGCCGGATGCCCTCCGGGGACAGCGCATGGGCCGCGACCCGGAGATCCAAATCGTGGGCGGTCTCGACGATGGCGGCCAGCTCCGCGACACTGTAATTCGGCCAGTGTGGCTGCTCGCCTTTCGACATTCCTCCGCTGGCCATGACCTTGATGAAGTCCGCGCCCTCCTTGGCTTGGAGCCGCACCATCTTGCGGCACTCTTCCACACCGTCCGCGGTGTCCCACCGCTTCCGCGGAGTGTACGGCGGGTAGAACAGGTCACCATGACCGTTGGTCATGGTGATCCACCACGGCGCGACTACGAGCCGTGGTCCGGCTACCAGACCAGAATCGATGAAATCCCGCAGCTCGATCTCGCCGACACCCCGATGTCCCATGACTCGCAGGGTCGTGAATCCCGCGGCAAGCGCCCGATGGGCGTTCCGCTGCCCGTGCAGGAGCTTTCCGGGCGTGCTCACCTGCCCTCGGAATGTGTCGCTCGGAAGCACGTTGTGGTGATCAGAGTTGGTCGTCAGATGAACGTGGGCGTCGATCAGGCCAGGGAGGACGGTGCACCCGGTCGCGTCGAGGCGAGGGGTGCCCGGCGGCACGATGCCTTCTCCGGCGGGACCTGCGTGGACCACAACCCCGGCCCGAATATAGACCAGACCGTGCTGATGATGCTCATGCGGCCCTGACCAGACCAGCCCGCCTTCGATGGCGATATCACCGGGCATCACACCGAGCCCGCTTCGATGGCGGCTGCGGCTCGGCGAGCCCGACGGATGTCCTTGGTGCACCCCGTCGCCGGGCCGTACGGCGTCACGGACTCCGACTCGACGAGTTCATTGTTGATCCGCATCCGGAAGGCCTCCAAAACTGTCATTTTTGCGATCCTCTTCAGAAGGTATGGTTTTTTCCGCCGAAGACCGCGCTCACCGAGTCGTTGGTGAAGATCCGGCGGATCGAATCCGCGAGCAGCGGGGCACAGGACAGCACATCGATATTGGAGGGGGCGCCGGCGCGGAGCGGGATCGTGTCCGTAACGACGATCCGCTCGAACGGCGACGACGCGAGGTTTTCGAATGCGCGGCCGCTGAAGACGCCATGGGTCGCCGCGGCGAACAGTCGTCGTGCACCAGCGCGCTTAAGCGCTTCGCCTGCCGCGCATAGCGTCCCGGCAGTGTCGATGATGTCGTCGATGACTATCGCGGTCTTCCCGCGGACGTCACCGATAACCGTATTGATTTCGGCTACCTGCTGTTGCGGGCGTTCCTTGTCCAGAATCGCCAGGCCTGCACCGATCTGGTTGGCGAACTGCTTGTTAAGCTTCACGCGTCCCGCGTCCGGGGCGACGATGACGAGATCATCGTCCAGGCCGGCGAAATAGTCACCTAGGATCCCCAGGGCCGTCATGTGGTCGACCGGAATACTGAAGAAGCCCTGCAGCTGGCCAGCATGCAGGTCCATCGTCAACACACGGTTTACGCCCGTCACTTCGAGAGCGTGCGCCACCATGCGCGCCGAGATGGGCTCGCGTGGAGCGGACTTCTTGTCCTGACGAGAGTACCCATACCAGGGGGTCACCGCGATCACGCGGTGAGCGCTCGCACCGACGGCAGCATCGACCATCACCATCAGTTCGAGGAGTGCATCGTTTGTGTTGATACCGGTCACGGGGTTTGCACACATGGGTTGAATGATGAACACGTCCGCGCCTCGGATCGATTCGTCGAACCTGCTGTACACCTCCCCGCTGGAGAACGTCTTGAGAGTCACTTTGCCGAGCTCGATTTCGAGCAGGTCGGCGATGGCACCCGCCAGGGGCTGGTTCGCCCGGCCGGAAAAGACCATAAGTCGCTTTTGAGAACCCACCTGGAGTGATGCGGTCATGCCCTGATCACTCCCCGGAGCCTTACGCGTCCGTCCAACCTGACCGTCACATCCGCTGACCGATCAGCGACTTGTTGACCCACCTGTAGCCTCACTTTCACACCATTGATGAACAAACATGGGTAGAAAACTTCTAATTACGTCGACGCTGCAATGCATTGCAGAAGCGAGGACCCGCGCTATCCGCGTTCGGCCAGTGCGGCCTCGATCATCGATGGTCTGGGCATGCCTGTCCGTGCCCCGGTCGACTCAACCGACAATGTGGCGGCCGCCACGCCGCGGCGAGCCGCACTAATAACCGGTTCCCCCGCTGCCAAGCTGGCGGCGAACACACCGTTGAAGGTGTCGCCGGCCCCGGTGGTATCGACTACGCGACGTGCGGAACCAGCCGGCACCCGAGTGCTCGACCCGTCAGGATCACACACCAGTACCCCGTCCCCACCCAGGGTCACAACAACAGGAGCCCGGGAATGGGCTGCCACCCTCGCCGCCATGACCTCGACCGATGGGTTGCCGGACTCTCCGAGCAGGTGGTAAAAATCCCGCAGTTCACTTGAGTTCGGCGTGATGATCGGCGCCAGATCGAGGAGTTCGCGCAGGCCGGGTTCAACGGGAGCCGGATTCAGCACACACAGGAACCCCTGCGATGTTGCGGCCTCGACGGCCGCGGCGACTGCCGAAGCCGAGATCTCCGTGCTGACCAGAACGCATCCCGCCCACCCACTCGCACGCGCCACCGCGGCACTGACGTCCTCGGGTGTCACCGACCCGTTGGCACCCGCCGCTACGGCGATCTGGTTCTCACCGGACGAATCTACGACGATAAGAGCCGCCCCGGTAGCACATCCAGGCTTGATCACGACATCGGTGAGGTCGATCCCTTCGGCACGCAGCTCAGCCAGTGCACCAATCCCCAGATCGTCATTTCCGACGGCGCCGACGTACCGGACGTCCGCGCCGGAGCGCACCGCGGCAACAGCCGAATTGCCCCCCTTGCCTCCGCCGTGACGCTGCAAGTCGGGCCCCACAACGGTCTCGCCAGGCCCGGGCAGCCTGGGCGCTGCGACCACCAGGTCCACATTCAGCGCCCCGATGACCAAGAGCCGGCCCTTCATGCCGCGTCCCCGGGAGTGCCGACCGACTCTCTCAGCTGCAAGGTCGTCGGCAATTCGGAGATCGCGTCCACCTCGGAGCCGTCCAGCAGATCAAACAGGATGGACGCGGCCTGCAACCCCATGTCATGCGCCGGCTGACGCACGGTGGTCAGCCGTGGCGTAAGGAATACCGAGAGCGGCAGGTCATCGAATCCGATGATGCTCACATCAGTGGGCACCCGCAATCCCATCTCACGGCAACATTCCATCGCTCCGACCGCCAGCAGATCATTGGCACAGATCAAGGCTGTGGGCCGAGAATCCGCGGAGAGAAGCTGGGCCGCCAACTTGTGTCCGGACTCGTGCTCGTAGTCCCCGGCAAGGACCGGGACCGAGTCGGGGTCGATACCCGCTCCGGCGAATGCCTCGCGATAACCGGCTAGGCGTTGTTGCGCCGTCCACAGGGTGGGTGGGCCGCTGATCACCGCGATCCGGCGATGTCCCTGGGCGAGGACGTGGGCAGCGACCTCGCGTGCCCCTTTGCGGGCAGTGGAGACGACAGCAGGAAGCCCTGATCCAGGAATCTGCTCGTCGACCAGTACCACGGGTCCAGATCGGGCGATGTCATAGATCGCCGCAGGAATTGAACCGGTCCCGGACAGGTAGATGACCCCGTCAACGCGTTGGCTGCGCAGCAGCTCTACTTGCTTCTCCTCGGGCAGCTTCCCCGCTGTGGGCACCACCAGGGCGACCAAGGCGTCCCGGGACGAGGCCGCTTCCTCCACCCCTTTGGTGACCATAGCGAAGAACTGGTTGGTCAGGTCTGGTACGACCATCCCGATCGTCGACGGGCCGCCACGCTTAAGTTTGCGTGCCGACTCGTTGGGCGCATACTCCAGGAGCCGCACGGCGTCGAGCACACGCCTCCGACGCGCGGGCGCGACCGGCCCGGTGTCGTTGAGCACATAGCTGACTGTGCTCAACGATACCTGGGCGTGCGCTGCGACGTCCTTCATCGTGGGGCGCCGCTGATTCGAATGTGTCACGTTAACTCCGACTAAACCCTCGATGCCTGGTCCGCAAGCGCCCGTGCCGCCGGCACCTGTGCGGCCCAGGACAGCATCGACGTCCACATTCCGGCATAGTGCGGCCACTCCAGGAACTCCTGCGGGGCCCAATGCGGAGCCAGGTCGGAGGCGAACGCGGCCGTCCGGCCTCGACCGTACTCGCCGACCACGAGCATCGGATCCGCACCTACCCGCGCAATCACAGTGGCATCCGGCTTCGCAATGAGCTTGTTGTAGCCGAGCAGCTGCGGCCACTCGGACGGCGTCCCCCCGAGGACCGGGTGCCCTGGCTCGCAGACTTCCACCTCAACTCCCTCCGACCTCTCGACGCGGTCGTCGTACGGCAACATCGTCACCGGCAAAGGAGCGGCGAGCGGACTCATACCATATCGCGCCTTGCCGTCTATCCCCGTAAAGGAAAGATACCCTCCGATCATGACCAGTCCACCACCCCGCTGCACGAAGTCCGCCACCAGTCCGAGCCGGTTCGGCGACACCTCCGACCGCAGGAAGGTCTCGTCCGGCAGCAGGAAGGAGTTGGATCCGACGTCGGAGATCACGACCACGTCGAACTCGTCGAGTTCCTCAGCCGACCGGGGGAACTTCAACGTGATCTCGTGACCGCGGACATAGGTGACCTCGTAGCCTGCGTCATCCAGGCACCCGAGGAAAACTCCGGCACCCTCCTCATATTCCGTCGAGTGGAACTGGTCGAAGCCTTTCATGTGGATCGTGTGCTTGGTCCACGACTCTCCCACGAACAAAACCTTAATTGACGATCTAAAAGTGCTCATCTACCTTGAACTCCTTCACGTTACATACTCTCTGTTCGACTTAGGATCAGTTGGCGACCTAGCGCGTACGCCTCGCGGATGTCGGCCCCCACATACCGCGTCGCTGCCAGCGCCTCCAGTTGTGGAGTCGGGTTCACCGCGACCGTGTGCGGCAACGTCGCGAAAAGGCCAAGGTCACTCGACGAATCCCCATAGGCCACGCACTGCTGCGCACTCAAATTCCGAATGGCGAGAGCTGACTCGGCGATCGTGACCTTCGTCTCCGACAGCAAGGTGGCGGACTCCGAGAGCGGAAGGCCCAGTTCCACGTCCGAGCCATAGGTCTCGTGAGCACCCCAGCGTTCGAGTCCGCGAACAAAGAACGCTGGTGACTGCGAGATCACAATCACCGCTTCGCCGCGGGAACGGATATCTGCGAATGTTTCCGCGATACCGGCCATCCACGGTGCGTTGTCAAAGGCCTCGTCGATGTCAGCAGCGGTTGCGCCTTTGCACATGTCGAGAAGTCGCAACCAGAACTCCGTGTCGGTGATCTTCCCCTCGAACCAGAGTTCCTCGATCTCCTGCCCCCCTTCGAGGTGGCCCAGATGACGGGCCAACTCGATGGTGGCAGTACTTCGGAGGAGGGTGCCGTCCATGTCGAAGACATGGAGGCATCGGGCGGCGCCCACCTCACTGGAGTTGCTCACTATGGGTTCCGATTCGGACTTAGTCGGGGGCATAACGGGGCTTCTCGTCGAAGACCATTGTCTTGTTCTCCAGGTACGGGAGCAGACCTGCGACGCCGCCCTCACGGCCGATGCCGGATTGTTTGAACCCACCGAACCCGATCCCGAAGTCCGCCCGGTTGCCGTTCTGACCGACGGTCCCGGCACGCAGACGTCTGCCCACCTCTCGAGCCCGGTCGGCATCGTGAGTGAAAACAGCCGCGTTGAGCCCGAACACCGTGTCATTGGCGATCCGGATCGCGTCCTCCTCATCCACCGCCGGGATGACCGACATCACGGGCCCGAAGATCTCCTCCTGAGCGATTTTCGAGGAGTTGTCGACGTTCCCGAACACCGTTGGCTCGATAAACCATCCTCGGTTGAGGTCTTTGGGTCGTCTACCTCCAGTAGCGACGGTCGCACCCTCAGCTCTACCTATCGTGATGTAGCCTTCGACCCGCTCGCGCTGTCGCTGGGTGGCCAACGGGCCCATCCCAACGCTGGCATCGAACGGATTCCCAAGCTTGACTCGGGAGAAGCGGTCAGCAAGCGCCTCGACCATCTCGTCGTGCCGATGGCGCGGAACGACGATACGAGTCAGCGACGCACAGATCTGGCCGGAGACGAAACAGGCAGCGCTGGTCAGGTTTTCAGCTGCCTCGGCGAGGTCCATGTCCTCGAGGATGACAGCTGCGGACTTGCCTCCCAGCTCAAGTGAGTATCGCCCGATTCGGTCAGCCATGATCCCGCCGATCATTTTTCCGACCGCCGTTGAACCAGTGAAGGAGATCTTGTCCACGCGATGATCACGCACGAGCGTCTCGGACGCCTCCCGATCGGCGGTGAGCACGTTGACGACACCCTCGGGAAGCCCGACCTGGTCCGCGATCTCCGCCATCACGTACGCAGCACCGGGTGCCTCGGGCGACGCCTTTAGGATCACAGTGCATCCGGCGAGGAGCGCCGGGGCGAGCTTGTAGGCGATCAGCGGCATCGGCGTATTCCAGGGGATGATCGCTCCGACGACTCCCACGGGCTCCCCGACGATCATGCCGAAGCCTTCGCCCGAGCTGGTAGGCGCCGCCTGCTCGAAGGGGTACCGATCAGCGAGATCCGCATAATAGGAGAAGGCTGCCGGGATCTCTTCCATGACGGTCGGCACCACGCTGGCGAGGATCCCCGACTCACGTGGCCACAATTGGACCAGATCCTCGGTCCGCTCGGCCACGGCCTGGGCGATCGCTCGCAGGTACTCGGCGCGCCGGCTCGGCGACATCCGTGGCCATGGGCCCTCGTCGAACGCCCGACGGGCTGCCTCCACGGCTCGTGCGATATCGGCTGCTCGGGCTTCGGCGACGGTGAAGTAGAGCTCCTCCGTTGCTGCTTCGATCACGTCGATCGTGGCTGTTGACGACGGGTCGACCCATTTTCCGCCAATATAGAACTTCCCCGAATTCGCAATGGGGGCTTTACGCAATTGCTTCGTCATGGGGTAGTGTCCTCCTCCGTCTGCTTATGGTGGCAGTGCTTGTAATTGTCTTGGTTACCGATCGAGCTGTTACTGAATCGCATACCTGTTGCCCGTTTCCAGGATCGACTAGGGCTGCGGATGGCGGGTGATCAATCCGAGATGCCCAGCATTTGGTCGAAGAGTGTGGAATCGATGATCCGCCTGCGAATGGACTGGTAGAGGGGGCCGCTCACTTCACGGCTGGCCAACGCTGACGCCCAGTGGGGATCAGCAAGGAATGCCCCCCACTTGCGCTCCAATTCGGCAAGGTTGGAAAACCGCATCGTGTAGACGAACTCGTTGTAGGAGTTGTCGCCGATGCTGGTGCAGCCCATCTGTGAAATCTCCATCTCGTGCTTGCCGAAGAGTGGAATGACGACTGTGTGGAACAGGTCAACGACGTCTCCGAGCCGCCCCGGCATCGGAACGTACTCGCGCATCTCATATATCAATTGTTGATCTCCTCTTGCTGTCCAGAAGGGCACCCGCCGCGGCCGAGAAAGGCGCCCGCCTCCTCCACCCGCTCGGGGAAGGAACCAGGTCGGTCAAGCGGGCTGGTTCTGTTCGGCGAAAGCAGGCAGAACCTCCGCCGCCATCATCTTCATGTTCTTGATGACCGCGTCAGTGGGCATACCGTTTGCGACCAGGCACGCGAGGTGGTCCACTCCCATCTCCTCGTAGGTCTTGAACCGCTCGATCATGCGATCAGGGGTCGTAAGGACCGGATCAGCGTACTTTTCGAACAGATTGTCCTTCGAAATGGAGTGTTGTGTGGGCCGCATCTTCCCGCGCGTAACAAAGTCGCGGCTCTCGCCCACGTCACGGGTGGCGAGTCGGCCCTCGCGCGTCTCGACCGTGCCCTCACCCTTCACGAGAGCGATGTAGTGGTTGTACTCGTTCACGATGTCGTCGAAATACTCCAGCGCCTCCTCCTCGGTGCGGCCGACCCAGGTGTGGCGGAGCACCATGACCTCACCCCGAGGCTGCCCGGTCTTAGCGATCTCGTCGTTGTAGCTCGCGAGCAACTCCTCCAGGTCGCCGTAGGGCTCGAAGTTCCCGTAGTTCGGCGCCGTGATCAGGTTCAGGCCCTGTTGGGCGACCTTGCGAACCCCGTCTGTGCTCTGTGATGCGACCCAAATGTCCGGATGCGGCTGGGTCACCGGCTTCGGTACCAACGTGGTCGGCGGGAACGAGAAGAACTCGCCATCATGGGATACGTCATCTTCGGTGAACAGCCGGCGGATGATCCCTAGTGCTTCCTCGTAGAGCGGGCGCTGATGCTCCGGCTTCACCCCGAGGCGGTCGAGCTGAAACCGGCTACCACCACGCGCGACACCGATGCCAATCCGACCGGGCGCGAGATGATCCAGCAGGCTCATCTCTGAGGCAACCAACAGCGGGTTGTACGCCGGCAGAACGACCACACCCGGCACGATCCTCAGTCGCTTGGTGCGCGTCGCGGCGACTGCTGCGAACATCATCGCCGAGGGGTTGCTCACGTAGTTCTGAAACTGGTTCTCATTGATCGTGATTCCCTCGAACCCTAGTTCCTCGGCGGCGTCGACGATCCTGATCATGCTGTCCAGGACCTCCGACCAAGGTCGAGTCATGTCCGGATAGAAGAACGGGGTCGTTACCCAGAATTTCAGTGCCATCTTGTGCTCCTCGGCTGTGTTCGCTTCTTTAGAACAGGTTGTGCAGATTGCCACGCGCTCGGCTGCTGGCCGCACAAGGCAGCCCCCGGCTGAGCGCTCACGGCGCCGATCGCGCCACGCCCGGCGTCGACGTCTTCGGCGCCACAGTGCCTAGCACGCCGGGGCGAGTCGCGCCCTTTCTCAGGCGCCCCCACGGCAGGTCCAGGGGCGCCATCGAACCTGTCCAATATAAACGGTTCTCTAGGGGTTTCACTGAGGCCACGGTCCTGACGTCGGTGGGAGATTTTCCTGCCACCTTGGCGAGCTGGCGGGGCCATCATGTGCCGTCTGCACACAAAGTGATCCTAGTCATAGGCACTACTCCCGCGCAACCCTTGGAAGGTTTCTGCTTTGCGAGCTCCGACCCCCGGTCCCACGTCGCCCCGGCTAGCTCAGTAACTGGATTCGTCCCGGAATGACGGGCCGGGCGCCGGCTATACCGGCCAGACGCAGCCTAATAGAAACGATTCCGGTGACTGCATCCCCCGCCTGCAGGGGTGGAGGCCTGGCGCAGCCCCGGGAGGGCCCCGCCGCGGAAAAGGAGGCGGACTTCCTCGGCCGGGAGCTGGACGAGTACCTGCCGCAGCTGGCCGGCGAGTGGCACGAGGGGCAGAGCCTGCCGCCCGGCTGCCTACCGCGCCACGGGCGGGACCTCCGGCTGCTCTACCGCCTGACTCGCGGCGCCGGGTCCATCTGCTCCAGGCCGCGCCGCTGGCGAGGCCGGCCTGCCGACGGCTCAGGAACCTGCTTGGCCCACTGCGGGCACGGCGGCCGTCGCGGCGGGGTGCTCCGCGGGTGCTCGAGCACTAGGCACACAGCTCGTTCCTCCAAGAGCAGGATCGATCTTTCTTCGGCGTGCTGTTCATCCTTCCGGACTCAAACAGCAGCGGCATCGAACCTGCGCGCTTCACTTCTCCCGAGCGTGTCGAAGAACCTGGCGAGCACCTCGGACTCGCTGGCCGCGCTGACCACGTCGATCACGGGGATCGGACCCGACGGGTTGTGCACCGCGTCCTCTCCGGACATGTCGCGGCGATCGACGAGGGTCTGTCCACGCGCGGCGCCGGGTGACAACACCACCTGCACCGGCCAGCGCTCGATGGTGAACGCCTCGGGCGCAACCAGGAAGCATAGGACGCCGGCGTCGCCGATGGCATCGTAGACAACCACCGACCCGGTCGAGGGGTCGTTGACCTTGAAGCCGAGCAGACGACCGGCGGTCTGACGGATGGGGTTGGGCGAGGCACACAGCTCCGCGATCTGCTCGGCACTGGTCCTCATCCCCCAGAGGATGTCCCAGCCATACATGGTCAGCGGGATTCCGCTGGTGAGCACGATGTGTGCCGCCTCCGGGTCATGCCAGAAGTTGAACTCCGCGACTGGCGTCGCGTTGCCGATCGTGGCCGATCCGCCCATGAAGATGATCCGCTTGATCCGGGCGGAGACCTCCGGGTGCATGCGCAGCAGCAGCGCGAGGTTGGTCATGGGCGCCAGGGCAATAATAGTCAGCGGTTCCTCGGCCTCCAGCAGGCACTGCCGCATCAACTCGACAGCATGGATCGGCTCGGCGCTCCGGTCACTGACGGGCAGCTCCACATCTCCAAGTCCGTGCATGCCATGGATCCAGGAGGCATCCCGGGGCGGCTCGATGAGGGGGCGTCGTGCGCCGAGTGCCACAGGGATGGGCGGAGCGTCAACCAGATCGAGAATTTTCATGGTGTTGCCGACGACATTCTCCAGATCGGTGTTTCCCGCGACGCAGGTGATCGCCCGAACATCGATGTCAGGATGTCGCACCGCGAACATGATGGCCAGGGCGTCGTCCCGGCCGGTGTCAACGTCGAGCAGTATCTGATGTCTCATGATGTGTGAATCCCTTATTTATCATGCTGCCGCGGGCTCGGCAAGGTGCCTGCGGAATGGTTCCGTCGTGGGCGGTGAAGGCGCTCCAGATGAGGTGACAAGAACCGTGTCGCGGGCGGGAGCAGTGCTTAGAACCTCGCGAGTATAAACGCTTCTCCCACGATTTCACTGATGGCACGTTCCTCGACGTCGATGCGGGCTTCCTGCCATCTGGCGAGTCGGCAAGGTCCACGTGTGCCTCTTGCACACAAAGAGATCCTAGGCAGAGGCTATTCTCTCGCGCAATCCCTGGAAGGTTTCCGCTTTTTGCCTCAGACCCCCGATCCCACCCCGCCCACGTCCCCTTCCGCAATGGACCGGCCCCGGAATGACGGGCCTCGCAGGTCATACCGGACAAACTCCTCCTGGTGGAAACGATTCTGCAAGACTGAACCCGCACCACGGCCGGATACGCTCCGAAGCGGCCTTCGCAGCCCTTGCCGGCGTTTCCCCGGTGCCCGCATCCTCCGGGAACACAGTGAGGCACCGGCTGAACCACCACGGCGACCGGCAGCTGAACATGGACCTGGACATCATCGTGAAACTCCGCATGGTCCGCGACGAGACCACCGGACTCTATGCAGCACGCCGGACCGGTGGAGGCCGACCTACCGGGAAATCAAACGCGTCCTGAAACGCTACACAGCCCGCCCCATCTTCCGGGAGCTGCAGACCCTTCTTGCTTGACAGACGTCATAGAAGGGTCAAACGCTACGCAGCCCGGGAAATCTACCGCCAGATCACCAGTCCCCAAGCAGCCCCAAACAACACCGACTGCGCCAAATGCGCACCACACTCGGTTGCACCATCACGACAGCAACCCGCGAACTTGGCCAATGCCCCTCCAAGATTTCCCTCCTGGAACGGGGCCTCCTCCGCAACGACACTCTGGCCACGGACTACCGTTAACGGTTGACCGAGCAAGCAGCCCAAACCGGCCGTCGCGCCGCCGGTTTACAGGATCCGGCGGGTGCGTGTCAGCGGTTAGGCGGTGACGTCATTGGATGAGGGACGGCTTGGTGGTGGCGAAGCGCGTCCGGTATTCGGTCGGCGTGATGCCCAGGTGCCGGCCGAAAGCGCGGCGGAGGGTTTCGTCGCTGCCGAACCCGCTGTGCTCGGCCGCTGCGGTGATGCTGTGGCCATCGAGCACCAGTTGCTGGGCCCGGTCGAGGCGGACCCGTTCAACCCAGCGGGCCGGCGTCGTGCCCAGCTCCGCCTGGAACAGGCGGGTCAGGTGCCGGGCACTGACCGCTGCGGCCGCGGACATGGCGGGCAGCGTGTGCTCGGCCGTCGGATCGGCGTGCACTGCTGCGGTCAGCGACCGCAGCAGGCTGCTGCGGGCCGGCGGCATGGCAAGGGCCGTGGAAAACTGGGACTGCCCGCCCGGGCGCTGCATGAACACGACCAGCTCGCGGGCTATGTCTCGGGCTGACTCCGACCCGTGGTCGTCCTCCACCAGCGACAGCGCCAGGTCGATTCCCGCGGTGATGCCCGCAGAGGTGATGTACCGGCCGTCCCGGACCTGGATGACATCCGGCTGCACGTGCACTCGGGGGTAGCGGCGGGCCAAGGTTTCGGTATGCCGCCAATGGGTGGTTGCCCGGCGGCCGTCGAGCAGACCGAGTTCGGCAAGCACGAACGCACCGGTGCACACTGAAGCAACCCGCCCCGCCGGCTCACTGAGCGTGCAGACGGCAGCCAACAGCTCGTCGTCGAGGTCCGGTTCGGTGAGCCGGTCGGCACCGACGACGACAACCGTGTCGAGGGGCCCGGCGTCGGCCGCCGCAGTGGTGCCCGCCACCACCAGCCCGGAGGAGGCCGTGACACTGCCGCCGCGCGGGGAGACCAGGACCGACGTGTACGGGAGGCCGGCCCGGAGTGCCTGGTGCAGCACCTCGCCGGGACCGCTCACGTCGAGCATCGTCACCCCGTCGGACACGATAAAGCCCACTCGCTGCGTCATGTCTGAAATTGTGGTTTTTGTGGCCGTACGGACATGGCACCACCCTACCGTGCCGGGCGAAGCTGGAGGAGGCTACCGACCGAAGAGGATAAGGAAACAAGATGGCTGAATCAATCGCGGACGTGGACATTCCCGACAGCGCTTTGGCGCGGGAGGCGACCGAACTGGTACGCGAGGTTGCATCGCCGCTGCTGTTCGACCACTCCCGCCGGGTCTTCGTGTTCGGATCGCTGCGCGGCCGCGAGCAGGGCCTGGATTTCGACCCGGAACTGCTGTACGTAGGGGCAATGTTTCATGACCTCGGCCTGACCGAAAAGTACCGCCGCACCGACCAGCGATTCGAGATCGACGGCGCAGACGAGGCCCGTCGGTTCCTGCACTCCCACGGGATCACCGGCGAGGCGGCCGACAGGGTCTGGACGGGTATCGCACTGCACACCACCCCGGAGATTCCGCTGCACATGGCCCCCGAGATTGCCCTGGTGACCCGCGGGGTCGAACTGGATGTCCTGGGCATCGGCTACGATGCCATCTCCGACGAACAGCGTGCCGCCGTGGTCGCGGCACACCCCCGGCCGGACTTCAAGAACCGCATCCTTGAAGCATTCACCGAGGGCATCAAGGACCGGCCGGAAACCACGTTCGGCAACGTCAAGGCAGACGTGCTCGCCCATTACATCCCCGGATTCCAGCGCGGCGACTTCGTGGAAGTCATCCAGGGCTCCGACTGGCCGGAATAAGCGCGACGGCAGGCGCCCTGGCGGGCCTCCCCCAACTGGGGGCGGGATACCAGGGCGCCTGCACGAACCATTCATGGCCTGGGTCTACGTCCCCGATACGCCACGACCCCGATTCCCGACCTGACAGATTCATGGCCGGCCGTCGCGATCGTCTCCCTGCCATGTGGAACTCCCCCGCGGTGATTCTCTTAGCCAGGCCACGGCGTCTTGCCTTGAGGGGAAAAACTTGTGGGCAGAAGGTGTGCCGGTGCATGGGCCTCCGCCCCGACCCGTAACCCCGGG
>DASYNF010000036.1:0-8570 GCA_036008685.1 Actinomadura sp. | reverse complement strand
ACCCGCTGCACCCGGTCGAGATCGAGTACGGACGGGTGAACCTTCTCGGCCTTACGTGCCTGCGCGAAGGACCAGGCCGCCAGTTCGGTCTCACCGGCCACGGCGAACTCCCGGCAGGCATGCTCGAAGAACGGTGCCAGTTCGTGGGCGGGCAACGGACGCGCGAGCTTGATGACCGCGTTCTTCGCGGCGCGTGGCCCGGCAGCGGCCAGTTCGTCCGGTTTCGGGAAGTTCGGGTACTCGGCCTCGATGATCCCATCCATCCGACAGTTCTATCGAACACGGAGGGCAGCGGAACATGATGACGTCCGGCGGTGAGAGGCGGATGAGCCGCCGTGACGAGGATGGCCTCCTTGGCGGCGTCGTTGTTCTGCCCATAGTTGACGACCAGCTCGAACACGATCGCCATGCGAACTCCCGAGATCACTGGCCCCGGCCATACCCCCTTCACCAGATCGTCATCGTACGAGGGGCCGCGCGACGGGTCAGGCCCCGCCGGTCACCGTGATCGCCTGCCCGGTGATGCCGGTGTTGGCGGCCGAGCCCAGATAGACGACGGGGCCGGCGACCTCGGCGGCGTCGAGCAGCCGGCCGATCGGGGCCAGCGCGCTGTAGTGGTGGCCCGCCACCTCGGTGATCGCGGCGTTGGTGTCGGTCCGGGTGAGGCCCGGCATGACGACGTTGGACAGGATGTCGCCGTCCCTGCCCAGCCCGAACGCGGCCGAGCGGCTGAAACCGTGCAGTGCCGCCTTGGCCGCCGCGTAGTACTCCGACCCGGCCATGCCGTCGACGGCGATGCTCGACGAGATGTGCACCATCCGGCCCCACCGGCGCTCCCGCATGGCCGGGGCGACCGCGCGGCTGAGCCGCAGGGCGCCCTCGGTGTTGGCCCGGAGCACCTTCAGCCAGTCGGCGTCGGGCACGGCCTCGAAGGGGCGGTCCGGTGACGGCGCGTCCCCACCCCAGTGCACCGCGTTGTTGACCAGCACGTCGATCCGTCCGGTCCACTCCAGCGCCGCCTCGGCCAGCGCGCGGGCCGCGTCGGCGTCACCCAGCTCGTACCGTACGACCAGAGCACGCCCGCCGGCCTCCTTGGAGATCTGCTCGGCGACGTGCTCGGCGGCGGGCCGTGACCCGCGGTAGGTGAGGACCACGTCGGCGCCCTCGGCGGCGAACCCGCGCGCGATGTGGCGGCCCAGGCCCCCGGAGGCCCCGGTCACGATGACGGTACGGCCGTCGAGTCCAAGATCCATGCCAACTCCTCTAAAGGTTCATCTCTGGTCCGAAGGCCGCCCCGCGTACCTGGAGACGTCGGGGCGGTCCGGCCGGTCGGTCCGGTGAGCGCGAGCGGGTCGCGATCCCGGTGGCGGTCGTGGTGACCGCCTCGCCGGAGTCATGCCCACCATGCTGGATCGGGCGCCGGCGAGGGAGGCCGGGCCGAGGCTGGCACTGGCAGGGCCATGATCAGGGGCGGCACGAGCCCGTACACTCTGGCCGTGAGCGACAACGAGCTCGGCATGTTCCTGCGCGGCCGTCGCGAAGCCGTCGCGCCCGCCGATGTGGGGCTTCCCGCCGGCGCCCGTCGTCGTACGCCCGGTCTGCGCCGGGCCGAGCTGGCCACGCTCGCCGGGGTCAGCGTCGAATACCTCACGCGGCTGGAGCAGGGACGCGATCGTCACCCGTCCGCCCAGGTGCTCGTCGCGCTCGCCGACGCGCTGCGCCTGTCCCTCGACGAACGCCTCCACCTCCGCCGCCTCGCCAAGGTGACCGGCGGCCACTCCCTCTGCGCGGGCGCCGAGCCGCCGACCCGTTCGGTGCGCCCCACCGTGCGGGCGCTGCTCGACCGGCTCGAGCCCGCTCCCGCCATCGTGCTCAACCGGCTGAGCGACGTGCTCGCCTTCACCACCGGCTACGAGCGGCTCGCCGGCCCCATCGGTCTCCTGGACGGCCGGCCGCCCAACCTCGTCCGGTTCGTTTTCACCGATGCCCGGGCTCGGGCCGCCTATCCCGAATGGGACCGCGTCGCCGACGAGCAGGTCGCCGGCCTCAAGAGCGGGTCCTCCCGCGCCGATCCGCATGTCGGGGAACTCGTCGACGAGCTCACCGTCACCGCCGGCGCACCGTTCGCCGACCGGTTGCAGGGCCCGCTCGGCCTTCCCCAACGCACAGGCGTCGAACGGCTGGTGCACCCCGGCGCGGGCGAACTGCGGCTGGCCTACGAGACCCTCGTGCTACCTGATGCCGACGATCAGCGCCTGGTCGTCTACCTCCCCGCCGACGACGCCACGTCCGCCGCGCTGGACAACCTCACTGGACGCCAACCCGGCGCGCTGCGTGCGGTGATCGGCTGACATTCGCCGGTGGTCCATCGCCCGTGAAGCCCCCGGGGGCGGGCCAATAAGAATTACCTGTTTCCGTTTCGTGGCCCATACTCGGTCATGGGCGTACGGCTGGGAATTATGGGTGGCACTTTTGATCCCATCCATAATGTGCATTTGCTGAATGCCAGTGAGGCGGCCCATCGCCTCGGCCTCGACGAGATCGTGTTCGTGCCCGCCGGGCGGCCCTGGCAGAAGGACGTGATGTCCTCCGGCGAGCAACGGCTGGCGATGACCATCATCGCGACGAAGCCCCATCCGGCGTTCTCGGTGAGCCGGATGGAGATCGATCGCAGTGGACCGACCTACACCATCGACACCCTGCGGGAACTCCGCCGGGCACTGGGCCGGGAGGTGGAGCTCTTCTTCATCCTCGGCGCCGATTTACTGGCCGGCCTGAGCACCTGGCGGGACGCCGATCTCCTCGCGGGGTTGGCGCATTTCGTGGTCTGTTCCCGGCCGGGTTACTCATTGCATGACGGGGGACTGCCGTCCGGCCGGGTCACCCTGCTGCAGGTTTCGGATCTGGTGAGCTCGTCGACACTGATCCGGGAGCGTGTCGGCCGGGGGGAGCCGATCCGCCATCTGGTCCCCGCTCCGGTCGCGGACTTCATCGAGGACCACGGGCTCTATCGCTCCTGATCCAGGAGGATCGTGCTGAGCGCGGTGAGACCCGCGTCCGAACTCGTCACCGAGGCGATGGACGGTTTCCGGATCTCGAAGATCCGCTCCGCGGCGTGGCTCGGCGGGCCGCACTGCAGCCAGAAGACCCGCCGGCCGGTGGTCCTGCGGAGCGCGTCGCCCAGCGGTAGGTCCCAGCTCGCCGACCATCCGCAGACCAGCAGGTCGAAGCCGGCGAACACCCGGTCGAGGAGCGTGTCGATGACCGGGTGGTAGGTGTGCGGAGCGCGTGCGGTGTGCCGGATGCCGATGTTCCGGTAGTCACCGTGCACCTTGATCAGAACGGGCTCGTCCAGCTTCACGCGGGCCATGGCGTCGAGGTCGAAGGCGGCCTCGACGGACAGCCCGGCCCGGCCCAGCGCCAGTTCCAGCAGCCGGTCGAGATTGGTCGTGAGGATCGGGCCGGCCCATCCGGCGGCGACCAGCCGGGCGATCGCCTGGTGTGCCGGAGCCGGCGCCGGCCGCTCGTACAGCTCGCCCGGCAACGCCTCCGATGCCGGCGCGTCCCGCACCCCGCCTGGGTTCCGCACCCCGCCTGGGTCCCGCACCGTGCCGGAGTCCCGGACCGTGCCGCGGTCCCGCACCGTGCCGGAGTCCCGCACCGTGCCGCGGTCCCGCACCGTGCCGGAGTCCTGGACCATGCCGAAGTAGTCGGGGAAGCCGCCGGTCGCGGTGAGATACCACGCGACCGGGTCCCGGCCCGGATTCGCGCCACGTCGCCGCGCGAGGCGGCCGATCAGGTCCTGGCCGGTCTGTACGCCCGCGGAACGGGACACCCCCGCTCCGGCGAGGACGGCGATCGGCCGTGGGCCCGCCCGGATCTCGGCGGCCAGCGCCTCGATCCGGACCGTTCTCATCGCACGTACCGGCTGCGGCGGAGCTCGTGCAGCCGGGCCGCGAGGTCGGGGCGCTCGTCGAAGTCGACGAGAGGCAGCCACTCGAGCTCGCGGACCCGGCCGGGCGTGCGGGCGCCGAGGATGCCGCCGACCATCGCCGCGACGGTGTCGGTGTCGCCGCCGAGGGACACCGCCAGGGGCAGGGCGACGGCGAGGTCGGGCGCCGTGCGCAGGACGTGCACGATCGCGGCGACGGTCTGCGCGGCGTCGAGGTCGACTCCCCCGGTGGGCGGCCGCCATTCGCCGGCCAGCGCCGCGCGCACGGGCGGCAGGTCGGCGTGGTGCCGCGCGACCCATTCGACCTCGGACGCCGCCGCGGCCAGTACGGCGTCGACGCCGACGCCCTCGATCGCCCAGGAGCCCATGGCGGTCACCACGCATGCGGCGCCGATGGCCTGGGGCGCCTGGTGGGTGCCGACCGCCAGGATGCGGGTCAGCTCTCGCCGTAGCCCGGGGTCGGTCGCCGGGGTCGTCCAGCCGACCGCCAGCATCCGCATCGCCGCGCCGTTGGTGGGCCGCTGCGCGGGGTCGGGCTCGGGCAGGGAACCCGTCTCGCGGAAGTGCTTCAGCGCCCGGCCGGTGGTCGGCCCGATGCCCCTGATCTCCTCGGCGGCGTCGGCGAGCCGGGTCATGAACTGCTCCGACGTGGGGTGGCCATCCGTATCGGCCAGCAACTCGGCGACCAGCAGGAGCTGCGCGGTGTCGTCGGAGGTCGCGCCGCGCGGCCAGCCCCAGCGGGTGGCGGGCAGGGTGGGGATCGCGGCGTGGTCGATCGCGTCGGGTGCGCTGCCTTCCCAGGGGACGCCGAGCGCGTCTCCGGCGGCGAAGGCGAGCATCGCCGCGGCGATCCGCTCCGCGGCCGGGATCCGGATCTCCGGGCACCGTGCGTAAAGGCTGCCGAAGCCCCCCGACTCGATCTCCGTACGGGCGCGGTCGACCAGCGCCAGCCGGCCCGCCTCGTCGCCGCGGGCCCGGTGCACCCGGGCCTGCGTGACCCGCGCGTGCGTCACGTCGTAGGGGGTCGCGGCCCGCTCGAACCCGGCCAGCGCCTGCTCTACCAGCCGGTCGGCGTCGTCGAACCGGCCCGCGAGCGTCGCGGCCTCGGCCCGCCCCCGGGTCGTCTTGGCCAGCAGCAACTCCTCACCCAGGTCCCGGGCGATCGCCGCGGACTCCAGGAACCGCTCCTCGGCCTCGGCGGGCTCGCCCAGTTGCAGAGCGGCCAGGCCGAGGCCGTTGAGCGCGTGCGCCACGCCCCGTACGTTCGAGATCTCGCGCCGGATGCGCAACGCCTCGGCCTGCCCGCGCCGGGCGTCCAGCGGCCGGTCCTCGGCCTCGGCGACCACCGCCTCCTCCACCCGGAGGCCGGCCTCGGCGGCCCGATCCCGGTCCGCCTCCGCGATCGAGTCGAGCCGCTGGTTCGCCAGCGTGAGCTGCTGTTTGGCCGCGTCGATCCGCCCGCGGAAGAACTCGATGGAGGCGAGCTTGGTGTGCCAGCGGACGGCGTCGTTGGCGTCGCCGTCCGGGCCGATGATCGCCAGGCCCTCCTGGCACAGCCGCCTGCCCTCGTCGAACCGGCCCTGGAACAGCGTCAGCTCCGCGGACATCAGCAGGAAGGGCAGCCGGCCCGGCCCGGGCGGGCTCGCCGCCAGAGCCTCCGCCGCCAGACGCTCCGCCGTGTCGCAGTCCCCCCGTACGAACGCCAGGTCCGCCCTGAGCAGCAGGGTCTGCGGTGCGGTGGCCGGCAGCCGCCGCAACCGCTGCTCGGCCTCATCCCATCGGCCGAGCGCGATCTCGGCACGAGTCACCTGGTAGGCGCACGTCTCGGCCACCGGCTCCGAGGGCATCTCCAGCTCGCCGAGCACGCTGAGCAACGATCTGCACATGTCGAACCGGCTGATGGCCAGGGCCCGATCCATTTCGCGCAGCCACAATTCCACTCCGGCCGCGGGATCCAGTCGCGCACGGTGATAAACGTGATCTACCCGACCGGTGAAATCGTCGTGTGGCATCGTCGAATAGTAGTTGGCCAGCACTTCGTGGGCCTGCCGCACCGCTTCCGGCGCGATGTTCTCGATCGCCCGGCGCAGCAACTGATGGATGGCGAATCGCTCTTCGCCCGGTTGCGGCGTGACGAAGGAGAATCCCACCAGTCGCCGGAAAACCGCCTGGCCGACCGGAAAATCGAGATGGGTGCCGAGATAGACGAAGGTCCGGTGGTCGAAGGACCGCGCGGCGGAGACCGCGGCGATGGCCTCCTCGAGTTCGGCGTTGACCCGGGAGAGCAGCCGGGCCGCCAGCATGCGCTCCCGGTCCCGCAGCTGGGCGTTGCCGCGGAAGTCGTCGAGGCCGAGTGGCGTGCCCCGTTCTCCGGCCGAGAGGGCCACGTCGGTGGAGAGACCGAGCAGCAGTGGATGAACGAGCCCGGGTTCGACGGTCGAATGGCCGATCAGAGCGTCCTGTGGCTCGCCCTCCGGGACACCCGCCTCGGTCAGGTACAGGCGGGCGAAGCGCTCGGGCAGCGGACCGAGCGCGGTGATCCGTATGTAGCGCTCGGGGATCGCCTCGGTGAGCGCCTTCGGCCAGTCCGGTGCGACGCGCCCGGCGACCACCGGCAGGACGCCGTCGGCGAGCGGCAGGTTCCCTAGCAGCGACCGGATCCAGCGCGGCCCGCCGAGGCCGGCGAACCGTGCCCGCTCGCCCTCACCCGCCACCGCCTCGTAGGTGTCGAACAGCAGGACGATCCGGCCGGGCCGATGCCGCCCGGTGGTGAGCGCCGCGCGCAGGTCCGTGCCGAACAGCCGGGGCAGGATCTCCAGCAGGTCGGGTTCGGGAGGCAGCGAGAGCACCTCCTCGACCACGTCATGGGGCACCCGCTGTCGCAGCCGTTTCTGCTCCAGCAGGTTGTCGAGGCGTCCGTTCATCCACGAGAGCAGGGCCGTGCCCAGCTGGACCACCGGCACCTGCAGGAACATGTCCGCGATCCCGGCCGCCGACGTCAGCTCCGACCGGGGGAACAGTTCCGTGATGAGCGCCTTGACGTCCGCGCCGGACCGGTGCAGATAGGTGACGGCCGCGAAGTCGAAGCGCGGAGTGCCGACACCGTGCGCGGCGAGCTGCCGCTTGAGTATGAACAGCGCGCTCAACGGCTCCTGTGGGCGGTTCGCTCCCGAGGGCTGCGCGCCGAAGTCCAGGGACGCGACCGGGACCTTGACCGCGTCAGGCGCGCGCCCGAGCGCCTCGACGAAGTATTCATCCGGATATCCCTGGATCTCCTGCCATTGCCCGGCGGGCAGCCGGAAGGCGCAGCGGTTCTGGAAGGTGCGCAGGAGAGCGGACTTTCCGTTGCCTCCGACACCGACGTAAGCGAGGATCACCTGTCGCGGTGGATCGCTGTTCAGCTCGGTGGCGAAATCGCGACACGGACTGTGCCGATCGACGAATAGGCGGGCCCCCGCGGGTCTGTGCCTGCTCAGGTCGTCAAAGATCGACATAGGCGATTCCCTCAACTCGCTCATGCGAGTTTAAATGACCTGGTTCGCCTTCGGAAGGAGGCATTTGAGGATCCTCTTCGTGCAGACGTACCGGCATCGAGACGAGACCGGACGTGCGGTGGCGAGCGATGCCCTGGGGTTCGGGGTGACCTGCGCCGACGCGTTGGCCGCGGGGTTGCGTGCGGCCGATGTCCGGGTCGATGTGGTCGGCTCGGACGCCGTGCGGCAGACGGCCTGGGTCGGGGAGGTCCTGGAGCGGGTGGAGCGGGCGGTGACATCGGCCGCCTATGACGCGGTGCTGGCCTTTCACGCGTTCTGGCCGTTCGCCGCCGATCTGCGACGGGTGCTGGACGACTCGGTGCCCCGTCCGCTGGTGACGTACACGCATGGCAGTCACTGGGATGAGACGGACCTGTTCCGGTTCGAGAGATATCCGGACCTGCGGTGGGCCGATCTGGGCAATCTGCTGGCCGCGGACCGGGTGCTGGTGGTCAGCCGGTTCATGCGGGACGCTCTCATCCGCAATGTGCGTGCGGTCAGTGCGGCCGCGGCCGCCGAACTCGACCGGCGGGTACGGATCGTGGGACTTCCGCTGGATCTGCCGCGCATCGACGCGGCCCGGCGGCCACCGGATCCGGATCGCATGACCGTCGTCTTCAACCATGCGCCGATCGCCGCGAAACGGCCGGGCGCATTTCTCGCTGTCGCCGCGGAGGTCCTTGTGAACACCTCCGCCCGCATTCTGCTGACCAGGCATTTCCCGATGGGTTCACCATGGACGGCGCGGGTGCGGGAGCTGGCCGGCGCCTTTCCGGGCCGGGTCGTCCAAGGCGACGACCTGCCGACCGACGACTACTACAAGGCGTTGTGGCGCAGCCGCATGCAGGTGAGCACGGCCGTGCACGAAAGCCTCGGTGTCGCGACGCTGGAGGCGATGGTCACCGGCAACCACTGCCTGCTGCCGAGGATCGGTGCCTATCCCGAGGTCGCGGCGGACGATCCGGCCGTACTGTACGACGACCTCGGGGATCTCCTCGCCCGGCTGGTGGCGGGCCCGGAGGCGGAGGTCGTGGCACGCCACGACGCGCGGATCCGGGCGCGGTATTCGCCCGGGACGGTCGCGG
>DASYNF010000035.1:0-24952 GCA_036008685.1 Actinomadura sp. | reverse complement strand
GGCCGTGCACGGGGCGTCGCAGGCGCGGCGTCAGCGAGTTACTCCCACGCGAGCCATCGGTATATGAATGCGGTCGGTGTTCTGTGAGGGTATGAACGATGGCTGTTGAACTGTTGGAACTGACCGTTGCCGACGCCGCCGAGTGGCGGGAGTGGCTGAGTGAACAGCACAAAACCTCGCCCGGGGTATGGCTGGTGCTCGCCAAGAAGGGCACGACTCGACCGACCTGCCTCACCTACGATCAGGCGCTCGAGGAAGCGCTGTGTCACGGGTGGATCGATGGTCAGGTGCGGCGACGGGACGAGACCACCTACTGCCAGCGCTTCACCCCGCGCCGGGCACGAAGCCCGTGGTCCAAACGCAATGTCGGCCTCGTCGAACGCCTGGAGAGTGAGGGCCGGATGTGCCCGGCGGGCACGGCCGAAGTCGAGCGCGCCAAGGCGGACGGACGCTGGGACTCGGCCTACGCCGGTCAGGCGGGCATGGAGGTGCCGGCCGATCTGGCCACCGCACTGACCGCGGAACCCAGGGCACAGGCGATGTTCGACATCCTCACGAGCCAGAACCGCTACGCCGTCCTGTACCGGATCGCGGGCGCCAAGCGCCCCGACACCCGAACCCGTCGTATCGAACGGTTCGTCACCATGCTCGCCCGCGGCGAGACGGTCTTCCCACAGAAGCGCAAACCGGTCGATTGACCATCAGCCTGCCCTGCGCGGGACGCTGCAGGGGCCTTGGACCAGTCGCCTCGGCACCAGGCCGGTTACGGGCTGCTGGTGAGACGGCTGTCCGGCCCGGATCCGGCCCGGCGCCTGGCCAGCAGCCGTCTTTTCGCGCCTCGCCGGACGTCCGGCAGGTCGTGCTGGTCGAAAACGGTGAAATCGGCCGGAAGCAGGGAGGCCGGCTCGCCGGGATCCAGGCACCATTCGGCAGGAAGGCGGGGCCGAACGCGCCGTGCGTCCGCGGTGAACGCCTCCCAGCCGAGCACGCCGCCGGCCGTCACGGCGCCCGTGGCCGCGCCGAACACGGCCCGGTCCCAATATCCGGTGCAGAGCACGAGTGAATAGCCGAACGGCTGCGGTCGCCATTCCCCCAGATCGGCGTGTACGAGGGTGATCAGCTCGCTGAGCCCCCGGTGCCGGGCCTCCTGCTCGAGCAGGGCGAGCGCCGCCTCGGAGATGTCCACCGCCGTCACCGGGAGCCCCGCCGCGGCCGCCAGCAACGCGCCGCCCGACGGCCCACACGCCAGATCGAGAACCGGCCCGTCCGGCAGCGGCATGGACAATGCCCGTACGGCCAGCCGATGGGCGACGAACGACGCGCCCGAGCCGTCTTCGTACTTCGCGTTCCACCTGAGCCTGTCCGGATGGCCGGCCAGCTCCGGCGGAACCTCCTGCATGCTCCGCACCCTACCCCCGCGCTGCTCATCTGCCTGCTGTACGAGCAACAGCCGACAGGCCCCAGCGACGACGCGACCTGACGCGGTGGGCTTGGCTGTTCCGCCTTCCGGTCATGCCGTTGTCCGGATCGGACGGCATCATCCGTATCGGATGGGGGCGGGATGCTCGGGCTGCCGTGGGTAGGCACTCCTACCGTCAGGGGTTTTTCCGCAGACTATCGAGGGCGGCGATGCTGATCCACCGGCAGGCGGGCCTGGCGCTCGGCGGCGGCGACTGTGAGGAGTGGCGGCCGGGGTTGTTGCACCAGCCGGTGAACTCGCTGGCCAGCCTGGCCTACGTCGTCGCCGGAGTGTGGGTGGCGACCCGTCCGGCGACCGATCGGGCCGGCCGGGTGGCGGGCGCGGTCTTCGGGGGAGCGGTGATCGGCACCGGGGTCGGCAGTCTGCTCTACCACGGGCCGCAGTGGCCCGGATCGGCGTTCGTCCACGACGCCGCCATTGCGTCGGCGGTGCTGTTCATCACGGTGGATGATCTCGCGCTGCTGCGGGGCTGGAGGATCCATCGGCAGATGACCGCGTACGCGATGGCGGTCGCGGCCGCCGGCCTGTTGGTGACCGTCATGCCCGCGTCCAGCGGCACGATCGTGGCGCTGTCCGCGCTGTCCGCCGCGGCGGTGGAGGCGGTGCCGGCCCGGCGCCGCCGCGAGGTGCCGGGCCGTGGGGCGCTTGTACTTGTCGGCACCTTGCTGGCAGCCGGTCTGGCCGGTCTGGCCGGACGCACCGGGTCGCCGTTGTGCCGTCCGCACAGCCTGCTGCAAGGCCACGCGCTGTGGCATCTACTCACCGCCGCGGCGTTGCTGCAATGGGATCGGGTGCGGCGGGCGCGTACGGCCGCCTTGCATGGGTGACGGCCACACGCCTGTCGTTTCAAAAGAAATCATGATGCTGCTGACACGAGGTGGCACCATCGCTCGTACGGTCGAGGCGGTTATCGATGGGAGGGCATGTGATCAGGCTTGGGTTCGCGTTGCCGCAGTTCGGCGCGCTCGCTTCACAGGGTGATCAGGTGGGGCGTTTCGCGGCCGAGGCGGAGCGGCTGGGGGCGTGGAGCCTGTGGGTGGGCGACCGGCTGCTGGCTCCGGTGGAGCCCGTGGTCGGCTACGGCGGTGGCACCACGGTTCCGCCGGAGTTCCGCTCTGTCCTGGATCCGTTCGCGCTGCTCACGGTCGCCGCCACGGCGACGAAGAGCGCCATGCTCGGCTCGAACGTGCTCAACCTCCCCTGGTATGCCCCCGCTGTGGTGGCGCGCTCGCTCACCACGATCGACGTCGTCAGTGGCGGGAGGCTCATTCCCGGGTTCGGCATCGGCTGGTCGCCGGACGAATACCAGGCGGCGGGCATTCCGTGGCGGGGACGTGGTGCCCGGCTGGAGGAGAGCCTGGATGCGCTGGAGGTGCTCTGGGGCCCGAGCCCGGCGGAGTATGAGGGGGATCTGCTGACGGTGCCGAAGACGCACGTCGATCTGCGGCCGGTCCAGAAGCCGCGGCCGCCGATCTACCTCGGCGGAATGACCGAGCCGGCGCTACGCCGCATCGGACGACGTGCGGACGGCTGGCTTCCCGTCGGCGCGATCCCCGGCCGCTTCTCGCCGGAGGGGGTCAACCGGCAGCGGGAGGTGATCCGCGAGGCGGCCCGGAAGGCCGGGCGAGACGAGGACCTGCCGGTGGTGCTGCGGGCCAACGCCGCCGCCGGCACGACGGTGGAGCAGATCGTGGACGCGCTCGAGACCATGGCGGCCGGGACCGGGATCACCGACATGTTCGTCGACCTGATGTACCTCGCCCACGATGTGGACGAAGCCCTCGACCTCGTCGCACGCCTGCTCACCGCGATTCCCCAGGCAACGGAACAAGGACGATAAGCCTGGCGCGGGTGGACCTGAACGAGCTACGCGGTTACGTTCAGCACAGCGCCGACCCGTTAATCCGTCGTCTGAAAAACTCCTGGACCGACTGCCGGGCATGAGGCCGGCCGTCCGCCGGCCAACTGATGTGGTGGCCCGGTCCCTTCCACCGCGGCCTCACCGCGCCGCGTGTTGGCCTTACCCGAGTACCGGTGCCCGTCCGGCCTGACACGACATCTGGAGACAGCCGATGGAACGACAGCCGCTCCCTTTCACCATCGACCCTGCCGGACGGGACGTCCACGGCGAGGCGGCAAGTCTCCACGAACGGGGCGCCGCGACGCTGGTGGAGCTCCCTGGCGAAGTGGTGGCGTGGGCGATAACCGGCCACGACCTGCTCAGGCGGCTGTTGGCCGACCCCCGGGTCTCCAAGGATCCCAGTCTGCACTGGCCCAAGTGGATCAACGGTGAGATCCCGGCGGACTGGCCCCTGCACATCTGGGTGTCGGTGAAGAACATGTTCACGGCCTACGGAAACGATCACAGACGACTGCGCACGCTGGTCTCCAAAGCGTTCACAGCGCGCCGCACCGCCGCCCTGCGTCCACGGATCGAGCAGATCACCGATGATCTCCTCGATCGTCTCGCCGCCCTTCCCCACGGGGAGCAGGTGGACCTCCGCGAGGGCTTCGCCTACCCGCTGCCGATCGAGGTGATCTGCCATCTCTTCGGCATCCCGGAGAATTCGCGCCCGGGCCTGCGCAGGGTCGTTGACGGTGTGTTCAACTCCTCCGCGACCCCGCAGGAGGCAGAGGCCAATGGGCGCGACCTGTACGCCATCTTGGCCGACCTCGTCGCCTTCAAACGCAGGACGCCCGGCAACGACATGACCAGCGCCCTCATCAACGCCCGCGACGAGGACGGCTCATGTCTCAACGAGGCCGAGATGGTCGACACCCTGATCCTGATGATCTCGGCCGGCCACGAGACCACGGTCAACCTTCTCGATCACGCCATCACGGCATTGCTCACGCACCCCGATCAACTCGATCTCGTCCGGGCCGGCCACGGTTCCTGGAACGACGTCATCGACGAGACGCTGCGCTGGCAGGCGCCTGTGGCGAACCTGCCGCTGCGCTACGCCGTCGAGGACATCGACGTCGGCGGCGTGATCATCCATAAGGGCGATGCGATCATGGCCGCCTATGCCGCTGCGGGGCGTGACCTCGCTGTGCACGGCGATGACGCCGATCGCTTCGACATCGGCCGCCCCAACAAAGAGCATCTCGCGTTCGGCCACGGAATCCACTATTGCGTCGGCGCACCCCTGGCACGACTCGAAGCCGAGATCGCTCTGCCGGCTCTCTTCGCACGCTTTCCCGATCTCGCGCTATCCGTCCAGCCGAGCGAGCTCCAGCCCGTGGGCTCCTTCATCTCCAATGGCCACCGTGCGCTGCCCGCCACGCTGCACTCGACGGCGAACGGCTGACCGGCTCGATCGGTGACTCGAAGACGAGGGCTCACACCCGTCGGGTCAGTCGTCGCTCATGACGCTGTCCTTGCCGCGCGCGACAGACCACCAGCTGCCCGCGAGCAGGAGCGCGCCCGGGCAGACACCCGCGATCGATGCGATGGTGGCTGCGGAGGCACCGGCCTGTGCTGGGAGGCCGACCCGGTCCGCCGCGCGTCCCTGGGAGAACCCGCCGATCCCACCCCGACGGCATCAACCTCTGGCCGCCGCGGTGACCGGTTTCCCGTTCACGGTGACGTCGGTGAGCACCAGCCCCTCGACGTTCTCGACGACGTCCTTGTCCGAGGCGTGGTCGAACGCGCAGTGGGCGAGGGTGACGTCCCGGATCGGGGCGTCGGGGTAGCCGCGCATGTCCAGGACGTGCTTGGTCGTGCCCACGTGCAGCCTCTCGACGTGGATGCCGCTCACCACCGGGTTGTACGGATGGCCGGGGCCCTCGTCGTAGTAGAAGTCGATCTGGATCGCGGCGACGGCGAGCTGCCCGACCTCGGCGTTGCGGAGGTAGACGTCCTGGATGTGGCCGCCGCGCATGGAGTTGGTCTTCAGCCGCAGGCAACTGTCGAGGTTCGGGCTGGTCATCCGCACGTTCTGGGCGAAGACCCGGCTGACGCCACCGGTCATCTCGCTGCCGATGGTCACGCCGCCGTGGCCGTCGCGGAACTCGCAGTTCTCGATGAGGATGTCCTGACTCGGCACGTCGACGCGGCGGCCGTCGGCGTTGCGGCCCGCCTTGATCGCGATGCAGTCGTCGCCGGTGTCGAAGGTGCTGTCGGTGATGACGACGTCCGCGCACGATTCGGGATCGCAGCCGTCGTTGTTGGGACCGTGACTGATCACCGTCACGTCCCGTACGAGGACCGTGCGCGAGAGCACGGGATGGATCTCCCACATGGGGGAGTTCACGATCGTCACGCCCTCGATCAGGACGTTGCGGCAGCGGTACGGCTGGATCATGTTCGGGCGGAGGTGGTGGCCGGCCCCGAAGACGCGATCGCGGACCGGGACGCCACGGTCGGCCATGTCCTGCAGTGCCGCCCAGTCGTCGTTCTGCCGGGGGTCGCCGGGCTTCCAGCCGTACTGGGCCTTGCCCGACCATGGCCACCAGGCGCTCGTCCCGGCCTGCCCGTCCAGCGTCCCCCTGCCCGTGATCGCGATGTCGCGGGCACCGCAGGCGTAGACGAACGGCGAGTAGTTGTAGCACTCGATCCCCTGCCAGCGGGTGTAGACGGCGGGCAGGTAGGCGGCCGGGTCCGTGCGGAACAGGATCGTGGCGCCTTCGCTCACGTGCAGGTCCACGCGGCTCTTCAGGCGGATGGGACCGGTGAGGTAGCGCCCCGGCGGGACGACCACGCGCCCGCCCCCGCGCCGCGAACACTCGGTGATCGCGTCGCGGAACGCCCGGGTGCAGTCGGTGGTCCCGTCGCCGGCCGCCCCGTAGCGGGTCACCGGGAACTCCCGGCGGGGCAGCCGTGGGGGCCGCACCCGGTGCCGGATCGCGTCCGCGTGCCTCCACGGATCACCCTCGGCGAGGGCCGGGCCGCCGAGCGCCGACGCGGCCAGCAGCACACCTCCGGCCCCCAGAATCCTCCGCCTCGACCACGGTTGCCTTGACCAGTGGGCATTCACGATGGCCTCCAGAGCTCGAGTTACCTGATCAGCACGTTCGCGCCGCCGTTCCGTGGCGCCAGCTTGAGAACGACCCCGCCGAACGGGCCGCTCGTGAGGGTCCAGCCCCCGTCCATGGCACGCAGGGCGCTCACGTCGCGGGCCCGGGGAAGCGCGCGGCCGTCCACCGTGACGGAACGGGGCGCCTTCCGCGCCGGCAGGAGCACCTGGGCCTGCGCGGGGGCGCCGGACAGCCGCAGCCGTATCTGCCCACTCGCGGTGGAGGCGGACAGCCGGCCGGTGTCCGGGTCGATGACTTGGCTGGTGCCTGCGGCCGGTGCGTACATCCACCCGCCGATGCCCGGCTTGGACAGGTCGTCGGTGTCCCAGCCCCCGAGGGCGCGGGAGTTGAACCCGATCGCCACGCCGGCCCGCAGGTAGAGCGGGAACTCGTCCGGGGTCGCCGGCCGCGTGATCGTGCGCCCGCCGTCCACGATCCGGCCGCTGTAGAGGTCCACCCAGCGTCCCGCGGGCAGGTAGACGCTCACCGGTGTGGGCCTGCCCGCCACTCCGTCCTCCTGGGCGCGGTCGGCCGTGACCGGGGCGGCCAGCAGGTCCGGGCCGACCATGAACTCCTGGTCCTGCGTCCAGGCGGCCTGGTCGCCGGGGTATTGGAAGCCGACCGGCCGCATGATGGGCACGCCGGTACGCGCCGCGTCGCGCGCCAGCCCGTACAGGTAGGGGAACAGTTCGTAGTGCAGGACGGCGGCGTCGCGGAAGCGCCGGATCGTGTCCGGATCGTACTTCCACGGTGTCGCGTTCAGCCCGGCACCGCCCACCTCGAAGACCGGGCTGACGGCGCTGAACTGCGCCCATCGGGAGAACAGCGACGGCGTCGGGCTGTTGGTCGCGTTCGCCGGTGCCTGCGGGTCGATGCCCCCGGTGTCGGATCCCCAGGCGAAGTGCCCGGTCAGCGACTCGCTCGTGCCGTAGCGCAGCTCGGTCCGCAGGGCGGTGAAGGTCTGAAAGCTGTCGCTGCCCCAGATGCCGTGGGTGTTCTGCGCGGTGCCCGGCGCGCCGGCCCGTACGAGGGTCTGGAAGTCCTCACCGTTGACCTTGCGCAGCGCCTCGGTGACCGCCGCGTGGTACAGCTCCGGGTAGCGGAGGTAGAACTCGGCGCCCGAGCCCCCGGCGAACCGCGCGGTCTCCAGCCGGTACTCCTCGCCGCGATCCTCCTTGGTCATGTCGACGCCCATCCGGAACACGCGGGTGAGCTGCTCGACGTAGTGCTCACGTGCGGCGGGGATGGTGAAGTCGATGTAGTTCGTGCCGGGGACGAGCCAGCCGTTCTTCGCCCAGACATCGTTGATGCCCTCACAGGACCCGCCGCCCTGCGAGGCCGCGGGCGTACCGGCGTGCGACGTGACCCACAGCCCGAACTTCACGCCCTGCGCGTGGATCGTGTCGATCATCTTCTGGGGGTCGGGGAAGAAGACCGGGTCGAACTCTCCGCTGTTCGTGCAGGCACTGCCGTTGATCCGGTGGGTATTGCCGGCGGGCTGACGTTCCCACGGGTTGTCGATCCAGATCGTGCCGACCGGGATGCCCAGTTGCTTGAACCGGGCGACGTCGTCGAGCACCTGTGCCTGGTCGGCGTTGACGTCGCGCCATTTCATTAGCGCGAACTGGCCCGGTGGCGGCAGGCTCGGCAGCCCGACCGTGCGGTAGTAGGCCGTGGTGACGTCGGCGGGCGACCCGGTGTAGACGTCGTAGACCAGCTCGCTGTCCTTGACGCAGATCTGCACCCGGTCGGCCTGCGGAGCGGTGGCGACCGGACAGGCGTACGGCTCCGCGGCTCCTTCGGGCGGCTTAGGCGTGCGCCCGCAGGCCGGGCCGTCGCTCACCTGCGTCGCCCCCGGGAACGCGAAGCGGCCCACGTGATCGGTGGCGGCGTGGAACCCGTAACCGCCGGAGCTGAGGTAGAAGGTGCTCGCGCTCTGTTCCTGGTTCTGGCAGTAGTCGCCGGCCTCGTTGCCCTCTTTGCCCGGGCTCCAGCCCCTGATATGCCCGCGCAGGTCGACATAGGCGGCGGAGCTGCCGCCGAGGTAGTGCTCGGACGTCACCGCGGTCAGTGCTTCGAAGACGGCGGTGACGCCGCTCGACGGCGAGAAGGACCAGCGCACCCGCACGCTCTGGGACGTACGCGTGACGGCCACGGTGGCGGTGCGGCCGGGCTCGTCCGTCGCCACCCTGTACGAGGTCCCACCGGGCACCTGACGCCGGGAGAGCAGGTTCGTCAGGCGGTGATAGCTCGCCCCGTCCCGGCTGGTGGCCGACCCCCCGACCTGGTAGGCCAGCCGCCCGCCCGGACCGGCGAGCGCGCCGCCCGCCTGCGCCGTGACCGGTCGCCCCCGGTCGAGGAAGGTCAGCCCGAACGGCTCCGCCGTGACCCGCCAACCGTCCGTGGCCACGGCGCGCGCGCCAGGCGTCTGGACCGGGGCCAGGAGCGCCAGGAGCCCCAGGAGTGGCAGCGCGGCCGTCTGCCATCGGGACCGTTTCACCAGGCCCGCCAGGGTTCCACCGTGTTGGAGAGAAAGGTCTTTCGGGTCACCATGGAGCTCTCCTGGGCCGTTCACCGGATCGCTGCGGCGTCGTACCGTCCTCAGTGAGGAAAACCTTTTCCTGCCGTTTCGTCAACGGCAAGGGGAAACGAATCCTGACCGAAGCCAGGCCGAACCGGCGGGCGCCGCTCACGCCTCTACGGCCGATGGCATCTCGCCGGGTGAGCCCGGCCGTGTGGTCCAATGCGGCCATGGGGAGTGTGCGCGCCAGGGTGGGGGATCGGTCCTCCCGGGCGACGATCATCGACGTGGCGCGTGCGGCGGCCGTCTCTCCCGCGACGGTCTCGCGCGTGCTGACCGGCACGAAGCCGGTCTCCGCCGATCTGGAGCGGCGTGTCCGTGCGGCGGTCGATCGGCTCGGATACCGGCCCAACCCGGCCGCGCAGGGACTGTTGCGCGGTGCCACGCACACGATCGGGGTCCTCGTACCGGATCTGAGCAACCCCTACTTCGCCGAGGTGCTCAAGGGAGTGACCAACGCCGCTGAGACGGCGAGCTTCCGCACCCTCGTCTCGGACACCAGTGAGAACGCCGGCGCGGAGTACGACGCCGCGCTGGAACTGTCCCGGTGGACGGACGGCGTGGTGCTGTGCTCGCCGCGAATGGCCCACGGGCAACTCGCCGAACTCGCGGACAAGACACCCAGGCTGGTGTGCGTGAACCGGCTCGTGCGGGGCCACAGCCTGCCGGCCGTCGTGGTGGACTTCCAGGCCGGAGTCGCCTCGCTGTGCCGGCACCTGCGGGAACTCGGTCACCGCCGGGTCGCGTACCTGCGCGGCCCCTCGCGGGCGTGGTCGGAGCGGGCGCGGCAGCGGGCGCTGCGTGCGGCGGCCGGTCCGGATTTCGAGATCGTCCAGGTGCCGTGCGGATCGGGTGACGTCGACGGTTACCGGGCCGCGGACGCCGCCCTCGCGTCGCGGGCGACGGCCCTGATCGCCTTCAGCGATCATGTGGCGTTCGGTGTGCTGGCCCGGTTCGGTGAGATCGGCGTCTCGGTGCCGGAGGACATCTCGCTGACCGGGTTCGACGACCTTTCACTCAGCCGGCTGGTGTCCCCGCGGCTCACCACCGTGAGGGTTCGCACACAAGACCTCGGCCGCCGGGCGTGGGAGCTGCTCCCCGGGCCCGGCGGCAGGGTCATCATGGTGATGCCGGAACTGGTGGTCCGCGCTTCGACCGCGCCCCCGGCGTGACGCAGCCGCCCGTGGCCGTACCCGGCCGAGTAGGGCTAGCGTTTGGTGATCACACCGCAGGCGATGCGGCCGCCGGAGTCGCCGGTCTTGAGGGTCTCGGCGTCGGGCCCGGTCTTGCCGCCGGCCTGCCGGTAGCGGTCGGGGATGTTGGCCTGGTTGTCCGGTCGGGCGTGGATGACGATGGCGCTGCCGTCGTGGTCGAGGAGTTGCTCGATCCGGAAGCGGTCGGTGACAGAGGACGCGCTGCCGCTGCCGTCCGCGGCCACCAGGAGGGGGGGCAGGTCACCGGAGTGGTCGGGGTGGGAGCCGGAGCCGAGGTTGAAGTGACCGCCCGCGCTGAAGAAGGGGCTGCCGGTGGCCGGGTCGGTCGATTTTGGATCGCAGAGGCCCTTGGCGTGCACGTGGAAGCCGTGGTAACCGGCGGGCAGGCCGGTCACGGCAACCGTGATCTTGGACTTGCCGGAAGGGACGTCCTCGACGCGCAGTGAGCCGACGGTCTTCCCATTGGTGTCTTTGATGGCGGCGTCGGCCGGTGAGCCGGGCTGTCGCAGCATCGCCTCGGCCGCCCCGGCGACGCCGAGAGCGGCCGCTCCCGCGCCCAACGTGACGACCAAGGCCAGATGGATCTTGCCAGGCATGACACCCCCCGCACGTGATGGCCATGCTCCGCTTCCAAGCGGAGTACTCGGAGAAGACTTATACCCGGGGGGATCGGGAACTCGGTCTGTCTGTGCAACCTGGGACTACTCGTTGAGTAGTCCGCCGGAAATCTTCCGTCGGGTAACCCGTGCTTGCTCGGAACTTCCCGGTCCGGAAACTATGCGTGCTCCCGCCGCTGCCGCCCAGAGGGGAAATGGGGAGCGGGAGTGCATGCATAGGGGAGAACTGCCTCGATCTGCGGTTTTCCGGATAGGGGCTGACAATCGGGTGCGATCGATGACACCTGCGATCAACGGCGTCGCACTACAGAGGACAGGTGCCGGCGAATTGTCCAGGCTGGACTCGCCTCCGTCCCAGGGCTGTCCATTCAGCATGGGAAAGCCGCGTGCGAGCTATGGGAGCGCGGGCTCGTACCTCGGGCCGGACAAGTCACGCGGTGGGGTGCCGCTTGGACCGGCAAAAGAGTTTAATGCCCTGTGGCACCGTCAATGGGGCGGTTGAGATAAAGGGGTTCATGTGGGTGTCACCAACCTGCGATCCGTCCTCGGAAGAACAGCCGGCGTGGTATCGGCGGTTTCGGCCCTGACGCTGGCAGCGGCCTTGCCGGCCGCGGCCATCAACTCCTACAACGCGACACCTGCGCCGGAGCGCACCGAGGTCGGCGCGCTCATAGCGACGTGGGACAACGACGGGAACCCGTCGACCCCGGACCGGGTGGACTGGGTCTGTTCCGGGACCATGGTCGACGCGGACACCTTCGTCACCGCCGCCCACTGCACGAGCGACTGGCCCGACAACGTGAACTTCTACGTCTCACTCGACCAGGACGTGCAGTCCAAGCTGGACGCGGCGGCCGCCGCGCACCCCGGCGCCCCGTCGGCCGTCGCGGCGGCGGTAGGGGTGCAGGGCAAGGCGCACAGCGATCCCGCCTATCCCGGGCCGGCCTCCGACCCGCACGACATCGCCGTCATCCAGCTCCCGGCCAAGGAGGTCGCGGCCCGCTGGACGTTCACCCCGGCGACCCTGCCGGCCGCCGGCCTGTTCGACCGACTCGGCCCGCGGGGTCTGAACGACACCGGCTTCACCGTGGCCGGCTATGGCACGCAGGAGGCCCGACGCGGCCCCGGTGGCCAGACCCACCCGGGCGGCGGCGTGCGGATGAAGGCCCCCGTGGCCTTCAACGCCCTCAACCCCGCGTGGATCCGGCTGGCGATGACCGCTCCGCAGGGCAACGGCGGTGCCTGCTACGGCGACTCTGGCGGACCGAACTTCGCCATGATCGACGACAAGCTGGTGCTGGCCGCAACGACGATCACCGGTGACACGCCGTGCTATGCCACGAACGTGACGTACCGGCTTGACACGCCCGGCGCCCGGGCGTTCCTCGCGCCCTACGTCACCCTGCCATGACCTACCGCCTGGCGTGCTGGGACGGCCTATCCCGGCCGGGCCCCGCACGCCAGCGGCGGATGCATCAGTCAGTCGATTCGACAGCGATCCCCCGTGAGCCGTTACCGGTAGTAGCGCACCAGGCTTTCCGCGACACAGGCCGGCCGGTCGGAGCCTTCGATCTCGATGGTCACGCCACGGGTGGCCTGCACGCCCCCGTCGATGGGGGTGACGTCCGTCAGGGTGACCGTGCCCCGGACTCTGGCGCCCACAGGCACCGGGCTGATGAACCGGACGCGGCCCAGGCCGTAGTTCACGGTCACCCGGGCTCCGGTGACGCTCATGACCTGCTGGCCGATCGGTGCGACCAGGGCGAGGGTGAGGAAGCCGTGGGCGATGGTGCGGCCGTACGGACCGGACTCGGCACGTTCGGGATCGACGTGGATCCACTGGTGGTCGCCGGTGGCGTCGGCGAAGCGATCGATCCGATCCTGGTCGATGGTGATCCAGCCGCTGGTGCCCAGCTCCTGGCCGACGGCGGCGGCAAGGTCGTCGACGCTGGTGAAGACCTTCACCGTACGGTCCCGAACCGCTCGCGTAGCTCACGTTCGAGGACCTTGTGGCCGGGGCCGAGGGAGAGCGCCTCGAACTCGACTCTGCGCGGGTACTTGTGCTTGGCGCGGTGCTCCGGGCGGCGGCGGGCCGCCTCCGCGAGGATGCTCGCCGGCGACAGAGTGGTCATGTGCGTCCTCCCGCCTGTCAGCCGAGCCGGCCGGGCTTGGTGTAGCCCTTCAGTAGATCGCGGGAGATGATCAGCCGCTGCATCTCGTCGGTGCCCTCGAAGATGCGGTAGAGCCGGACCTGCCGGTACCAGCGCTCGATGGGCAGTTCGCGGGTGTAGCCCATGCCGCCGTGGATCTGCAGGACACGGTCGACGACCCGGTTGACCATGCCCGCGCCGTAGAGCTTGGCCATCGAGGAGGTGTGGCGGGGATCCAGGCCCTGGTCGATGGCCCACGCCGCGCGCAGCACCAGCAGGCGGGCCGCCTCGAGCTCCACCTCCGAGTCGGCGATCATCCATTGGATGGCCTGGTTGGCGCCGATCGGCTTGCCGAAGGTCTGCCGGGTACGGGCGTACTCGATGGCCATCTCCAGTGCCCGCTCGGCGATGCCCACTCCGTGTGAGGGGATGGTGAAGCGGCCCTTGCCGATCCACTTCATGCCCAGCTCGAAGCCCTGGCCGATCTCGCCGAGGATGTTGCGGGCGGGTACCCGGACGTCGTCGAAGACCAGTGCCGCAGGGCCGCCCTCGCCCATGGTCTGGATGAACTCAGACGTCCAGCCCATGTCCCGGTCGACCAGGAAGGCGGTGGTCCCGCCGCCGCGCACCCCCTTGTCCTTGTCGGTGACGGCGATGACGATCGCGAAGTCGGCGTCGTTGCCGTTGGTGATGAAGGTCTTCTCGCCGTTGAGGATCCAGTCCTCGCCGTCCTGGCGGGCCGAGAGCTTGATGTTCGCGGCGTCCGAGCCGGCGTCCGGCTCGGTGATCGCGAAGCAGGAGATCCGCTCGCCGGCGATCGTCGGGAGCAGATAGTCCTTCTGCTGCGCTTTGTTGGCGTAGTAGAGGATGTTGTCGGCCTCGCCGCCGAACCGGAACGGCACCCAGGAGCGGCCGGTCTCGGTCCAGATCAGCGACTGCATGACCGCGGGCAGGTCCATGCCGCCGTACTCCTCCGGGGTCGACAGCCCCCAGAAGCCGAACTCCTTGGCCTTGAGCTGCAGCTCGCGGAGCTCGCTCTGCTCCAGGCCGGGCTGGTGCAGGCGTTCGCGGCGGAGCACCTCCTGCTCCAGCGGGACGATCTCCTTGGTGATGAAGGCTCGGGCGGTGTCCCGGACGGCCTGCTGCTCGTCGGTGAGTGCGAAGTCCATGCTCTCTCTCGATCCTCTCCAGGTTGGGGGTTAGCGTGCGCCGCCGTTGACATAAAGCGTCTGGCCGCTCACGTAAGAGGCGTCATCGCTGGCCAGGAAGGCCACAACGGAGGCGATCTCCTCGGGCTGCCCGACGCGGCCCAGCGGGGTCCGCTCGGCCACGAGCTCCTGGTGCCGCTCGGGAGTGGTGCCGACCCGCTCGGCGGTGGCGGCGGTCATCGCGGTGGCGATGTAGCCGGGGGCCACGGCGTTGACGTTGATGTTGTACCGGCCGAGCTCGATGGCCAGGGTGGCGGTCAGGCCCTGGATCCCGGCCTTGGCCGCGGCGTAGTTGGCCTGGCCTCGATTGCCCAGCGCGGACCGGCTGCTGAGCGAGACGATCTTGCCGTAGTTCTGTTTCACCATGTGGCGCTGGGCGGCCTGGCTGCAGTTGAAGGCACTGGTGAGGTTGACCGAGATCACCGTGTCCCAGTCGGACTTGGGCATCTTGAACAGGAGGTTGTCACGGGTGATGCCGGCGTTGTTGACCAGGATGTGCAGGCCGCCCAGGTCTTCGACGACCTGTGCGAAGGTCGCGGCGACGGCCTCCTCGTCGGCGACGTCGCAGCCGTAGGCGCGGGCGGTGCCGCCCTGGGCGGAGATCTCGTCCACGGTGGACTGGGCGCGTTCCGCGGTCAGGTCGACGACGGCCACGACCGCGCCCTCCTCCGCGAGGCGGCGGGCGGTGGCGGCGCCGATGCCCTGCGCCGCGCCGGTCACGATGGCGACCTTGCCGGTGAATCTGTGCATGGGTGTCTCCTCCAGGGGGCGGTGCGTTCGACGAGGTCAGACGAAGGCGTTGACACCGGTCAGCGCACGGCCGATGAGCAACTTGTGGATCTGGCTGGTGCCCTCGTACAGGGTCATCACCCGGGCGTCGCGCAGGTACTTGCCGGCCGGATACTCGTCGATGTAGCCGTAGCCGCCGAAGACCTGCAGCGCGTTGTTGGCGGCGCGCACCGCCGCCTCGCTCGCGTACAGCTTGGCGACCGACGACTCGGTGGCGAACGGCAGCCCGCGCTCGATGTGGTCGGCGACCCGCCACACCAGCAGCCGGGCCGCGTCCAGTTCCACCTTGATGTCGCTGATGAGTTCCTGGACGAGTTGACGGGCGGCGATCGGTGAGCCGAACTGCCGGCGTTCCGTGGCGTAGGCCACGGCCGCGTCGAGGCACGCCTGCGCGATCCCCACGCAGCCGGCTGCGACCGACATCCGGCCTTTGGCCAACGCCGCCATGGCGACCGAGAAGCCCTTGCCCTCCGGGCCGAGGCGAGCGGCGTCAGGGACCCGTACCCCATCCAGGATCACCTCGGCGGTGGCCTGCCCGCGCAGGCCGAGCTTGCCGTGGATCTCCCGGCGCTCCAGACCGGGGGAGTCGGCCGGGACCAGGAAGGCGGTGATGCCCCGGTGGCCCTGCCGGGCCGGGTCGTCGCCGCCGGTCCGGGCGAAGACGAGGGCGACGTCCGCCCATGTGCCGTTCGTGATGAACATCTTGGTGCCGCTGATGACCCAGTCGTCGCCGTCACGGACCGCGCGGGTGGTCAGGTTGGCCGCGTCCGACCCGGTGTCCGGCTCGGTCAGCGCGAAGCACCCCAGCGCCGTTCCGGTGGTGAGCGGGGGCAGCCAGTGCCGCTTCTGCTCTTCGGTGCCGTACGTGTTGATCGACTTGGCGACCAGGCCCAGTGACACCGACACGATGCCGCGCACCGCCGAGTCGCCGCGGCCGAGCTCCTCCATGATCAGGCAGTACGCCAGATGGTCACCGCCCGAGCCGCCGTACTCCTCCGGGATCGTCAGCCCGAGGAAGCCGAGCTCACCCAGGCGGCCGACGATCGCCCGGTCGACCGACTCGGCTCGATCCCAGGCGGCCGCGTGCGGTGCGATCTCGCGGTCGACGAACTCCGCGGCGACCTGCCGGACGGCGGTCTGCTCCTCGGACAGTTCCAGGTTCATGGCCTACCTCGGTGGGGGAAAGAAAACTAGCAATGCAAGTTTCTCGGTATGCTAGCCCCCGTAAACTAGCGATGCAAGGTTTTCGGAACCGCGGCAATGAGCTGCGAGAATGGGCCGCCGCAGAGGTATGCCCGCAAGGAGGTGCCTGCCGTGGCGCGCCCCCGCCGACCGTTGCTCAGCCGCGACCGCATCGTGGCGGCGGCCCTGGCCCTCATCGACGCCGAGGGGCTCGAGGCCGTCTCCACCCGTCGGCTCGCCACCGAGCTGGGCGTCAGCGGCCCCTCCCTCTACAACCACGTGGCGACCAAGGACGAACTCATCGACGCGGTCGTGGACACCGTCCTCGGCGAGGTCGACACAGGGATGTTCACGCGCCTCGGCCCTGAGAACCCCGACTGGCGCACGGCGCTGGTGGACTGGGCTCGCTCGTACCGGGCCGCGCTGGCCGCCCACCCCAACATCGTGCCCGCGCTGGCCCAGGGGCCTCGCCGCCGGCCCAACGCCCTGCGGCTCGCCGACGCCGTCTTCGGAGGGCTCGTCGACGCCGGCTGGCCGCGTCGCGAGGCCACCCGGATCGGCGCGCTCATGCGCTACTTCGTCACCGGCTCCGCACTGGGCTCCTTCGCCGGTGGTTTCCCAGACGACGCCACGGTCTACGCGGGGGAATACCCGCATCTGGACCAGGCCCATCTGCTGGCCGAACGCCAGCAGGAGATCGACGAGAGCGCCTTCGAAACCGGCCTCCAGGCCCTGCTCGACGGACTCGCGATCCGCTACCGGCCGGAAAGCCGGTAGTGAGTCGTACCTCCGAGGCGTCCGACCGCCCATATCCGGTCAGAGGAAGTCTCCGATGAGGGACGCGAATTCCGCGGGGGTGGTGATCCGCACGCCGAGCGTCGTGGCCTTGTCCTTTTTGGAGCCGGCCTTCTCTCCCGCCACGAGCAGGGAGGTGCGGGCCGAGACGCTGGAGGAGGCTTTGCCCCCTGCGCGTTCGATCAGTTCGTTCATCTCGTTGCGGGACAACGCCTCGAGCGGGCCGGTCATCGAACCGGTGACGACGACGGACATTCCCTCGAGCGGCGGCTTGGCCGCGGAGACCGTGTCCGCTCCCGCCTCAGCGGCGCTGGGGGCGGTGGCGCCGGGTTCGACCATGTTCACGCCCGCTGCCACGAGCTTGTCGATGAGCGGTTGGAGCTCGGCGAGCTCTTGGACCAGTACAGCGGCCTTTTCCGGGCCGATGCCGTCCACCGCCTGGACGCTGTCGGGGTCGGCGGCGCGGATGGCGTCCATCGTGGCGAAGTGGCGGGCGATCCGCCGGGACATCGACCGTCCGGTCCCTCGGACGCCGAGCGCGCAGAACACCTTGCTCAGCGGCTTGGCTTTGGCCTGCTCGATAGCGGCCAGCAGGTTGTCGGTGCTGGTCTCTCCCATCCGGTCCAAGGTCAGGAGCTGGTCGCGGGTGAGGGTGAACAGGTCGGCGAAGTCGGCGACGAGCCCGGCGGTGACCAACTGCATGATGCGGATCTGCCCCAGCCCTTCGATGTCGAGCTGGTCGCGGCCGGCGGCGTAGCTCACCGAGGCGAGCGCGTGGCAGGCGCGGCCGCGGACGCATCGCCAGCGCTGCTGGGAGGTGTCGATGTCGCTTCCGCACCGCGGACAGACGCCCGGGAACTCGATCGGCTTCTCGTCCCCGGTCCGTAGGTGCACCACCGGTGCCTCCACGCGAGGGATCACATCCCCGGCCTTGTACACGGTGACGTGATCGCCGAGCATGAGACCGCGGCGGGTGATGTCGGCGGCGTTGTGCAGGGTCGCGTACGTGACCGTGGAGCCGTCGACCTGCACGGGCTCGAGTACGGCCCGTGGGGCGATGATCCCGGTACGGCCGACGTTCCACTCCACCTCGACCAGGCGGGTGATCTTCTCGACGGCCGGGAGCTTGTAGGCGATCGCCCATCGGGGCGCTCTGGAGCTGAATCCGGCCTGCTCCTGGTCGGCGGCCGAATCCGCCTTGATGACGATGCCATCGATCCCGAACGGCAGCTCGGCCCGCGTCCGGCCGATCTCCTCGACCCGGGCCCGCACCTGGTCGAGCGTGAAGGCGGTCACCAGGCCGACCGGTGTGGCACCGGTGGTCCGCACGCCGAGCTCGGCGACCAGGTCCATGACCTGGCTGTGCGGCAGTTGCCGCAGCCGGATCGCCAGGCCGGAGGTGTCGTCGAGCGGCAGCGGGAGTGCTCCGTATCCGAAGAACGTCATCTCGACCTGGTAGGCCCGGTCTTTGGCGCGCAGTGTCCCGGCGGCACCGCTGCGCGGGTTCGCGAACGGAGCTCCACCGTGGGCGGTGCGGACCTCGTTGGCGGTCTCGAACTGCTCCGTGGTCATCAGGACCTCACCGCGGATCTCGACCGTCACCGCAGATGTCAACGTGCCCGGCAGGCCGGCGATGGTGCCGATGGCGTGGGAGACGTCCTCACCGGCCGTACCGTCGCCACGCGTGACCAACTGCACCAGCCGGCCGTCGCGGTAGCGAGCCGAGACCGCGAGCCCGTCCAGCTTCGGCTCCACGCTCCACACCGCGACCGGCCGGCCCAGCCGCCGCTCCAGCCCGGCCGTCCACCCGGCCAGGCCTTCGGCTGAGAAGACGTTGTCCAGGCTCAGCATCGCGGTGGTGTGCGGGACGTCGCCCACGACCGCGCCGCCGGCGACCTTCCCCGTGGGCGAGTTCGGCAGTACCTGGTCAGGATGGGCGGCCTCATAGGCCTCGATACCGCGAACCAGCCGGTCGTAGGCGTCGTCGTCCACAGCGGATTCACCATCACCGTAGTAGGCGGCGGCGGCCTCGACGGCCGTCTGCACGGCCTGGGCATATGCGGCCTGGTCGATCAGGAAGGTCAGAGCCGGAGCGTCGTTCATGCCGCACATGGTGCCGTGTGGCAGTGACATCGCGGCCTTGTGGACCATGATCCTCGGGTGTACGTTGCGCTGTACTTTCGTGCGCGACTTCGTATACGAGGGCATCGCCGCCCGCCCCCAAGGACGGACAGTGCCGCCGAGGCTCGTGTCCCTCATCCCCTGACCACCCGACGGGCCTGAGCGGCACCGTTGTACAAGTCCGATCGACGGAGGGCTCATCGTGTTCTTCCCCCTGGGTGTTCGTGACTTCCTGGACCGCGCCGAGCTGGTGTATCCCGACCGGATCGCGGTCGTCGACGAGCCCGATCAGCCGGCCCCCTCCTGGGGCTCGTTGACCTACCGGGAGGTGGCGAGGCTGGCGCGCGGTCAGGCGGCGGGTCTGGACGCGCTCCGCGTGCCGGTCGGCGGGCGGGTGGCGATCGTGTCGCACAACGCGGCCCGGCTGCTCGTGTCGTTCTTCGGGGTCTCGGGGTGGGGTCGCGTCCTCGTCCCGGTGAACTTCCGTCTCGCCCCCGCGGAGATCCGCTACATCGTCGAGCACTCCGGTGCCGAGGTGCTGCTCGTCGACCCTGAGCTGCGGCATCTGCTGGACACCGTGACCGCCAAGCACGTGTTCGTGCTGGGCGACAGCGACGAGGAGGTCTTCGGTGCCGCCGCCGACCCGATCCCCTGGGAGGCCGACGAGTCGGCGACCGCCACGTTGAACTACACCTCCGGCACCACCGCGCGCCCGAAGGGCGTGCAGCTGACGCACCGCAACCTGTGGATCAACGCGGCCGTCTTCGGGCTGCACGTCACCCTCAGCGACAACGACGTGCTGCTGCACACCCTGCCGATGTTCCACGCCAACGGCTGGGGCATGCCACACGCCGTCACCGGACTGGGCGGCCGGCACATCGTGCTGCGCAAGGTCGACGGCACCGAGATCCTGCGCCGCATCGAACGGCACGGCGTCACCGTGCTGTGCGCGGCTCCCGCGGTCGTCACCGCGGCGCTGGACGCCGCCGGGACCTGGGAGGGCGAGATCCCCGGCCGGGACCGGGTGCGGATCATCGTGGCCGGCGCCCCTCCGCCCACCCGCACCATCGAACGGGTCCGCGCGGAGCTGGGCTGGGAGTTCATCCAGATCTACGGCCTCACCGAGACCTCGCCACTGCTGACGGTCAACCGGATGCGCACCGAATGGGCCGACCTCGACCCACACGAGCAGGCCCGCCGCCTCGGCCAGGCCGGGACGCCCGCGCTCGGCGTGCGGATCGGCATCGACGCCGACGGCGAGGTGCTCGCCCAGTCCAACACCAACCTCGACGGCTACTGGGACAACCCGGAGGAGACCGCCCGGGCGCAGGCCGGCAACTGGTTCCACACCGGCGACGGCGGCTCGATCACCGACGGCTACCTGACCATCGCCGACCGCAAGAAGGACGTCATCATCCCCGGCGGCGAGAACGTCTCGTCCATCGAGGTCGAAGACGCCCTCAACTCCCACCCCGCCGTCCGGGAGGCCGCGGTCATCGGCATCCCGGACGGCAGGTGGGGCGAACTCGTCACCGCCCTGGTGGTCACCGACGGCACCGAGGTCGGCGCCGAGGACATCATCGCCCACTGCCGCGACCACCTGGCCGGCTACAAATGCCCCAAACGGGTTGAATTCCTCGGCGAACTCCCCCGCACCGCCACCGGAAAGATCCAGAAGTTCAAGCTCCGCGAGCCCTTCTGGAAGGGCCACGACCGGCAGGTCAACTGACCGGCCCAGCCCTGGAACTCCACCGGGGAGCCGCTTCAGTGGCCACCGGCGAAGCACTGGAGATGGAAGCGGCGAAGACCACCGTCCGGGTCCAGCCGGCGTATCCCGGCTGGACCCGTCGCCGTGACCTCAGCGTCTGTTGGGGGCCGTGCAGTTGGGTGCGGGGGGAGCGCCTTCCGGCCAGGCCAGGCCGTCGAATCTGGCGGACTTGGTGTTCGGATCGAGGTGAACGACGGCGACGGCCTTGTTGTAGGAATTGCCGTATCGGTCGAGGCAGATCCAGCCGCTGGCGCCTTCCACCTTGTTGGGGCCGTGCAGCCTCAGCCAGCTGTTGGCGACCTGGGTCAGTGTGGGCATCGGCACGCTGCCCACCGTGTTGTTGCGGATGGCGGCGACGGCCGTCGAGACCGAGTCGTAGGTGATGATCGTCCGGGAGTCGGTCAGGGAGATCTCGCCGACCGGCGCGGTCGGGCCCGTGCCCAACGTCGCCACCAGGTCGCTCAGGTTGCGGTAGGCGGCGGCCGAACCACCGGTCTTGGGCGCGCGGGGGCCGCTCCAGGCATCCGGGTGGGCCAGGGAGGCGTACCGCATGGTGATGCCCCGGCCGCGGCGCAGTGCGTCCCAGTCGAACTTCTGGTCCACTGCCAGCGTGGAGGCATGGGAGCCGCTGATCACGGTGTAGTGCTTGTCCGCGCACGCCCGCCTGCCCAGTTCGTTGACGAACTGCCGCAGCTGGACCGGCCGCCCCGCGAAATAGATGTGCCTGGCGTTCGAGACGCAGATGTTGGTCACCATCTGGTGGAAGTCGTTGGAGAGATTTCCCTCGTCGTTGACGTTGCCGCGTGGGGACTCGTACGTCTCCGGGGCGAGAGGGGCGCCCGCGGCCAGTCTCTCGAAGGTCCGCCTGAGGGTGCTGATGTAGTTGTCGCCTTCGCGGATGTCCTCCACGACCGTGGTCTCGGACGGCTTGACCGTCCTGTCGAACGAGGCCAGCGCGGCGGCCTCGTCGGTGTTGGTCGGGGCGACGCGGGCCAGCCCCTTGAAGGCGTCTGGCCGCTGCGCGCTGTTGGCGATGTCGTCGGCGGTGATCGGGCCGCCGACGACCGGGATCCCCTTCTCGTTGGTGAGGGAGGCGATGGCCTGCTCGGTACTCCGCATGCTGATGTTGAAACCGGTGACGGCCCGCAGGTCGTGTCCTGAGGAGGTGGTCATCTTGGCCAACTGGTCCACCACGGGCCGCCAGTGGGCGTTGTTCCGGCCGGGGTTGGCCAGGACGAGGCGGATGGCGGGTGCCCGGGAATTGGAGAAGTGGTTGGCGCGGAACTGGGCGAGATAGGCGCCCTGGACCTCTTCCAGGATCTGCCGCCGCTCGGCCGCGTTGTCCGAGTCCATCGGCACCATCAGAGCGATGGTGGCGTGCCTCTGGGGCGCGATCCGGTCATTCTCCTCTTTGACCCGCCCGAATACCGTCTTGAGGAAGGGCGCGAAGACGGCATCGCCGTCGGTGACACCGGTGCACTCGTCGTCGGGGCCGCGCTTCTCGACGTCCTTGCCGCATGATGGGTCAGTGACGCATATGTAGACGAGAGAGCCCCCAGCCACGACGGCCAGGACGCAGAAGGCGATGAGGAGCCGTCTAGTGATTTTCCCAAGGATCAGCCAGTGGATCCAGGGGGGTGTTTCCAATCTCATACGTCTCATACGCGGGACCCTTCCGGAATCGGCAGGTCGGGGGCCTGGGCCCATTGCCGCAGCCGTTTCGGCCACACCTGCCGGGCCCGGAAGAAGATCTCTTGCGCCGTCGGCCTGCTGAGCTGGGCCAGGATGCTGAGCTGCAACTCGATTTTTTCGATCGTCTGCTCGTCGGGAACGGCCAGTGGCGCGGACTGCCGCCACAGGCTCTGGACCAGCAGGTCGATGGCTTGGTGAACGGGGTGTTCCTCCGCCGGGCAGGCGGGACACGGCGTCAGGTCCACCGGCGACCGGGGCGTTCGTACCCGCGGGTGGGGTGCGGCGCAGATCAGGTTCACGGCCTCGAGCCAGGCCCCGGCGTCGCCTTCGATGAAGCGCCGGTGCAGGGTCCGCACGACGACGTCGGAATCGCCGACGGCCAGGGAATGGTGCAGGTAGCCGAGGCCGTGATCGGCCGAACCGGCGCCGCGGCCATGTGGATCGTAGTGGGAACGGAGCCAGAGGTGGATGCTCTCCCAGGTCTGGGTGTTCTGGGATGTGCTCAGCGAGTGCAAGAGGAGGGATCGCAGCGTGCCGTCACCGACGAAGGGACCGTCGGTCCCCGGCCAGGAGTGGTGCGACCAGGAGTTCTGGCGCAGGTAGTCCCTGGCCTCCTGGACGGGGACGCCGCCGGGATCGCCGGGGGGGAAGTGATGACTGAGGTGGTGGGCTGCGGCATCGTCGAGAGCGGGGGAGTAGAAGACCAGGCGCTGCCGGGCGCGGCGGTTGGGGAGCACCCGTTCGAGCAGGTGCTCGGCGACGATGGGCTTGGGCTGAGCGGTGGCGGGCAGGTCGAGCAACTGCTCCACGCTCATCTGACCATTGGTGCGCAGCCGGCCTCCGGCCAGAACGAGGGCGTGGGCGACGCCCGCGCGCCCGGCGCTGAGGCGCAGGATCAGCCGGGCCAGGCCGGCCGGAGAGGTGTCGTTGCCGATCATGTCCTCGATCTGCTCGACGCCCAGGGGGGTAAGGCCGAGCTGGAGCAGCCGGTCCTCAGGCTCAGCGGCCTCGGCGCCGGGTTCCCGCCAGCCGGAGGCGGACGCGACGGTGTCCAGAGAGCGGTGTGCCCTCTCCTCTCCCAGAGCCGTGGTCACCACGACCAGGAGGGCCGGGCGGCCCGCGCGGGCCGCCTCGTTCTGGGCGCCTAGCAGCAGTTCGAGGAACTCCTCGCCCAGCGGGCTGTGGGTGTTGTCAAGGAGGACCAGCGGGCGCGGAAAGCCGTTGGCGTTGCGAAACCATCCGTAATAGTCCGCCAGGTCCGCGAGAAGAGCGGCCACCAGGTGCCGTTCGGCTCTCACCCGGCGGTCGCCCATGGCGCGGAAATCATTCGCGAGGGCACTCAGCTGCGGCAGCCAGTCGCCTCCCGGTCGGATCTCCCGCTGCCCCCACCACTTCCGCGCGCCACGATGGACGTGGGGCGAGAACAGTTCTGGAGTGACGACCTCGATAATGGCCCGGACCGCGGCGTCCACACCCGAAGGCAAGCCGACCACGGCGCCGAGGTTCTGGGCCACCGCCTGGATCGACCTCCTGGCACGGTCGTGGCGTGCCTGCCGGTCGGCCTGGAATCCCTCGAGGAGCTTGCCGAGTCGTTCTTCGGCGGTCAGCAGTTCCGACGGGCTCGCCCCGCCGGGCCGCCCATCCGGGCCACCGGCCGGCCGGTTCGACGGGCTCGCCCCGCCGGGCTCCCCATCCGGGCCACCGGTCTGCCAGCTGGTTATGGCCAGGAGGCCATGGATCAGCCGGGGGAACCTCAGCGGCTTACCGAAAGCGCGGACGTCCAGGCCGAGCTGATACGAGAGGAAATAGAGCAGGTCCGTGACCCGCGAGGCGTTCGGGGCGTCGTCCTGGATACCGGCCAGGCCAGGGGCGCCGAAGCCGGGCGCGGCCAGATCCGCGTGCGCCTGGGGGATGCGCTGGCTGTACGCGTCGGACAGGGCCTGGAGAACGGCGGTCTTGCCGGAACACCGGCTGCCGACCAGCCGTACGACCGGGGGACGGGCGTGCTCTATGCCGACGAGCCGATCACGTCGATGGCGGTCGTATCCGAGCCCTACCAGGCGAGGCACCAGTCCTTTGAGCAGAGCATCTCTGCCATGCAGTGCAGTCATGAATCCCCGTCCGCCGAGCCAGCCGGATCACATGTTCGACGCTTGAGAGGATAGATGTGTTCTGAAAAATCGCTACGGAATTCGCGGTAGCGCTTCGTGTGTCACCCGACCCCAAGAGCATCAGCCGATTCCGGTGAATTGCTCCCGCGCGGGCAGGAGCGCGATTTCTTGAGTGTCGCCCGGTCAGGCGCATGATCACGATCTGGAGGGCTCGCCTGCTCGCCG
>DASYNF010000034.1:0-5455 GCA_036008685.1 Actinomadura sp. | reverse complement strand
GCCACAGAAACCGCGACGATCCGGGAGGCCGTCCGCGGCTGCTCACTCGGCTGCCATACACGCCGGCTGAAGGCACTGGTGAAATTCGCGCGCTCCTGCCGCTGCCGCTCTTCCTGCTTAAGGTCGCTCAACTTCTCTTCCCCAATGGGTGGACGGATCATCTCGAAACCAGCGCGACGACGCCTGGCGGCCCTGAGCAGACCGGGCCGCGGGAGCGTCCGACGCGGCCATGCCGATTGTAATGATCTTCGTATGAGGACTCCCGACCGCAGGAACCGTTCCACCGTTCCATGATCGCGTTCGCGCGAGGCCCTCGCATCGGATTTCGGCCACCGGCCGCCTTGATGCCCTTACGGGCATGACTTGGCGGACGGCGAACCGATCGTCGAGAGCCCGCATCATATGACAACGGCCCGCTATCACCGGGAAGATCCCGAACTCGACCATCGGAGAAATATCGTGCTGCGCCGTAAATTGTCCACCGCCGTCGCGCTCGCGTCCGCAGTCACCGCACTGACCGCGGTAACGGCCATGGCCTGCGCCCGCGGTGTCCATTCCACGTCGCCCAGGGCCGCGGCAGCGTCCGGCCTGCGGTTCCAGACCTGGCTCTACCCCGGCGGCCCGGGCGAGCCGGCGTGCACCGCCGCGGCCGAATACGCCGACGACCGGGTGAAGACAGGTTCGCTCAATCCGGAGTATTGGTCCGTTCGGTCCAACGGCTCGGTCACGCTGGAGACCACCGACGACGGCACGTGCAACGCCTACAGCCCACACAACGTCGCCGATCTGAAGGCGCACTCCGCCTATCAGTACCCGACACTCTCGGGTATGACGGCCGCCGACATCCACGCCCTGGTCAGCAGCGAGACGAAGCGGACCGCGGCCATCAGGAAGATCACCTCGCTCGTCGTCGGCGCCGGGCTGAGCGGCGTCGACGTCGACCTGGAGGACTACTGGTCCTGGAGCGCGGCCGACTTCACCGGCTACAAGACCTTCCTCAGCCGGCTCGCCGCCTCCCTGCATTCCCACCGCAAGCGTCTGCAGGTGGACGCTCCGGCGATGACCGAAGACGCCTCCTTCTATGACTACGCGGCCGTCAGCGCCACCGGCGTCGACGATCTGGTGATCATGGCCTACGACAAGGAATACGACACCGAATCGGGAAAGGCATGCCTGCCCATCGCGCCGTACGGCTGGCTCACGAAGGTGGCGACGTACGCGCAGAGCAAGGTTCCGGACCCGTCCCGCCTCATCATCGCCCTGCCCTCCTACGGCTACATCGCCCCCGACCCGTGTGACACGAGCGCCATCAAAGGCAACATCCATTTCAGCGACATGAAGAAGGGCCCCCGTTTCGCCACCGCCCCGGCCACGGTGGAAAACCGCCGCGACCCGTCCTCCGGCGAGATCCGCTGGACCTCTGGCGGCAAGCTCTATGACTACGTGGACAAGACCGCCATGGACCGCAAACTGGCGCTGCTCACGTCCCTCGGCGTGACCAAGGTGTCCGTCTGGACCCTCGGTGGCGGCAACCCCTGGTTCACCCGCTGACGCTCCGGCTCGACGCCCAGCCCTCCTGCCAATCCTGCCGACCTGTCTTCCAGCCTGTACGGCTCCCGAACGGGTAGGTGAGTTCTCGCGGATTGTGTGGGTGTACCGCACCCAGCCTGAGGGCGTATCTGCGCAGCTCCACTGGCCTAGCCTCGACACCATGGACAACGAGACCAGAGGTGGCGACAATCCCCTTGGCGAGTTCCTTCGGGCTCGGCGCGAGCTCCTGAGCCCAGAAGACGCAGGAGTGCCGCAGTACGGCCGCCGCCGGGTTCCCGGCCTGCGCCGGGAGGAAGTCGCACTCCTCGCGGGCATGAGCACCGACTACTACATGCGTCTGGAACAGGGCCGCGAACGCCGTCCTTCCCAGCAGGTCATCGACGCGATCGCCCGGGCCCTGCAACTGGACGAAGACGCCGTGGCACACGTCTACCGCCTCGCTCATCCCTCTCCACGCCCTGCCCGGCGCACGACGCGCGCCGAGCGGGTCAGCCCTCAACTCCTGCGGCTGATGAACGGCTGGCCGGACACGCCCGCCTACATCCTCGGCCACGCCCTGGACATCCTCGCCGCCAACCCGCTGGCCACCGCTCTGTTCAGCGACTTCGGCCGCCCCGACAACCTGCTGCGCATGACCTTCCTCCACCCGGCCGGCCGCAACTTCTACCTCGACTGGGATCGCGCCGCCCAGTCCACGGTGGCCACCTTGCGCGCCGCGGCCGGTGCCGAGCCGGACGACCCGCGTCTGACCGAACTCGTCGGCGAACTATCGATGAAGAGTCCTGCCTTCCGCAGTCTCTGGGGACGCCACGACGTCCGGGGCAAGACCCACGACGCCAAGGGGTTCCGACACACCGAGGTCGGGGACCTCCAGTTGCACTTCGAGGCGTTCACCATCAACAGCGCCCCGGGCCAGCAACTGGTCGTCTACCAGGCCGATCCCGGGAGCCCTTCCGCTGACGCACTCGCCCTGCTCGGTTCGCTGGCGGCCCACGCCTCGACAACACCCGCCTGTCTCCCGGAGATCTCCGAGAGGTAATCGTCGGCCCGTCGGCCGCCGAGGCAGATAGATCCTGGCCGACAGTCTGCAGGAGTGTGCTCTCGGCATCCAGATGGGTGCGCCGCACCCTGGAAAGCCCCGGCCTGGTTGTTCCCTGCGCCCACCGCGAAGGTGGAGGACATGACCTCCACACCAGTACGTCGCGACACCGGCACCGGCTCGCTGACACCAACACCGCGTCAAGACCGAAGAGGCACCACCATGTCCACATCTGCTGACCACCGCCTCCCCGACGCCCAGACGCTCAAGGCGATCAAAGACTCCACCGGCGAGCGCACCCGGCCGCTGCTGCTGACGGGCGGCACCGTCATCACCATGAACTCCTTGCTGGGGGACTGGGAGGAGGCCGATGTCCTCATCGGCGGCTCCGTCATCGTCGGGGTCGGCCCTGGTCTGCTCAGCGCCGCCGCCGACGACGACATGATCGTCATAGACTGCGCCGGCACCGTCGTCCTCCCCTCCGCAGTGGACTTCACCGCTCCCGGTAGCGCAGGCACTCTCACCCCCGGCACGACGGCCGACATCGCCGTGATCCGTCTCAAGGACACCGAGGGCACCCCGGCCGATGCGGTGGCCCACCGCGGCACGCACCTCGATATCGCCATCGCCGGAGGCCGGGTCCACACCTGGCGTGGTCGACCCGTCGACGAGGACCGCCAGGCCGAGGAGAGCCCCGCAGCCGGATCCGGGGAATCGGGCGTCCACCCCTATCTCGGCCTGTGGGTGGACGAGAAGGACTTCGTCCGTCAGGAGCTCCTGCCAGACGGCCGTTACGACGAGGCCCGCGGCGACCGTTCCAGCGCCTACGAGGGTCGCTACTGGATCGACGGCACCCGCATCGATTACCTCGACGACCTCGGATTCTGGGCCTTCGGCGAATTCCAGGACGACGTCCTGCTCCACGCCGGATACCGCTTCACCCGCCGCTGAACCACCACCGAAGGACCGCCAGGATTCGGCGGCACCCACCCCCTTCCAGCGCCACACAGAACGGGACATCACATGTACCTCACCGACGCCGACAGCGCCTCCATCCTTGAGCAGCTGAACCTGCGCTCCTCCGACCCCGACCGCCGGATCCTGCTCACCGGGGCGACCATCGTCACCATGGATCCCAAGATCGGCACCCTCGCCCAAGGCGACCTCCTCATCCAAGGCGACACGATCAGCGCCATCGCACCCGACCTGCACGCCCAGGGAGCAGCGGAGGGAGCGGTGGTCATCGACACGCGCGGCTCGATCCTTACCCCCGGTTTCGTCGACACGCACCGGCACGCCTGGGAGGCCCAGCTGCGCCGGGTGATGCCCGATGTTGATGATCTCGGGCAGTACGTGATGTCGACCCTCGCAGCCCTCGCCCCGGTCTACCGCCCCCATGACATGTACGTCGGGACCAAGCTGGCAGCCCTGACCGCGATCGACAGCGGCATCACGTGCATGCTCGACTTCTCCCACAACTCACGCACCCAGGCCCACTCCGACCAGGCGATCCAGGCTCTGCTCGACACGGGCATCCGAGGCGTGCACGCCTCGATGGGCCCGCACTTCGGAGAGTGGGACCAGCAGTGGCCTGCCGATCTGGGCCGGCTCAAGGAGCAGTACTTCCCCACCGACAACCAGCTTCTGACCATGCGGCTGGCGACCCTGGCGACCGATGAGATCGCCGGACCGGATCTGGCCTACGGCTCGCAACTCGCGAAGGTCGCCCGGGAACTGGGCGTTGGGGTCAGCGTCGACGCCGTCTTCGGCACTCCCTCCTCGGAAGCCGTACTGGCCTGGGTCAGGGACGGCATCCTGGGCCCTGATGTCACCCTGATCCACTGCACCGGCCTGACCCGTGAGGCATGGCGGGCGATGGGCGACACCGGTGCCACCGTGGCCCTGGCCCCGACCTCCGATGCGCAGATCGGGCTCGAAACCGCCATCCCTGCCGTGGACGAGGCCCTTGCCGTGGGGATACGTCCAGGCCTGAGCATCGATGTTGAAGTCGCCCTCGCCAGCGACATGTTCACCCAGATGCGGGCCCTGCACGCTATCCAGCGCATGCGGGCCGTCAACGCCACCTACGGGCTCCCGCAGGAACCCTCGCGAATCAGCACCCACGACGTGCTCGACTTCGCGACGCTCCAAGGCGCAAAGACCAACGGTCTGGGCGACGTTGTCGGGTCGCTGACCCCTGGTAAGCAGGCCGACCTCCTGGTCATCGCGGCCGAGGACATCAACAACATGCCTCTCAACGACGCCGTCGGCACGGTCGTATTGGGCTCCGATGCGCGCAACATCACCACCGTGTTCATCGCCGGCCAGGTCCGCAAGTGGAACAGGCGGGTCCTGGACGTCGATGTCGAGGCGCTCCGCCGCGAGGTCGGCGAGTCCCGCGACCACGTCCTGAACGCCGGCGCCCGCTGACACCCACAGCCCGGCCATCCGCCTGCGTCCGCGCACTCCTCGACGAGCGCGGCGTCCTCCTGGTCAACAGCCCTGCACGAGTTCTGGTCCCCCTCAGAGGCAAGAATCGCCGTGGTACTCCAGGGCCGGGAGAACCGGTCGGAGACCCACCATGTTCGTCCGTCCGATGCCGGTCATCTGCGGCCGGCCGGAGCCGGCAGGTTGTGCCCGGTCACCACGCCCGCGGTTCTCTGGGACTTCACCCGGACGCCATGCAGAGCGGCGAGCGTCCTGGAGTCGGCCCGCCCCGTGACAGGGATGCCCACGTCCCGCTGATAGATCCTCAGCGCGGTCTGGACGCTCCCGTCCATCGCATAGGCGGGCCGCGGGCCGCCCGCAATGTAGTCGATGTTCACTTTCGTCAAAGCGGCGCTCGCGGCGATGTCACCATCGTCC
>DASYNF010000033.1:0-68723 GCA_036008685.1 Actinomadura sp. | reverse complement strand
AGCCCCCTTAGCTCAGGGGATAGAGCATCGGCCTCCGGAGCCGAGGGCGCAGGTTCGAATCCTGCAGGGGGCGCACAGCATCATCATCCGAGCCCCGGATGGTCGGCGGAACGCCGATCACCCGGGGTTTTCGCATGTATTGGGCACGTACACCGGATCCGGCGGCGGTCACGCGGGGATGGGGCGGTGCTCACCGAGGCGGATCGGGCGGCCGCCGGCGTCGAGCAGGACCCGGCCTCCGCAGGCGGCGACCACGAGCGGGATTCCGGCGAGAGCGGCGGCCGGTCGAGCGCGCATGCCCATGCCCATCCCCCCGACGAGAAAAGGGGCCCACCTCAGAGCCTTGGACGCACGACCGGTGCGGCCGGTTCACCGGATCTCCGAGCCGACCCTGGTGTCACGGTCCTCACCCTGGCCCCCGGCCGATCGAGCCGACGTCCCGGATGGTGTCACCGCAGGCGGACCGTCGTGACACGGTGACGCGGTGGACTAAGTCGACTCCGACGGGGCAGGTGCCGACAGGTGAGCACCACCGCCCTGATCGTGATCGACATGATGAACCCCTACGACCATGAGGACGCGGACCTGCTGACGGCCGGCGTCGAAAAGATCATTGAGCCGTTGCGGGACCTGATCGGCCGGGCGCGCGAGCGTGAGGACGTGCGGTTGCTGTACGTCAACGACAACTACGGCGACTTCTCGGCCACCCGCGATGACATGGTCGAACACGCGCTCAAAGGCTGCCGGCCCGACCTGGTGGAGCCGGTCGTGCCGCCGGAGGACTGCCCGTTCCTGGCGAAGGTCAGGCACAGCGGTTTCTACAGCACCCCGCTGGAGTACGTGCTGCAGCGGGAGAACGTCGGCAAGGTCATCCTGACCGGCCAGGTGACCGAACAATGCGTGCTCTACACCGCGCTGGACGCCTACGTACGGCATTTCGAGATCAGGGTCCCCCGGAACGGCGTGGCCCACATCGACCCCCGGCTGGGCGAGGCCGCACTCCGCATGATGGAGAGCAACATGCGAGCCGAGATCGTCACCGCCGCCGCCTGCCTCGGCTGACGCGCGGACCCTCTGTTCGGAGACGGCACGGCGGACAGGTCCTCTTCCAGGGCCCCCGCGACCTGCCCGAGGCCATCTTGTCCACGGCCGGGGCGGCCTTCGGGAACTTCCCCATGCGCCACCATCCGCCCGGCCGGGCGACCGCCGGACCGCTCGAGGCCGGCCACCGCGGTGACGCTGGTCCGTCGCGGCCGCGTGCCCGCATGTGACCAAGGCGGCCCAGCGCGCCGATCGTCTCCAGGGCGTAAGGTGAGTACTACCGCGGACTCTCCGTACGTTGACAATCGAGTCGGCGTCGCCCCCGGAGTGTCACCACTACGGCCCTGTCGTGGGGGCCGGGATGGGGCCGGCGACCTTGACGCGGAATCGGATCATCACCCGCCGGCCGTTACCACCGCTCCCCGTCCCACCGGTCGACGCGGTCCCGGCCTTCGCGCCCTGGCATGACCGGCCGCGCCCTTCGATATCGGAGAAACCATGAACCTGGGCCCGCCCCTCGGCACCCGTACGGACCCGAAGGCCTCCGCGCACCCCGGCCATAAGATCGTCGCGCTCCGCGGAGAGCTGGACATCGCCACCACGCCCATCCTGCGCGAACGGCTCAACGAGGCCCTCAACACAGCCGCCGCACTGGGCAAGCGGCTGATCATCGACCTTTCCGGGGTGTCCTTCTGCGACGCCTCCGGACTCGCCGTCCTCATCGGCACGCAACGCCGCGCCCGGCTCCACGCCACTCCCCTCTGCCTCGCCGCACCCGGACCACAGATGACGAAGCTCCTGCACATCACCGGCCTGGACCGCGGCCTGACCATCCACCCCACGCTGACCGCGGCCATCCGATCCGACCCGGCCCCGGTCGCGAGAAGGTCACAGGGCCCTCGTCGCGTCGCCAGGACGTCCGCACGCGTGTGACCGCGGAGCCGGGCGCGCCGTTCCGGCCTCAGACCACGGCCCGGAGCCTCTCGGCCGGCGACAGGTCTCCCGCCGGCTCGCCTTGTCCGCCCCCCGGCAGCGCCAGCCGCAGGACCCGTTTCCAGACCGAGCCCGCCTGCCGCGCCAGCGAACCCGAGGTGTACGGGAGCCCGAAGCGCTCGCACAGGGCGCGGACCCGGGGGGCGATCTCGGCGTAGCGGTTGCTGGGCAGGTCGGGGAACAGGTGATGCTCGATCTGGTGGCTCAGGTTGCCGCTCATGAGGTGGAGGAGCCGCCCCCCGTCGATGTTGCACGAGCCGAGCAGCTGGCGGACATACCACTCCCCTCGGCTCTCGTCCTCGAGCTGCTCCTCGGTGAAGAACTCGGCGCCCTCGGGGAAGTGCCCGCAGAAGATGATGGTGTGCGCCCACACGTTGCGGGCCAGGTTGGCGGTGAGGTTGCCGAGCAGGACGGGCAGGAAGCCAGGGCCGGCCAGCAGCGGGAACGCCACATAGTCCTTGGTGATCTGGCGTCCCGCCTTGCGTGCGATGGCGCGCAGCTGGGTCAAGGCCTCTTGGAGGTCCTTGCCACCGTTCGGTATGCGATCGAGCTCCGCGTCGTAGATCGCGATGCCGTACTCGAAGAACAGCGCGAGCAGCGCGTTGTAGAGCGGCTGGAAGAGGTAGACCGGATGCCAGCGTTGCTCAGGGCTGACGCGCATGGCCGAGTAGCCGATGTCACGGTCCCTGCCCAGCACGTTGGTCCAGGTGTGGTGGACGAAGTTGTGCGAGTGCTTCCACTGGGCGGCCGGGGAGGCGATGTCCCACTCCCACGTGGTCGAATGGATCTTTGGATCGCGCATCCAGTCCCACTGCCCGTGCAGGACGTTGTGGCCGATCTCCATGTTCTCGAGGATCTTCGCGGTCGCCAGGGCCGTGGTCCCGGCGGCCCAGGCGGGCGGCAGCCAGGACGCCAAGAGCAGGGCGCGGCCCGCCAGTTCCAGCCTGCGCTGCGCCGCGATGACGCCGCGGATGTAGTTCGCGTCCTTCTCACCGAGGCTTCCGGTCACCTCATCGCGGATCTTGTCCAGTTCGCGGCCGAACTCCTCGACGTCGGCAGGCTTGGGAAGCGCTGTTTCCGGCATGGTCGTACTCCTCAAAGCTCCTCCTCAGAGCTCGATCTCGACAGGGCCGGCGGCGGCCGACACGCAGGTCTGAACAAGGTCGCCTTCTTCCCCGTGGACCCGGCCGGTGCGCAGGTCACGTACCCGCCCCGACGAGAGCCGACCCACGCAACCGAAACAGATGCCCATACGGCAGCCGCTCGGCATGAGGACACCCGCGCCCTCACCCACGGTCAGCAGTGGCGTGCCGCCGTCGGCCTCCACCTCCCGGCCGCTCTCGGCGAAGCGGACACGTCCGCCGTCGCCGCCGGCCGGCAGCACCGCCGGGCGGAAGTGCTCGACGTGCAGACGACCGGCCGACCCGGCCCAGTAGGCGGTGACCTCCTCGAGCATCCCGGCCGGACCGCAGGCCCATGCGGGACGATCCGCCCAGTCCGGACAGAGGACGGGCAGATCCGCCGGCCTGAGGCGTCCTTCGATCCGCGTGTGCCGCTCGAACAGCCGCAGGTTCGGCGACCTCGCCGCCATGTCCCGGAGCTCGTCACCGAAAATGACGTCGCCGGGTGTGGGCGCCGAGTGCACCAGCGTCACATCGGGCATGACGGGGCGCTCACCGAGGGGCCCGGTCGTGCCGGGAGCGAACCCCGCCACGCGGGGTCCTGTTCCCCCTGCGGCCGCCTCGGTCAGGCCGCGCAGCATCGCCATCACCGGTGTGATGCCGCTGCCGGCCGTCAGGAACAGCAGGCGCGGCGGTGGCGGATCGGGGAGCACGAACTCTCCCTCCGGCCGGCTCAGGGAGACGATGGTCCCGGGCGTCGCCCGCCGTACGAGATGGCGGGAGACGAGACCGTCCGGGACGGCTTTGACGGTGATGGTGATGCGGCCGTCAGGGCGTTGCGGAGCGGAGGACAGCGAATACGTGCGCCAGTGACGTCTTCCTTCGATGTCCAGTCCGATCCGGACCCATTGCCCCGGTTTATGGCCAGTCCACCTATGACCCGGACGGATCACGATGGTCGCCGCGTCCGCGGTCTCCAGGTGTACGGCCTCGATCCGGCCGCGCAGTTCGCCGGCGGACCAGAGCGGGTTCAGCAAACCCAGATAGTCATCGGGCATCAACGGGGTGGTCAGGCACCGCACGGCCTTCACCAACCCTCGCAGAACGCCCGGCCGGCGCCGGGTCTCGCGTGCGGTCGCTCGCGGAGCGGCCACAGTACCTCCTCCCGAAGCGATTCCATGTGACTACTGAGTGTAATCATATGGATCGTCGGGAAGGTCATCAGCCGAGCGCGTCCCATCTCCGGGTCGACTTCACCTGACCGTCTTCGGGAATCGCGGCCGCGTCCGTCTCCGGTGCCTCATCCCCTGGCGCCGTAATCCGCGATTCACAGAGGAACGACCGGCCGGTGGGGCCGTAGGGTGGTAGTCGCCGGGCGATGCTCCTTCGTCCGCAAGGAGCCGGGTCGATGATGAGCGATTCAAAGCCCACGGGCGAGCTTCATCTGCGTGTGGTCGGTCAGACGACCGACTGGAAACTCCTCTTGCATGGTGAGCCGCCCACCGAAGACGAGATGATCTCCTGGATGCAGGAGGGAATGGTGACCCGGCTCCTGGTCGCCGAGCAAGGCAGCAACGAACCGCACACACTGCTGCTGAACTTCGCTCTGGTCGTGTCCGCCCGGCTGTTCCCCATACGGGGTGGCCGAGGCGTGAATTTCTGACCCGACCTCGGACACGACTCTGGCCGGCTCCCTGGCACCAGGTAAGCGCGGGCCTGCCCTGACGTTAGCCTGGCGTTGAGGTTGTCCCTGGAACACTCGCGCCACATGACCATGAACGCGCAGCGGGAGACGACCGCCGCCCCAGGCCGCCGCCAGATGTTGAACAAGGTCCCTGAAGTCACCATCTTCTTCTGGGTCATCAAGATCTTGGCCACCACGGTCGGCGAGACCGCGGCGGACTTCCTCAACACGAACCTGCACCTGGGCTTGACCGGCACGACCGGCATCATGGGTGTCCTTCTGATCATTTCGCTGATCTTCCAGTTCAGGACCAGGAAGTACGTGCCCGGGGCCTACTGGCTCTCGGTGGTTCTGATCAGTGTCGTCGGCACGTTGATCACCGACAACCTGACGGACAACTTCGGCATCGCCCTGGAGTCGACCACCGTCATCTTCGCCGTCGCTCTCGCGGTGACCTTCGCGGCGTGGTTCGCGAGTGAGAAGACCCTGTCCATTCACACGATCTACACGACCCGGCGGGAAGGCTTCTACTGGCTGGCCATCCTGTTCACCTTCGCCCTGGGCACCGCGGCCGGTGACCTGACGGCGGAGAAGGTGAACCTGGGCTACTGGCTGTCGGCGGTCATATTCGCGGCACTCATCGCGATCGTCGCCCTGGCCCATACCGTCCTCAAGCTCAACGCGGTCCTGGCCTTCTGGATCGCCTACATCCTGACCCGCCCGCTCGGCGCCTCGCTCGGCGACTACCTCTCGCAGGCTCACGGTGACGGTGGCCTCGGTCTGGGGACGGTCGTCACGAGCGCGCTCTTCCTCATCACGATCCTGGTCGTCGTCATCTACCTCTCCGTCACCAAGAAGGACGCGACGGCTCCCGAGCCCGAAGCCGTGCGCTGAGCGGGGGGTCGCGGGACGGTCATCTCGCGACTTCGGCCTCCCGGTGCGCCGGACCTTGATCCGTAGGCCCCGGATGAGCGGCGGACACGCCCGCTCATCCGGGGTTTCGCTTCTGTACGACCGGATCCCCTGTCATCGTCGGCGATCTCGACCAGGAAGCCCGGATCGGCCAGAAATGCCATCCGGGCCCTTTTCCATTCCTCGTTGCCGTTTCGACTCTTCATCGAGGCTCCATGTCGCGCCGGCCGCGTACCCGACCAGGGAGCGCATCACACGCGCACCCCGGCCGCCCACGCCGGTACGGCGGATCCGCGCACGATGAGTGGGACGCACAGGAAGACGAACAGGCCCATCAGCAGGAAGTAGGTCCGCACGTCCGCGGCCGGCAGGGAACCCGCGGATGACGCGACCGTTGGGGGATGCGGCCGTGAACTCCATAGCACGTCCGTGCGCCCTCCGGAGTTACCACTATCGGTCAGGTGACCGCTCACGGCCATGGCGGGGCCCACCGGCGCGGCGCGGTCACCACGGCCGATCGGGCGAGTGACCAGGCCTTACGCTCGCCGCCGGACCGTCGGCCAGGTGCGGGGAAGGGGAACCTGTCCTTCATGGATAGTCCCCAAGGCAGGACATTTCCTTAAAGTCCCGGAATGCCTGCACATCCTATTTTGGCTCTTTACGAATTTCGGCCGGATCCGAATACGGGGCGAAGGGGCCGGGTCTTTGGGTCACCGCAGGCGGAACAGGGGGCTACCTGCGCCTTCCGGCGTTGAACAACCGCAGCGATCAGGTGGTCCTTGTTCGGTTCATGGGCGGATCCCCGCCATGAGAGAAAAGAAAGAGCTGCAAATGCGGAGAGCCATTCACTCGGGCGCTGTGCGGACGTTGTCATTAACGACCGCCGGCCTGCTCCTCGCCGGAGCAATGATCGGGATGTCCAGCACGGCCGCGCCCGCGGCCGAGGCGTCGGTCCTGAAGAAGAGCGCACAGAACGTGACCCATCCGGGTGCCGGCCCGGCCGGTCACGGCGATGTGATCAACTGGGTCGTCGAACACACCGGCAACGGCTCCGCCGGCCCGGCGCCGGCGACCATCACCGACCCGATCAACGGGGCTTCGAGCGCACAGACGTACGAGCCCGGCTCCCTCAAGGTCCCGCCGGGATGGACCCCGTCATGGTCGACGGACGGGACCACGTTCCAGGACGGCGATACCGGCGGTGCCACGACGGCGGTGCGGGCGAGCAACCCCTCCGCGCGTCAGGGGGGCACGAACCTCGGAGCGGCGCTGCTGCCGCCGTTGCGGTCGGTCAACACCCCGACCGGTGGGGACGGCTTCAGCCCGATCCTGTATCGCGCGGCGGGCAGGGTCGAAGCCTGGAACACCTATCACCACTCCAGGGTCCCGGCCCCGGTGCTCGTATGCACCGATCTGACCACCGGGCAGTTGTGCTCCGGCGGGCCATGGCCCAAGCCGTTGAACATCACCCCGGGCCCGCTCGGGTCGGGGTCCACGGCCGACATCGCGACCACGCTGACCCCGCAGTACGTCTTCGACCCCGACCGGCCCGGCGTGGTCTACTACGCGGCGGTCACCGGCCAGGCGGTCGGGGTGGGCTGCCTCGACCTGGGAGCACGTGCCAACTGCGGGTTCTTTCCCCTGACGAGCAGAGGCGGCTCACCGTCGAGCGTCAACGGCCTCGCCGGGCTGGTGAGGGCCGGCGGGGACCTGTACGGGGTCGCCACCACCGGCCAGGTGGTGTGCCTCTCCATGGCCTCCCGCACTCCGTGTGCCGGACAGCCCTACGCCCCCATCGTCCCGGCCGACAACGACCAGCCGGGCGCGGGCCACAACGACTTCCTGGGGGCGATGGCCGTCGCCGGCGGCAAGGTCTTCGCCTCGTCCTCACCGCTGAACTCCTCCAGCGGGTCCCATCCGCCGGCGCTCGGCTGCTTCGACCCCGGCACCCACGGGTCCTGTGCCGGCTGGAGCACGCCACTCGCCATCGCGGCCGCCGGCTACTACACCTACAACGCCTACCCCGCGTACAACACCGCGGGCGACGCGGTAGGGGTGTGCGCCACCACCACCGGGGGCAGCGCGCCGCAGACAAAGTGCTATGCGGTCGATGGCTCATCGCTCGCGGCACCGTCCGGGTTCGGCTCTCTGCCCGGGGCTCTGCTGACGTTCAACCCCGAGACCTTCCGTGGGGCAGACGGGCATACGCACAGCTACTTCCCGATCTGGGGAGGGAACGTTGCGGGGGCGACGGTCTGCTACGACTGGACCGCCGCCGCTCCCTGCGCCGGGTTCCCGGCTCCGGCCACGCATCCCGGCGTGAACGGCGGTGCCACACGCGACTACGGCTACGCCTACGACGCGACGACCGAGTGCATGCTGGGACTCGGTGACGCCGGGGTGCTCTTCGCCTTCGATCCCGCCAATGGCAAGTCCCCCTGCGTGCGCAGCGGGGCGGCGGTGACGCTGAAGCCGTCGTCGTTCTACTGTGATGGCGGCACCGGGCACGTGCAGGGCTACCAGAACGCGCGGCTGGAGAACATCGACGTGACCAATGTCGATCTGGTCGCCTCCACGGTGTCGGTCAGCGACCCTGGCGGGGCCACGATCGCGACCCCGGGTTTCGCCCCGGACGGGACCGTCGATCTGTCCGGGATCTCGGCCGGCGCTCATCCGGCCATCAAGGTGGAGACCCACCTGGTGCTGAAGAACGGCAGCGACTTTTCCGGCGACAACCGCCCGAGTCTGGTCGTCAGCTACCTGGGCGACTCTCCGCAGGTCTGCTTCCAAACGAAGATCAGCGACACCTGCACGGTCACCGGGGTGTCCAACACCGCCAAGGGGTCGGACGTCACCGGCGACCTCACCTCCAACACGGTCGATCTGCCGGTCGCTCCTGGCTCCGGCTGCAGTCCCAAGGTCACTGTGAACAAGGAGATCTGCGGGTCGGCGCACGCCGGCCACTGCGGCCCCGGAGGTAAGGGGCCCTGGGCCAAAACCAGTCCCACGGGGCTGCTCGGCCTGCTCGGCACCGCCTACTGGCGGATAACCGTGACCAACGCCGGACCTGTCGACGCCGCGAACGTGACGCTGGACGACCATGTCGCTCCGTCCTGCGAGAGCGCCGCGGGCACATTCGACCTGCGGGCGAACGAGAGCAGACAGGTCTACTGCTCCACGTACCTGCTGGTCCTGCCACTGAAGAACACCGTGACCGCGTCCTTCACACCCGCGAACGCACCCCCCGGCACACCGCGAACGGTCACGAAGCCCTCATCCGCGACCGCCTGCTCTCTGCTCTGCGTCCTCACCCGTTAGCCGTACGTCTCCCATGACGCTGCCCGTGGCCTCCGCGGGGACCGTCTTCACACGGGAAGGCCCCGGACGCCGTGCGGCGTCCGGAGCCTTCGGACGTGAGGTCATGCCCGGTCTTCCTGATCGGACCCGTGCACGGCCGGCACTGCGGTACGGACCATAGGCGTCAAGATCCTGCGCCGGTACGGTTCCGGTGGCGGCTTCAGCCTGTGAGGCCGGGCGGCCCCGTGAGCGATCGCGGCGCCGCGACCCTAGCCTTGGGAGACGCTGTGGCCCTCGTGACGGAGCTGGAGCTCCCGGTCTTCGACTACTCCGCGCCCGACCTGACCGGCGAGGTCTATCACCGGCGGCTCGCCGAGGTGGCCGAGCGGGGCTGGCTCGCCCAGGGGCCGCTGTCGTACATCGCCGTCGATCGGGAGGCGGGCGAGTTCTTCCTGCGGTCCCGGGCGACGGCCTTCCCCGGCCGCCAGATCGCGGAGATCTTCGGCATCACGGCCGGGCGGCTCTGGGAGCAGATCGACGCCAACATCCTCAACCAGAGCGGCGATCGGCATCGCCGGTTGCGCGCGCTGGTCGGCCCCGCCTTCAACCCGCGAGCGGCGGACCGCTGGCGTCCCGCGATGCGCGGATTCCTCCATGGCCTCTGGGACGAGACCGCCACCTCCTGCGAGTTCGTGGAGGCGGTCGCCAAGCCATACCCCTCTCTCACCATCGCCGCGGTGCTCGGAGCGCCCCTCGAGGACGCACCCAGGCTGCACCAGTGGTCCAACTGGGTGCAGCGGCAGTTCGACATCCGATCTCTGTCGGCCGAACTCCCCGGCATGGAGCGCGCCGTCGCGGAGGTGTACGACTACGTCGAGGCGCTGCTGGACAAACGCCGGGCCGATCCAGCGGATGATCTGGTCAGCACGCTCCTGGCCGCCGAGGACGAGGGCCAGCGGCTGTCGCACGCCGAATGCGTCAACCTGGTGCTCAACGTGCTCGCGGGCGGGGTCGACACCACCCAGGCTCAGCTGGCGCACGCGCTGCGGCTCTTCGCCGAGCATCCTGACCAGTGGGCGCTGCTGGCCCGCGATCCCGGGCTCGTGGGCCAGGCCGTCCAGGAGGTGCTGCGGTACGAGCCGATCACGCCGTTCACGGCCCGGATCTGTGTGGAGGAGGTCGAGCACCGCGGCGTGGTCTTCCCGGCCGGCACGATCGTGGCGATCTGCGCGGAACGGGCCAACCGCGAGCCGGGCGCCGGCGAGGGTGAGCGCTTCGACATCTCCGCCGACCGTGACCGCCACATGCTGACGTTCGGCGCCGGCGCCCACTTCTGCCTCGGCGCCAACCTGGCCCGCGCGGAGCTGGAGGAGGCGCTGACCTTCCTGGCTCCCCGGCTCCCGGATCTGGCCCTCGCCGGATCTCCCCGGCTCGGAGGAGTCGAAGGCATCTACGGCGTCGAGTCACTCCCCCTCACCTGGTCACCCGTGCCATGAGTTCCGGCTCCGAGCGGCTCGGCCCGAGCCGGCTGTGCGGGTCAAGGGTCGTGGCACTCCAGATCGCCACGACCCTTGATCGACCGAGAGCACAGGGACAGATCCCCGCCCGGTCGAATTTCCTTTACGTCACGTATGGGCATGACCTGCGCATATACGGGCATGGCGCACCCCTGAGAGGGGGGAACACCATGGCCGATGATGTCATCAGTCTGATCACCAGGGATCACCGCGAGATGGACCAGATGTTCGACCGGCTACAGCAGAACCCGACCGCCCGGAAGCTGCTCATCAAGGAGACGGCGGCGATGTACGGCGCTCACTCCGAGGCCGAGCAGGAAAGGGTCTATCCCGTGCTGGCCGAGGAGGTCGGCGACAAGGAGCGGGCACAGCAGTCGATCCAGGAGCACCGTGAGGCCTGGCAGATGCTGGAGCGGATCCAGCAGACCGATCCCCAGAGCAAGGAGTTCGAGGAGCAGCTGCGCCCCTTCGTGGAGGCGGTCAGAACCCATAACCGGCAGGAGGAGGAACAGGTTCTGCCCAAGCTTCGGGAGTCCGTCAGCAAGGACAAGCTCAGTGAGCTCGCCCAAGCCTTCATGGAGCGGCGCGAGAAGACGCTCGGCCGGTTGAGCCCGTCGAGGGATGAGCTCTACCAGCTGGCCCGTGAGCTCGGTATCAAGCACCGCGCCGACATGGGCAAGGACGAGCTCGCCCAGACCATCCGGCAGGTCGTCGAGGGCGGATCCCAGAACGGCGGATCCCAGAACGGCGGATCACGCGACGGCGGATCCCAGGACGGCGGATCCCAGGACGGCGGATCCCAGGACGGCGGATCACGCGACGGCGGATCCCAGAACGGCGGATCACGCGACGGCGGATGACGCGCGGGCGTTCCCGCGGGAAATCGGGGCGTCCGAGTCCGTCCGCGGTCGGGTTCACCGGCGCCCGCGGCGTCCTGGGCCTATAGATCCGGCCTGCCGGTAAGCGGGACACGTGACGGCGGGCCCCCGTCGCAGGGCGTCCGCCACCGGGACATGGCCCTCGTGGTCAGGTGATGCTCCCGCCCGACCCGGCGTCGCCGCCGGTCTCGATGCCCCCTGCGAAGCCGAAGGCACCCGGTCAAGATCATGATGGTCGGCCGGGCGGGTCGTCTGGCCCGGTCACCCGGCGTTCCCACCCGGCCGGCCGGGCCGCGTGTGTACGGTATCGATGGAACCGAGGCACGATGTGGGGGATTCATGGACGCAGCCGCCTGGGATCGCCGCTACGCCGGACAGGACATGCTGTGGTCGGTGGAGCCGAACCGCTTCGTCGCCGAGGAACTCGGCGGACTCCCCCCGGGTGACGCTCTGGACCTGGCCTCGGGCGAGGGCCGCAACGCGCTCTGGCTCGCGGAACGGGGATGGACCGTCACCGCCGTGGACTTCTCCCCGGTCGCGGTCCAACGCGCTCGCGAGCTGGCCGATGCCAGGTCGCTCGGCCTGGACCACGTCGTCGCCGATCTGGCGTCCTGGGCCCCGCCCGAGCGGGCCTTCGACGCCGTGGTGATCGCCTACCTGCACCTCCCCCTCGAGGCCATGAGCACCGTGCTGACCAGGGCCGCGAACGCACTGCGTCCGGGCGGCGTCCTCCTGGTGGTGGGACACGATCAGACGAACATCGCCGAAGGCGTGGGCGGGCCACAGGATCCCGGGATCCTCCACACACCGGCCAGGATCACCGGCGCCCTGCCGGCAATGGTGGTCGAGCGGGCCGAGCGGGTTCTGCGGCCGGTGACCGTCGACGGTGTCACGCGGAGTGCCGTGGACACGCTGGTCCGGGCCGTACGCCCATAAGCCGTACGTCCATCACACGTACAGACGTACCGTCGTGGCCGGAGCCCACGGGCACCGGCCCGGTCAGAGCGCCGTATCCGGAGCGGACTCGCCTTCGATCACGGTGAAGAAGGAGATCGTCCCGTTGACCTCGGCGACGGCGAGTTCGACGTCCCTGAGATCCCGGATGCCGGCCTCGCGCGCGGCCTGCAGGAGCTCGGTCTCGGTGAGGCGCTCCAGCTTCATCACCTCCCGCTGCATCTCACCGTTGCGGACGACGATGACCGGCTGTCCCTCGATGATCTTGCGCGCGCGGGGGAACCGGTCCTGGAGCCAGGCCAGGAAGATGGTCAGCAGCGCGAAGGTCGCGACGCCCATCATCGCGCCGGCCACGGACTCGTCGTCCTGCATGACCGCCGGCTGAACCAGCTCGCCCATGACGATCAGGGCCACGAGTTCGAACGGGCTGAGCTGTCCCAGGGGCGCCTTGCCGAGAGCCCGCGTCACGCCGAACAGGAACAGGTAGAGGACCGCCGCCCGGATGATGATCTCCACTACGGCACCAGCCACGTGTTGTAGGACGCCCGCACCATCGGCCTGCCGTCGACGAGTACGATCACCTCCGCACCGTGCCGGCCGGCGTCCGTGACGCTGGGGATCGCCTGCGCGGGGAAGGCGATGTCCAGGTCCTCGCCCGGCGGCACGGCGAAGGTGAAGTAGAGATAGGGCGGTGAGCTGACCTCGGAGACCGGCTCCGGGAACACGTCCTGGACCTGGAAGAAGTCGAGGTATTCCCTGGTGTAGGCGATCGTGACCGGCCGGTCGAACCCTCCTCGCCGCGTCACCTCGAGGCTCCAGTCGGCGTCCTCCCCGCCACGGGTGATCCACGGGTGCTTCACCAGGAGCTCGTAGCCGTTTGCGGAGACCGAGACGGTCCCCGCCCGTACCCCGAGAAACCCGGTGAGGCCCACGAGCACGAGAGCCACCAGGAGGATGAGCGCCGCTTTGCGGATCGCGTGGATCCGCCTGAAATCGACGTTGGACACCTCCGAGGGCAACGTCCGGATGCCCGGATCCCGACCGGCGTTTTCGCTCACATACGCCTCCACCTGTGTGGGACACGGACTCGCGCCCCAGGGATGCCCGGATCCGCTCCCCCGGACTCCCCGGTCCCCGCCTCCTTTCGCAAAAGGGCCCGGACGACGATGCCCTCGGCGGTCTCCTCGACAACGCCCATGTGCAGGAACTGCTCGGCCTGTTCGGAGGCGGACCTGGACCGGCCGAGATGCCGTCATCGGCGGTGGCGGCGGCTACTCTGCTGCCATGTCGACACCGGCGGGGCCGTCCAGCGTGGCCACAGGGTCATCCGCGGTGCGACCTGTCGCCGTCCGGTCCGGTAAGCGGCTCGCACCCGTGATCTACGACCTCATCAAGGAACGCCTGCTCGGTGGCGGCTACCAGGCCGGTGAGCGCCTGGCGGTCGAATCGCTGAAGGCCGAGTTCGAGGTCAGCAAGCAGCCCATCATGGACGGGCTCCGGCGGCTGGCGACCGACGGCCTCGTAGAGATCATCCCGCAGGTCGGCTGCCATGTCCCCGTGTACGAGGCCGCCGAGGTCGAGGACTTCTTCGCGATCTTCGCCGGTCTCGAAGGTGCGGTGGCCGGTGTCGCCGCCCAGCGGCGCACCGAGACCCAGCTCGCCGAGCTGGAGCAGGCCAACCGCAGGATCGCCGAGCTCGTCGCCGAAGACGACCCGGGTGCGCGCTCCCACGGCTATCGGGTCCTCAACCGCGAGTTCCACGTGGTCGTGCACGCGATGGCCCACTCCCGGGTGATGGCCCAGATCAGCCGCCGCATGTGGGACATGTCAGACCTGCTGATCAACACCACCGGTGGACCGCAGCCGCTGGCCGAGGCGGTCAGCGAACGCCTTCACGATCACGAGGGCATCATCGCGGCGCTGCGCGAGCAGGATACGGCCGCGGCCCGCGCCGAGATGGAGGCACACATCCTCGGCACGGTGGACCTGATCCACCTCCCCCGCACCGGTTCTTCCTGATCGGCCCGCTCGATCGCCGGAGCCCCGGTTCGACGCCTTGACCCTTTTCACCCTTGCTTGGGCAGGAAAGCATCGGAGCTCGGCCTTCGCAGGCATTGCGCCCGGCAGGCCAGGGGGTAGGCGTACACATAGCGGCCGGGAGGCCGCCACGGTCGCGACCACCGGGAACCCGATGTGCCACAACCGCACCGGACCACGGCCGGCGGGGCCGTGGTCCCAGGCGGGACCGGATCGGGCAACGGCCACATCGGCTTTCAGGGGGCGGCGTGAACGGATTGGGCAGGCGGCAGACTCTGGTGACCTTGGCGGCGGTCGGCACCGGAGCGTTGGTGGCGGCCGGAACGCGCCTGGGGAGGTCGCGGGAGGATGGATCTCCACCGCACGCCGCACACCGGCCGGTGCGACAGCCGCCGCCCGATCCCGGTTATGCGCGCGGCCGCCGGATGCGGGCCTTACGCCGGCCGGTGCACAACCTGCGCGACCTCACTCCGGCCGCTCCTCCCAACGCCGTGGCGCTCACCATCGACGACGGCCCGGACCAGAAGTGGACGCCGATGATGCTGGACCTGCTCGCGGAGTTCGAGGTTCCCGCGACGTTCTTCCTGGTCGGCCTCCAGGTCAAGGAGTTTCCCACGATGATCCAGCGGATGGTCGCCGCGGGGCACCAGGTCGCCGATCACACCGTCACCCACCCGATGGACCTGCCGGCGCTTTCGGCCGCCCGGATGCGGGAGGAGATCGGCGGCGCGCACGACCGCATCGCCCAGACGGCGGGCGTCGCCCCGAGGCTCTTCCGCGCCCCGGGCGGGGCCTGGTCGTCCCGGATCCTGGACACGGCCGCGGAGCACGACATGATCTGCGTCGACTGGGAGATCGATCCCCGCGACTGGGCCAGTCCCGGCACGCGGTCGATCGCGAGCACACTGCTGGGCGCGAAGGCCGGGGACATCCTCCTCTGCCACGACGGCGGCGGAGACCGCTCCGAGACCATCCAGGCACTGCGGACCGTGATCCCCGGCCTCAAGCAGCGAGGACTCACCTTCGTCGCGCTCTGACCCATCTCGGCCCATCCTCGACCCGCCGCCCCGGCCGGCCTACAGGGCCCACCGGCTGACACGGCTCCTGCGAGCCGAGCCGCAGAACCGCCGGCTCGACTCGCAGGCGTTCCCGCCACCACGACGTCCTCAAGATCCATCGAACCCGACCCGATCGTCCGGCGTCATAGGGGGCTGAGTACATTGACCTAGATCAACTTCAGAGGGCGGCGTGGATGGACAGACGGCACGCACTGATGACCTTCGCCGCGGCGGGGGCCGGAGTGCTCGCGGGCGGGGCACCCGAGGTGGCGCGGGCCGTACGACCCGGCGAGGCTCCGAAGAGGGCCGCCAACCGGCCGAAGCGCAAGGCACCGCCGCCGAATCCGAGCTATGCGCACGGCAAGCCGGTTCAGGCGATCCGCCGGCCCGTCCACACCCTGCACGACCTCACGCCCGCCGCTCCGGCCAACGCGGTCGCACTGACCATCGACGACGGCCCGCATCCGACCTACACCCCGATGCTGCTGGACCTGCTGGCCCGGTACAAGGTGCCCGCCACGTTCTCGGTCATCGGGTTGCAGGTCACGGAGTGGCCGAAGCTGGTGCAGCGCATCGTCGCCGAGGGCCATCAGATCTCCGGTCACACGGTGACCCACCCGCTGAACCTGCCCCGGCTCCCGGCGGCCCGGATCGAAGGAGAGATCGGCGGTGGACACGACCGGATCGCGCAGACCACCGGCGTCGCCCCCAAGTACTTCCGCGCCCCCGGCGGGGCCTGGTCGCCTCAGATCCTGGACACCGCCGCCGCCCATAGCATGATCTGCATCGACTGGCAGGTCGACACCCGTGACTGGACGCGTCCGGGGGCGCAGACGATCGCCCGCAGGCTCCTGGGCGCACAGCCCGGTGACATCCTCCTCTGCCACGACGGCGGCGGAAACCGCGTTCAGACCATCGAGGCACTCCGGACCGTGATCCCCGCGTTGCAGCAACGAGGTCTCGCCTTCGTCGCCCTCTGACCCCGGTCAGGTCCGCGGGCTCCCTCCTCGAGGCCTATGGCTGGTCCCACCAGAATTCCCACAGCTGGGCGTCGACAAGCCAACGCGCTGACTTCAGCGGGGTCCAGGGCACGGCCCGGGTCACTGGGCCAGGAGTAGAGCACCGGGCGCAAGCCGGTGATGTCCTGCTGCTTCTGGCAGAGAGCCCACCACGCCGCGGGTTCCGCCACGGCGTGGTCGGAGAGCCACAGCAGTGGGAGGAGCGACCGTCCAGGAGGAAGGCCATCCGGAAGACGGAAAAGCGTCATGCCGATGCCCTGGAGCAATCGACTTCGTACCAGGGCGACCGCAGGATCTGATGGATTTCGGTCGTGATGCGTGCGGATGTCATGCCACGAGATTAGAGATCATCACTGACAGCGATCAGGCGACTCTCGATCAGGAGATCAGGCTGTCAAGCGGCTCGGGAGTCGATATACGGGCACCCGCGGTGACCGGCGGCGTGGGCCGGTCACCGGGGAGGCCGTACGGGCTCAGCGGAACGTCGGCTCGAGGACGTCGATCCCGCGGGTGTGGTCGGCGACGTAGATGTGGTTCCCGTGCCAGTACGGCGCCCAGGACAGCGCGTCGTCGGGCCGGAAGTAGGCGACCTGCCGGGGGTTGGTCGGGTCACGTACGTCCAGGAACCTGGTGCCCTGCGAGTAGAACGACTGCGCGATCACGCCGTCGCGCACCGAGAAGTAGTGGGCCGAGCAGTCGTCGGAGTCGGGCCGGCTGCCCTCCTTGCCCGCCGCTCCCCAGGTGCTCAGCGTCTGCAGCCGGAACGGCTTCTGCGGGGTCGAGCGCCAGCCCTCACCGCGGTGGGAGCCCTTCAGGGAGGCGATGACGAGCAGCCCGTCATCGGCGCACCCGTCGTTGAAGGTCTCCTCGGTGATGTAGAGGATCTGGCCGTCGCCCCACTTCCTCGGGTCCGCCGCCTGGTCCCCGGTGCGCCCGACCGCGCGGTAGCTGTTGTGCATGAACGAGGAGTTGGTCGTGGCCTCGTCGATGCCGCCGCCCGCGTAGGGCACCGGATCGAAAGCCGTGGCCGTGCGGAACCGCTTCTTCACCGGGTCGAAGTGCCGGCCACCGGTGTAGTAGCCTCGCACGCCGCCCCGGCCGGACGCCCAGGCCACACCTCCCGAGTCGACCTGGATGTCGTGGGTGTAGTCGGTCCTGCCGTCGTTGCGCCCGGTGTCGATCGGGTCCTTGAAGACCTTGGGCCTGCGCGGATCGCGTACGTCCGTCACCCACACCGGCCGGCCGCCCCAGTCCGCCGGCATCCAGCTCGCCTTGGACGGGCCGCCGGTCCACAGGTACTGACAGTCGTTGACGCAGGAGGTGGTGTGCCCGGCCGGCAGGACCTGGTAGGCGAGCTGCTTCATGCTCTCCGGCTTGGCGACGTCGATGACGTAGACACCGGATTCGCCGGTGGCGGTGTTGCCCCCGAACGCCCGTGGGTCCCGCGACAGATAGATGATCTTTCGCTTGTGGTCGGCGTCGGTGTCCTCGCCCTCCCAGAAACCCGGCAGGTCGAACCGGCCGACGAGCTTCGGGTGCGCCGGGTCGGCGGTGATGTCGTAGGCCTGGAGCCCATAGCCGCCGGAGGCGAACAGAATGGTGCGCTTGTGCGGTCCCCTGCCGTAGTCCATGAACACCAGGGAGGTGGCCGACTTGGCGTCCGGCGCCGTGCCGACGAGCTTGACGCCCTTGATCGCCTCGGACGCCTGACCCGAGGTCTTCCCGGTGGCGCGCCGGAAGTGACCCGCGTGGGCCCCCAGGTCACGGCCCTCACCCTGGGTCCGTTGAGCGGCCTGTGTCCGGGTCTGGTGAGCGTCCGGTCCAGGGCACGCCCACGCTGTGCCTGCCATCACCACCAGGGACGCGGTGACCGCGACGGCGCCGTGCACGGCGCGTCTGGTCGTGGTACGGGGGGACATCACGCCTCCAGTTCGAGCGATCGATCGCCGCGACCAGTGTCAAGGCGGCGCGCTCAATGATCACCGGCGACGAATGACGAAAATGCCGCTCGGGTCTGTGAGGTCGTCACATCCGCGGCCGGTCGGCGCCCATCACCGGTGCCCGCGCAGCCGTGATCTTCCGTGCCCGAGGCGGGTGCCGTACGCTCACCGCGTCGTCCGTGTCCGCGCCCCAGAGCGGGCACGTCGCCGCAGACCGCCGGGGAGGCCCGTGAAGACCACCACGCGCACCGTCGCACTGATCACCGGAGCCGTGGCGATGCTCGTGGCGCCCGTGGTGGCCGTGAAGGCGTGGAGCGGGCCGGAGGATCCCCGGATCTCCATCGGTGCGGCCGCGCCGGCGACGCTGATCCCCGGCGACGTACGGGACGCCACCGGCCGGATGATCGCCAATGCCGTCTGGACCGGCCTGGTGTCCCACGATCCGCGGACGGGCGCCACGGTGGACGCGGCGGCCGAGTCCATCACGAGCCACGACCGGCGGGTATGGACCGTACGGCTCAGGGCGGGCGGCCGGTTCCAGGACGGCTCCCCCGTGACGGCGAACTCGTTCGCCGGCGCCTGGACGGCCGTGCTGCGCGAAGGCTGGCGGGGAGCTCGGCTGTTCACCGACGTGGCCCATGTCAAGGGTGCGGAGCGGGCGGCCCGGACGGGCCGGGTCGAGGGGCTCACGGTGACCGGCGACCGCACCCTCCGGATCACGCTCGAGCACCCGCTGAACGGGTTTCCGGCGCTGCTGGCCGACCCCGCCTTCCTGCCGCTGCCCGAGCGCGTCCTGGCCTCGCGCGACTGGCGGTCGTACGGGCGGCTGCCGGTGGGCAACGGCCCGTTCCGGGTGCGGAGCCACAGCCCGCGAGAGATCACGCTCACCCGTGTCTCCGCGGGCCCGAAGGACAGGACCATCGTGGTGAAGGCGATGCCGGACGCCGCGCGGCAGTACACGGCCGCCCGGTCCGGCGACCTCGACATCGCCACACAGGTCCCGCCCGACGAGCACGGGTCCCTGGACGCCGACTTCCGCGACCGGCACCTGAACGTGCCCGGCCGGTCGATGACGTATCTGGCCGTGCCACAGTGGGATGAGCGCTTCGCCTCGGTGACAGTACGACGGGCCCTTTCCATGGCCATCGATCGCGGTGCCGTCACCGAAGGGGCCCTCGGCCACCAGGCCTCTCCCGCCGACTCCCTGATCCCGCCCGGGATCGTGCCGGGCCGCCGGGAGGGTCAGTGCCGGGTGTGCCTGCACGACCCCGCCGCGGCGGCCGACGCCCTGGCCGACGCCGGCGGCCTGACCGGTCCCGTCACCCTCTGGTACGACGCCGGTTCCGGCGACGGGTCCTGGGTCACCGCCGTCGCCGAACAGCTGCGGGCCGGCCTGAAGCTGGACGTACGGCTGAAGTCGCTTCCCGCCGCGGACCTCCGTGAGGCCCTCGCGGACGAGAAGGCCGACGGGCCGTTCGTCCTTCACTCGGCCGCGGACTATCCCAGCCCGGTGGCCGCGCTGGCCCCGCTGCTGGACGCTCCGACCGGCTATCGCGGCGACCATCCCGATGGCCTGATCCGCCGGGCGCAGGACGCGGACACGCCGGGGGACGGCATCATCCCGGCCCGGCTGGCGGAGAACTCATTGCTGCGCGACCTCCCGGTCATCCCGCTGTGGGCCGGCCACGACCACCTGGTGTGGTCGGAGCGGGTCCACGGCGTCACCGCCGACGCGTTCGGAGGGCTCCGCCTCGACCGCCTCGCCATCGGCGGCTGACGACCGGAGCCGTCCAGGACCGGGGCGAGCGCGACGGCCGGACACCCGGGCCGATGGTGATCCCCGGTGCTCGGAGTCACGGACGCGCACCGAACACCGGGGACCGGGGACCGGGGACGGGGCTCAGGCGCAGAGCGCCATGTCCTGCCGGGGGCGTACGGCCCCGCTCGGCCTTACCCCACCGGGCCTCATCCCGCACCAGCACCGTGAGAGGAGCGACGTGCCCGACGTCAATGGTGGTACTGATGCACCACGGCGTGCCCCTTGCCGCGCGCGATCATCCAGCGATTGACGGGGGTCGTCAGCACGAAGGCCACCACAAGCGAGAAGAGCAATGAGCCCCAGAAGAGCGCGCTGCCGAGGCCCGCGTTCATGGCTCCGGGAACGAAGACCATGACGCCGTTGTCGAGCACCTCCATGATGGCGATGGAGACCGTGTCCGCCGCCAGCGCCACTCCGAGCGCCTCTCTCAGGCCCAGGCCGGCGCGAAGGACCCCTCGCATGGTGAAGGCATAGCCGAAGACGAAGGCCAAGACCACCGAGAGGACCACAGTGGCGGCGTTGTGCAGCCTCGCCGCCGTACCGATCACCATGCCGGCCACCTCGCCGATGGCACAGCCGGTGAGACAGTGCAAGGTCGCCTGAGCCGCGACGCCCCACGTCGCCGCTCCCCCATGCCCGGCATGGTGATCGGCATGGTCCTCCGTGACGCCGCCGTGATGGTGCGGCGCCCGGTCGTCACCCGTGCTCATCTCGTCCCTCCCAGGTCGGCTCATCGCGTGGGGATGTCGAGGACGGATCTCCCTCCAGGATGCACCATGCCCGGGCGTCCGACTCAGGACCGTTCGGAACCGCCGTCGCGGCCGAGGCCGTCCGCGGAGGCGATGTTGGCGAGCCGGACCTCGCCCCGGGCCACGTCGCGGCCGGTCTCGTCGGTGATGGCGACCTGCCACAGCTGCTGGGTCCGGCCCCGGTGGACCGGGGTGGCCACGACGCGCAGGAGGCCGGACCGCGCGGCCCGCAGGAAGTTGGTGTGGTTGGCCACGCCGACGACGTGCCCTCTGTCGCCGAACCAGACGGCGGCGCCGTAGCTGGCCGCGGTCTCCACCAGGGAGCAGTGCACGCCACCGTGCAGGATCCCGTAGGGCTGGAGCAGATCCGGGGTGATCTCGCAGGTCAGGACGACACGGTCGGCGGTGAGCTCGACGTGCTCGATGCCCAGGACCTTCTCGAAGCCGGCGACGTGCTCGGGTGGTTCCACGGTTCTCCTCTGATGTCGTCTGGCGCTCGGGCACCGGGCGCGGCGAGCGACTCCATGATCGCAGCCATGCCCGCCACCGGGCCGTCCGGGCTCACGCCTCCTCCGCCATCGACCGCCACCGGCGGTCGGCGGCCGGCTTCCACGCGTCATGCCGGTCCCGGAACAGCGCCGCGGCCCGGGTCCCGCTCCAGCCGGACGGGAGCAGTTCCGGCGGCAGGCTCGGATCGAGGAACGGAAACCGCCGCCACTCCTGGACCAGCCGGATCTGCGCGGCGAGTGTCTCGTCGGATCCGGCCGGCCGGATCCGGCGCACCTCGGTGAGGAAGGTCTCGTAGGCGAGCTCTATCTCCGCGAGGGCCCACGCCTGTCCGGCCACCCGGCGGGCCTCCTGGACGTCTCCGAGCTCACCGACGAAGACGGTCGCGGTGTCCGCCACGTCCGCCTGCCCGAGGACCTCCCGCACCTGAGCCTCCCGTCCCGGATGCGGGCTCACCCACACCCCCGGGGCCAGGTTGCCGAGCCCGGTCCACGCCAGCCGTGTCCTCAACAGATGGCGCAGACGGCGACTGGCCTCCGGGACACTGGCGACGACGACGAGCCAGCGGCCGTCCCACGCGCCCACCGGGGCGCCGAAGCCATAGATCCGCCCGGCACCCTCCGTCAGCAGCCGCCGGCCCGCGGAGGTCAGCGGCCACGCGGTCCGCCGGCCGTGACGCTCGGAGTCGAGCCACCCCTCGGTGGCGCTGCGCGCGAGTGCCTGGCGGCCGGCCTTCTCCTCCACGCCGACCAGGCCGAGTGCCCGCAGGAACGTCGTCGTCCAGACCGGCCGGCCCGCCGGGAGCACGAACTCGCCGAGCACGGTCAGCAGCAGCGACCGCGCGCTCGCGGCCCCGAGCTCACGCCGCCGGTGAAACTCGGGTTCGGGGGGCGCGCAGTCCTCCACCGCCACGGTGACCGGCTCGGGCATGTGCCGCTCCTCGGCTCGATCGGGCTACGCGGGACGAACATTCCAGCGAGCTCCGCCGCTGTGATCCAATCCCAGAACAGTCGACAAGTCTATTGACTCACGACTTCAGCTTGTAGAACATGAGGCGCAGATCGGTGGACGCGTGAACGGAGAAATCCATGACGGCCACTCCCCCGGACACGTCGGCGGCCTCGGCAGGGGACGCGCCCGCGGTCTCTCCACCACCCGTGGACTTCGACACCCACCCCGATCGCTATCGGCACTGGCGGCTGGAGGTCGACGGCCGTACGGCCCGGCTGGTGCTCGACGTCGACGAACAGGCCGGACTGGTGCCGGGCTACGAGCTCAAGCGGAACAGCTACGACCTCGGTGTGGACATCGAGCTCTACGACGCCGTGCAGCGGCTGCGCTTCGAACATCCGCGGGTACGGGCGGTCGTCGTCACCAGCGGCAAGGAGCGCATGTTCTCCGCCGGGGCCAACATCCGCATGCTGGCCGGCTCCGCACATCCCTGGAAGGTGAACTTCTGCAAGTTCACCAACGAGACGCGCAACGGCATCGAGGACGCGAGTGCCCATTCCGGGAAGACCTGGATCGCCGCTCTCAACGGCCCCGCCGCGGGCGGCGGCTACGAGATCGCACTGGCCTGCGACCAGATCATCCTGGTCGACGACGGCTCTTCCGCGGTCTCTCTCCCCGAGGTGCCGCTGCTCGGCGTGCTTCCCGGTACGGGCGGCCTGACCCGGCTGGTGGACAAACGCCGCGTACGCCGCGATCTCGCCGACGTCTTCGCCACCAGGACCGAGGGCGTACGCGGGCGGACGGCCGTCGACTGGGGCCTGGTGGACGCCACGGTGCCGCCACGCCGATTCGACGAGGCCATCGAGGCGCGCGTCGCGGACGCCCTCGCGGCCGACGATCCGCGGGCCGGGGCGCGGGGCATCGAGCTCACGCCGCTGGACCGGACCACCGAGCCGGACGCGATCCGCTATCCCCACGTGAGCTGCGCGTTCGACCGTACGACCGGATCGGCCACCATCACGGTGCGCGGGCCGTCCGCGGTGCCGGCCGGAGCCGCGGAGGTCCACGAGCAGGGTGCGGGGTTCTGGCTCCTCGCGGTGGCCCGGGAGCTCGACGATCTGATCCTGCGGCTGCGCGCCAACGAGCTGGAGATCGGCACCTGGGTCTTCAAGACCGAGGGCGACCCGCGGACGGTCATGCGGTTCGACGAGTTCGTCCTGGCCCACCGCGACGACTGGCTGGTCGAGGAGACCCTGCACTACTACAAGCGCACGCTCAAGCGGCTGGACGTCTCCTCCCGCTCGATCTTCGCCGTCATCGAACCGGGGAGCTGCTTCGCCGGTGCCCTGGCCGAGCCGGCCCTCGCCGCGGACCGCTCCTACCTCCTGGACGGGCTGCGTGAGGAGGACGAGGAGGCCGGCCGCGAGCCGGCGACGCTGACGCTCACGGCGATGAACCTCGGCCCGCTGCCGATGGGCAACGGGCTCACCCGGCTGGCGACCCGCTTCTACGGGCGGGACGAGACCCTCGAGGCCGCGGTGAAGCTCGAAGGGACTCCGCTCGCCGCGCGGGAGGCCCACGAGGCGGGCCTCGTGACCTTCGTCCCCGACGACCTCGACTGGGACGAGGAGCTGCGCCTGGCCCTGGAGGAGCGCGCGGCCTTCAGCCCCGACGCGCTCACCGGCATGGAGGCCAGCCACCGGTTCGCCGGCCCCGAGACCCTCGAGACCAAGATCTTCGCGCGGCTGTCCGCATGGCAGAACTGGATCTTCCAGCGCCCCAACGCCGCCGGACCGGAGGGCGCGCTGCGCCGCTATGGCACCGGGCAGCGGCCCGTCTTCGACCGGAAGCGAGTCTGACGATGCCGACCACCATCGACTACAACGGGAAGATCCCCAACAACGTCGACCTCGGCACCGACCGGCGGCTTCAGCGCGCGCTCGAGTCCTGGCAGCCGAACTTCCTGACCTGGTGGCGCGACCTCGGCCCGCGGGTGTTCAAGGAGAACGACATCTACCTGCGGACCGCCGTCGCGGTCGGCCGCGAGGGCTGGGCGCACTTCGGCTACGTGAAGATGCCCGACTACCGCTGGGGCATCTTCCTCGCCGAGCGCGACGGCGACCGGACCATCGGCCACGGCCAGCACCGGGGCGAGCCGGTGTGGCAGACCGTCCCGGGCGAGTACCGCGCCGACCTGCGCCGGCTCATCGTCGTCCAGGGCGACACCGAGCCCGCCAGCGTCGAGCAGCAGCGGCACCTCGGCCGCACCGCCCCGAGCCTCTATGACCTGCGCAACCTCTTCCAGGTCAACGTCGAGGAGGGCCGGCACCTGTGGGCCATGGTCTATCTCCTGCACGCCTACTTCGGCCGGGACGGCCGGGAGGAGGCCGAGATGCTGCTGCACCGCAACAGCGGAGACGCCGACGCCCCCCGCATCCTCGGCGCGTTCAACGAGCCCACACCGGACTGGCTGGCCTTCTTCATGTTCACCTACTTCACCGACCGGGACGGCAAGTTCCAGCTCGGCACCTTGAAGGAGAGCGCCTTCGACCCGCTGTCGCGGACCTGTGAGTTCATGCTCAAGGAAGAGGCGCACCACATGTTCGTGGGCACCACCGGCGTACAGCGGGTGATCGAACGGACCGCTGCGCTGATGAGGGAGCACGACACCGAGGACGTCCTGCCGTACGGGGGGATCCCGCTGAGCGTGATCCAGAAGTACCTCAACTTCCACTTCTCGGTGTCCATGGACCTGTTCGGCTCCGAGACCAGCACCAACGCGGCGAACTACTTCACCAGCGGGCTCAAGGGCCGGTGGATGGAGCGCCGCCGCAAGGACGACCACCGCCTGCTCGACGCCGTACGAGGAGTACGGACCGTACGCGACGGCGCCGTCGTCGCCGACGAGGTCGCGGCGCTGTCCACGCTCAACCTCGACCTCCGGGACGAATACGTCAACGACTGCGAGCGCGGCGTCAAACGCTGGAACCGCGCACTCGAGGAGGCCGGGGCGCCCCAGCGCCTGAGCCTGCCGCACGAGGGGTTCAACCGGCAGGTCGGCGCCTATGCCGGATGGTCCGTCACGCCCTCGGGTGAGGTGGTGGACGAGGCGGCCTGGGCGGCCGGGCGGGACCGCTGGCTGCCCACGGGCCAGGACAAGGCCGACGTGGCGGCCCTCATGCGGCCGGTCTACGAACCGGGCGCCTTCGCGGGCTGGATCGCCCCGCCAGGTGCCGGGATCAACGATCAGCCCGTCGACTTCCCCTACGTCCGGGTCGGCTGAGCCGGCCGTGCCGACGTCCTCGGAGCACCGGGCCCACCAGGACCACCGGGCCTTCAACGCCGCCGCCTACCTGCTCGACGCCCGCCTGGAGGAAGGCGCCGGTGACCGGATCGCCGTCACCGGTCCCGCCGGGACGTTCACCTATGCGGAGCTCGCGGACCACGTCGGCCGCCTCGCCGCCGGCCTCCGGGCCCGGGGCGTACGACCGGAAGATCGCGTCCTGATGTTCATGCCCGACGGGCCCGCCCTGCTCGGGGCCATCCTGGCCACCATGCGCGTCGGCGCGGTCGCGGTGCCGATCTCGACCATGCTGACCGGCCGGGAGCTCGGCGCCCTGCTGCGCGACGCCCGCGCCCGGATGCTCCTGGTCGGCGGGCCTTTCGCCGCCGCCCAGGAGGCGGTGTCCGGGGCGCTGGAGCTCGAGCACGTGATCGTCGACGGCGACGCACGGCTCACCGTGCCGGCCGGGGTGCGGACGCACCGCTTCGAGGATCTGCGCCAGGAGGACGCGGGCGGCTCCCCGCACGACGCCTCCTCCCCGTACGACACCTGGGAGGACTCGTCCGCGCTGTGGCTCTACACCTCGGGGACCACCGGCGCGCCCAAGGGGGCGATGCACCGGCACGCCAACATCCGGCACGTCATGGAGACCTTCGGCCGGCAGGTGCTCGGCATCACGGCCGAGGACCGGTGCCTGTCCGTCGCCAAACTGTTCTTCGCCTACGGGATCGGCAACTCGCTGTTCTTCCCCCTCGCGGCCGGTGCCACCACGATCCTCGACCCGGCCCGCCCGACCCCCGCTTCGGTGGCCGAGCGGCTGACGGCCGACCGGCCCACGCTGTTCTTCGCCGTACCCACCTTCTATGCGGCGCTGCTGTCGGCCCACGTACCCCGCGAGGCGTTCGCGTCCGTACGGCTCGCCGTCTCGGCCGGGGAGCCGCTGCCGGCCGAGCTGTACCGGAGGTTCACCGAGCGATACGGCGTCGAACTGATCGACGGGATCGGGACGACCGAGGCCCTGCACATCTTCATCTCCAACCGGCCGGGCGAGGTGCGCCCCGGCACCACCGGGCGGCCCGTACCCGGATACGACCTCCGCCTCGTCGACGGCGACGGCCGGGACGTACCGGCCGGCACGCCCGGCTCCCTGCTGGTACGGGGCGAGTCCATCGCGACCGGCTACTGGAGCCGGACCGACATCACCCGCCGCGTCTTCGAGGGCCGGTGGCTGCGGACGGGAGACACCTACGTCGCCGACGCCGAGGGCTACTACACCTGCCTGGGCCGGACCAACGACATGCTCAAGGCCGGCGGAATCTGGGTCTCTCCCGCCGAGGTCGAGGCCCGGCTCCTCGAGCACCCGGCCGTCGCGCTCGCCGCGGTCGTCGGCGTGCCGGACCGCGACGGGCTCGACAAACCGGTGGCCTGCGTCGTCCTGCAGGAGGGCGCGTCCGCGGAACCGGCCGAGCTCATCGGCTTCTGCCGGGCCGGCCTGGCCGGCTTCAAACGACCCCGCGAGGTCCTGATCGTGGACGAACTCCCCACCACGGCCACGGGCAAACTGCAGCGCTATGTCGTGCGCGAGTTCGCGGCGTCCGCGCTCACCCGCCGGGACGCGTCCCCGCTCACGCCCCGGGAGGAACCGGGACCACCGAGCGGCCGCCCGGCCGATCCGGTCGGTGCGTGAACACGCGGAGGCGGCCGTTCGTACCGGCGATGGCGTATGGGAATGTCATCCGGCGAGGGTTGTGCGATATCGAGTAGGGCTGGAGGGCTCAGCATGGCGATCTACGCGCTTGGCGATCACGTACCCGACGTCCACCCCGAGGCCTACGTCCACCCACAGGCGACGGTCATCGGGCAGGTGCGGATCCACGCCGGGGCGACGGTCTGGCCCGGCGCCGTCCTGCGCGGGGACTTCGGCGTCATCACCGTCGGAGCGCGTACATCGATCCAGGACGGCACCGTCGTGCACACGACCGAGCCCTGGCCCACGGTGATCGGCGCCGAGTGCGTGGTCGGCCACAACGCCCACCTGGAGGGCTGCGTCGTCGAGGACCGCTGCCTGATCGGATCGGGGTCCGTAGTGCTCAACCGAGCCCGGATCGGCCGGGGCAGCGTGGTGGGGGCCGGGGCCGTGGTGACCGAGGACGGCTTCGTCCCGGCCGGCCACACGGCGCTCGGCGTTCCGGCTCGCTGCCGGGCGGGAGGCATCGACCAGGTGGTGCACGAGCAGGCCGTCAAGCTGTACGAGTCCAACGGCCGGCGCTACGCGGCCGAGCTCCGGGAGGTGGCGCCGCGCTGGCCCACGTCCTGCCACCCGCCGGTCTGACCTGGCGGCCCGGGTGCGGGCCCGGATCCTGTGTGGCGAGAGACCGCCCGGCATGACCGGGTCTCGGTCGGACGACGGTTGAAGGGAAGCGGACAAGCATGCTCGACGGTCACCTGCTCATCGACGCTCACGTGCACGCGGCGCGGCTGCCGACACTGCGGCCGGCCTGGCACCGATGGGCCGAGGACTTCGGCACCGGGCATCGGTGGCAGGACCTCTACGACTCAGAGGGCACCGTCGTGCCGGAACGCCTCGACGCCCACTTCGACAAGGAGGGCGTGGACGTCGCGCTGCTGTTCTCGGAGTACAGCCCGAAGGCCACCGGCATGCAGGTCATCGAGGACGTGCTGCCCATCGTCGAGCACAACCCGGTGCGGTTCCGGCCGGTGGCCAACGTCAACCCGCACCTGCACTTCCCCATCGGTGAGGAGGTGGAGCGGCAGCTGGGGCTCGGCGCGGTGGCCTTGAAGCTCCACCCGGTGCACGGCGGGTTCAGCGCCTCGGACCCGGCGCTCTATCCGGCGTACGAGGTGTGCCGGGCGGCCGGCGTGCCGGTCGTGGTGCACTGCGGCAGCAGCTCCTTTCCCGGGGCGAGCAACAAGTACGCCGACCCGGTGCTGCTCGACGACATGCTGCGGGACTTTCCCGGGCTCGACGTGGTGCTGGCGCACGGCGGCCGCGGCTGGTGGTACGACGCGGCGGCCTTCCTGGCGCTGTCGCGGGAGAACGTCTGGATCGAGCTGTCGGGGCTCCCGCCGCGCAGGCTGCCGGAGTACTACGCCCGCTACGACCTCGCCCGGCTGGCCCGGAGGTTCATCTTCGGCACCGACTGGCCCGGGGTCCCTGGCATCGCCCGCAACGCCCGCGCGATCGCGGGGCTCGGCCTGGACGAGGAGACCGTCTCCCTGGTCCTCGGCGGCAACGCCCTCCAGGTCTATCCGGGCCTGAGCACCCGGGTGCCGGAGGGCGGACCGGCCGCGGGCTAGCCCCGCCTTCCAGGGATCGTGGCCGTTCCCACGGCCACGATCCCTCCCGGATCAGGCTCTCGTGCGCTCAGGTGAGCCCCGGAGCCGCGGTCAGGCGATGCTCCGGGCGAACATCCGGGTCCCCAGGCGCAGGAGCGGTGGCGTCACGAGCACGACGGCGAACAGCCGCAGGCTCTGGACACTGGAGATCAGCGGCAGGTCGGCGTGGGTGGCGACCGCCGTGGCCAGCACGGCGTTGATCCCGCCCGGCGTGGTCGCGAGGTAGGCGTCCATCAACGGGATGTGCATGGCCGAGGCGAGCCACCAGGACAACCCCGCGCAGGCGAGGCTCACGGCGACGGTCGCCAGGAGCACCGGCACGAACAGGCGGCGGACATGGGAGAGGGAGTGCCGGGTGAAACGCAACCCCACCTCGAGTCCCACGGCCATGAAGACCAGGTCCTTGAGGATCCCCGAGGGGGCGAACCCCTCGGCCACGCCGCCGAAGGTCACCATCGCGGTCAGAAGCATGGGGCCGAGCAGGGCCGGGGCGGGGAGGCGCACCAGGGGACCGGCCCGCATCCCCACGACCACGACGGCGAGGAGGACGAGCGCGGAGGACAGCGAGTTCGGGCCGATGTGAAGGTGGTGGACCGCACTCGTCGTGCCCCCTCCCGGGGCGATGTTCGACGACTGCTGGAGGGCGCGTACGACCAGTGGCGCGCTGACCGCCACCATGGCCACCCGCAGATACTGGGTGAAGGCCACCAGACGGGAGTCGGCCTTCAGGTCCTCGGCCACGGCCACGATGGCCGCGGAGCCGCCGGGAGCCATACCGAGGGTCGCGCTCGGGGCGCTGACACGTCCCGTACGGGTCAGCGCGTAGGCGGTGAGCAGGCTGACCCCCACGGACGCGACGGTCACGAGCAACAGCGGACCCACCGACGGCGCGACCCGGCTGAGTGCCGCCGGGGCGAGATAGCTGCCCATCAGCACCCCCACCATCGCCTGGGAGACACGGTGGGTCCGGCGCGGGAACGGCGCCGCCGCCCGCGTCGAGACGGCGAAGAGGAGGCCCACGAGCAGGGGCGCGAGGAGGAACGGGGCGGGGACGCTCATCGCCGCCGCCACGACCGCCGCGCCGAAGCACAGGGCACTCAGGACGAGCCAGCGCGCGGCACCGCGCACACGGGTTTTCACCGATGGTGACGGCATCGGGTCTGCGGCGTCCGTGGGCGTATCGGTCGAGTCAGAGGTAGGTCGTGATATCGGGCCGGTCATCTGCGACAGCTTCATCATGTGCCTTCGGCATCGATGTCCAGGAACACCTCAAGCTTTCGCGGCGCAGGCAAAGGCGATGATAACTACGCCCGAGAAAGCGATTAATTCCAGCAGTTATTAATTCCAGCAGTTGGTGACCTGGCTCACGCCCACTTCTCTGCGGGCCGGATCGCCCTCACCCAGCCGGCAGGGGCGCATCCACGGTTTCGGATCCGTTCATGTCGTCGCCGGTTCCTGGCAGAGATTATCCGAGGTACAAGGCTGCTGTGGCCGCGGCCGCCGTCCTATCTCGGGAACATCACAGCAGCTTTCTTTTCAAGCACAGGCCCTGAACGGGTGAAATGCTCGATAGAGGCGCGGACACACGGGAGTGTCCGGTCGACAGGGCGCCGACCCCGACGCGCCGAGCGGTCGCTCAGTCGATCCGGCGCAGCGTCCCCCGCCGGGTCTCGCCGTTCTTGTCCCCATGGAAGACGAAAGTGACCTTCCTACCGCTCTGGGCCAGTTCGTACGTACCGCTCTCGGCGCACATCCCGTACCGGTCGGAGAAGAAGGCGAGCAGTGTCACCCGATTGCCGGAGACATGGCTCGGCACGGCATATCCCTGACCGCACGAGGCCCCTTCGCGAGCGACCCGCCCCGGCACGTCCGGCGAGGCGCTGTTCAGCGTCAACGTGGTCTGGAGGTCGCTCGAGGACTCGCTCACCCAGATGCCGTCGAGGGAGTCCGGCACGCCGGCGGGCTCGGCGCCGGGCCGGCGGGTGAGCGTCGCGGTCGCGGAGACCTGCGAGCCCTCACCGTCCAGGCTGACCACGTGGATCTTGTGATCTTCTCCCATCCGGAGGAGCAGCTCCCCCGCCGTGCACCCGTTGCCGGCGTCCTCGAGCTCTTCGCGGAGGGCCAGTTGCCCGCCCTCGATCCGGAGCGGGACGAGCCGCCCTCCGCAGCCGGAGAGGGGATAGGCGCCGCTGCCGACCCGCCGTCCTTCCCGGAGGGTGATGCGCATCATCCACCGGAGACTCGAATCAACGGACCGTGCCATGCCGGTCCAGGTCCCGGCCAGTTCCTTGGGTACGCCGACCCTGGCCTCGCCATCGCCTGCCCTCGTGCCCGTACGGGGGTCCAGCGCCACGAGGGCCGTGGCGCACGACCCCACGAGGAGAAAAACCAGCGCGACCAGGAACGCCACGACCGGGCCGTTGCGCCGCCGGAGCGGCCGGGGAAGTGCCTGAGGCGCTGTCGGCGTCCCGTAAGGAGAGGGCCCGTGGCCGACGGCGGGAGAACCGGCCGGTCTGGGCGCGTGGCCGGACGGGGAGAGGCCGGCGGGGACCGGTGCGCCGGCCCGAGGGCCGATGCTCCCTGCCATCGACCGGGTCGGCGGACCCCAGGTGTGGACCGCCTCCTGAGTAGGAGTGTGGAACGCGGTGGCCCTGCGGCTGCCCTCGGCCAGAGCCTTGGACGTCACCCTCCCGCCCGAGGTGTCGGTGTGACCGAGCAGCCGCAGGAGCACGTCCTTCGCGGCCGGCCGGCGGGCGGGGTCCTTGGCCAGACAGCTCGCGACGATGTCACGCAGCTCACCGTCGAGACCCCCGAGGTCCGGCTCCACCCACCGGATCCGGTCGAAGATGGGGGCCATGCTCCCGGTGCCGAAGAGGGGGAGGCCGGTGCCCGCGAACGCCATGACGGCTCCCCAGGCGAAGATGTCGACCGCCGCGGTGATCTCGAGCCCTTGGACCTGCTCCGGCGCCATGTACGCGGGGGTCCCGATGATCCCGCCAGCGGTGAGGCTCGAGGCCCCGTCCCCCTCCCGGGCGATCCCGAAATCGATGACCCGTGGCCCGGTGCTTCCGAGAATGACGTTGGCGGGCTTGAGATCCCGATGGACCACGCCCGCGCCGTGGATCGCCGTGAGCGCGGTCATGGTGCCGATGGCCAGCCGGTGCAGATCGTCACCGATGCTGACACCGTTCTCGCGGATACTCGCGTCCAGCGTCGGCCCGGCGACGTACTCGCTGACGATGTACTGGGGAGAGCTGTCGAGGTCGGCTCCCAGGACCCGGGCGGTGCAGTGCGAGGGAACCCGTTTCAGGGCCTCGACCTCACGGGCGAAACGCTCACGCGTGCGCGGATCGGCTGCCAGATCCTGGTGCAGAGCCTTCACCGCGACCAGGGCCCCATCGGAGCCCCGGCTCAGGTAGACCACACCGAAGCCGCCCGTCCCCAGCCGGGCGGTCAGCCGGTAGGGCCCCAGATTGGGCGGATCCTCGGATGTCAATGCCGCCATAGCCGATATGCACACCTCTCCGGACAGGGCATCCCAGTCTTACCTACAAGATCGCTTCCTGTCTCGGAAGCGGGAAGTCGGGTGGAAGGCGAGGAGATGGATCAGAGGCGGGACATGCGTGAACGCGCGCGGGGGAACGGCGGCACGACGACATAGACGACATAAAGGACACCGTTGGATAACGGGTCGGCATCAGGTTATCCATCATGGTCGGCTACAATCCCGATCAATCATGTGATCTTGAAATGGAGGCCGGGCCGTGAGGGGCAAGGACGATTCACGACCGAGGAGGATCGACAGGTCCCGGCCGAGCGTCGCGAGGATGTACGACTATTACCTCGGCGGTAAGGACAACTTCGCCGTCGATCGCGCCGCCGTGGAGCAGGTCGCCCGGGCGATGCCGGAGATCCGGCAGCTCGCCCTCGAGAACCGGGCCTTCCTCCGTCGCGCCGTCCGCTACATGGCCCGGCAGGGCATCCGGCAGTTCATCGACATCGGCTCCGGCCTGCCGACCGCCGGCAACACCCACGAAGTGGCCCAGGAGATCATCCCGGATGCGCGCGTGGTCTATGTCGACCACGACCCGGTCGTGCTGGTGCACGGGCGGGCCATCCTGGCCTCCGACGCCAACACCACGGTGGCCTCTGCGGACATGCGCGACCCGGCCGAGGTCTTCGGGCACCCCGAGACCACCAAGCTGATCGACTTCGACCGGCCGATCGGCGTCCTGCTCATCGCCATGGTCCATTTCCTGACCATGGACGAGCAGACGGAGATCATGCGACGGCTGCGCGACACCCTCCCGGCCGGCAGCTGTGTGACGCTCACCCACGTCACCACCGACGGCCACTCCCCGGAGGCCGTCGCCCAGATCGAGAACGTCTACGCGTCCACGCCGACACCGATCTACTTCCGCGAGCACGCGGAGGTGGCCCGGTTCTTCGACGGGCTGGACCTCGTCGACCCGGGCCTGGTCACCATCGACGCCTGGCACCCGGACCCCGCCGACCCCTCCCCCGAGGCCACCAAATGGCTGTACGGAGGCCTCGGCCACAAGGGCTGACCCTCTCCGCCGCCGGCGCGAGCTCTTCCGCCGGGGCGAGCCGGGACCGAGGGTTCACTCTCGCGGTCCCGGCGGTGGAGCTCGCCCCCGTCCGCGCGCGGGACGGGGGCCGGCCGGTCATCCCCCATGCCACCACTTCTTCAGGGAGTCCCACCAGCGTGGCGATCCCGTGTCATGTGAGGCGGGCGGACTCGGGTCCAACGCCGCGGCCGGTAGCGTCGACGACAGGCGCGGGGGGCCGTCGTGGTCTCCAGGTGACCCACCGGATCGGACGGGCGGCGGAACAGGCGGGAAGCGCACGGGCAGCGAGGTCAGGGCCCGGTGGAAGGGGCCGGGGCGCCAGGACAGCTGGTGAGCGGGTACGGCCAGCTCCATGTCGGGCAGCCCGTCCAGGAGCTTCTCGATGGCCACCGAGGCGATGAGCCGCGCGGGGCCCTTCGCCGGGCAGGTGTGCGGGCCGGCGCTCCAGGCCAGATGGGCCCGGTTGCCGACCCGTTCCCCCGCGGTGAGCGACGGGTCGGTGTTGGCCGCGGCCAGGCTGATGACGACCGGCTGGTCCTTGGGCAGGTGGGCGCCGGCGAACTCCAGGTCCCGCACCGGATAGGTCATGGCGAAGTTGGCCAGTGGCGGATCGGTCCACAGGATCTCGTCGAGAGCGTCCTCCACCGGCAGGTTCCCTCCGGAGAGGTCGCCCGCGAACCGGTCGTCGGACAGGAGCAGGCGCAGTCCGTTGGCGATGAGGTTCTGCTCCGGCTCGGTGCCCGCACCCAGCAGTGTGAGGATCTGGTGCATCACCTCCTCATCGCTGAGTTCCACCGGATGCGCCATGAGCCAGGACGTCACATCCGCCCCCGGCCGCCTGCGCTTGAGGGCGACCAGCTCCATCACGGCCTCGGAGAGGATCGCGTTCGAGTGCTTCGCGTCGACGGTGTCGAAGATGCCGCTCATGCCCTCGACCAGCCGGTCGCCGAGGTCCGGCGGGCAGCCGAAGAGCTCATTGAAGATCAGCAGCGGCAGGACCCTCGCGTAATCGGTCACCAGGTCCGCGGACCCGCTGGGTCCGAACCGGCCGATGAGCGTGTCCGCGCCGCGCTCGACGTGACCGCGCAGCCGGTTCAGGTCCACCCGGGCCAGGCTGTCGGTCACGGCGACGCGCAGCCGGGCGTGCGCCGTGCCGTCGGCATGCCGGCAGTTGGGGCGGTACATCATGATCGGGAGCACCGGGCAGTCCGCCGGGACACTCTTCTCCCAGCCGCGCGCGTCCTTGGGGAAGGTCCCCGGGTCGCGCAGCACGTCCAGCGCCGCGTCATAGGAGGTGACGAGCGTGGCCGGGACACCGGGCGCCAGATCGACCGGCGCCACCGGCCCGTACTCCCGCAGCGCGGCGTAGAGACCGGGGGGGTCGGCGGCGAACTCCGGGCCGTAGAGGGGCACCCGGCCGCTCTGCACCGGGCAGCGGGCCGCCAGTTCCCGATCCGGATCCATGAACTCGGAACTCACGCATACTCCTGATCGATGCTCTTGAGGAGGTATTCCACCAGGGTGACGAGCGCCCGGGTCGAAGAGACCGGATCACGGGCGTCGCACATCACCAGGGGCGTCTCGGGCAGCAGGTCGAGCGCCTCCCGTAGCTCCTCCTCGGGAAAGACCGGTGCGCCGTCGAACTGGTTGATGGCGACCGCGTAGCGCAGTCCCTTCTCCTCGAGCAGGGCCATCACGCCGAAGGCCTGCTCGAGACGGCGGGTGTCGGCGAGCACCAGCGCGCCGAGCGCTCCCCGCGTGAGGTCATGCCACATCTGCGTGAACCGGGTCTGCCCCGGGGCCCCGAACAGATAGAGGACGAGGTGGTCGCTGAGGGTCATGCGGCCGAAGTCCATGGCCACGGTGGTCGTGGTCTTGTCGGGCACTCCGGCGAGGTCGTCGACGAGGGCACCGGCCTGTGTCATCGTCTCCTCGGTCCGCAGCGGCCGGATCTCCGACAGCGTGCTGACGAGCGTGGTCTTGCCCACCGCGAAGTGGCCGGCGATGAGGAGCTTGACCGACGTCCGCACGGTGTCGCGTACGTAGAGGTCCTCACAGGCGAGCGCGGAGTCCATCGAGCACCTCCTGCAAGAGTCGCGGCTCGGGGAGCCGGGCCTCCGGCCCGGCCGCGCGGGTCATGAGGTGACCGCTGTCCATGAGGTCGGAGAGCAGGACCTTGGTCACGCTGACCGCCAGGTCCAGGTGCCCGGCGATCTCGGCCACGGACAGGGACCCGCCCCGGCACAGCTCCATGACGCGGCGCTTCTCCGGGCTGAGACCACCGAGGTCGTGCCGGGCCATGCTGACCAGTGTGACCAGGTCGAAGATGTTGCGCGTCGGGTGGGCGCGCCCTCCGGTGACCACATGGGGCCGGACCAGAGCTCTCCTGTCCCGTGGCCGGGTCATGCCGAGGCTCCCGCGTCCTGCCGGGGCGGGGTGGTCAACTCCTTGCCGAGGCGCTGAACGAGTTCCTGGAGGCGGAAGGAGACGGCCTCCATGTCGACTTTGTCGGTGGTGGAGACGGCGAGATAGGCACCGGCGCCCGCCGCCACCAGGAAGACGTATCCCCCCTCGAACTCGCTCAGGGTCTGCCGCCACGCCGCCGGGGAGTCGCCGCAGAACTCGGCCGTGCTCCGGGCCAGCGACTGCAGGCCCGACATCCCGGCCGCGTGCCGCTCGGCGTCGTCGCGGCCGATGCGCTGGGAGTGGGCCATCAAGAGCCCGTCGGCGGACAGGAGGATGGCCTCCCGGGTCTCCGGCATCTTCAGGGCATCGTCGAGCATCCAGCCGAGCTTGTTGTTCACGGCGTCGTTCATCCCTGGGGATTTCCTTCCGAGTCGGGCGAGACGTTGGCACGGCCTGATCTGGTGCCTCGCTGCCAGGCGCCCATGCCCGCAGCCGTCTCTCGTGCCGGTCTGCCCGGCATCCTTGCATTCTGTCCGGACCGCTCGGCCACGTGCGGCTGCTCCGAAGGCGCCCCCCGCCGGCGCTTGGGCAGACCGCCGGCCGTCAGCGTCCGCGCGGTCCCTTCCGGTCCCTCGGCGATGGCGGACGCCTCTGATCCGGACCCGCCCAGCGCCCGAGCCGAGCGGATCGGATCCCGCGGCTCCGGGGCCGGCTGGGCGTCGATCCGGGTGAGGAGCGCGCTGGGAAGGAACACCACGGCGCGCACGCCCCCGTAGGGCGATTTGGTGTCCACGGAGACGCTGAACCCGTAGCGGGCGGCGAGCACGCCCACGACCGCGAAGCCGATCTGGGGCGGGTCACCGAGCCGGTTGATGTCGATGGACTGATGCCCGGAGAGCAACAGGGTCGCCCACTCGGTCTCCTTCGGCTCCATGGCGACCCCCGCGTCGTCGATGACGATCGCGAGGCCGTTGTGCGTGGCCTGGAAGTTGACCTGGACCTTGGTGTTGGGCGGCGAGTGACGGGCGGCGTTGTCCAGCAACTCCGCGACGGCGAGGACGACCGGCTCGACGACCCGGCTCACCACTCCCATGTTGACCTGGGAGTGGACCTCGACCCGCAGGTAGTCGCGGATCCTCGACGTCGCGCCACGGACCACGTCGATCAGTGAGGAGTCGGCACGCTGCTGTCCCGGCCAGGACCCGCAGAGTACGGCCGTGGCCTGGGCGCGTCGTCCCAGCTGCGAGTTCATGTGGTCGATCCGCAGCAGGTCCTCGAGAACGTCCGGGTCGTCGTGCCGCTCCTGCATGTCGGAGATGGCCAGCTGCTGCTCGCTGGCGAGGCTCTGGACACCGCGCATCATCGTCTTGAGCGTCGCCTTGGCGGCCTGGTCGGCCCGGGACTTGGCCGTGTCCATGGACTCGGAGAACATGCTCATGACGGCCCGGAGCCCGCGATCGTAGGCCGTGCAGGACAGCTGACGGTGGAGGAGCCCGGGGACCGCGACCGGCCGGTCGTACAGGAACTCGACCAGCGCCGGGATCCGGGTGGTGACGAGGTGCCGTACCTCCTCGTCCCGGATGTACTGCTCGGCTTCGAGTGTGGCATTGCGCCTGCGCAGCCGGGAGGCCACGTGCCGCTCACGTAGGAGCAGGACCACGGCGACGAGCAGGCCGACGGCCAGACACCAGAGTGCCACCTGCGACATGAAGTGCTCCATCAGATGCTCTGGACGGGGGGACGGGACGAGGGACGGGCCAGGTGCCCGCCGGGCGGGCCTCGGCCGCCGTGCTCGCGCAACCGCATCCTGGCGGGCAGGACACGGGGCTGCCGTAGACGGTACAGCGACATGATCTTGGTATGCCAGGCCGAGGGTACTACTACGACCCGAGCAATAGCCTCTAAACCGCTCAAGAACTCACATAGTCCACGCGCGGTCCGACATCGCCGAGCGCGCGGCCCCGGGCGAGGGCGTGGAGCCCCTCAGGAGAACCGCGGGGCCGGCTCGCCCCTGAGGGCCCCCTGGAAGCTTCGCACCCACAGCGGCGCCAGGCTGGAGCCGTACTGGTGAACGGGGTCCCCGTACGGCGCGGCCGGGTTGCCCGTCCACAGAACCGCGGCCAGGTTGGGGGTGTAGCCGGCGAACAGCGCGGTCACGAGGTTCTCGTTGGTGCCGGTCTTGCCGGCCGCGTCACGGCCGGGGAGCTGGTTGCCCCGGGCGGTGCCGTTGCTCAGCACGCCCCGCAGCATCCTGTTGATCTCGTTGGCGACCCGGGGCTCGACCACCTGGCGGCAGTTGCCGCTCGGGACGGCGAGCTCCGTGCCCCTCGCGTCCATCACCGCGGTGATGGCCACGGGACCGCAGTACTTTCCGGAGGCCGCGAAGCCGGCATAGGCCGCCGCCTCGTGGATGATGTCGATCTCGTTGCTCCCGAGGGTGAAGGCGGGCAACTGTGCGAGCGGGGAACCGTTGGGCGCCGTCATGCCGAAGGCCGCCGCCATCTTGGCGACCTTGCACAGTCCGACGGCCCGCTGGAGCTGGGCGAAGTAGGTGTTCACCGAGTCCCACGTCGCCTTGGTCATGTTCATGGTCCCGCCCTCGGACTTCTCCGCGTTGTGGACCGACCAGGGGGCGAGGCCCTGCCCGGAGCAGTTCGTGTAGCCGCCGATCGTCGTGCTGGGCGGGGACGAGAAGGTCTGCCCGGGCGAGAAGCCGGCGGCCAGGGCCGCCGCCAGGGTGAAGGTCTTGAACGTGGAGCCCGCCTGGACGCCGTAGCCTCCACCGTGGGCCTGGTCGGCCGCGAAGTTGATGGCGGACAGGTGCTTGCCCAGCCCGTACCTGCGGCTGATCGCGATCGCCTTGATGTGGCCGGTGCCCGGCTGGACCATGGCCTCCATGGTGACCCTGGAGGACTGGCGCGAGCTGTGGGAGTCGACGGCCCCCTGGGCGGCGTCCTGCGCCCGCGGGTCCAGGGTGGTCCGGATCGTCAGGCCCCCGGTGTGGAGGAGGTTGCGGCGCGCGTCGGCGGTGGGCCCGAAGGCGGCGTTGTTCAGGATGTCGTTCTGCACGTACGAACAGAAGTAGGCGTACTTGACACCGTCGCAGCCACCGCCGCGCACCTTCGGGCGCAGCTTCAGCCGCCGGGCCTTCTCGGTGGCGGCCGCGGCCGGGGTGATGTTCCCGAGTTGCGCCATCCGGCCGAGGACGGCGTCACGGCGCTCGACGGTGGCCTTCGGGTGCTCGATCGGGTCGTACTGGTTGGCGTTGTTCACCATGCCGGCGAGGGTCGCCGCCTGCCCCAGCGTGAGCTGGGAGGCGTGCACGCTGAAGTAGCGCATCGCGGCCGCCTCGATGCCGTACGTGTGACGGCCGAAGTAGGCGATGTTGAGATATTTCGCCAGGATGTCGTTCTTGCTGTAGTTCTGCTCGACCCACAGCGCGTAGCGGAGCTCCTGCAGCTTGCGTGAGAACTTCGGAGCGATGGTGTTGTTCTGGGCCTCCTGCGCGTCCTTGAGCGCGGCCTTGGCGGCGGCCTTGGCCGCCTTGGTGCGCGCGTTACGGAGCGCCTCGTGGGCCACCGCCACCCGCGTGCCCGCCGACTCGAACAGCACGTTCTTGACGTACTGCTGGGTCAGGCTGGAGCCGCCCTGGACCACTCCGCCCGAGGTCTGGTTGCGCACCAGAGCCCGCATGGTCCCCTGAAGGTCGATCGGGCCGTGCTCGTAGAAGCGCGAGTCCTCGATGGACACGATCGCCTTGTGCATGATGGGCGCGATCTTTTCGTGGCCGACGTCGGTGCGGTTCTCGTAGTAGAACGAGGCGATCCGGCTGCCGTCGGCCGCGAGAATCGTCGACACCTGCGGCAACGGCGGCTCATCGAGCTTCGCCGGCCCCATCTGGACCGTGACGTCCTTGGCCATGAGCCCTGTCCCGCCAAGGGACGGAGCCAGAATCGCACCGGACAGCAGACCCATCAGAGCCGCCAAACCCGCCAACTTCGCCACGAGGCGCAGTCGCATATCCACCGTGTCACCTACCCCCAAAAGATCATGGGGATCGATGGTACGAGTCTCCCGAAATCCCCACGAATCACATCACACCCAGGGATAACAGATCATGCAAACCAGAACTTCCCCCGGAAATCATCTCATTACAGAGCGGCCCGTTCGGCCTTGGCGACGTAGTAACGCCACACCGCGAGGTCGTTGAAGGCCGAACCCAGGTCGGGCAGCTCGGCGACGTCCTCAGGCGGGATCGGCTCGGCCTTCCCCCCGGCCTGCGCCACCGCGAGGGCGACCTGGGCGAGGGCGTTGAGATTCAGTGCCCGTACGACCGCCTGCTCGACGCTGTCCCCGGTCACCGTGACGCCGTGGCCCCGCAGGACGCACACCGGCCGGTCGCCCATCGCGGCCATCATCTCGTGCGCCAGCTCGGGCCTCCGGATCAGGACCGAGCGCGGATAGACCGGGATGCCGTCCAGGGCCATCCGCATGGCGGGGATGTTATAGGCGCCGAAGATCGGGCGCAGCTCCACGCCGGCCAGGCCGCACATGAGGACGGCGGGCGGATGGGCGTGCACGACGGCGTTGACGCCGGGCCTGGCTCTCAGCAGTTCTCCGTGGATGGGCAGCTCGTTCGGGGGCGCGTAGCCGTCGGTCGCGGCGAGGGGCTCGCCGTCGAAGCCGGTGAGCCGTACGTCCTCATCTCCGGTGAACAGCAGGCCCCGCTCATGCTCTCCCCGGCACCGGATGAGCATGCGGCCGGCGCCGGCCCGCGCGCTCACGTGGCCGAGTGTCCCCTCGGCGAGTCCCTCCATCGCAAGGATCCGGCACGCCAGCGCGACCGTGCCGCGCAGCGTGTCCATGGGCGGGCTCACGCGGCCTCCGGGGATGTCGGGGATATCGGGGGTGCCGGGGTCTGCCGGCGAGGCCGGCGGCCGCACGGAGGGCGCCGGGCGCTCCTCCGTGCGGCCGCGCGGCTCACCAGTTGGGGGTGAGGCCCGGGACGTTGGCGGGCAGCGGCCGGCTCCTGGGGTGGATGATGTAGGAGATCCCGCCGGTGCTGCGCTGCCAGACCTTCTCGAAGGCCCCGCGGGGATAGACCCGGCGGACGGCGGCGTTGGACGGAGAGGCCGGGTCGTTGGCGATGACGTCTCCGGTCTTGGTGAAACCGATGATCACCATGAGGTGGCCGTTGGTGCTGTAGCCCGCGCCGGGCAGGTCGGCGGCCTTGAACGACTGCGAGGTCACCACCGGGATCCGGGCCTTGATGAACTGCTCGAGCTCGGTCAGCGACCGCAGGCGCGTGATGAAGCCGTCCAGGTGGAACCGGCCCGCGTAGGCGGTGTTGAACGGCCAGTTGCCTGCACCCTCGTAGGCGTAGTCATAGGTGTTACGCGCCGCGTAGTCCACCCAGGGGTCGACGTAGGAGGGGTCGACCCACGCATAGTCCCTGCGGCTCGGGCCGCGCCCGTGGTAGGCGACGACCATGGAGGTCGAGGTCGGGCTGCACCAGGCCTCACCACCACCGTCCCACTGCGGATACTGGCCCTTGTGGATCTCCTGGGAGAAGCGCGGGACCTTGAGCTCGATCCCCTCGGCGCCTCCCGGCGGGCTGGCCGGATAGGAGTCCCGGCCGGGCACCGCCGAGGTCAGCGCGCCGAGCGTACGGACGGTGGGCCGGGCGTGCGAGCCCGGGAGCCGGTAGAGCGTCGCCCGCAGCTGGTAGGAGCCGATCGTCGTGGCTCCGGCCGAGACGAACGTGTCGGTGTAGACGGTCCCGTCGGCGTCCCGCTGGCCGTTGACCGACGTGCGATGGATGTCACCATCGTCCTCCGCCCACCGGCCCATCACATACCACTTGGTGTCCTTGCCCGTGCTGGTGTGGGCGCGCATCTCCACCTGCAGCCACGTCCCGCGTGGCGCCCCGGCGGTCCAGGAGGCCACCAGCTCCGTGGCGCCGAAGCCGACACGGCGCACCGGCGAGGTCCACCGGGCGTACTCCCAGGTCTTGGTGCCGCCGCCGAACGGGTCGGTGTAGTCGAGCCGCCCCGCCGCCTTGTGGAAGCGAAGCTCCGGGCCACCGGCCGTGCCCTCCCGGCGCCCCCCGGAGAACCCGGTGAACCGGTGGAAGGAGACCTGTGAGGCGGGTGCCTGAGCCGCCGCGACGGGCGCGGAGACCTGCGGGACCTGCACTGCCTGCGCGGGTGGGCCGACGGTCATGGTCGCGGCGAGGGTCGCCGCGGCCACGACGGACACGGATCTGCGGAACTGGCGCATGTGCTCTCCTGGTTCCCGGGCCGGGGTGCGGGCATCCCGGACCTTCGTGCGCGGCATTGCCGCCTGCCCTGGGGGCATATTCGTGGAGCGTTTCCCATGCCGGGGCGGCACGGAAGACGGCGATATCCATCGTGATCCATCTGCAACACTCCCCGCACGGCGACACCACGGCTCACAGGCGATCGACCCCCCAGGACCCCACCTCCTGAGGAGGAGAAGCGATGAACACCGACGATCCCAGGACCTCGAAGGACTGGAGCCGAACCGGGGACGACGCGGACCCCGGGCAGCACACGGTGCCCAGAGAACACGAAGACTCCAGGGAGGCGCTGCGCGAGCGGGTGCGGGACCTCGATCACGACATCACGGAACTGCGGAAGACGGCCGAGGACATCCGCTTCCGGATCGCCAGGCACTGGGAGGATCCCATGGACGAGTGGGAGCGAGGCGCCATGATCCAGCGGGCGGACGAGGTGGAGGCCCAGGCCGAGGAGCTCGAGCTCAAGCGGGAAGGGCTGCTTCGCCGGCTCCGTCAGCTCGGCGAGGAGATCTGACCGCCGGACCGGTCAGGGACCGCCCAGCGCCTGCTCGAACCAGACCACCTTTCCGGTGCTCGTACGACTCGATCCCCAGCGCCGTGCCAGCCGGCTCACCAGCTGGAGCCCGCGGCCGCCTTCGTCGTCGTCGTCGGCATAGCGCAGGACGGGGAGATGGTGGTCGTCGTCGCTGACCTCGCACAGGAGGGCGTCCGTGCGCAGGAGCCTCAGCTCGATGGGCCGGGTCCCGTGCCGGACCGCGTTCGTCACGAGTTCGGTGGCGAGCAGCTCGGTGAGATCGCTGTGGTCGGACAGGCCCCAGCCGGCGAGCGTGGACCGGATGAGGCGGCGCGCCCGCCCGGGGGTGCTGGCCCGTGGCTCGAGGAGCCACTGGACGACGTCCTCACTGGGGATGCCCCTGAAGTGGGCCATGAGCAGGGCCACGTCGTCCTGGGCGGCGTCCCTGTGCATCGCCCCGAGCAGCCGCTCACACCGCTCGTCCAAGGAGGCCGCCGGGGTCTCCAGGTGGGCGCAGAGCGAGAGCAGGCCCGACCTGATGTCCTCGCCACGGACCTCCACCAGCCCGTCCGTGCAGAGCACGAGAACGTCGCCGTCGGCCACGGCCATCTCGACCGGCTCGAAGGCCACGCCGCCCACTCCGATCGGCGCGCCGGTGGGCACGCTCAGCACTTCGGCCCGGCCGTTGCTGTGCAGGAGCACGGGCGGTATGTGACCCGCGTTGGCGATGACACATCGCCGGGCGACCGGGTCGTACACCGCGTAGACGCAGGTGGCGAGGTGATCGTCTCCGAGTCCACGGGCGAGGTCGTCCAGATGCCTGAGGACCTGCCCGGGCGGCAGGTCGAGGGCCGCGAGGGTCTGCACGGCCGTGCGGAACTGCCCCATGGTCGCCGCGGACCGGACACCGTGGCCCATCACGTCGCCCACGACCAGGGCCACGCGGCTGCCGGGCAGGGCGATGGCGTCGAACCAGTCCCCGCCGACCTGGGCCGTGTCGCTCGCGGGGACATAGCGGTGCGCGACCTCGACCCCCGCCGGCTCGGGCAGGCGGGCGGGGAGCATGCTGCGCTGCAACGCGTCGGCTATGACCGCCTGGGTCTGGTAGAGGTACGCGTTGTCCACGCCCAGTCCCGCCTGGGCGGCGAGCTGGCGGGCCATGAGGAAGTCGACGTCCTCGATGGCGCCGCGATCCGGCCGGCGTGACACCAGGACGGCGCCGAGCACCCGTCCCCGTACGCTCAGAGGGAGCACGACCGCGGAGTGGCCCCGGATGAGCGGCGGGAGGCCCTCGCCCGGGCGCTCACCGGCCAGGGTCTGCGCCACGGCGTCGTCCACCAGTGGCAACACGACCGGCTCGCCCGTCGCCATGGCCCGGTGAACCGGACCGGCCGGGCTCATGACCTGCACACCGCCCTCGGCGACCCGGTGTCGCGGGGGGACACAGGCCGGGTCGCAGCTGACCGCCACCGTCCGTACCGGCGCCAGGGGGACCACGGCGGGCTCCGGGATCTGCGCGTCGAGCTCCTGACCGTCGAACAGGGCCTCCAGGAGGTAGACCGCCGCGACATCGCCCAGCGCGGGCACGAGCACGTCCCCGAGGCCGCGCGCGACCTGCCGCAGGTCCAGGCTGGCGCCGATGGTCACCGTGGCGTCGTTGAGGAACAGCAGCCGGTCTCGCAGCAGTCGCCGCTCCCCCCGCGCTCTCCCGGGATCCGAGCCGGCTCGCTCGCGTGACGGGGCGGCATCGCATGGCATCGCCGGCGCGGGCGAGGCCGCGGGCTGTCGGTTCACTCTGGCTCCTGGCGCCGTGCCGGGTGACGTTCCCCGGCCCTCTAGAGAATTCGTCAGACGGCTCGACGGCAGTTCAGGAAGAGCTGGACCTCCGGCTGCGCCTCGGTGGTCGCCGGAGAGCAGGAGAGCGCGGTCTCCTCCTCGACCCGGAAACCTGCCGTCTCCACCTCCGAGCGGAGCTCATCCCGCAGGTAGCCGCTGACCCGCAGCAGCCCGCCGAGAAACGGGATCGGGACGTCGTCGATGTCCGACTCCACCATGGCGAGGGAGAAAAGCCCTTCGGGAACGAGCAGCCGGTGAACCAGCCTCAGCGCGCCCGGGATGCTGTGCCGGGGCAGGTTGAGAAAGGAGAAGAAGGCCACCACGGCGTCATAGGGCCCGTCCTCCGGCTCCAGGCTCATCACGTCCACCTGCCTGACCTCCAACGCCGGGACGTTGCGGCCCGCGATCGCGCACATGCCCGCGGAGATGTCGATGCCGGTCACGCTGAGGCCGCCCCCGATGAGCTGACGTGCTGTGGGAAGGCCCGTGCCGCAACCCATGTCGAGCACCCGGGCCCGTGGCGGGAGCCGCTCGAGCAGCCACTCCCCCGATCGCAGCTGTCCCTCCTTGCGCGGGAACGCCTCGTTGTACCGGTCGCCGATCCGGTCGTAGGCCGACGCCTGCTCGAGCCGCCGTGCGATCCAGGCGGGGGATTCGGGATGGACGTCCGCCATGCCGCCCTGACGGCGGTCCGCAACGCTCAACAGCCCACTCCTCTTTCACCGGCCGGTGACCGCGGCGGCACTCCGCAGCCGTGACGAGCCGTCATCCCACGCAACCCTATGGGCGATCATGCTCCCGAAGAGGACGTTGTGGTGACATATTCCGGTGAGATCTCGGCTCTCCGGCCTGTCTTGCACGACGGCCGGTTCGCCTGCGTGGAGGGTGAGGGAGAGCCCGCACCGGAGGGCGCGGCGGCACAGGGGCGTCGGCCCGGGGCCGGTCGGCGGTCAGGCGAGGCCGGGCTCGCGAAGGCGTGCGGCCCATTCCCGAGAATGGCGGATTCCGTCCTCGATCCCGTATTCGGGCTTCCACTGGAGGAGCTCTCCGGCCTTTGTGGAATTGATATAGGCCCCGATGACATCGCCCGGCCGGGCGGGTGCCTCCTCCACCGCGAAATCACCCACGACGGCACGGAAGGCGTCGACGAGTTCCCGGACCGTGGTGCCGTCTCCGGTGCCGAGATTGATGACCTCATATCGGCTTCCGGCGTCCGGAGCCACGACGGCGTCGAAGTGCGTGGCCGCGGTCACGAACGCCCGCGCGATGTCCCACACATGGATGTAGTCCCGGATCGCCGTACCGTCCCGGGTGGGCCAGTCCACACCCGTGATCTTGAACGGCACGCCCTCCTCGTGGCACTCGATCATCTTGCCGAGGGCGTGCGACGGGCGCCGGTGCTGCAGGCCGGTCCGCATCCGCGGGTCGGCACCGATCGGGTTGAGATAACGCAGCGAGACGGCTCGCAGGTCGTAGGCCTCGGTGAAGTCCTCGAGCAGCAGTTCCGCCATCATCTTCGACCGCGTGTAGGGGTTCTGCGGTTCCAGGGCGGAGGTCTCGCTCACCGACAGGTCGGCCTCGGGGCGGTACATGCCCGCCGTCGACGCGAAGATCAGGCGTCCGCAGCCGTTGCGCAGCAGGTGCCCGGCCAGGGCGATCGTCCTGGCGACGTTCACCTGGTAATAGCGCAGAGGGTCGGACATGGACTCCGGCACCACGATGAGAGCCGCGCAATGAATGGCGACCTCGATATCGGGATGGCTGCGGAATATCTCGTCGACGAGCTCACCGTCGCCGATGTCGCCCTGGTAGAAAACCCGGCCCTCGATGAACTCGTGCCGGCCCGTGACAAGGCTGTCCAGCACCACCGGCGTGATGTCGCGCTCGGCGAAGGCCGACGCGATCGTGCTTCCGATGAAACCGGCCCCGCCGGTGATCAAGACTTTCACCATGCCCCCTTGGAAGCTGCCCCCTGGAATGGATAACGCACAGCTTCAGCAGGCCATGGCGGCCCGTCAACGGCGGGCGGCGGAAATGACCGGCTCCGGCCGTCACGCCAACCGGCTCCGGCGCTCCGGCGTGTTCGCGCGTGCGGAGGGCCGGTGCGCCGGGCGACTACAGCGTTTGGGGGATCCGCTCGCCCGCGCCGCGGGGCATCGTCGGGGGATGCGCCCCATCCGTGTGCTGATCGTGGACGATCACGTCCTGTTCGCCGAGGCCCTCGCCGCCCGGCTGACCAGGGAGCCCGATCTGGTCATCCTCCCGGTGGCCACCGACCTCCGCCGGGCGCTGGCGCTGGTGGCCACCGAGCAGCCGCAGGTCATCGTGCTCGACATGGTGCTCGGCGCGGACAACGGGCTGGAGGTCCTCGACCACGTGCGCCGGCGGCACCCCGACATCCGGGTGGTCGTGCTGACGGCGATGAGCGACGTGGACGCGATCGTGCAGGCCGTCCGGCGCGGGGCGGTCGGCTGGCTGTCCAAGACCGAGAGCGCCGACCTGGTCGCGCGGGTGATCCGCGGTGCCGCCCGCCGGGGCGGCTGGATCCCCCCGGACCTGCTGGGGGACGTGCTGCGCAGGCTGCCCATCGGGGGTGCGGACCCGGGCGGCGGCTCGCGGCTCCTGGCCCAGCTGACCCCGCGTGAGCACGAGGTCCTGCAGTGCATGGTCGACGGGCTCAGCCGCGCCGAGATCGCCGGCCGGCTGGGGCTGTCCGCCAACACCGTCCGTACGCACACCCAGAATCTGCTGGCCAAACTGGACATGCACTCCGCGCTGGAGGCCATCACCCTGGCCATGCGGGCCGGCATGCGCCCGGACAGCGCCGAGGACCGATAGCCGCGAGCCGATCGCGGGCCGTCCGTACGCCGGTGGATCCGCGGCAGTGGGTCCACCGCAGTGGGTCCCCACAGCACCCACAGCAAATGACGTAGCGGCCCATCACCTCATTGGGTGATCCCGATCCCGGCGGCCCTGCCTACGCTCGGCGCGACCGTCCGTTTTCGGGAGCGGCTTCACAAGCGAGCGGCGAGGTGGGCCAGTGGAGATCGACGAGGTCGTGGCGCGGGTCGTACACCGGTACTGGCCGCTGCTGCTCATCATGACGGTGTTCCCGGTCCTCCTCGTGGGCGCCGCGCTCCACGGTGCGGCGCCGACCTACACCGCCGCGACCCGGGTCAACGCGAGCAGCGACTCGCAGGACGCGCTCGCCGGTGACTCCGGGATCAGTTCCGTGGTGAGCCAGGTGAAGGCGTATGCGACCAGCCAGGACGTGCTCGCCGACGTGATCAAGGAGCAGAGGGTGGACCGCCGGGCCGCCCAGGCGGCCGCCAACGTGGAGGTCACGGGGCTCGGCTCCTCCACGGTCGTCGAGCTGAGCTTGCGTGACCGCGACCCCGAGGTGGCGCGCAAGCTCGCCGGCGCGCTCGCGTCCCATGTCGTACGGCAGATCAACGACTCCAACACCGCGAGCCTCAACGCCGAGCTCAAAAAGGTGGACAGGCAGATCAGCGATCTGAACAGGCGGCTGAGCACGGCCTCCCAGCGGGTGGCGGACAACCCGCTGAGCGTGGCCGCCGCGAACGACAGGGAGCGCCTGCTCGGGGAGATCTCCGATCTGCGGGCCGACCGCAATGATCTGCGCACACAGCTCGCCACGGCCGGCCAGGCCAAGATCGTGCAGCAGGCCGTGGTGTCCGTCAAGAAGTCGGGCGCGGCCGTCCGGACGGCCATCGCCGGCATGGCCGGCCTGGTCGCGGGCATCCTCATCAGTGTCCTGGTCGAGACCTTCCGGCCCACCGTCCCGGGTCCTCAGCGGGTGGCGAAACGCCTGGGCGTGCCGCTGCTCGGCCACACGGACAAGGGGCCGGCCCGGCTCCGGGACATGGGCAGGCGCATCCGGCTGGCGGCCAAGCGGGAGGGGGTCGCGCAGGTCACCCTGGTCGGCACCGGCGCGGGCCCGCTCCCACCGGCTCTGGTCTCCACCGTGGCCGCCGCGGTCTACGGGGACTCCGGCAAGGTCGTGGCCTCCGAGCCGCACCTCGCGCCGGAGTACGACAGTGCCACGGGACCCGAGGACCCGCACGACGACTCACCGCGGGCCTCCGCCGACGGATCCGTGCTGTCGCTGAACGGCTCCGGTGACGGCTCGCCGGAGAGCGCGCCCGGCGACTCGCCCGGCGGACGGCCGAAGACCACGGCCTCGCCGCCCGGCTCGCCGAGCGCCTCGATCGTGCGCACCGGAGCCGCGGTGATGACCAGGCGCACCGATGAGGTCAGGCCCGCCACCGGGCCGGCGGCGACCCGCCAGACACACGTGCACGCGTTCGAGGACATGGACCCGGGGACCGACACCGAGACGGTCGGAGTGGTCGCGGTGGCCGGTCCGGTCACCCGGCTCGCGGCACTCGAAGCGATCCGCGACCTGGTGGCGGCGTCCGGCTGGCCGCTGCTCGGGGTCATCGCCACTTCCCGTCGAATCAAAGGATGAGCGGACATGGCCGATAACACCGTCCCCTTCACCGTCCCGTCGTTCGCCCCGGAGGCCTCCGACGCCGTCCTCAAGGTCCTGGACTCCGGCTGGGTGACCACAGGGCCCCAGACCGCCGCGTTCGAGCAGGACTTCGCCGACTATCTCGGCGCCGGCGCGGAGGGCTCCGGGGTCCAGGTGGTCGCGGTCGCCTCGTGCACCAGCGCGATCGAGCTGTGCCTGCGCGCGATGGAGCTCCCCGCCGGCTCACCGGTTCTCACCCCCGCCCTGACCTTCTGCGGCGCGGTCAACGCGATCCTGCACGCGGGCCACCGGCCCGTGCTGGTGGACATCGACGAGGACACGCTGGTCCCCTCGGCCGCCACCGTGGCCGCGGCCGCCGCACGGGTCGGGCCCGCGGCCATGGTCGTGCAGAACCAGGGCGGCTACCCCGTGGACGTCGAAGCGCTCACCGAGGCGGCCGGGCTCCACCGCGGGAGAGTCGTCGAGGACGCCGCGCACGGCCCGGGAGCCGCGCGCGGCGGCGTACGGGTGGGAGCCCGCTCCTACGCGGCCTGCTTCAGCTTCTACGCGACCAAGAACATGCCGATCGGCGAGGGCGGCGCCATCGCGACCGACGACGAGGAGCTCCTCGGCAGGGTGCGGGCCATGCGGCTGCACGGGATGAGCAAGGACTCCTGGCGCCGCTATCTGCCCGGGGGCAGCTGGCGCTACGACGTGCACACCATCGGCCTCAAGGCGAACATGACCGACATCCAGGCGTCCATCGGGCGGGCGCAGCTCGCCGCGCTGCCGCGATGGCAGCGCAGGCGCGCCGACCTCGTCGCCCACTATGACGAGGCCCTGCGCGGCCTGCCCGGCCTGGTCCTCCCGCAGCGGGCACCGGACCCGGAGCTCACCCACGCCTGGCACCTCTACCAGATCAGGGTCCCGGACCGGGACGGCGTCATCGCCGAGCTCGATGCGGCCGGGGTCGCCACGTCGGTGCACTTCATCCCGGTGAACCACATGACCGCCTACCAGGCCCTGCTCGGCCCCGAGGAGTGCGCGACCGTCCCGGTGACCGACCGGGTCGCCGAGGAGCTGCTGTCGCTCCCGCTCTATCCCGGCCTGAGCGCGGACGGCCAGGACCGGGTCATCGCCGCCGTGTCGGCGGTGTTCCGTGACCGGAGCTGACATGCGCAGGTACGTGCGGCGCCGCGATCCACGCCGGCCGGGGAAACCGGCGCTGGTCATCGGGGCGGGAGCGACGGGGCAGGCCCTGGCCATGGCCCTGCGCGACGGCGCCACGGACCTGAGCCCGGTCGGCTTCGTCGACGACGAACACGAAGGCCCGGTCTGCGGGTTGCCCGTGCTGGGCCGTACGGACGAGATCATGGAGATCGCGGGGTGGACCGGTGCGCGGGCGGCCCTGCTGGCTCTCACGGGACTGCCGCAGGCGCGGGCCGCGCTGCTCGCCGAGCGTGCCTGGGCCGCCGGGCTGGCCGTACGCTACCTGCCTCCGGGCAGGCGCTCCGTTCGGGTCGACGACCTCCGGGAGCTACGGCTGTCCTGCCTGATGGGCCGCGACGAGGTGGTCATGGCCGGCGAACGGGCCCGGCGCCTGGTCGCGGGACGCCGGGTCCTGGTCACCGGTGTGAGCGGCTCGATCGGCTCCGCGCTGTGCCGGCAGATCGGGCGGCTCGACCCGGCCATGCTGGTCCTGCTGGACGAGGACGGTGAGGGCCTCGATCGGGTGCGCGGCCAGGTCAGCGGCCCCGGCCGGCTCGACCCGGACCGGGTCACGGCCGCGCGGGCGGACGTACGGGATCGGCGCGGCATCCAGGACGTCTTCGAGGCGACCCGGCCGGAGCTCGTCTTCCACACCGCCCAGCAGCACTGCCTGGCCGCCTCGGAACGCCGGCCCGCCGCGGCCGTCCGCACGAACGTGCTCGGCACCCGGCACGTCGTGGACGCGGCGGTCGGCCACGAGGCCGACCGGATGGCGCTGGTGTCGACCGACAAGGCCGCCGACCCCTCCTCGGTCCTCGGGGCCACCAAGCGGCTGTCGGAGCTCGTCCTGCAGACGGCGGCGGGAGGCCGCACCCGCTTCGCCGCCGTGCGGTGCGGCGATGTGATCGGATCGCCCGGCTCGCTGCTGTCACTGCTCGCCGCCCACCTCTCGCGGGACGAGGCCATGACCATCACCCATCCCCAGGTGGCCCGGCACTTCATGACCGCGAACGAGGCCGCCGGTCTGGTGCTCGAGGCGACCGCCCTGGCGGAGGAGGCCGAGACCTTCGTCCTCGACATGGGCGAACCCGTCCCCGTGCTCGACGTCGTCTACCGCTACGCCGAGCAGCTCCGGCTGCCCGAGGTCAACGTACGGTTCAGCGGCCTCGGGCCGGGCGAAAAGCTCGCCGAGAAGGTCTTCGCCGACGGGGAGCGGCGGGTCCGTACGGCTCATCGGAAGATCTGGGCCAGCCGTCCCGGGCCGCTGCCGGCCGAGCTGACACAGCTGCTCGAGCTCCTGTCCATCGCCGCGGACACCGACGACGACGCGGAGGTGCGGCTGCTCATGCGGCGGATCCTGCCCGAATATCACCCGGCACGGTACGCGGGCCGCGGGGGGAAGCCATGACGAAGTTGCGGGTCGCGACGGTCATCACGCGGTTCAACGGCGGCGCCGGACAGGTGGCGCTCAACGGCGCCCTGGCGCTGGATCCGGAGTCGTACGAGCGCACCATCGTGACGGGCGGCGTGGGGATCGACAGCAAGGCGGGCGATGCCGGGGGCGCCGGCCCGGGTGATGACGTACTGCACGGCGAGCGCGCCGTCGCGGCCGCCGCGGCCGGGGACCTGACCCCGCGGGCCCACGCGAACGGAATGGAGATCGTCCAGGTTCGCAGCCTCGTGCCGCAGATCTCGCCGCGGGACGACCTGGCCGCACTGCGGACGCTCACCCGGGTGCTGGCCGAAGGCGGCTACGACGTGGTGCACACCCACAGCGCCAAGGGCGGCGTGATCGGCCGTCTCGCCGCGGCCCGCGCGGGCGTGCCCCGGATCGTGCACACCTGGCACGGCTTTCCCTTCCACGAGTTCCAGTCGTGGCCACGCCGGCGGACCTACATCCGGATGGAGCGGATGGCCGCCAAGCACACGGACGCCTTTCTCGCGATCGGCTCGGAGACCGTCACGACCGCCCTTCGCCTCGGGCTCGCCTCCGCCGAACGGATCCGGCTCTCCTGGCCGGCCGTCGAGGTCGCGGCCTACACCGGCGGTTCCAGCGGCAGGGCCCAGGCCAGGCGCAGGCTCGATCTGCCGCTCGGTGTCAAGGTCGTCGGCTCGATCGGCAGGCTGACCTTCCAGAAGGGCCCGGAGATCTTCGCTCGGGCCATCGCCCGGCTGCCCGAGGACGTGTTCGGGCTGTGGGCCGGGGGCGGCCCGATGGCCGGCGACCTCGACCGCCTGACGCGCGGGCTGGGGCTGGAAGGGCGGATGCGCTGGCTCGGCCACCGCGACGACGTGGCCGACGTGCTCCCCGCCTTCGACGTGATGGCGATGGCCAGCCGCTGGGAGGGCCTGCCCTGCGTGCTGGTGGAGGCCATCGGGGCGGGGATCCCTCTGGTGGCCACGGCCGTGCCGTCCAACCAGGACCTCGTCCAGGCGGGTGAGACGGGACTGCTCGTACCTCCGCAGGACCCCGCTCAGCTCGCCGGCGCGATCGCCTACCTGCTCGACGACCCGGCGCGGGCCCGGCGGATGGCCGAGGGCGCGCGGGAGCGGCTCGGTGACCGCTTCTCACCGGAGTTCCTCGGCGGGGTGCTGGACGAGACCTATCGGGGGGTGACGCGCCGGCCGCATCACCGTGCCGGCTGATCGCGCGGCCCGGGCCTGGAGCACGCGGACACACGGAGGAGGGATCGTGGGACTCGGCATCAGCGCACCGGGCATCAAGGCGCCGGCGGGCCCCCGCAGCGTTCCGCGCGACGACCTGGTGGACGCCGTGCCGCCGGGGTCCGGGCCATCCGCCGGGCGGCCGCGGAGCAGGTGGTCCTTCGCCGCCGTCGTGGTGGTCGTCTCCATCGCCTCACTGCCGCTGCTCATGCCGGCCGGTCTCGGGCCGGGCCCCGGCAACACCGGACTCCCCGACCTCCTCCTGGTGGCCTTGCTGCTGACCACCGTCCTGTGGGCGAGCGGCGGCGGATACGCGTTGTACTGGCCGTTCCTGGTGCCGGCCCTGCTGACCGTGGTGGCCGGCGGGATCGCCGCGGTGGTGATGAACACCGGGGCCCTGACCCTGGCCAAGGACCTGTTCGTCCTGTTCTGGGCGGTGGCCATCGCCAACATGGGCCGGGACCGCCGTCTGCTCATGGCGGCCTTCAAGGCGTGGGCCTACATCGGGACCTTCTACGCCGGGGTCATGATCGCCGGCTACGTCGCCGGGATCCACGCGCTGTCCGGCCAGTGGGCGGGGGGAGGCGAACGGACCACCTTCACCCTCGGCGACGCCAACTATGCCTCCAACTACTTCATCTGCACGTTCTTCGTGCTCCGCGCGGCCCAGGTGCCGAGGCGCACGGGCCCGCGCCTGGCCTGTTGCGCGATCCTGCTCGCGGCCGAGGTCCTCACCGGCTCCAACGGCGGGGCGCTCGCCCTCGGCTGCGCGCTGACCACGGGGTGGATCCTCCGGCTGATCCGGGAGGGCAAGGCGCACCAGGCCATCGCCGCCGGCGCCCTGCTCGGCCTGGCCGGCCTCGGGGCCGTCGTCGTGGTCAGCACGACCGACTACCAGGCCGGGATCGCCAGGCTGAGCTCCTACTCCCCCATCCTGCGCGACTCGGTCGGCCGGGTCGCCGGGGAGAGCTCCGACTCGCGCAGCACGGTGCTGGCCGAGTCGGCACGCCTCCTCGTGGACCAGCCGCACCCTCTGGTCGGCATCGGCCCCGGCCAGACCGAGGCGCGGATGCGCGCCGCCCAGGCGCCCTACATCCGCGAGGCCCACAACGACTACCTCGCCGCGATCCTCGAACGCGGGGTCGCCGGCGGGTTCGCGCTCGTCGTCCTGCTGTCGGTGCTCATCCTCAAGTGCGCCCGGATCGCCCGGCGCGACGCCCTCGCACCCGAATACGCCGCCATCGCGCCACGACCCGAACTGCTCGGCGCGATGGTCGTGGCGATGCTGGTCTCCGCGTTCTTCTACGAGACCCTGCACTATCGACACGGCTGGGCGCTGTTCGGGCTGATCGCGGCCCTGGAGATCTGGGGCGTACGGACCGGCAGGGGGGTGCGCCCATGAGCGCCGAGATCGCCGAACCGGTCGAGCGGCACACCGGCCGGCTCGGCCGCGTCGCCGGGCTCATGATGGGCAACATCGCCGGGCGCGTCGCCGCACTGGGCTCCCTCGGCGTCGCCACCATTCTCGTCGCCCGCGCGGGCGGTCCCGCGCTGGTGGGAGGCTTCACCCTGGTCCGGATCCTGCCCGGGGTGATGTCCCACCTGTCCAACTGCGGCCTGCCCGGCGCGGCGCCGTACTTCCTGGCCAAAGACGACTACGACCAGACGCGGGTCCGGCCGACGCTGGCGGCGCTCACGGTCGGGGGCGCGGTCCTCGGCGGGCTGTGCTGGCTGCTCCTCAGCCCGCTGCTGTTCCGGCTGTTCTTCGAGTCGTTCGGGTTCGGCATCGCCCTCGCCGCCGCGGTGCCGTGCTTCACCCAGGGGTTCGTCTCGGTCGGCAAGGGGCTGTTGCAGGGCACCGGCGACATGCGGGGGGCCAGTCTCGCCATCGCCGTCGAGGAGGCGGTCTACCTCCCCATGTACTTCCTCCTCCTCGTCGCCTGGTACGGCATGGGGATGGTCCTGGCGGCGCTGGTCCTGGCCGACCTCGCCGCCGCCGGCTGGATCGCCGTACGGCTGTGGCGGCGCGGTTTCTTCGCCGGGTGGCGCCGCGTGGACCCGCGCCTGGCCCGGCGGATGGCCGGCTACGGCATGCGCGGGCAGATCGGCAGCCTCATCGACCTGCTCAACCTGCGCCTGGACGTGGCCTTCCTCGGCGCGATAGCGGGCCCGGCCTCCCTCGGGGTCTACACGGTGGCGAGCAAGTTCGCCGAGCTGGTGCAGCTGCCCGGGCTCGCGGTCAACTATGTGCTCTACCCCGACTTCGCCAAGCAGGACCGGGTGACGGCCGGGCGGCGGACGGCCCGGATGATCCTCCCTGCGCTCGGCGTCTCGGTGCTCGCCGCCGCCGTGCTCGCGCTGCTCACCGGCATGGTGCTGCCCCATCTGTTCGGGGACGCCTTCGGCGGCGCGGTCGAGCCGACCTACATCCTGCTGTGCGGGCTGGTGACCTATGGCGTCTCCGGCCTGGTCATGGCCTATCTGTACGGCGTGGGCCGCCCCGGCGCGGCGTCGTGGGCGCAGGGTGCGGGCCTGCTCGTCACGGCCGTGTTGGACCTGGCCCTGATCCCGCGCTACGGCGCCGTGGGGGCGGCGATCGCGTCCGCGATCTCCTACACGGTGACGACCGCGGTGGTGCTGATGGCGTTCGCGCGCATACGACGGGGGACGTCATGAGGACCCGGCCGCTCCTGATCATCGCCGCCGTCGTGGTGCTCATCGGTGGCGGTGTGGCCGCCGTGACGGCGGCATCGCACCCCGATCCCGTGCCGTCACCGCCGGCCCGGCTCGGCACGCTCGCGCCCACCCCCGTGGCGCCCCGGCGGCTGCCGGCCCCGCCGCCCGCGAAGACCCCGTTCGACCGTGGCATCGACGCCGCGGCCCGCCGCGGCCTGAACGTCTGGATCGAGGTCGACCTGCCGGCCGCCTGGGTCGCCGGTCCGCGACGGTGGCGGCAGACCCTGGACTACGTCGCCGGGATGGCCCGGCGGCCCGGCGTGGCCGGCGTCAAGATCGCTGACGAGCTGGGCTACCAGGACCGGATCCCGAGCGCCGACGGCGTCGTCGCCTTCCTGCACGCCGCCAGAGCCGACCTCGCCCGGGTCGCGCCGGGCAAGAAGATCCTCGTCGACTTCTATGTCTCCGACGCCGGCTGCCTGCCCGGCACCGGTTCCCGATGGGCCCGCGACTGCGCGGCCGAGTTCCGCCGGCGCCATCCCCGCTGCACGCTCGAGGCGGTCGAGCGCTACCTCCGCACGGGGACCGTCGACGTGGTCGACTACGCACCCGAGATCCTCACGGCCGAGGAGTACGACGGCGGGATCGTCGACGCCGAACTCGCCATGCGGACGGCGTGGCGGGAGGCCCGGCGGCGAGGCTGGGACCGCATGGTGACCCTCAACGGCCGGCTCGCCGCCGGATTTCCCGGAAGGTATCCGCACGACCGCCGGCACGCCGAGCGCACCCTCCGGACCGAGCTCGACGTCCCGATCCTCATGGGGGCGCCGGCCGTCGACGTGTGGACATGGCGGCAGAACTACGAGGGTGGTGTCTACCACCTCACCGATCCCGGCCTCCGGCCCAACCACCTGTGGCGCGGGCTGCTGGACCGGCGGGCCCGCGGCGCCCGGCTGTTCACCCACTTCGACCCCACGATCGTCGACCAGGGGCTGGACGCCGACCTCGACGTCATCAAGACCGTCTTCAGCGACATCTATGTGATGCCCGGACTTGGATGGTGACCCCACGATGACCGACACCGCCGACCTCCCGCAGGACCCCATCGTGCCGTGGGAGGGCATGCCGCCGAGCGGGGGCCGGCGCGTCCTGGATGTGGCCGGGGCCTGCGCCGCGCTCCTCCTGCTCGCCGCCCCCATGCTCGTGATCTATCTGCTCGTACGGCTCACCGGCCACGGGCCGGGGCTCTTCCGGCAGGTGCGGCTCGGACAGGGCGGGCGGCCGTTCCGCTTCTACAAGTTCCGTACGATGCGCACCGGTGTGGGCGGGCTCAAGGTCACCGCCAACGGCGACCCGCGGCTCACCCGGGTCGGGAAGGTGCTGCGCAAGCTGTCGCTCGACGAGCTCCCGCAGCTCTGGAACATCCTGCGCGGCGACATGACCTTCGTGGGACCACGCCCCGAGACCCCGGACCTGGCCGTGCACTATCCGCCGGACCTGCGCTGGATCTTCGACTTCCGCCCCGGGCTGACCGGCCCCTCCGAGGTGCGGTTCCGCGACATGGACGTGCTGGGCCCGGGCGAGGAGGTGGACCTGCGCGTCTACATCGAGCGGATCGTGCCCGCCCGGGTGGCCGTGGACGCCGTCTATCTGTCTCATCCCTCCACGAGGGCCACCCTCATGGCGATCGTCGACACCGTGCGCCACCTGCTCGGCCTCGAGGTTCCTCCCCTGCCCGGGACGCGGACGGCGGCGCGAGCCGGCGAGCGGACGGCGGCACCGGGCGGCAGGCGGCCTCCGGCACGGCCCGGCAGGCCGCAATCGCCCCCGGCACAGCCGGCCGCCACCCCGGCCCCCGAGACCGCCCCCCGGTCCAATCCCGCCGCCTGAGTCCTCGGCCCGCCGTCCGCCAGGGAACGGGGCTGTCCACACGACGGCACGATGTGGCCACTCGCTTTATAACGGGTGGATCTCCCCTATGGTCGGGAGTACTGCGGGCGACGTCATCGCCATCTATGCCGGGGAGTTCCGGATGAGAAAACGCACCCCCATATCGATCACGGCCGGCATCGCTTTCGCCGCTTATCTGGCATTTCCGTGGGGCGGCACCACGGAACCCAAGACCTCCGAGGCCGCCGACCGGTCGAGCAGCGCCCCGGCGACCGCCGAAGTCGCCGTGACGACGGCCGGCGGGGGCCGCTCCGCCCTCGCGGGACGCATGCGCGGCAGAGCCGCCTCCACCACCGCGACCGCGCAGGTCACCGGAACCACCGCCCCCGTCGTCACCAGGCACCTGGCCCTCAACACCTCGCGGGCGGACTGGCCCAAGCTGACGTCCCTCGGCTATGACGTGTTCGACGTGGGCCCGGACGAGGCCGAGATCAACGCGCTGCCGCGCGGCGCGGCGGCCATGGTCTGGGTCGGCGCGTCCTCCTGTGAGGGCTCCTACGAGATCCCCTTCGACTCCTTCACCGGCCTGGTCGACGAACTGGGCCGTCATCCGAAGGTCTTCGGGTGGTACCTCGCCGACGAGCCGGATCCGAAGAGCTGCCCGGCGCTCGTCCCCGAGATCCGGCGCCGCGCGGACTACATCAACGCGCACGCGCCCGGCCAGGTGGCCTTCATCTCCGCCACGGACTACGAATACGGTCCACTGCGGCCGCGGAACACGCATGTCGATCTCATCGGCCTTGATCCTTATCCCTGCTTCGGCCGGACCGGCCGGTGCACCATGAACGAGATCGACCGGCTGGTGAGAGGTGCGATCGCGGGCGGGATTCCGCGCGACGTGATCGTGCCGGTGATCCAGGTCTTCGGCCAGGAGTGCTCCCGCGGCATGCGGGTGACCCGGCTGCCGAGCGAGGCCGAGTTGCGGCAGATCCTGGCCCGCTGGCGGAGGCTCGTACCCGAGCCGGTTCTCGAGATCAGCTATTCCTGGGGACCGCAGGAGCAGTGGGCCTGCCCCACGCTGAGCGAGGCCGACGGCACGAACGGCCACCCGGACCTGCAGTCGATCATGAAGACGCACAACGGGCGCCGTACCGCTCCGGCACCGGTCCACGACGACGACACGAGTCCGGCACCCAGCCCGGCACCCGGCAGCCCGGCACCGTCGCCGTGCACCGCCGTCACGGCAGGAGCCACTCCCCCCTCTCGACGCTGACCAGGCCGTGCCGGGCCGCCTCGATCACCGCTTCGCGCTGTGAGTGCACCCCGAGCTTGGTCAGCACGCTCTGCACGTGACTGCGCGCGGTGCTGCGCGTGACCCCCATGGCCTTGGCCAGGGTCACGGTCGACTCGCCGCGGGCCAGCCGGGTCAGCACCTCCCGTTCGCGGGGGGTGAGGAACCGCGCGACGAGCTGCGCCTGGTCGCGAGGGCGTTCGGCCCGGGCGTACCGGCCGGCGGCACCACGGTCCACCACCAGCTCGCCCGCGTGGACCCGGGCGAGCGCGGCGACGATGTCCTCCGCCTGCTGCCCCTTGTGGACGAACCCGCGAACACCGGCATCGAGGCCGGCCTCCACGACGTCCTGCTCGAGAAAACCGGACAGTACGACGAACCTGGCCGCCGGGGCGGCCGAGCGGAGTTCGGCCATGCGGTCGAGCACGGTGCCGGCGGGGAAGCGCAGATCGATGAGGCAGACCTCCACGAACTCGGCGCGCAGCAGGGCCAGCGCCTCCTCGACGCCGTAGGCGACGCCGGCCACACTGTGACCGGCGTCGGCGAGGACGAACGCCAGGGAGTCGGCGAAGACGGCGTGGTCGTCGCAGATCAGGACCCGCATCAGCCCTCCGGCCCCGACGGCGCCTCCGGCAGGAGGACGCAGACCGAGGCCCCTCCCATCTCGCAATGCCGGATCTCCAGGCTGCCGCCATAACCGGAGACGAGGTCGTGCACGATGCCGAGCCCCAAAGACCCCAGCCCCCTCGGCCCGGGTTCGGCCCCGGGGCCGAACCCGGGGCCGTCGTCGTCCACCCGCACGCAGACCCGGCCCCGCTCGGCCCGTACCCGTACGTCCACGCTCCGGGTCGCCACCCGGCAGGCGTTGTCGAGGATGTTGCGCACCGCGCGCCAGAGGGACAGGGAGTCCATATAGGCCCAGGACGGCTCCGCGGTGAAACGCACCTCGTGCGGCGTGGCCAGCCGCAGGCCGTCGACGATCTCACCCACCAGGTCGTCGACCCGGATCCGCTCGGGGGCGGGCTCCCCCTGCGCTCCGTCGTCCTCGAGCTGCCGCAGGAGGTGGTCCAGCCACCTGGTCTCCCCGAGTAGCTGTTCGATCCGCTCCCTGCTCCGCGGCCCGACGTCCTCCGACACCACCACGGCCGAGGCGAGCATGATGATGGTGCCGAGCTCGTGCCGGATGTCGTGCCGCAGCCGGCGTCGCCACAGCTCCGGGTCACCGGCGATGCCGAGCTCGGCCGCCTCACCCGGGTCCGGCACGCCCCCCTGCCGGGCCGGTTCCTCCGGTACGTCCGCCCGCGCCGAGGCGAGCATGGCGACGCGATCCTGCGGGACGGGCCAGGACGGCCCGTTCATTCTTGTCATCGAGCGACCCCCGTTCGTCAACCATCACCCATTGGCACGGTCACCCTGTAAGTCGCTCATGTCCACCTAAAAGTCCGCAATCGACCAGAACATGGCCGGATGCGGTCACCTCAGTACAATGGGTAAACCGGATCGCCCGGTCCCACGTCCAGGGTCGATAACGGCCGACTTCTCCGTACGATTTCCGGCCGGTTTTTCCGAGAGGCACGTCGCGGCACCACCGAAGCCGTCATACGCAAGGCGTAGCGTGCTTGCGCATTCCGGCGGGTGCGGAGGCGACCGCCCGGAGAGACAGTCTCAGCATGCCGACAGTCACTTTTCTCGGGCATGCCGGCCTCGCGGTCGAAGGCACGGCGTTTCGCATGCTCACCGACCCTTGGCTGGCGCGGACCGGCGCGTTCCTGGGCGCATGGCACCAGTATCCGCGAAACGACCACCTCGACGTTCCCGCTCTCATGGACGTCGACTGGGCGGCCGTCTCCCACGAACATCTAGATCATTTCGATCCGTGGGCACTGGAGCAGTTGCCCGCCCGCGCCCATGTCCTCATTCCCCGGTATCCCGGGCCCGCGTTCCGGGAACGACTGTCCGCCGCCGGCGTGCAGCGGATAATCGAGATCCCGGCCTGGGAGAAATTCCCGCTGGACAATCGCGGCTCCTGGATAACGACCATTCCCGAACACTCGCCGATGTGCCACGACGCGGCATTCCTGATCGTGGTCGACGGCCACGCGATATTGCACTGCAATGACGCCCGGCTCACCGCGTCCCAGGTCCGCCGCGCCAAGCACCTGGCCGGCGACAGGCTCGACATCATGGCGCTGCAGACCGCCGGCGCCTCCTGGCACCCGATCTGCTACGAATACCCACCCGAGGAGGTCGTCCGCCTGTCCATGGACAAGCGGATCTCCAAATTGCGCGCCGTACAACGACTGGTCCGCCAGGCCAGGCCGGATCTGGCGGTGCCGTTCGCGGGACCGCCGTGCTTTCTCGGCGAAGAGGTGGAGCACCTCAACTGGGTGCTGCGCCAGCGCGACGGGGCGTTCTGTGACCCGGAGGTCAGCGTCGAATGGCTCCGCGAGCACCTGCCCGCCCAGCGATGGGCCTCCTTCCGGCCCGGCGACCGCGTCGATCTCACCACCGGTGAAGTGATCCCGGACCCCGTGTCGGCCCGGTTCAGTTTCGCCGACGAGGCCCGGCCGGACTACCTCGCGCGCTACGCCGCCGACCGTAAGGACGCCATCGACGGCGAGCTGGCGAAGTTCCCGCACCCGGGCCCAGGGCTCTTCGCCCGGTTCGTCGAGCACTTCGAACGGCTCGGCCGGCTCAGCCCGTACTTCCTCGCGCAGATCAACATGATGATCCGCTTTGTGATCACCGGCCCGAACGGCGGCACGTGGGACGTGCGCATGACGGCCGACGGTCTCACCGCCGGGAACGCGGATCCGGCCCACAAGCCCGACTACCGCATCACCACGGCCGGCCGCTGGCTCGACGGAGTCCTCCAGGGCCGGATCGCCTGGGAGGACCTGCTCATCTCCTTCCGGCTCAGCCTCTACCGCGACCCGGACGTCTACAACGACTATCTCGTCGGGCTGCTCAAGCACGCGAACGCACAGGCGCTCCAGGCGGTCGAGGACTACGAGACCGGCCGGGACGAGTCGGCCCGCATCGTCGTCCAGACGGGTGGCCAGGAGTACGAGATCGCGCGCTACTGCCCGCACGCCGGAGAGGACCTGTCCGTCGGGGCCGTCGTCCGCGACGGCCGGCTCCACTGCCTGGCCCACAACTTCGCCTTCGACCTGAGCACGGGTGAATGCGTCAACGCCCGCTGTTCCGCCCTCCCCACCCGGCGGCTGGTACCCGATCACGTGGCCGATGGAGCGCCCGAGCCGGCGCCGGCCGGAACCCGCACCGGCGCGCCCTATGTGCCCCGGCACGCGGCCCCGAGCGCAGCGGCTTACGGAACCGTGGCCGGAGGGACGGACGAGGCCGTGGCCGCGGCGTTGAGCGGAGCCCTGAACGGAGGGGCGAACGGGGCCACCGGCGCGGCCTCGAACGGGGCCGCGAACGGCACCGGCCGGGCCGCCGGCGCAACCGGGTGACGACGGAGTCATCGCAAGCCGGAAAGGAGTCACCGCAAACCGGAGCGGCCACGGCCGTCCTCGGATCCGACCGGTCACGCCGGTCTTCAGCGCCGGGGACGCAGTTCGGTGTAGAGCTCCTGCGCCTTGGCCTTGAACGCCTTGACGATGAAGTCCCAGCGATCCGGATCGCCCCTGAGGACGGCCTCGGTCATTTCCTTGATCTGTTCGAACTCCACATGGGGAGGGAGTGGCGGGAAGTTCGGGTCGGTGTGGATGTCGAGCACCACCGGCCGCTCGGCACTGGCGCTCAACGCCCGGTCCCAGGCGGGGCCGACCGCCTCGGGCTTCTCCACTTCGATGCCCTCGAAACCGAGGGACCGGGCGAACCCGGCGTAGGACATGTCGGGAAGCATCTGTGACTCCTCGAACTTCGGCGCCCCGACCATGGCCCGCATCTCCCAGCTCACCAGGTTGAGCTCGTTGTTGTGCAGCACCGCGACGATGAACCGCTGGTCCGGCCACCGCGGGGCGTAGCGCTTGACGGTCAGGAGCTCGGCCATCCCGTTCATCTGCATGGCGCCGTCGCCGGGGATGGCGAACACCGGGCGGTCCGGATGGGCGAACTTGGCCCCGATGGCGTAGGGCATCGCACACCCCATGGTGGCCAGCGTGCCCGAGAGCGAGCCCCGCATCTCCCCGCGGAAGCAGAGGGCCCTCGCGTACCAGTCGGTCACGGTCCCCGAGTCGGTGGTGATGATGGCGTCCTCGGGGAGCCGCCGCGACAGCTCCCAGAACGGCAGCATCGGGTTGATGGGGTCGGCCTCCACGTGCGCCTGCCGTTCGACCGTCTCCCACCAGCGCGACACGTTGTCCTCGACCCGCTCCCGCCAGGACCGGTCGGACTTGCGCCGGAGCCTGGGGATGAGCGCGCGCAGCGTGGCCGCGGAGTCCCCGACCAGCTGTACCTCCACCGGATAGCGCATCCCGATGAGCCGGGCGTCAACGTTGATCTCGACCGCGCGGGCCTCGCCGTACTCGGGCAGGAACTGGGTGTACGGGAAGCCGGAGCCGATCACCAGCAGGGTGTCGCAGTCGCGCATGAGCTCATAGGAGGCCCGCGAGCCCAGCAGGCCGATCGGCCCGGTGACGTAGGGCAGGTCGTCGGGGATGACGTCCTTGCCCAGCAGCGCCTTGGCGATCCCGGCACCGGTCAGCTCGGCGGTCTCCATCACCTCGGCCACCGCACCCCGGGCACCCTGCCCGATGAGCATGGCGACGCGTTCGCCCGCGTTGATGACCTCGGCCGCGCGGGCGACCTCCTCCTCCGGCGGCTGCATGATCGGGCGTACGAAACCGGGCGGCGAAGAGGGGATCTGCCCGAACGTGTGCTCGGGAGCCCTGTAGGGCTCGTCCTGCAGGTCGGCGGGGATGATGACACAGGTCGGGGTGCGTTCGGCGAGTGCGGTCCGCATGGCGCGGTCGATCACGAGCGGGAACTGTTGCGGCACGGTGGCCATCTGGCCGTAGGCCACCCCGACACCGGCGAACAGCGCGGGCACGTCCACCTCCTGGAAGTAGCTGCCGCCGAGCGCGGTCTGCGTGATCTGCCCGATGATCGCCACGAGGGGGACGTGGTCCAGTTTGGCGTCGTACATCCCGTTGACGAGATGGGCGGCGCCCGGGCCGCCGGTGGACAGGCAGACGCCCGGCTGCGGGCCGAACTTCGCGTAACCCGTCGCCGACAGCGCGCACATCTCCTCGTGCCGGTTCTGGATGAAGCGGGGCCGGTTGTCGGCCCGGCCGAAGGCGCCCAGGATTCCGTTGATCCCGTCCCCCGGATAGCCGAAGACGTGCTCGACCCCCCATTCGCGCAGCCGCTGGACTACGTGATCACCGACGGTCCACGCCATGATCCGCTCCCCGGTTCGTCGCCATCAGGTCCTTGACCTGCCCCTTCCCCGGCATCGCGGTTCAAACGCGGGCGGCGGAACCCCTCGCGCATCCCTCTACTCCCGCGGGAGTACGGACGGGGCCGTCCCCGGACCGATGCCGGCGCGCCCGTACCGGCCTACGGTGCTGTCGTGACCGACGCCGACTCCAGCCGTTCCGTCCACATGCCCCGGCTCGGCCGGCTGCCGGTCTGGGTGGTGCCGCTCGTGGTCCTCATGCTCCAGGTCATGGGGACGTCCGGGGCACAGAAGGGCGCACACGACCAGCCGTTCTCCTACGACCCCACGCCGCTGGACCCGCTCGCCCACCTCCTGCTCCTCGCGGGCCCGGCGGCGCTGCTCGCCCGCCGCCGTCGCCCGGTGGCCACGCTCGTGGCCGTGAGCGTGGTCACCCTGCTCTACTACCTGCGGGCCTACGTCTACGGTCCCGCGTTCCTGGCCGCGGCCGTGGCCATGACGGCGGCGGTGACCACCGGGCACCGGCGGACCGTGTGGATCGGCACCGGCCTCGGATTCTCCGGCTACTTCGCCCTGTCGGCGGTGTTCGGCCTCCCGTCGGCGCGGTCCGGTGGCGCATCGGACCGGCTGTTCCCGGTCGAGAGGCCCACGCTGCTGGCCGGGGGGTTCGTCCTGGCCTGGGTGCTCGTCGTGCTGACCAGCGCCGAGATCATACGGATCCGCGGCGAGAAGGCCGCCCAGGCCGCCAGGACCCGCGAGGAGGAGGGACGCCGGCGGGCCAGCGACGAGCGTCTCCTGATCGCCCAGGAGCTGCACGACGTCCTGGCCCACAACATCTCAATGATCAACGTGCGGGCGGGCGTGGCCCTGCACCTGATGAACGAGCGGCCCGGCCAGGCCACGGATCCGGTCGTACGAGACGCGCTGGCCGCCATCAAGGAGGCCAGCAAGGAGGCGCTGACCGAGATGCGCTCGGTGATCGGGGTGCTGCGGCGGCAGGGTGACGACGCCGCGCCCCGCACCCCCACCGCCGGGCTCGCCCGGCTGGACGAGCTCGTGGCCCGGGCCCGCTCCGCCGGGCTGACCGTGCACACCGAGATCGGGGGGCCCGCCCGGCCGCTGCCCGCGGGCGTGGACCTGGCCGCCTTCCGGATCGCCCAGGAGTCGCTCACCAACGTCACCCGGCACGCCGGTCCGGGACCGGTGTCGGCCTGGATCCGGATGACCTACGGTGATCGGGACCTCCTCGTCGAGGTCGAGGACGACGGCCGGGGCGCGGTCCTGCTCGCGGACGATTCCGGGGGCAGCGGTCTGCCCGGGATGCGGGAGCGGGCGATGGCGCTGGGCGGCGAGTTCTCCGCCGGTCCGAGCCCCGGCGGCGGGTTCCGGGTGCGGGCGAGGCTCCCTCTGAAGGAGGGTGGATGATCCGGGTGGTGCTGGCCGACGACCAGGCGCTGGTGCGGGCGGGATTCCGCGCGCTGCTGGACGCACAGGACGACATCGAGGTCGCCGGGGAGGCCGGCGACGGCGAGGAGGCGGTCCGCCGCGTCCGGGAGTTGCGGCCGGACGTCGTGCTGATGGACATCCGCATGCCCGTGCTCGACGGCCTGGCCGCCACGCGGCGGATCGCCTCCGACGAACGGCTGGACGGCACCCGGGTGGTGATCCTCACCACATTCGAGCTGGACGAATACGTCTTCGAGGCGCTGCGCGGCGGAGCGAGCGGATTCCTCGTCAAGGACACCGAACCGGTCGAGCTCATCCACGCCGTACGGGCGGTCGCCGCCGGAGACGCGCTGCTGTCGCCGAGCGTGACCCGCCGCCTCATCGCCGAGTTCGCCACCCGGGCCAAGGACCCGGGCCGGTCCCCGCGGCTCAACGCGCTCACCGACCGGGAGCGCGAGGTGATGACCCTGGTCGGCGAGGGGCTGACCAACGAGGAGATCGCGAAACGGCTCATCGTCAGCCCCGCGACGGCCAAGACCCACGTGAGCCGGGCCATGGTCAAGCTCAACGCCCGCGACCGGGCACAGCTCGTGGTGTTCGCCTACGAGTCCGGCCTCGTCCGGCCCGGCTGGTTGAGCTGACCGAGGTGCGCCCGGACCTCCCGGCGATCCGGCACTCCTGGTCCGCGGCCATCCGTACCGGCCGGATCGACCAGCCGGATAGGCATCTGTTAACCGGTATCGGTAATGTCGCTGGTTATGTCACAGGGGAGACAGGGGGAGCGACTCCTCGCCGGCCGCTACCGGCTGCTGTCGGTGGTCGGCCGTGGCGGCATGGGGACGGTATGGCGGGCCCGGGACGAGGTCCTTGACCGCGAGATCGCGGTCAAGGAGGTCATCGTCCGGCGGGATCTCGCCGACGACGAGCGCGAGGTGCTGCTCCATCGCACCCTCCGGGAGGCGCGGGCCACCGCCCGGCTCAACCATCCCGGCATCGTGACAGTGCACGACGTCGTGGAGGAGGACGGCCGGCCGTGGATCGTCATGGAGTTCGTGACGGCGCGTCCCCTGCAACTGATCATCGATGAGGACGGGCCCCAGCCGCCGCGCCGGGTCGCCGAGATCGGCCGGCAGACGCTCGCCGCCCTCATGGCCGCCCACTCGGTCGGGATCCTGCACCGCGACGTCAAGCCCGGAAACGTGCTCATCACCGATGAGGGCCGCGCCGTGCTCACGGACTTCGGGATCGCCCAGGTCGAGGGCGACTCCACACTGACCCATACCGGCCTCATCGTCGGCTCGCCGGCCTACATCTCCCCCGAGCGGATCAACGGCGAACGCGCGACCACCGCCGCGGACCTGTGGGCGCTCGGCGCGACGCTCTACGCGGCGTGCGAGGGAAGACCCCCGCACGCCCAGACCGGCGCCATGGCCGTCTTCGCCGCCATCCTCACCCAGGATCCCGTGCCGCCGCGCAACGCGGGACCGCTGACCCCGGTGCTCCAAGGCCTCCTCCACCGGGATCCGGACCATCGCATGGACGCGGGGACGACCGCCACGATGCTGACGCGCGTCGCGGCCGGTGACGCTCCGCAGCCGCCGGCGCGCCCCGGGGCGGAAGCCGGACTGCCCTGGACGAGTGCGGCCGCGACACGTGCCGAGGGGTCCCAGGGCGCCGTCCCGGCCGGGCCATGGCCGCATGAGGGGTCCCCCGTCGAACGGCCGAACGGCCGTACGGCCCCGTCGGCACACCTGGTCGCGTCCCCGGCCGGGACCTGGCCGCCGGCGAGCATGGGCACGGTGGCGACGGCGGGCGTGGGAACGGCACCGGCGGGCGTGGGTGCGGCGCCGGCGAGCAAGAAGAGGAGTTTGGGCCTGTTCGCGATGATCGCCGTGCTCGTCTCCGTCGTGATCGTGCTGATCGGCCTGCTCGTGACAATGCCGGACAACGGCGCCACGCTGGGAGTTCACGGCGCTGCCCCCCTGCCGGCCGGCAGCACGCCCTCGGCAGCCGGTCCGTCCGTGACCACCACGACGGCCGGACAGGAGCCGACGCTGCCGGCCGGATGGCGCCGATACGAGGTCCTGGGCGCGACGGCGGGTGTACCGGGCGGATGGCGCCGGGCCGATTCGGGCCGGGCCCTTTTCTGGCATGACCCGTCCTCGGCGGCGTACCTGCAACTCGACCGCATCCCCTGGCAGGGGGACCCCTACAATGCCTGGCTCCAGTGGGAGGCCGAGGTGAAGACCAAAAGGAGCCTCCCCGGCTATGAGCGGCTGAGCCTGCGTCCGGTGACCGGCGAACCGTACAAGGCGGCGGACATCGAATTCACCTGGTTCGGAGCCGGGGGTAAACGCATGCACGGGATCGACCGCCGCATCATCGCCGGGAAAAGGCGCTACACGATCTTCGCCGCGATGCCCGCCGACCGCTGGAGCGCGTCCCGGGCCCGGGTCGACGGGCTCCTCGGCTCGTTCAGGCCCTGAGCGGGATCTCGGGGACCATGCCCCCGAGGCGCGAACCCACGGGCCGGCGTGGTCGTCTCATCACCGCGGGCGGATTCACCGGCGGACCCCCGCCCGCGCCGGCCCGAGCCGTCGCCACCGGGTGTTGACGCGGTAGCGCGCTCGCCAGAGGCGCGACGTCAAGCCGAGCAATGTGCTGGTCACCGCCGAGGGACGAGCCATGCTGACCGATTTCGGCATCGCTCAGGCCGAGGGTGACACTCGCCTCACCCGGGCCGGCCTGGTGATGGGCTCCCCCTGCTACATCCCCCCGAGCGGGTGCGGGGTGAACGTGCGGTGCCGGCCTCGGACCTGTGGGCACTCGGGGCCACGCTCTACGCCGCGGTCGAGGGCGGGCCGCCGTTCGAGCGCGCGGACGCCGCCGAGGCCCTGGCCGCCGCACTGAGC
>DASYNF010000032.1:0-40885 GCA_036008685.1 Actinomadura sp. | reverse complement strand
TGAGCATCTCGGTCCGGAAGCCGACGACCTCGTCGGCGCGGCCGTCGCGGATCTTGGCGGCCCACTCGGGGTCGGCGATGAGCGAGCGGCCCACGGCGACGAGGTCGAACTCGTCGCGCTGGAGTCGCTCGAGCAGGCGGTCGATGCCCGTGATCTGGGAGTTCTCGCCCTTGAAGGCGTTGATGAACTCGTTGTCGAGCCCGACCGAGCCGACCGTGATCGTGGGGAGGCCGGTGAGCTTCTTGGCCCAGCCCGCCAGGTTGAGGTCCGAGCCCTCGAACTCCGGCAGCCAGTAGCGTCGGGTCGACGCGTGCAGCACGTCGGCGCCCGCCTGGACCAGCGGGGTCAGCAGGCTTTCCAGCTCATCCGGGTTCTCGGCGAGCTTGGCCTGGTAGGAGCCCATCTTCCACTGGGAGAGCCGGAAGATGATCGGAAAGCCCGGCGAGACGGCCTTGCGGACCGCGGCCACGATCTCGGCGGCGAACCGGGTGCGGGAGACCAGGTCCCCGCCGTACTGGTCGTCGCGGCGGTTGGTGCCGCTCCAGAAGAACTGGTCGATGAGGTAGCCGTGCGCGCCGTGCAGCTCCACGGCGTCGAAGCCGAGGCGCTCGGCCGCGGCCGCCGCGTCGGCGAAGGCGTTGACCACGTCATCGACATCGCCGGACGACATGGCCTCGCCCAGCGGCGCACCGTCCAGGCCGAGCCCGGAGGGGCCGACCGGCGGGGCGTCCGGGAACGGCGGCGCGCCCACGGCCCGGGCGGCGCCGACATGCCAGAGCTGCGGGGCGATCCGGCCGCCCGCCGCGTGCACGGCCTCGACGACCCGGCCCCAGCCGGCGAGCGCCTCCTCACCGTGGAAGAACGGGACCCGGCCGCTCGTACCGGCCGACGGGTGGTCGATATAGGTGCCCTCGGTGATGATCAGCCCCACACCCCCGGCGGCTCGGCGGGCGTAGTACTCGGCCACGTCGGGCCCGGGGATCCCGTCGGGTGAGAACTCCCGGGTCATCGGGGCCATGACGATGCGGTTCGGGAGGTCGAGCCGGCCCGCGCTGAAGGGCAGGAAGAGCGGACCCGCGGCCGATGCGGAGGGAAGGGGGGTCATGTACGTACTCCTGGGTGCAACTGGAAAGAGCTTTGACGGAGCGTGTCCGCACGGCGGTCACCAACGTTCGAGCCCCGGGCGTCCACGGCTCTGAACAACACCCGACTCATCTGGAACGTTCCGTCACACCGGCGAGACTCAGCTCACCCTGCGCGGGCCCGTCACCATGGACGACCCGTCGTACGACGGGTCGTCCATGGTGACCGCCTGCTGATCCTGGTCCGGGACCACGAGGATGTCGCGGTCGAGCTCGAGCCCTCCGACGACGGGACGCCGCATCGTCACCCCCCGCATGACCGGGCACGAGCGGGACGGCCGGAGGCCGCTTCGACGCGGGCCATGGCGGCTTCGAGTTCGTTCGGATTCCGCGCCGAGAGCACGCCGAGGTGGGCGTAGCCGATCCAGATGGGAAAGGCCACGAACTCGCCGCTGAACCGGCCGTAGAGCACCCCCCATTCCGGGTGTCTCGTGGTCAGTACCGCGACGACCTGCTCAGGGTGCCGCATCGTGGTCCTCGCGCGGCTTGGGGCCGAGAGTGGCCCAGATGACCTTGCCGATGCCGTCACTGCTCCGTCGCCATCCCCAGTCGTTGGATCGCGCCTTGACGATGAACAGGCCCCGGCCGGATTCCGCCTCCAGGCCCTGTGGCTTCGGCTCGGGGAGGCCGGGGCCGTCGTCCCACCATCCAAAGTGTCACTACTCTATGAATTCATGATGTAACTTCACGTGACATGCCATCTCCCCGTCATGACACCGCCAACCGGCTGTTCCGTGATCACCCCGAGCTGGCCGTGGAGATTCTCCGTGAGCTGGTGGGTGTAGAGGTTCCGGTGGTGGCGCCGGTGCGGCTGGAGAGCAACGACTTCAACGACCGGCCGTCCAAGGACTTTCAGCCCGACACTGTCATCACGGTCGGCCCGCCGCAGGCGCCGGTGCACGGCATCATCGTCGAGATCCAGCAGGACAAGAGCCAGGCCAAGCGCAGACAGCTGCCCCGCTATGCCGCCGCGTTGTGGCTGCTGTTGCGCTGCCCGGTGACCGTCCTGTGCGTCTGTCCCGATCCGGACGTGGCCGCGTATTATGCCGAGCCCATCCCCACCGAGCTGCCCGGCTTTGTCTTCAGGGCCGCGGTGCTGGGGCCGGGTCATGTTCCGGTGATCACGGACGCGGAAGAGGTCGCGGCCCGGCCTGAGCTGGCCGCGATGGCGGTGATGATGCACGGGCGGCGGCGGCCGGTCGCCGAGGCGTTCGTCGGCGCACTCGAGCTCCTGAAGCCCGAACACGCTCCGCAGTACTATGAGTACGCATACGGTATGGCCGCGCCGGCGGTACGACGCATTCTGGAGGAACTCATGTCTTCTGCGAGCTGGCCGGTCTACAGCCCCTTCGCCCGCGAACACTACGGACGCGGCAAAGACGAGGGGCTGGCAGAGGGCCGTGCCGAGGGCCGTGCCGAGGGCCGTGCGGAAGGGGAGGCGCAGGCCATCTTGCGGGTCCTGGCCGCCCGCCGGATCGAGGTGCCCGAGGACGCCCGGGTCCGCATCCGCGAGTGCACCGATCAGCGACAGCTCGATACCTGGCTCGATCGTGCTCTCGTCGCGATGGCCGTCACCGACCTGTTCGACTGACGCACCCGCCTGACCGCAGCAGCACCACCCCCGCCCACTCCGGCGGTACGAGCGACCTCGGCGAGCGGCACCGACACCGTCGCCTCGTCCGCACCCTTCCGTACACGGCACTCCTGCCACTGATCGCCACCACACGAGCGGGCGCAGGACGACGCCGCCCTGCGCCCGGTGGAGGCCGGAGCCCGGTCGAGCGCCGTCAGTGGTGGAAGCCCGTGGCGTCCTCCGGGCCCTGCATCGGCCCGGGCTGTTTGCGCAGCCACGGCGGCAGGTTGCGCAGGTCCTCGACCTGCCTGTCGGCCAGGTGCGTCGCCACGTCCCGGCTGGCCTGCTGGACGGCGCGGAAGCCCTCGTGGTCGAGCCGCAGAAAGTTGTAGTACTGCGCGACGACCTGGGATCCGGGCCGGGAGAAGTTGAGGGCGAACGTGGGCATGTCACCGCCCAGGTAGTTGACGCGCTCCACCAGTTCTTCGGGCAGGGCTTCCTGGTCCCGCCACAGCGCCCAGCCGACACCCGGGTAGACCAGGCCGTACTTGTGGCCGGAGGTGTTGATCGAGGCGACGCGCGGAAGCCGGAAGTCCCACTCCAGCTCCGGGTCCAGGAAGGGGGCGATCATGCCTCCGGACGCGGCGTCCACGTGGACGGGCACGTGCCGGCCCGTGCGCTCCTCCAGCGCGCCCGGGACCGGCTGACGCACGGCCAGGCCTGACGGGGGCCTGATCTCGAGCCCTTATCGCGATATCCCCATTCAAGGGGATTTCGGGATTCTGATCTTGACACGACCGCCGGTGGCGAGTATTTCTACAGCAACATTCTCACCGATTACCTCTCCTGCAACACGCTCAGCGATGGCGCAGAGGCGGGTCGTGGAGACCACCTGTGTCCTGGAGAGGGGTCGCGATGCGCCGATTGCGGATCGCCCTTGTCACGGCGGCCGCCGTCGTCGCCGCCGGATCGTTCACGGCGCCGGCCTCCGCCGGTACGCCGGCCACGCGCCCTCCGGTGGTCTATTCGGGCGTGGTCGCGCTGACGAACGCGACGGCGCGCCCGGACACCGCACCGACCGGCTCCAACGACTGGTCCTGCGTGCCGGATGCGGCTCATCCGCGACCGGTGGTGCTGGTGCACGGCACGGTCGAGAACATGACCTACAACTGGTTCTCACTCTCGCCGCTGCTGGCCGGTGAGGGCTATTGTGTGTTCGCCTTCAACTACGGTCAGGAGCCGGGCGTCCGTGTGGGTCTACCCGGCTCGGCCCAGGCGGGCGGCGTCGGACCGGTGGCCGATTCGGCGCACGAACTGGCGCGCTTCGTCGATCGGGTACGTGCCGCGACCGGATCGTCCAAAGTGGATATCGTCGGCCATTCACAGGGCGGCATGATGCCGCGCTATTTCCTGAAGTTCCTCGGTGGCGCGGCCGAGGTTCGCACGCTGGTCGGACTGGCGCCGTCCAATCACGGCACCACTGTGGACGGGTTGGCTCATCTGCCCGGAGTTCCGCAACTGCTGACCACCGGGCTCGGGCCGTCCGTGCGGGATCAGATCGTCGGTTCGGCGTTCCTGGAGAAGCTCAACGCCGGTGGTGACACGGTGCCGGGCGTTCGCTACACGGTGATCCAGAGTTCGCGGGACGAGGTCGTCACTCCCTACACCTCGGCGTTCCTCGCCGGTCCCGGCGTCACCAACATCCTGTTGCAGCAGGAGTGCCCCGCCGACCAGTCCGACCACCTGGGGATCTCCTTCGACGCCCTCGCGCTGCGCCACGTGCTCAACGCCCTTGACCCGGCACACGCCGTGGCGCCCCAGTGCCAGGTGACCCTGCCGGTCGACGGCGGCGGCAGGCCATCCGGTACGGCCCGAGTGCCCCGATCGGCATAGAGGGCCCGGTGGTGTTCTGGCTGGTCGCTCTTGGCCCCGGAGGGAAGCCGTAAACATCCCGTAAGGGGGCTCCGCCAAGCTCAAGGCACAGCAGAACAGCGGGCCGGACGGACCCGCCACTCTCGAGGAGCAGATCATGAGCAAGGTCGTCGCGGTCATCTACATCTCGATGGACGGCGTCGTGGAGGAGCCCGCCTGGACCGGCCCGTACTGGAACGACGAGCACGCCAAGTTCCAGCAGGGCCGGCTGTTCGCCAGCCGGGCGCTGCTGCTGGGCGGAAGACCTACGACGGCATGTCGCAGGCCTGGCCGAAGATGGAGGGCGAGCCGGGGGCGGACCGCATGAACAGCATCCCCAAGTACGTCGCCTCGACCACCCTGCAGGACCCCCAGTGGAACGCCACCGTGATCAAGGGAGACGTCGCCGAGGAGGTCGCCAGGCTCAAGGCCGAGGAAGGCCAGGACCTGCTGATCTACGGCAGTGGCGAGTTGGTCGCCTACCTGATCGAGCACAAGCTCATCGACGAGCTGAAGCTCTTCCTCCACCCGGTCGTGGTGGGCTCCGGCAAGCGGCTGTTCCCCGACGGCGCCAACACCTCCGCCTGGAAGCCGGCCGGTACCGCGGCCTTCAGCTCCGGCGCCATCGTCCTGGACTACCGCCCGGCCGCCTGACCACAGCCGTCACGCACGGGCCACGCCCCCGCGCGGCGCCGGCCGAGGGCACGTAGCCGGCACGCCGGCGAGGTAGGGCCGTCACGGGCTACTGGCGGCGGAAATGACGATGCCCCGAGTCTGTGACCTGCACATACTCGGGGCCTGTCTGGTGTCCGAGGGGGGACTTGAACCCCCATGCCCCGTAAAGGGCACTAGCACCTCAAGCTAGCGCGTCTGCCTATTCCGCCACCCGGACCCGGTCAGCACGCATCAGCGCGCTTCGGCGGGATCACCATACCAAAGGTCCCGACTCGCGGCGAAGTCGATCGCGCGGCACCATGGGGTGATACGAACACGCACGTACTCGCAGGTGCAGGGGGAGATTCAGTGACCGGTCAGCCAACCGCAGAGGACGAGGTCGTCGAGCTGTGCCGCGACCTCATACGGATCGACAGCAGCAACCCCGGAGACCACTCCGGCCCCGGTGAACGCAAGGCGGCCGAATACGTCGCGGAAAAACTCGCCGAGGTCGGTCTCGAGCCGCAGATCTTCGAGTCGCATCCGAAGCGTACGAGCCTGGTCGCCCGCATCGAGGGTGAGGATCGCTCGCGCGATGCCCTCCTGCTGCACGGTCACCTCGACGTCGTGCCCGCCCGGAAAAGTGACTGGACTCACGATCCCTTCGGCGGCGAGATCGCGGACGGCTGCGTATGGGGCCGCGGCGCCGTGGACATGAAGGACATGGACGCGATGATCCTCGCGGTCGTCCGGCAGCGACTCCGCGAAGGCCGCAAGCCGCCGCGCGACGTGGTCCTGGCCTTCATGGCCGACGAGGAGGCCGGCGGCACCTGGGGTTCCCAGTGGCTCGTGGACAAGCATCCGGAGCTGTTCGAGGGCTGCACGGAGGCGGTCGGGGAGGTCGGCGGCTTCAGCCTCACGGTTCCCGGGGACCGGCGGCTCTACCTGATCGAGACCGCGGAGAAGGGCATCGGCTGGATGCGCCTCAGCGCTCGGGGGACGGCCGGGCACGGCTCGATGGTGCATCCGGACAACGCCGTCACCGCGCTGTCGGCCGCGGTCGGCAGGCTGGGCACCCACGAGTTCCCGATCCGCCTCACCAAGTCGGTACGGGCGTTCCTCGAGCGGGCCTCGGAGGCGTACGGCATCGAATTCGACCCGGAACATCCGGAAAGGTCGCTTACTGAACTGGGGCCGCTGGCCCGAATGATCGGCGCCACCCTCCGTAACACCCTCAACCCGACAATGCTCAACGCCGGATACAAGACCAATGTCATTCCGCAGGAGGCGACGGCACAGGTCGACGGCCGGTTCCTGCCGGGATACGAGGACGAGTTCTTCGCCACGGTCGACGAACTGCTCGGTCCGGACGTCGTACGGGACTTCGTGCACCACGACGCGGCCATCGAGACCGAGTACGAGGGCGCCCTCGTGGAGGCCATGGAGGCGGCCCTGACCTCGGAAGACCCGGGAGCGTGGCCGGTGCCGTACTGCATGTCGGGCGGGACGGACGCCAAGGCGTTCGCGCGGCTGGGCATGCGCTGCTACGGCTTCGCACCACTGCGGCTTCCGCCGGAACTGGACTTTTCCGGAATGTTCCACGGGGTGGACGAACGGGTCCCCGTGGACGGACTGGGCTTTGGTGTCCGCGTTCTCGACGCCTTCCTGGATCGCTCCTAGATCACGTACTGGAATTTGCGGCGGCGTTCTTGAAATTGCCGGCTCCGCTGCTGAGCGTGGTGCTACGGTCACCATCCGTAGGGAGCGGCTTTACGCTCCTCCCGGGTAGGTGGAGGTAACACCCGTTCCCTCCTTCAGGCCCTGTGCGTTGGGGCGATGGCGTGTTGGGGCAACGGCGAAGGAGGGGCGATGGCGCACGACCGGAAGCGGGTACGGACGGTGGTCGCCCTGCTGCGCTCGGTCATGGCGGCGCGGACCCCGCAGCCACGGACCCCGCAGCCACGGGCCGTGCCGGCGCGGACTGTGCCGGCGCGGACTGTGTCACCGAAGGCTGTGCCGACGTGGATGTGCGTTCCGATGGCCCGTCGCCTGCTCGTGGTGATGGCCGTCGCGGCCGGCGGGTGGCTGCTCGGCGGAGCCGGGCACGCTCACGCGCAAAGCCTCCCGCAATCCGGCGTGCCGGGTGCGGATCCCCGCACGGCGCCCGCTCCCGTGGACATGGCGGCTCCCGTGGACGTCGCCGAGGCCGTGGACGTCACGGAAGGCATGGCGCGTCGGCCGCACCCCGAGCGGCGGGTCCGTCGTTCGCCTGCGGGCCCCGCCCGGTCCATGGCCGTCACCCTGGCCGAGTCTCTCCGCTCTCTCCGCTCTCTCCGCCGGCCGGACGGCCGGCCGGCCGTGCCGGCCCGCGACTCGATGGCAGCCCTGATCGCCGCACCGGGCGTGATCTCCCAGGGCCGGGGGGCCGGCCGCCTCGCGCGTGATCTCCGCGCGGCTCGTCAGGCACCGCCCCTCCGCTCCTCCACGGTTCTCGGCGCCCCCGTCCGGGTGTGGCGCGCCGTCGGCGACTTCGCGTCGGTCGGATCGTGGACCGCAGGCAGGCTCCCCGGCCTCCCTTGGACTCCAAGGCCCCGCGTCCGCGCGGGTGCCGGAACAGGCGAACGGACCGGGGCTCGTGTGCCCGGCCGCATCGCCGCAACGGGGGCGTCCAAGGATGGCCGGGCGGCCGCCGGCACGGAGATGACACTCCCGGCGGCGTGGCCTGATCCGGGATCGCAGCCGGCACCCGTTCCACGAGGCGACGCCCTGATGACGACGGCCGGGCCCGCCCTGACGGGGGGAGCGGTCGCCTGCCTCTCCCGCACCCGGCCGGGGGCACATGCGCGGACGGTGCCGGTGTCCTGGTCCGGCTTCGGCACATCGGTCGCCCGATCCTCCAGTGATGAACCCGCCTTCTCCCCGGACTAGCCGGAGCCTCGGTCCCTGTAGGGGCCCGGACGCAGCGGACGCGTCCGATACGTCATGTCCGACATCTATGCCCGACATCGCACTGGCAGGCCGAGCTGGTGGCCCGCACCCGGCAACACCTCTGCAGCCCAAGAGATCACTCCAGTCCACTCCATTCAGGAGCACTCATGCGTACGTGGAACAAGAGCACCGCCCGTGCCGCTCTGCTGACCGCGAGCTTCGTAGCCGTCGGCGCGGGGAGCGTCTGTCCCCAGGCCGCCTTCGGCGACACCACGAGCGGCGACCACAGCGTGCTCGGAGGTAATCAGGTCAACATCCCCATCTCCGTCCCCATCGACATCAGCGGCAACTCCATCGCCGTGGCGGGTGCCGCGGGCTCGCGTTCCAAGGGCGGTGCGACGGTCGGCGGCCATGGTGACGGCGGCGGCTCCGGCGCCCGGCGCACGTCCGGCCGCCACAGCATCGGCGGCGGCAACCAGGTCAATGTGCCGGTCAGCATCCCCGTCAACGTGTGCGGCAACGGGGTCGCGGTCCTCGGCCGGGCGTTCGCGGGCTGCAAGGGGGGCGCGAAGACGGGCGGCCACGGTCACGGCGGAGGTTCCGGCGGTGGTCGGTGGACCTCCGGGTATCACAGCGCGCTCGGCGGCAACCAGGTCAATGTGCCGGTCAGCATCCCGGTCAACGTGTGCGGCAACGCGGTGGGCAACGCCTTCGCGGGTTGCAAGGGCGGCGCCGCCGTCGACGGGCAGCGGGGCTCCGGCGGCCAGTGGACCTCCGGGGACCACAGTGTGCTCGGCGGCAACCAGGTCGACATCCCCGTCAAGGCGCCCGTGAATGTCTGCGGCAATGGCGCCGCGGTGCTCGGTGACGCGGTCGCGGGCTGCGCCGGGGGTGCGGGCGGCCACGCCGGTCATGGCGGATATGGCCACGGCGGGTACGACCACGGTCGGTACGGCGCCGCGGAGCACGGTGACCGGGTCCGCCGGTTGCCGGCCGCCACGGTGCTCCGAGGCCTGCCGGTGGTCTCCCGGCAGGCCAAGGCGGTCTCGCTGAGTCAGGGGACCACGATGCCCGCGCTTCCTCCGCTCCCGGCTTCTGGGACGCACGGCCACCCGCGGTTCCCGATTCTGACGGGGCAGATCACCAGGGGCCTGCCGGGCAAGGTCGGGCACACGCAGGCGGCCCGCTCCGTGGCGCGTGGGCTGCCGAAGCCGCCGGCGGGCACGGGGCTCACGCCCCCGCGGGCCGACGTGCGCGATCCGTTCGGCCCGGTCACCAAGCCGGTCACGGGGATGGTCCCGATGGCGGCCGGCGGCCTGCCCGGCGACGACACGAAGGCCGGGTTGACCTACATCCTGACCGTCGGCGCGCTCCTGGCCGGTGCGGCGGCCGCGATGGCCTGCAGCCGGCGCATCCGTTTCGGCCGCCGGTAACACCGGAGCCGAAACCCCATGACGCTTTGCCCGCTCCGGGGGCGCGGCCCGGAGCGGGCAAAGCCCTGTCCGAGACCGGCCATGCCGGTGTGTCGAGATGCCGGTGTGTCGAGATGCCCGTGTCGAGATGGTGATGCGACGAGATGCCGGCGTCCTGAGATGGGCGAGACGGGCATGTGGGCACAGCGGGCTCGTTCCGTGGACATATCGCGGATACATCACCGGGTTCACCGCAGCCGGATTTCGGACGTACAGTGGCTGTGTCGATGTGGCCTCGATCGAGGCCGTACGGGGGCGAGTGCGTGGAGGACAAGACGGCTCAGCCCTGGCCGCGGGTCCACTTCCTCACGTTCAGTAATGGCGAATCGACACGACGGACAACGTACCCATTTGACTGACGGTTCAACTATTAATCCTCGAACCCGTCGGCGCATAGGGTTAGAACGTGCGTGTTTGCCGGATTACTTTTCGCCGGAGCTGGATTCGGCGGCTACCGTCGGGGTACAGCCGGAGACGGTCGAGTTCCCATCCGCCGTACTCCGCGTGCTCGGTCATGAGCCGCCGGGCGGCGTCTCTCGAGGTGCCGCGCGGCAGTCGCAGGATGAGATAGGTGTACTCCACCATTACCGACATTATGACGGGGGGCACGCGATGGGAGGAGTCTGGCGCAAGGTCCTGTTCCATACTGGTCCCGGCGGCATGCCATCCTGTCGGAGGTCTGCGGCGGCGGGAACCCTCGAACACGAGGGTACCGTCATTCCAAGGTGAAGGACCCCGGGCAGCAGCGAAGGTTCCGGTAAGAGCCGAAGCGACAAACAGGACAGCGAGGTTGGAGCGACCGTGCCAGCCAAGAACGGCACAGCTAAAGATGGCCCGGAGAAATCCGGCGCCGGCGGCACCCGTCTGGTGATCGTCGAGTCCCCCGCGAAGGCCAAGACCATCGCGGGATATCTCGGCGGCAACTATGTCGTTGAATCGAGCATCGGCCACATCCGTGACCTGCCGTCGAGGGCGGCCGACATCCCGCCCAAGTACAAGGGTGAACCCTGGGCCAAACTGGGTGTCGACGTCGAGCATGACTTCGAGCCGCTGTATGTGATCAACGCTGACAAGAAGCAGCAGGTCGCCAAGCTGAAGAAGCTCCTGCAGGATGCCGACGAGCTCTACCTGGCCACGGACGAGGACCGCGAGGGCGAGGCGATCGCCTGGCATCTGCGTGAGGTGCTGCGTCCGAAGGTCCCGGTACGGCGGATGGTCTTCCACGAGATCACCCGCGACGCGATCCGGGCCGCCGTCGCCAACCCGCGTGACCTCAACCTGGGCCTCGTGAACGCTCAGGAGACCCGCCGCATCCTCGACCGGCTCTACGGCTACGAGGTCAGCCCGGTCCTGTGGAAGAAGGTCATGCCGAAGCTGTCGGCGGGCCGCGTGCAGTCCGTGGCGACGAGGCTCGTCGTGGAACGGGAGCGCGAGCGCATCGCCTTCGTGTCGGCGAACTACTGGGACATCCAGGCCGAGTTCGAGGCCCCCGCGGCCGATGGCGGCGAAGAAGACGAGCCGCGTAACTTCATGGCGCGCCTGGTCTCACTCGAGGGCAAGCGGGTCGCCCAGGGCCGCGACTTCGGCCCGCAGGGCGCCCTGCGGAGCGACGTCCGCCACCTCGACGAGGAAGCGGCCCGGAGTCTGGCCGACCGTCTGACCGGCCGTTCCTTCACGGTGAGCTCGATCGAGCGCAAGCCCTACACCCGCCGTCCGTACCCGCCGTTCCGGACGACGACGCTGCAGCAGGAGGCCGCCCGCAAGCTCGGGTTCTCGGCCAAGCACACGATGTCGGTGGCGCAGAAGCTGTACGAGAACGGCTTCATCACCTACATGCGTACCGACAGCACCACGCTGTCGGAGACCGCCGTGGCCGCGGCGCGGTCGCAGGCCGCCGGGCTGTACGGCGCGGAGTACGTGCCGGACCGGCCGCGGGTCTACCAGACCAAGGTCAAGAACGCGCAGGAGGCCCACGAGGCCATCCGCCCGGCCGGCGACGCCTTCCGTACGCCGGGCGAGACCGGCCTGGCCGCCGACCAGTTCCGGCTGTACGAGATGATCTGGAAGCGGACGATCGCCAGCCAGATGAAGGACGCGACCGGCCAGTCGGTGTCGGTGCGGATCGCCGGCACCTCGACCGCCGGTGAGCAGGTGCAGTTCGGCGCCTCGGGCAAGGTCATCACCTTCTATGGCTTCCTGAAGGCCTATGTCGAGGGCCTCGACGACCCGGACGCCGACCGGGACGACCGCGAGCGGCGGCTCCCCAAGCTGGCCGAGGACGACGTGACCACCGTGCTGGGCATCGACGCCGAGGGCCACAGCACCCGGCCGCCCGCGCGCTACACCGAGGCCAGCCTGGTCAAGGAGATGGAGGACCGCGAGATCGGGCGTCCCTCCACCTATGCCTCGATCATCGGCACCATCCTCGACCGGGGCTACGTCTTCAAGAAGGGCACCGCGCTGGTGCCCTCCTTCCTGGCCTTCGCCGTGGTCCAGCTGCTGGAGAAGCACTTCGGCCACCTGGTCGACTACGATTTCACCGCCCGCATGGAGGACTACCTCGACGCCATCTCGCGGGGGGAGACCGAACGGGTCCGGTGGCTGCGCCGGTTCTACTTCGGCGGCGACGGCGACGAGGGGCTGAAGGAACTGGTCAGCGATCTCGACGAGATCGACGCCAAGGCCATCAGCTCGTTCCCGATCAAGGGCACCGACATCATGGTCCGGGTGGGCCGTTACGGCCCCTACCTCGATCGGAACGGGGAGCGGGTGAACATCCCCGAGGACCTGGCACCGGACGAGCTCGACGCGGCCAAGGCCGAGGAGCTGTTCAACCAGATGTCCGAGGACCGGGAGCTGGGCAAGGACCCGGAGACCGGCCACATGATCGTGGCCAAGGCCGGCCGGTTCGGCCCGTACGTCACCGAGGTCCTGCCGGAGGAGCCGGCCGAGACCGAGAAGAAGCGCACCAAGAAGGCCGCCGCCAAGCCGCGGACCGCGTCGCTGTTCAAGTCGATGACGCTGGAGACGGTGACCCTGGAGGACGCGCTCAAGCTGCTCTCGCTGCCACGGGTGCTCGGGGAGCTCGACGGTGAGCAGGTCACCGCGCAGAACGGGCGCTACGGACCGTACGTCAAGAAGGGGACCGACACCCGCTCGCTGCAGAGCGAGGAGGAGCTCTTCACCATCACGCTCGAGCAGGCCAAGGAACTGTTCGCCCAGCCCAAGCAGCGCGGCCGGGGCCGTGCCGCGGCGGCTCCGCCGCTGCGCGAGCTCGGCGAGGACCCGGTCAGTGGCAAGCCGGTGGTCGTCAAGGAGGGCCGCTTCGGGCCCTACGTGACCGACGGTGAGGCCAACGCCAGCCTCCGCAAGGACGACGACGTGCAGACGATCACCCTGGAGCGGGCGGCCGAACTCCTCGCGGAGCGGCGCGAGAAGGTCGCGGCCGGTGGAGGGAAGACGACGGCGAAGCGGCGTACGGCCAAGTCGCGTTCCTGAGACGTCACGCCTATACGCTGACAACCATGAGCAGAACGGGCGTGGCCGAATCGCGCGGGGTCTTGTCGATCAAGCCCTTCCGCCGCCTCTGGATCGCGTTGTCGCTGTCCAGCCTGGGTGACTGGCTGAGCATCCTCGCGCTGACGGCGCTGGCCAGCACCATCATGGGCAGCGCCGGTTTCCAGGCGCAGTCCTACGCCGTCGGCGGTGTCCTGATCGTGAAGATGCTGCCGGCGGTGATCCTCGGGCCGGTGGGCGGCGCCCTGGCCGACCGGTTCGACCGGCGGATGACCATGGTGATCGCGGACGTGCTCCGGTTCAGCCTGTTCCTGTCGATCCCCATCGTGGGCCGGCTGGACTGGTTGTTCATCGCGACGTTCCTGGTCGAGTGCGTGACGTTGTTCTGGATCCCGGCCAAGGAGGCCACGGTCCCGAACCTGGTCCCCAAGGACCGCCTCGAGCAGGCCAACCAGCTGAGCCTGCTCACCACGTACGGGTCCGCGCCCGTCGCCGCGGCGCTCTTCTCGATCCTGGCGCTGATCTCCAGGGCCGTCTTCGAGAAGAGTCACCAGGCCGACCTCGCGCTCTACATCAACGCGGTCACGTTCCTGGTCTCCGCGATCACGATCTTCACGTTGCGGGAGATCCCCTCCCGGGCGAACCAGCACGTCTCCGTACCCTCCGTGCTGAGACAGATCGTCGACGGCTGGAGATTCGCGGGATCGACCCCGGTCGTCCGCGGGCTGATCATCGGCATCGTGGGGGCCTTCGCGGCGGGCGGCGCGGTCATCGGCATCGCCAAGGTCTATGTGGGGGCCCTCAACGGCGGTGACGCGGCCTATGGCGCCGTCTTCGCCGCGGTGTTCCTGGGCCTGGCCTTCGGGATGTTCCTCGGGCCGCGGATGCTGCGCCACCTCAGCCGCCGCCGGCTCTTCGGCCTCGCGATCATCACCGCGGGCCTGACGCTCGTCTTCATCGCCCTGATCCCGAACCTCGTCGTGGTGGTGTTCCTCACGACCTTCCTCGGCGCGAGTGCCGGGGTGGCCTGGGTGACCGGCTACACGCTCGTCGGCCTGGAGGTCGACGACGAGTTGCGCGGCCGTACGTTCGGATTCCTGCAGTCGCTGGTCCGGGTCGTCCTGCTCCTCGTGCTGGCGGTCGTCCCCCTGCTCGCCGGCCTCATCGGCGCTCATGAGCTCCGGCTGGGCAAGGTGGCATACCGGTTCGACGGAACGAACGCGGTGCTCATGATCGCCGCGGCGCTGGCCGTGATCTTCGGCATCATCGCCTTCCGCCAGATGGACGACCGCCGCGGCATCCCGCTCGGCCGGGATCTCGTCGCGGCGCTGCGCGGCGTGCCGTACGTGGAGTCCGAGCCGGTGGCCGGGCGCGGCGTGATGGTGGCCTTCGAGGGCGGTGAGGGGGCGGGCAAGACCACGCAGGCGAGGCTGGCCGCGATCTGGCTGCGTGACCAGGGCTACGAGGTGGTCACCACCCAGGAGCCCGGTGCGACCAAGGTCGGCATGCGGCTGCGCGCCATCCTCCTGGACAAGGAGACCACCGGCCTTTCGCCCCGGGCCGAGACCCTGCTCTACGCGGCCGACCGGGCCGACCACGTCGCCGCGGTGGTCCAGCCGGCTCTGCGGCGCGGGGCGATCGTCATCACCGACCGCTATGTCGACTCCTCCCTGGCCTACCAGGGATATGGCCGGGATCTGCCGGTGGACGAGATCGCCGAGGTCAACAAGTGGGCCACCGGCGGGCTCGTGGCCGACCTCACGGTGCTCCTCGACGTGCCCCCGGCGGTGGGCCTCGGCAGGTTCGCCTCGCCGGCCGACCGCATCGAATCCGAACCCCAGGAGTTCCACGAGCGGGTACGCCGGGGTTTCCGGAGGCTGGCCGAGGCGGAGCCGCACCGCTACCTGGTCGTCGACGCCGGCCTGCCGCAGGCCGTGATCACCCGGGAGATCCAGGACCGCCTCCGCGAGATCCTCCCCGACCCCGTCCCGGCCGCCGCCGAAGACGTGACGAGCACCTTCCCGGCGATCACGGACGTGTAGGGGAGAGGAGCCCGTAGCCTTGTCGGCATGAGTGTCTTCGACGACTTGGTGGGGCAGGAGCGGGTCGTCGCGCAGCTGCGGTCGGCGGCCGACGCGGCCCGGGCGGCGTCGGCCGGTACGGGCGGTGGCGGCATGACCCACGCCTGGCTGTTCACCGGTCCACCGGGGTCCGGCGGCTCGACCGCCGCCAGGGCGTTCGCGGCGGCGTTGCAGTGCGTGGACGCGACCCCCGGCTGCGGCCACTGCAGGGCCTGCCACCAGGTGCTCCAGGGCACGCACGCCGACCTCGAGGTCGTACGGCCGTCGGGGTTGTCCTACAGCGTCAAGGAGACCCGCGAGCTGGTGTTGCGGGCCGCCTCCTCGCCGACCGGCGGCCGTTGGCAGGTGGTCCTGTTCGAGGACGCCGACCGGGCCACCGAGGCGGCCGCGAACGCACTTCTCAAGGCCATCGAAGAGCCGCCGCCGCGCACGGTCTGGCTGCTCTGCGCGCCGTCTCCCGACGATCTCGTCCGCACGATCCGGTCGCGCTGCCGCCTCGTGACCCTGCGTACGCCCCCGGCGCGGGCGGTGGCCGAGGCGCTCACGCTCCGGGAGGGCATCGACGAGGACCTCGCCGCCGACGCGGCCAGGGCCGCCCAGGGGGACGTAGGCCGCGCGCGCAGGCTCGCCGCCGACCCGCAGGCGCGCCGCCGGCGCGGTCACGTGCTCACCTTCCCGTCCCGGCTCACCGGCCCGGGTCCGGCCGTGCACGCGGCCGCGGACCTGGTCGCGGCGGCCGAGGCGGAGGCCAAGGCGACCACCGAGGAGCTCAACGAGTCCGAGACCGCGGCCCTGCGGCAGGCCCTGGGGGAGAGCGCCAAGGGCCGGATGCCCCGTGGCACCGCCGGCGCCCTCAAGGAGCTGGAGGACCGGCAGAAGTCCCGGGCCACCCGGCTCAAGCGGGACTCCCTGGACCGGGCGCTGCTGGACCTCGTGTCCTATTACCGTGACGTGCTCATGGTCCAGCTCGGATCGGACGTGGACCTGGTCAACGCCGACCGTGCCCCCGAGCTCCGGACCATGGCGCGCAGAGGGACCCCTGAGGAGACCCTGCGCGGAGTCGAGGCCATCATGCGGTGCAGAGGCCGGCTCCAGGCCAACGTGAACCCGCTCCTGGCCGTCGAGGCCATGGCGATGATGCTGCGTCCGGCCTGAATCCCCGTCGCGCCGGCCGGCCGGATCAGCCTCTCCGGGGGAGGGAGCGGATCACGAGACGCGTCCGGGCTCATCACCACCGCGAATTCGCGAAAAAGCCGTTAACGGGATAATTCGGACGTTCTCATAGAAGTGCCGTTATTTCGTTATACGGCTGTTGCCCGCTGCCCATCCTGCGCATCTGTACCATCCCCTGGTCAGCTCCCGAATTCGGGCATTCTTCCCCCCTTACCAGGAGGTGTGCATGCGACGCGCCATCATCACGGCTGCCGCCCTCATGGCGGTTACAGCGGCGGTCGCGGTACCCGCACAGGCGACACCGGCGGCTCCACAGCCGTCCGGCAAGGCCGCGGAGTACGTGGTCCTCTACAAGGAAGGTGTCTCGCTGGACAAAGCGCGTGCCGCGGTGAAGGCGGCCGGTGGCACGATCATCAAGGAGAACACCGCCGTCGGCGTCGCCACGGTCCGTTCCACGAACGCGCAGTTCACCACCTTCGCCGACCGTCAGCAGGCGCTCGGCGGTGCCGCGGTCAACCGGACCATCGGTCATGTCCCGGGCGCGGGCCAGTCCGCGGCCAAGCGCCAGGCCATCGAGAAGGCCGGTCGCGCCGAGGGCGCCCAGGCTACCGAGAAGGCCGCCGCCACGAAGGGCGACGAGCCGCTCGCGAACCTGCAGTGGGACATGAAGCAGATCCACGCCACGTCCAAGGGCTCCTACGGGAAGCAGCCCGGTGACAAGCGCGTGCTGGTCGGTGTCATCGACACCGGCATCGAGGCCTCCCACCCGGACATCGCGCCGAACTTCAACTACAAGCTGAGCCGGAACTTCACCACCGACATCCCGGTCGACGCCAACGGCGACGACGTCGACGGCCCGTGTGAGGTCCCCTCCTGCAAGGACCCGGCGACCGCGGACGACAACGACCACGGCACCCACGTGGCCTCCACCATCGCCTCCCCCCGCAACGGGCTGGGCATGGCGGGTGTCGCGCCGAAGGTCTCACTGGTCAACCTCCGCGCGGGCCAGGACTTCGGCCTCTTCTTCCTGCAGCCCACCATCGACGCCCTCACCTACGCCGGTGACAACGGCATCGACGTGGTCAACATGAGCTACTACATCGACCCGTGGCTGTTCAACTGCGTGGACAACCCGGCCGACTCGCCGGCCAACCAGGCCGAGCAGCGCACGATCATCACGGCCACCCAGCGGGCACTCACCTACGCCCGCGACCACGGCGTGACGCTGATCGCCGCGGCCGGCAACGAGGCCGCGGACTACACCAAGACCTTCATCGACGGCACCAGCCCGGACTACGCCTCCGAGCCGGGTGAGAAGCCGTACACGCGCACGGTACCGCCGAGCTGCATCTCGATGCCGTCCGAGGGCAAGGGCGTCATCCCGGTCTCCTCGACGGGCATCAGCACCCGCAAGGCCTACTACTCCAGCTTCGGCAAGGGCTACGTCGCGGTCGCCGCGCCCGGTGGTGACAAGTACGACACCGCCGACCAGAAGAGCGACAACAACCGTGGCATCTGGGCCGCCTACCCCGAGCGCCTGGCCAGGGAGCGGGGCGAGCTGAACCCCGACGGCTCCTCGAAGGTCGCGTCCATCATCCGCAACTGCGCGGACGGCCGGTGCGCCTACTACCAGTCGATCCAGGGCACGTCGATGGCCTCACCGCACGCGGTCGGCGTCGCGGCGCTGATCATCAGTCAGTACGGCAAGAAGGACAAGGCGCACGGCGGGCTCACCCTCGACCCCCGGGTCACCGAGTCCTACCTGCGCTCCACCGCCACCCCGACGGCCTGCCCGCCGGGAGGCTCCTACACCTACACCCGTTACGTGCTCAACTCCAAGGGCACCTACGACAAGGTGGTCGCCACCCACACCTGTGAGGGCGGCAAGGACTACAACGGCTTCTACGGAAGCGGCATCGTCGACGCCCTGAGCGCCGTCCGCTGACCCGGACGACCGAAGGGATCGGCCTGACGGCCGACCTGACGTAGGACCGTTCGCGAGAGGCCCCCACGATCCGTGGGGGCCTCTCGTGCTCTTCCGGCCCCGATTCCCGCGATGCCCCTCAGGCCGGGGCATGACCACCCGTGGCGCTCGGGCAGGATGGGGACCATGCCGGAGCCTTACCGTGTCACGTTCGTCTGCACGGGCAACATCTGCCGTTCGCCGATGGCCGAGTGGGTGCTGCGCCACCACATCGAGAAGGACGGCCTCGAGGTCGAGGTCGACAGCTCGGGGACCGGTGGCTGGCATGCCGGAGACGAGGCCGACCACCGTGCCGTACGGGCACTCGGCGAGCGGGGCTATCGCTTCGCGCACGCGGCCCGGCAGTTCGAGCCCGCCTGGTTCGGCCGGTACGACCTGATCGTGGCACTGGACGAGGGACACCTGCGGGCGCTCCGCTCGATGGCCCCGGACGAGGCGGCACGGGCCAAGGTCCGGCTGCTGCGAGAGTTCGACCCGCACGCCGGCGGCGACCTGGACGTGCCGGACCCCTATTACGGCGGCCGCGCCGACTTCGAGCACGTGCTCGGACTCGTGGAGGCCGCGATCCCCGGCCTGCTGGGCCGGATCCGTGCGGACCTGGAGGATCGCGCGTGATCGCCGAGCGGCTCGCCGCCCTCCTGGACACCGGGGTGGCGCGGGTCGCCGATCTGGGCGCGAGCCATGAGTGGACCCTGCACCGGGCCGCTCTCGAGGACGGCCGGGACGTTTTCGTGAAAGCCGCCGACCGGCCGGCCGGGGTCTTCGAGTCGGAGGCGGCCGGGCTGCGGTGGCTCGCGCAGAGCCCCGGCGGGGGTACGGCCGGGGCTCTGCGCTCGTGCCGCCCGTACTCGCGGTGGACGCACGGACCCTCGTCCTGCCATGGCTGGACGCTGAGCCTCCGACCCCCGCCATGGCGGAGCGCTTCGGCCGCGAGCTCGCCGCCCTGCACACCAGCGGGGCGCCGGCCTTCGGAGCCGGGTGGACCGGGTGGATCGCGGGCCTTCTGATCGACAACACCGAGGGCGATTCGTGGCCGGAGTGGTACGCCCACCGCAGGCTCGGGTCCATCCTCCGCAGGGCCTCCGGCGCGCTGGGCACGGAGGGCGTGCGGCTGATCGAGCAGGTGATGAACCGGGTCGGTGAGCTCGCCGGGCCGGCCGAGCCGCCCAGCCGGGTCCACGGGGACCTGTGGTCGGGCAACGTGCTGTGGTCGGGTGGGCGCGCCCGACCCGCCCGACCCGCCTGACCGCCTGGCGCCACGGCACCCCGGGTGTGGGCGTACGGGTGACGTACCAGTGATGACGTACGGCGCAAAACGATGAAATCGTGATCATGGAAGCGGCATATGCGGTAGATCTGTGATGGCCCCGGCGCGGAAAGGTTGGTTCGGTGACATCTCTATGGACGGCAAGCACAAGAACGCCCGCTCAGAGTCCGGCTTGATCGCGGCCTGGCGGGAATGGATCGCTCCAGTGGCGGTCGCAGGGGCCCTCGCCCTGGCCGTCGCGGGTTCGGTCGACTTCGTCCACCGGAGTCGTGAGAAGCCGCCGAGCACCCAGACCGGCGAGCAGACCGTGCTGACCGCGCAGAAGCGCTCGGCACCGGGCTTCGTCGTGGCCGTCCGCCGCCCCGGGACCGCGGTCGTGGTCCGGGACATCACCTCCGGCAGGATCGTCGACGAGACGATGCCGCCCCCGGCGGGGGAGCGCTATCACCAGGTGGCCGCCGGTCCGAACGGGACGTACATCGTCTCCAGCTACGGCGCGGGGCGCGTGGCCTTCCACCGGCTGCGGCTCTCCGGCCACGGCCGGGCGGCCGGCTTCACCCCGCTGCCCCGCGCGCTGACCGGGGTCTCGACCGCCTGGTCGGACATGGCGGTCAGCCCCGACGGCGGCCGGATCGGCTACGTGACCTATCAGGGCGCGACACCCCGCGTCGATGTGCTCTCCCTGACCACCGGTGCCCACCGCGCCTGGACGACGGCGCTCAAGGGCCGGATCAGCGGCCTGTCGTGGTCCGGGGACACGTTGTCGTACGTGTGGGCCTCGCTGAGCGCGCCCGGGCGCACACCGGCGGCCGGTCAGGTGCGGAGCCTCGACACCACGAGGACGGGCGGCGATCTGCGCTCCAGCCGGGCCGTACTGTCCCTGCCGCGCGGCGGCGAGACCGCCGTCATGGGCCGGGACGCCAAGACCGTCGTGACCGGCGTGAGCGATCAGAGCGGGACCACCATCACCGCCATCACCGGCTTCACCACCGCGGGCGCGCAGCAGACCGGGCCACAGACCAGAACGGTGCGGCGGCTGCCGGGATCGCACGGGCTCGCCGGCCTGGTCCTCGACCACACCGGCCGCTACCTGCTGGCGGTGACCGGCGACGGAGGCATGTACGCGGACTCGGCCCGGGAGGTCCCGAGGATCGCCGGGAGCGACTTCACCGACGTCGCCTGGTGAGCGGCCGCGCCCCGGCCCGCGCGGTCTGCGATCTTCGCGTCGTCCGCATTCTCCGGGACGGTCCCGCTTCGGCATAGGGTGGGGCCAACGCAGGCGCCGAAAGGAGCCACCGGTGAGCATGATGATGGCCGTCAGCTTCACTAGGTACGGCCGGCTCTACTACCTCGATCCCGGCTCCCACTCGCCCAAGGTCGGTGACAAGGTCCTCGTCCCCACCGACAGCGGGCCCGAGGTGGCCGAATGCGTGTGGGCGCCGCAGTGGGTCTCCGAGGACATCGGCGGGCTGCCGGTCTGCGCCGGGCCGGCCACCGAGGACCACGTGGCGCGAGACGAGGCCAACAGCCGCAGGCGCGCCGAGGGCCGCGGCATCGCCAAGCGGCTCATCCGCAAGCACGAGCTGCCCATGAAGGTGATCGGGGTGGACTACCTCGACGCCGACGACATCTTCAAGGTCTACTTCTCCGCCCCCCACCGCGTGGACTTCCGCGCGCTCGTACGCGATCTCGCCCGCAGCATGAAGGCCAGGGTGGAGTTGCGGCAGATCGGGCCGCGCGACGAGGCCAGGCTGCAGGGCGGCATCGGGCCGTGCGGCCGGGACCTGTGCTGCGCGACCTTCCTCAAGGACTTCGAGCCGGTGTCGGTGCGGATGGCCAAGGAGCAGGACCTCCCGGTCAACCCGCTGCGCATCGCCGGGGCCTGTGGCCGTCTGATGTGCTGCCTCAAGTACGAGCACCCGCTCTACCAGGAGTTCAAGGGCCGGGCTCCGGGGCTCGGCTCCAAGGTCGAGACGCCGGAGGGCGAGGGGACCGTGGTGGGCTACAACGTCCCCGGTGACCGGATCAACGTCAGGGTCGGCTCGCGCCGCTGCTCCTGCCCGTCCGCGTCGGTGTGCTCGCCGCGTCAGCAGCACGAGTCCATGTACGGCGACGACGCCGGCCCCGGGACCGCATAGAGCGGGCCGGTTTCGCCGACCAAGTTCCCTGGACCCGCCGCCGTGGCCGGGTGATGATCACGGCATGGACCCACGTAGAGCGTTCCTGATCCGCCCGGCCGGTGAATTCGCTCCCGACGTCATCACCCGCGCCTCCGGCTCATGGCTGGAGACCTCCGACGGCCGCCGTGTCCTCGACTTCACCTCCGGTCAGATCTGCGCCACGATCGGTCACAACCACCCGCGGATGGTCGAGGCCGTCCGGCGCTCCCTCGACGAGGTGATCCATCTCAACTCCCGGCTGCTGTCGGAGCCGGTGCTCGCCCTCGCGGAGCGGCTGGCCGGGCTCATGCCCGCCGGGCTCGACCGCTCGTTGTTCCTCAGCACCGGCGGGGAGGCCAACGAGGCGGCGGTACGGATGGCCAAGCTCGCCACCGGGGGTTTCGAGATCGTGGGTCTCACCCACAGCTGGCACGGCATGACCGGAGGGAGCCAGGCCCTCACGTTCTCGGCCGGCCGGCGCGGTCACGGCCCCACGTCGCCGGGCGTCTTCGCGCTGCCCGCGCCGTACGCCTACCGCTGTCCGATCCGGCACTGCGCGGGCACCTGTGACCAGACCTGTCTCGAGGTCGGCTTCGAGCTCTATGACCAGCAGTCCGTGGGGGCCCCCGCCGCGGTGGTCGCCGAGCCGGTCCTGTCGGCGGGCGGCGTCCTCGTGCCGCCGCCGGGATATTTCGCCCGGCTGATCGAGATGGCGCACGAGCGGGGCCTGCTGTTCGTCTTCGACGAGGCCCAGACCGGGTTGGGCCGGCTCGGCGCGATGTTCGGCATGGACGTCTACGACGTCGTACCGGACCTGGTGACGTTGTCCAAAACCCTCGGCGGCGGCATCCCCATCGGAGCGGTGGTCACCACCGCGGAGATCGAGCAGACGGCACACGACCGCGGGTTCATGTACTTCACCTCGCACCAGTCCGACCCGCTCCCCGCGGCGGCCGCCCTCGCCGTACTCGACGTGGTCCAGGAGGACGACCTCGCCGGGCGGGCGGCCCGCTGTGGTGAGCGGCTCGGCGCGCACCTGCGCGAACTCCAGGAACGTCACGAGGTCATCGGTGAGGTGCGGGGCCTCGGCCTCCTCTGGGGCCTCGAGCTGGTCCAGGACCGCGACACCAGGGAGCCGGCCCTCGAGCTCGGCGACGCGGTGACCGACGCCTGCCAGAGCTGCGGGCTGTCGCTCAACATCACCCGTGGCCGGGCCGGCGGGACGACGGCGTGCCTGCGCATCGCTCCGCCGCTCACCGTCACCGACGACGAGATCGACACCGCGGTGGAGATCCTCGACGACGCCCTCACCAAGGCCTCCTCCCCGTCATGATCCTGCGGTTGCTCGCGGTCGCCGGCGTGGGCGCCGGCGCGGACAACCGCAGGATCGCGTCCGGGTCCGTGCGTGCGGGGGGTCGACAGGGATGGTGTTGATCGCCGATCATCGGTTCGTGCAACGAGGATGGTCGCGGTGATCGGCCGGGCGGAGGCCGTGCGGCTGGACGCCGAGGACCCGCTCGCCGCGTTGCGGGACCGGTTCATCGTCTCGGACCCGGGCCTGATCTATCTGGACGACAGCTCGCTCGGCCGTCCGCTCAAGGACACCCGCCGGCTGCTCGGCCAGGTCATCGAGGACGAGTGGGCGGGCGGTCTCGTCCGGTCCTGGTCGCACTGGATCGATCTGGCGCAGCGCATCGGCGACCGGTTCGGCCGCGAGCTCCTCGGCGCGGCGGCCGGCCAGGTCGTCTTCTGCGACTCGACCACGGTGAACCTCTACAAGCTGGCCATGGCGGCGATCCAGGCGCGCCCCGGCCGACGGGTGATCATCACCGACGACGGCAACTTCGCGACCGACCGCTATGTCGCGCAGGGCATCGCCGAGCACGGAGGGGCGGAACTGCGCCTGGTCCGCTCCGACCCCGACACCGGCGTGGATCCGGACGAGTTGCGGGAGGCCCTGGCCGACGACGTGGCCGTCGTGAGCCTGTCCCTGGTGGGCTACCGCTCCGGGGCTCTGGTCGACATGACCGCCGTCAACGACCTCGCGCACGACGCCGGCGCCTACACGCTCTGGGACCTCAGCCACGCGGCCGGCGTGGTGCCGGTCGGGCTCGACGCCGGCGGCGCCGACCTCGCCGTCGGCTGCACGTACAAATATCTCGGCGGCGGCCCGGGTGCGCCCGCCTATCTCTACGTCCGCCGCGAGCTGCAGGAGACGTTGCGGCAGCCGATCTGGGGCTGGTTCGGCCAGCGCGACCAGTTCGCGATGGGACCCGACTACGACCCCGTGCCGGGCATCGAGCGGTTCCTGTGCGGCTGCCCGCCGATCATCTCGATGACGGCCGCGCAGCCGGGGATCGACGTGCTCATCGAGGCCGGGATCGAGGCGGTGCGCGCCAAGAGCAGGCTCCTCACCGAGCTGATCCTCGCGATCGCCGCCGAGCGGCTGCCCGGGCTCAGATGCGCCTCGCCGTCCACATCGGAGCGGCGCGGTGGGCACGTGACCTTCGAACACCCGGACGCGCGGCGGCTCGTCGCCGGCCTCGCGGACCGGCAGGTGATCGTGGATCACCTCGAGCCGGACCGGATCCGCTTCGGGCCGGGGCCGCTGGCGACCCGCTTCGTCGACGTGTGGGACGCGCTCGACCGGTTGCATTCGATCATGGAGGAGATGCGTTGAGGGCTGTACTCGTCACCGGAGCCTCGGGGGGGATCGGCGCGGCGATCGCGCACGCCTTCGCCGAGGCGGGCGACCGCGTCGCGGTGCACTACTCATCGCGGCGGGAGGCCGCCGAGCAGGTCGTGGCGGCGCTGCCCGGAGAAGGACATCTGGCGGTCGGCGCGGACATCGCCGACCCGGCGCAGGCCCGTGAGCTGGTCGACACCGCGGCGGAGGCGCTGGGCGGGCTGGACGTGCTGGTCAACAACGCCGGTGTGCAGCGGGAGCACCCGGTCCTCGACGTGTCGTACGAGGAGTGGCAGGACGCCTGGTCCCACATCATGTCCATCAACCTGATCGGCCCGGCCAACGTGGCCTACTGCGCCGTCCAGCACATGCGCGACCGGGGCGGCCGGATCATCAACGTCTCCTCCCGGAGCGCGTGCCGGGGCGAACCCGGCGAGATCGCCTACGCCGCCGCCAAGGCGGGGCTCAACGCGATGGGCCAGTCGCTGGCGCAGGCGGTCGGTCACCGTGGCATCGCGGTCACCACGGTGGCGCCCGGGTTCGTCGACGCCGGCATGGCCGACCCCATCATGGCCGGGCCGCGGGGCGAGGAGATCCGCGCGCAGAGTCCCTTGGGCCGGGTGGCCCGCGCCGACGAGGTGGCCCAGGCGGTGCTCTACTTCGCCTCCCCGGCCGCCGAGTTCGCCAGCGGCGCCATCCTCGACCTCTTCGGCGCCTCCCATCTGCGCAGCTGAGGATCACCGGGCCTGCGGCCGCGCCCTCAGGACCGCGGCCTGGTGAGGTCATAGACCGTCGTGCCCGCGACGGTCGTGGCGGTGAAGTGCGTCCGTACCCACTCGGCGATCCGCCGGGCGTAGTCGCTGCCCCCGCCACCCCCGCCCGCCCGCGGGCCTCCGATCATGCCGTCGCCGATGAAGTAGTGGATCCGGCCCGCGGCGACGTACCGCTGGAACCGCGCGGGGGCCGGCGCCGGGTCGGTGCCGTTGAAGCCGCCGACGGCCATCACCGGCCTGCCGGTGGCGAGCTGCAGGCCGGCGGCGGTGTTGGACCCGGCCGCGGCGGCGACCCAGGTATACGCGCCGCCGCCCTTCTTCAGCAGCGCGGTCAGCTCGGCGTTCGGGGCGGCGGCGTCGAGCAGCCCGCCGGGACCGCGGCCGCCCGAGCGGCCCATCGCCCCCGGACCGCCGCCACCGGGCACCCCCGGCGCGTTGCCCGGGTTTCCCCGCCGGCCCATGCCGCCGGGCCGGCCGCCAAAGCCGCCCGGACCCTGGCTCTGTCCCCCCGGGCCGGCGCCCTGTCCGCCCCGCGCGAGCCGGCCCGGGGGACGGCCGCCGGGACCGCCGCGGCCCATCCAGCCGCCGTGCGACGGGCCGGCGGACGGGATCGCACCGCGGTGCGGGGTCCCGGCCGTGTCGAGGGCGTACGCCGCCGGGCCGGCGAGGGTAGCGGCCGCCGAGCCGGCCACGGCGGCCGCCGCCACGGCCGGCGTCCCCCACCGGTTCGGCCGGCCGGCCGCCAGGCCCAGGGTCCCGACCAGCCCGGCGGCGAGGACCGTGACCGGTAGCCAGGGATGCCACTCCGGGGTCCGCCCCAGCAGCACGTACGACCACACCGCGGTCACCGCCACGGTCGCGGGGAGCAGCACGGCCGCGGCCCGTTCGCGCCGCCGCCGCCACAGCACGGCGGTGCCCATGCCGACGAGCGCGGCGATGGGCGGGGCCAGCGCGACGGCGTAGTAGGCGTGGAAGATGCCGCGCATGAAGCTGAACACCCCGCCGGTCACCAGCAGCCAGCTCCCCCACAGGAGGAACGCGGCCCGCAGCGGGTCGGCCCGCGGCGCCCGCCGGGTCGTCCACAGCCCCGCCGCGAGCAGGATCAACGCGGCCGGGAGCAGCCAGGAGATCTGGCCGCCGAGTTCAGCGGCGAACAGCCGCGTCCAGCCCGCCTGCCGGTCGGTGTTGCCGAGGCCGCCGGTCTCGTCGCCGGTGAGCCGGCCGAATCCGTTGTAGCCGAGTGTGAGCTCGAGCACGCTGTTGTGCTGGGACCCGCCGATGTACGGGCGGGAGGAGGCCGGGACCGCGGCGGCGATGAGGACCCACCACCCCGCGGCGACCACCATGCCGGCTCCGGCGAGGGCGAGTTGCCACAGCCGCCGGCGGAGCGGGGCCGGGGCCGCGAGCGCATAGACGAGCCCGAAGCCCGGCACGACCAGGAACGCCTGCAGCATCTTGGCCAGGAAGCCGAAACCGGCACAGCACCCGGCGAACACGATCCAGCGGGTCGCGGCCCCCTCCTGGGCCCGCACCATCCCGTACGCCCCGAGCGTGAGGAGCAGGACCAGGAGGGCGTCGGGGTTGTTGAAGCGGAACATCAGCACCGCCACCGGGGTGAGCGCCTGCGCCGTCCCGGCCAGCAGCGCCGCTCCGGCCGCGCCGCTCTCGCCGATCGCGGCGGTGAGCGTGCGGCGGACCGTGGCGTGCAGCACGCCGACCGTCGCCACGCCCATCAGGGCCTGGGGCACCAGGACACTCCAGGGACCGAGCCCGAAGACCCGGGCCACGAGCGCCGGTGGCCACAGCGCGGCCGGGGGCTTGTCCACGGTGATGAAATCGGAGGCGTCGGAGGAGCCGAAGAAGAACGCCTTCCAGCTCGTCGCCCCCGCCTGGATCGCGGCGGAGTAAAAGGAGTTGGCCCACCCCGACGCGCCCAGGCCCCAGAGGTAAAGGACCGCGGTCCCGGTGAGGAGGCCGAGCAGCGCCGGCCGGGCCCAGGAGGGGTCTCCGGGACGTCCGCGCGCGAGCCTGTGGGCCAGAGACCGACGTTCAGGGGACACGGGCCCGGCGTGCGCCGGCGCCGCGGAGGTGCTGGTGGTCATGGGCCGAGCGTCGGGGCCGGGCTTCAGAGTTCTCTTGGCCTTGTGTGAAGGATTCGTGAGAAACCGGGCAGGCGGGGTTCCCTGTCCGGGGTGCTTTTCCAGGGATAAGTCGCTTTACGGGCTTTAATGGGCACTCCGGCTTCAGAGCCGCTGTCAGGCCGATCTCCGGATGCGTATCCTGAGACCACGCGGGGCCCCCACCTTGCGGCTCGGCAAGGCCGTGGCATCGATGGGGGGACGTGCCGATGCGACTTCGTCCGCTCCTGACACGGGCCGCGCTGGCCGGCTCGCTCGCCCTCGGCACGACCGGCATGGCACCGGCCGTACGCCCGGGCACCACCTGCGAGCCCAACGGCAGCGTCGCCATCGGAAACTACCGGCTCGAGAACGACATCCGCGGGGAGACCGGAACGGGCTGGCAGTGCGTGTGGGACAGCTGGCACTCCGGTGCCACGATCGCCTGGGGGGCCAGCTGGAACTGGAGCGGCCCGCCCACCTCGGTGAAGTCCTTCGCCGCGAGCGTGCTCGGCTGGCACTGGGGCGGGAAGTCCACCGGCACCGGCCTGCCGACGCGGCTCTCGGCCGCCCGGAGCGTCAAGACCGGATGGCGGTTCCAGCCGCCGCCCAGCTCGGGCACCTTCGACGTCGGCTATGACCTGCTGCTGCACGACACCGCCACCCCGGCCGAGGCCAGCCCGCCCACCGGCGAGGTGATGATCTGGCTGTACCGCTCCGGTGGTGCCCGGCCACCGGGGGCCAAGGTGGGGAGCGCCACGATCGGCGGCACCATCTGGGATCGCTACCAGGGCACGGCCGGCTGGCCGGTCCACACCTTCGTCCGCCGGGCCAACACCTCCTCGGCGACCCTGGACCTCGCCGACTTCCTGGCCCATCTGCGTGGGGCGAAGAAGCTCAGCCCGAACTCCTACCTCACCGGCGTGGAGGCGGGCGCACAGGTCTTCCAGGGCTCCGGCCAGCTCAGCACCGACTCCTATTACACGAAGGTCGCATAGCCGTACGGGCGGCCGAGGGACACGAGCCAGGCCGTGCCCCTCGGCGCCGCGTCACCCGCAGTGGTAGAGCTCTCCGGCGCTCGCCGACGGCCGGGCCGAGGCCTGGGCGGTGCCTCCGTACTCGGCGGCCGGCACCACCGCGCAGTTCTGCCGCACCCAGCCGGTCACCTCGGAGCCGCCGTCGCGACCCCGGCCCATGCGGTCACCGGTCAGGACGTAGCGCAGCCGGCCGTCCTGGACGTACCGCCGCAGTTTCCCGACGGTCATGGCCGGGTCGCTTCCGGTGAAGCCGCCCATGGCGATGACCGGTCTGCCGGTCTTCAGGATCATCGCGCTCGCCGAGTGCGCGTCGCCGACCGCCACGAGCCATCGGGCGCCGCCCTGGTTCCTCTCCAGATAGGCGATGAGCCGCGAGTCGACCATCTCGTCCGGGCCGCCGCCCATCTGGCCCGGCCCGAACCGGCCCGTTCCCAACCGGCCGCCGGGCCGGGCGGCCGGGCTCCCTGCCGCCCGCGGGCCTCCAGCGCCCGGCCGCGCTCCCGGGAAGGCGCCCGCGCCGGGCCCGGGCATGCGGGCGCCCCCCGGCCCGCCCATGCCGCTCCGGACCGGGCCCGCGAGAGGGTTGGTTCCGTTGACCCGGCCGCCCGCGGCGTCCACCGCGTACGCCGCCGGGCCGGCCAGCGCGCCGGCCAGCCCGAGCGTCGCGGACGCCACGGCCAGGCGCGCGCGGGCCCGCCGCCCGAGCCTGCCGGCGAACAGGACGCCCAGCAGGCCGGTGACCGCCACCACGGTGCCGGCGCCGACGCTCCAGGCCATCCACGGGTTCCAGCCGGGCGTACGGCGCAGCAGCACGACCGACCAGGCCGCGGTCAGGGCGAGGGCGAGTGGCAGCGCCCAAGCCCAGCGGGCGGATCGGCGGTGGTCCTGGAACCCGGCTTGGAACCCGGCTTGGAACATCGTCACCATGCCGATCCCGGTCAGCGCGGCGATCGCGGGTGCCATGGCGCAGGTGTAGTACGGATGGAACGTCCCGCGGGCGAGGCCGAACACGACGAAGTGCACGGCGAGCCAGCCGCCCCAGAGCACCAGGGACGCCCGCGTGAGGTCGGTACGCGGGGCGCGGCCGCGCAGCGCGACGCCGACGACCAGGGCCACCACGGCGAACGGGATCAGCCAGGAGATCTGCCCGCCGACGATCTCGCCGAACAGCCGTCCGATCCCCGGCGTCCCGCCGAAGGACGGGCCTCCGCCGCCATGCCCCGAGGGTCCACCGGCGGCCCGGCCGCCCGTGCGGCCGAGGACGCGGCCCAGGCCGTTGTAGCCGATGACCAGGTCCCAGACGGTGTCGTTGGCACTGCCGCCGATGTAGGGGCGGCCGCCCCGCGGAATCCGGTCGACCAGCAGCATCCACCAGAAGCTCGACACCGCCAGGGTCACGCCCGCGAGGCCCAGCCGGACGAGCCGCCGCACGGGCCCGCCGGGTGCGAACAGCGCGTAGGCCGCCGCGAGACCCGGGAGCACCAGGTAGGCCTGGAGCATCTTGGTGTTGAAGGCGCAGCCGATCACGGCCGCGGAGGCGAGCAGGGGCAGCAGCCGCCCGGTCCTGATGGCCGTCAGGCAGGCCCAGGCCCCGAGCACCAGCAGGAGGACCAGGAGCGTGTCGGGGTTGTTGTCCCGGTCGATCGCCACGGTGATGGGGGTGAGGGCCAGCGCCAGCGCGGCGGTCGTCGCCGCCGCGTGCGCGCCCGGACGGCCCAGGGACTCGACCGCACTCCGCCGTACGGCGGTGTGGAGCACGCCCACCGTGGCGACCCCCGCGGCGGCCTGCGGCAGCAGCAGGCTCCAGGTGCCGAACCCGAAGATCCTTGCGGACAGCGCCATGAGCCACAGCGCCATCGGCGGCTTGTCCACCGTGATGAAGGACCCGGCGTCGAGGGAGCCGAAGAAGAACGCCTTCCAGCTCTTGGTGGCCGACAGCACGGCGGCGGAGTAATAGGAGTTCGCGTCGCCGTTCGCCGACAGGTTCCAGGTGTGGAGCACCGCCGCCAGCAGGAGGACCGCCCAGAGCGCGGGGCGGGCCCAGCGGGGGTCCTCGGGCCGGCCCGCGATGACGCGCCGCGGCAGCCCCGCGCGGGGCCGCGATGGCGGCCCGCCGTCCACGGCCCCGGAGTCCGTGGACGGCGGGGCCGTGCCCGGGTAGGTCTGTGCGTTCAACGGTTCTGCTCCTGAGGGACGTGGTGGGGAGTGGGGGAGTGCTGGGGCGGTTGCGGGCCGCGGACCCTGCGGGGATGGAACACCCAGGCCCGCAGGAGCAGGAACCGCACCAGCGTCGCGAGCCCGTTGGCCGAGAGGAGGGTGAGCAGCTCGACCGTACGGCCGGTGCCGGGGGCGAGGACGTGCAGCAGTGCGAGCCCGGCGCTGCTGAGGAGCAGGCCCAGTACGAAGGCCACACCGCCCTCGAGCTGCTGGCGCAGCGCGTTCGCGGAGCCGGTGACGCCGAACGTGAACCGGCGGTTGGCCGCCGTGTTCGCGATCGCGGTGAGGAACAGGGAGACGGCGTTGGCGCCCAGCGGCGGCAGCCCCATCAGCCGCAGCAGCACATACAGGCCGAGCTGGGCCAGCGTGCTCAACACCCCGATCACGGCGAAGACCGGCAGCTGCCGGGCCATCCCGGCGGGCAGCCCGGCCGGGTCCGTGTCCGGCCGGCGCGGCCGGACCGGCGCCCGGGCCCCGCCGCGGAGCATGCTCCGGCCGACGCGCCACATGCCGCGCAGATCGTCGAGGGCCGTCTGAGACACGTCGACCCGGCTGTCAGGGTCGTCCACCCAGTCCACCGGCACCTCGTGGATCCGCAGTCCGTTGCGCTCGGCGAGCAGCAGCAACTCGGTGTCGAAGAACCACTCCTCGTCCTCGACGGACGGCAGAAGCGCCTGCACGATCTCGGTCCGGCCGGCCTTGAACCCGCACTGGGCGTCGGAGAACCGCGCCGCCAGGGTCGCATGCAGGAGCAGGTTGTAGGCGCGGGAGATGACCTCCCGCCTGGGCCCGCGGACGACCGCCGCGCCGCGGGACAGCCGGGTGCCGATGGCCAGGTCGCTGTGCCCGGAGATCAGCGGGGCGACGAGGGGGAGGAAGGCGTCGAGGTCCGTGGACAGGTCGACGTCCATGTAACCGACCACGTCGGCGTCGCTCGTGCTCCACACCTGGCGCAGCGCCCGTCCCCGGCCCTTCTGGCCGAGGTGCACCGCCCGTACGTTCGCCAGCTCCCCGGCCAGCTCGGTGGCGACCCGCCAGGTGCCGTCGGTGCTGGCGTTGTCGGCGATCGTGATGCGGAAGGCGTACGGGAACGTGCCCGCCAGATAGTCGTGCAGCCGGCGGGCGCTGCCGGCCAGGACGGACTCCTCGTTGTACACCGGGATCACGACCTCGACCAGATGCCGTCGTCCCCCAACGGAGTCCACCCTGGAGTCTCCGGGCCGGTCCCGCACGCCGCCGAGCGGCTGCTGTGGCGTCAATTGGGTCATGGCGGCAACACTCACGGCCGCACGTTGGAGTCCCGTGATCCGGATATGAGAGCCCCATGAGAATCCCCGGGCTGCGATCAACGTGCGCTGGCGACCCCGCGCGGCGGCGAGCGCACCGGTCATGGCGTTGAACGAGCCGGCGAGCCAGGTGATCTCGTCCACCGGCCGCAGGCCGGTGTGCCGGATCTCATGGAACTTTCACGAAGTCATCATGGTCGCCCAAGCGCGGGACTCCAGTCTTCACAACCATGGCATCCCTCCTCAAGCGCAGGACTCTGCTGCTCAACGGCACGCTTGCTGTGCTGTTGGCGGCTGGTGTCGGCTTCGCCTATATCTCCCTGGCCGACGACGGCGGCGACGCCGGCGCGGCCACGCGCACCTCTCAGGTTCTGCGCGGGACGGTCGAGCAGTCGGTTTCGGCATCCGGATCGGTCCAAAGCGCCAAGACACAGTCGCTCAACTTCGCGGCCTCCGGCACCGTCACCCATATCTACGTCAAGGCCGGAGACAAGGTCACCAAGGGCAAGGTGCTGGCCAGGCTGGACCGGACCGAGGCTCAGGAGAACGTCACCGCCGCGCTGGCGAGCCTGGACGCCGCGGACGACGACACCTCGACGGCCCAGTCCTACGCCAGCTACATCTCCGCCAGAAACGCCTACCACAACGCGGTCCGAACGCTGAACGGCACCGTGATCAAGGCGCCGTTCTCCGGGACGGTCACCGCCGTCAGCGGCACGGTCGGCGGCTCCTCGAGCGGCTCGGGTGGTGGTTCGTCGGGCGCCTCGTCGGGGACGGGCTCGTCGGGCGGCGGCTCCACGTCCTCCGGCTCGTCGGCGACCTCGTCGTCGGGGACCTCGTCCACGTCGTCCGGCTCCGGCGGCTTCATCGAGCTGGCCGACCTCTCCAAGCTGCAGATCCAGGGGAACTTCACCGAGTCCGACACCACCAAGATCAAGGCCGGCCAGGCGGCGACGGCCTCCTTCGACGCGCTCACCGGGGTGACCGCACCCGGCAAGGTGACCGCGATCGGCGTGTCCCCGACCACCTCCAACAACGTCGTGCAGTACAGCGTGACCGTCGCGCTCGGCACCAAGCCCTCGGGCGTGCGGCTCGGCCAGACCGCGACCGTCGAGGTGACCGTCGCCCGCGCCTCTGACGTCCTGTACGTGCCGACGGCCGCGGTGCGGACCGCGGGCGGCCAGAGCACGGTCACCGTGCAGCAGAACGGTTCGCAGGTCGTCAAGACCGTGGAGACCGGTGTCCGGGGCGACCAGGGCACCGAGATCACGTCGGGTCTGAACGAAGGCGACCGGGTCGTCATCATCGTGGCCGGCTCCGGCGCCAACGGCTTCTCGGGCCCCGGGATCGGCGGCGGCGCCGGTCGCGTCGGCCGCGGCGGCGCCGGTCTCGGCGGCGGAGGACGCCCGTGACCGCGGAGCCGCCGGTCCTGGACGTCCGCACCGTGACCAAGGTGTACGGCGAGGGCGACATGGCCGTACACGCCCTGCGCGGGGTGTCGCTCACCGTCGAGCGGGGCGACTATCTAGCGATCATGGGCGCGTCCGGCTCCGGCAAGTCCACCCTGATGAACATCCTCGGCTGCCTGGACGTGCCCAGCGGCGGCCGCTATCTGCTGGATGGCACCGACGTCCGCAGGCTGGACGAACGCAGGCTGTCGATCCTGCGGAACCGCAAGATCGGCTTCGTCTTCCAGTCGTTCAACCTGATCCCGCGGATGACCGCCCTGGCCAACGTCGAGCTTCCCCTGGCGTACGGCGGGCTCAAGGGAGCCCCGCGGCGGCGGCGGGCGCTGGCGGCGCTGAGAGAGGTGGGCCTGGCCGACCGGGTCGGCCACGAGCCGAACGAGCTGTCGGGCGGCCAGCAGCAGCGGGTCGCGATCGCCCGGGCGCTGGTCACCGCCCCCGCCCTGCTGCTCGCCGACGAGCCCACCGGGAACCTGGACACCACGTCCACCCGGGACGTGCTCAACATCCTCGACGGGCTCACCATGGCGGGCCGCACGATCGTGATCATCACGCACGAGGACGACGTCGCGGCCCACGCCAAGCGGGTGATCCGGCTGGTGGACGGCCGGGTCGTCGAAGACCGGCGGCAGGCCCCGGTCGACGGCCCGCCGCCCAGGTTCGACACGGTGGTTGGAGCGAAGCGTTGAGTACAGCGGAGATACTGCGGTTCGCGCTGCGCGGACTGTCGGCCAACAAGATGCGCAGCGGGCTGACCACGCTCGGGATCCTGATCGGGGTCGGCGCCGTGATCCTCCTGGTCGCCGTCGGCAACGGTTCGTCCGAGCAGATCAAGAAGAGCATCCAGCGGCTCGGCGCCAACTCGCTGACCATCACCGAGTCCACGACCGGTGGCGGGTTCGCCGGCCCGTTCGGCGGCCGGCCCGGCGGCGGGGGAGGCGGCGGTCAGGGTGGTCTCGGCGGCGGGGGCGGGTTCGGCGGGTTCGGCGGGGCGGGCGGTCAGCAGCAGAGCAACGGTCCCCGTACCCAGGCGCACGACCTCACCGTCGCCGACGCCACCGCCCTGGTCGACGCGACCAACGCCCCCTCGGTGAAGAGTGCCTCCCCGGTCGTACGGGCACAGTCCACGACCGCGGCCTACGCCGGAACGAGCGCCACGATCAACCAGTTCGTCGGCACCTACCCGACCTACTTCGAGGCCGCGAACAAGGTGGTCGCAAGCGGTTCGGCGTTCTCGACGGACGACGTCACGAGTGGGCGCAAGGTCGTGGTGATCGGCAGCAGCCTTGCCGACGACCTCTTCGGAGTGGTCGAGCCGGTCGGCAAGCAGATCAACGTCGGGGGCATCGAGTTCACCGTCATCGGCGTGCTGAAGGAGACGGGCTCGGACTCCGCCAGCTTCCAGAACGCCGACAGCATCGCGATCGCGCCGCTGCCGGCCGTACAGGAGAGCCTGACCGGGTACGGCGGGCTGGACCAGATCGTGGTCGAGGCCAAGAGCTCGGAGACGGTCGACGCGGCGCAGGACGAGGTGACCGCGCTCCTCGAGCAGCGGCACGGCATCACCGGCACGGCTGTGGCCGACTTCCAGGTCACCGACCAGGCCAGCGCGCAGACGGCGGTGAGTGAGTCGAGCCGGACCTTCACCGTGCTGCTCGGCGCGGTCGCGGCGATCAGCCTGCTCGTGGGCGGTATCGGCATCACCAACATCATGCTGGTGACGGTTACCGAACGGACCCGCGAGATCGGCATCCGCAAGGCCATCGGCGCGCCCAAGGGCGCGATCCTCGGCCAGTTCATGGCCGAAGCGACCATGCTCAGCCTGGTCGGCGGGATCCTGGGCGTCGCAGCCGGCGTGGTCGGCACGATGTTCACCATCGTCGGGGTCAAGCCGGTGATCGTGCCGTCGTCGATCCTGCTCGCGCTGTGCGTGTCCGTGGCCATCGGACTGTTCTTCGGCAGTTACCCCGCCAACCGCGCCGCCAAGCTGCGCCCCATCGAGGCCCTCCGGCATGAATGAGCGAGCCGTGAGCGAGGGAGCCCTTCATGACCCGCGAACCTGAACACGAGGAGAACCACGTGAGCACGACACGGCGCAAGCCGAAGCAGCAGACGGCTCCGGCCGGGCAGGCCGAGGACCGGCGGGATGAACCGGGTGACGCGGAACTGCTCTCCACGTCGCCGTTCGAGGGCGATCTCGACGAGGAGCCGGCGGGCCCCAAGGGCGGTGGCCTGTCGGGCCTCACGCTCTACCTCGGCGCCGGGCTCATCCTGCTGGCCGGCTTCGTCGGCGGGATCCAGGCGCACAAGCTGTGGGGTGGGAACGACTCGTCGGCGTCTGCGGGCCCTATGGCCGGCGGAGCCCGCGCCCAGGGCGGTCAAGGCGGCCAGGGCGGTCAGGGTGGGCAGCCGGGTCAGGGTGGTGGCTTCGCGCGGCCCGGCGGCGGGTCCGCGGCGGGTGGCGCCGGAAACCTGACCCTCGGCACCGTTCAGAAGATCGACGGAAAGATGATCTATCTGCAGACCGCGAACAGCGTAGTCAAGGTCCAGACCAGCGGCTCCACCACCGTCCAGGTCACCAAGAGCGGCTCCCTCGGCGACCTGAAGTCCGGCTCGACCGTCGTCGTACGCGGAACGGCGGGCCAGGACGGCACTGTGACCGCCAGCAGCGTCGACCAGGGCGCCGGTTTCGCCGGCGGCGCCGGACGGCGGGGTGGATTCGGCGGAGGCAGCGGCACCGGGATCGGCGGTGGCGGGAGCGGAAACGCCCCGGCCGGCGGAGGGGGCTGACAGCTCCGACTGTTCCGGCCAGTGACCGGTCCGATGAGTAACCGGCATCGCTGCGCTGGGCGACCCCGTAGCCGGTCAGGTGGGGGCCAGGCGTCGTGCTTTTTACCGCGGAGCGATGATCGGCGTGCTTCGGTGATCGACGTGCTCACTGCTGGATCAGGCGCTGCGACGCGGGCCGACGGACGACGGGGGTACGCAGGGCCCTAGACGAGAGCCTGTGCTGCGGTGCCCGGCAGTCGTACACGGGCGAGGGTGCCCTGGCCGTCGCCGGGCTCCAGGGAGACGTCCCCTCCGGACTCGCGCACCACGAGAGCGACGATCGACAGGCCCAGCCCCGAGCCGGGCAGGCTTCGCGCCGAAGGCGACCGCCAGAACCGGTCGAAGACGTGCGGCAGGTCATCGGCCGGGATGCCGGGGCCGTGATCCCGTACGGTGAGTTGGCCGTCGCGGAGCCGGACGTCCACCGTGCCGCCGGGCGGGCTGAACTTCACCGCGTTGTCCAGCAGGTTCATCACGGCCCGTTCGAGCTGTCCCCCGTCACCGTGCAGGTACCAGGGCCGTACCTCGACGTCGATGCGCAGGCCGAGGTCACGCAGCCGGGCCCGCTCGACCGCGCGGCCGACGACGTCGTGCAGGGCGACGACCTCGGTCGGCTTGTCACGGCGGTCCGGCCTGGCCAGCTCCAGCAGATCGCCGACCAGGCTGGAAAGCTCGTGGAGCTGTGCCTTCACACTGGTCAACAGCCGGTGCTTGGTGTCCGCGGGAAGGTCGCGGCCGGCCGCCTCACTGCGCAGTAGCAGGTCGATGTTGGTCCGCAGGCTGGTCAGCGGGGTGCGGAGCTCGTGGCCCGCGTCGGCGATGAGGGCGCGCTGCCGGTCGCGCGAGGCGGCCAAGGCCCTGGTCATGGTGTTGAACGAGTCGCCGAGCCGCGCGATCTCGTCCTTGCCGTCGACCGGGATGAGGGTGTCCAGATCCTCGGTACGGGCGATGTGCTCGACCACGCCCGTGAACTCGTCCACCGGCCGCAGCGCCGCGTGCGCGATGAGCAGGCCCGCCGACGCGGCGGCCAGTACGCCGAGCAGTGCGACGGGGATCAGCAGGAGGGCGAGGTTGTTCAGCGAGCTCTCGACCTCCCGCAGCGGGAGCGCCATGGCGACCGTGGCCCCGGCCGGGCCGCGGCGGGTCAGGACCCGCATGGAGCTGCCGTCCGTCGCGACCCCGTTGCGGTAGACCTCGTCACGGGCGCCGCGTGCGACCTGGACGTCGGCGCCGGTGATGACCAGGGTCCGCGGCGAGTCGGCGATGGCGCACCAGGTGCCGTCGGGCCTGATCACCTGTGCGGTGATGACCCGGAAGGGGCTGGGCCTGACCTCCCGGGGGGTCGGGCTGCAGTCCCGTAGCGCGCTGTCGACCTCCCAGGGGCGCCCCGCCGGGGTGGTGGCGAGTGTCCGGTCGAGCTGCCGGTAGAGCTGGTTGCGGGTGAGGAACCAGCTCGCGGTGGCGCAGGCGGCGACGGCGACGGCGACCGCCACGGCGGTCAGCAGGGTCAGCCGGGCGCGGAGCGTGAGCCGCCGGGTCATGCTGTGGCCGGGGCGCGGAGCACATAGCCGATGCCCCGCACGGTGTGGATGAGCCGGGGCAGGCCGCCCGCCTCGGTCTTGCGGCGCAGGTACATCACGTACACGTCCAGTGAGTTCGAGGCGGGCTCGAACTCGAACCCCCACACGGTCTCGAGGATCTGCTCGCGGGTCAGCACCTGCCGGGGATGGAGCAGGAGCATCTCGAGCAGCATGTACTCGGTCCGGGTGAGCTCCAGCGGCCGGCCGGCCCGGCCGACCTCCCGGGTCAGCGTGTTCATCCGCAGATCCTCGAAGGCGAGCACCTCGCTCTCCTCGTACGCCGGGGTGGCGGCCGACATCGCGCCGCGCCGCAGCAGTGCCCGGATCCGGGCGAGCAGCTCGTCGAGCTCGAACGGCTTGACCAGGTAATCGTCCGCGCCGGCGTCGAGGCCGGTCACGCGGTCACCGACCATGTCCCGGGCCGTCAGCATCAGTACGGGGAGCGTGCGGCCCTGGGCGCGCAACCGCCGGCAGGCGGTGAGCCCGTCCATGCGCGGCATGAGGACGTCGAGGACCACCACGTCCGGCGGATCCCGGTCGATCCGCTCCAGGGCCGCCACGCCGTCCACGGCCTCGACGACCTCATAGCCCTCGAAGACGAGGCTGCTGGTCAGTGACTCACGTACGGCCGGTTCGTCATCGACGACCAGGATCCGGGCGCGCCGCTCGGCCTCGCCCGGTGCGCCGGTCCTCCGGGTCTCCATGAGACACCAAGCTAACCGGGCGATTCGCCTGTCCGGGCCGTACGGGCCCACGGCGGCCGTCTTCTCATCCAAGTCTCATGAAGAGCCGCCGCGCCGGTCCGGCGCCACCCACCTATCGTGGCCATGCGGGGCCGGCCAGCGATTCGGCTGGAGGTCAGGAGATCACCGTACGAGTATGGGAGATCACACACGGAACACGCCCGTTGAGGGGGAGTCTGGTGAAGGCACTTCGTAGGATCACCATCTCGGTGAGCACGGCGATGGCGGTGACCGCATGCAGCACCTCGGGTGGGGCGGCGCCCACCACATCGCGGCCATCGGACTCGTCCGCCGGCTTGGAGACGTTGTACAAACAGCGTCTGTCGTGGTCCGACTGCAAAGGGGGCTTCCAGTGCGCCACTCTCAAGGTGCCCCGCAACTACAGTGACCCGGCTGCCGGACAGCTGAAGATCGCGGTCATCAGGTTCGCGGCCCAGGACAAGGCCCATCGGATCGGATCGCTCGTGACCAACCCGGGTGGGCCCGGCGGATCCGGCGTCAAGTTCATCCGCGAATCGGCCCAGTCCTTCGGCAAGGACTTGAAGGCCCGGTTCGACCTCGTCGGATTCGACCCGCGCGGGGTCGGTGAAAGCGATCCGGTGCGCTGCCTGGGCACCAAGGACCTCGACCGCTATTTCGCCACCGACTCCTCGCCGGACGACCAGAAGGAGGTCGCCGATCTGGTCTCGATCGGCAAGGGCTTCGCCGGTGGCTGTGACACCAGGTCGGGGGTCAACCTGCCGTACGTCGGGACCCTCAACGCCGCCCGGGACATGGACCTCCTCCGCGCGGCGCTCGGCGACAAGCGGCTGTCCTTCCTCGGCTTCTCCTACGGCACCTATCTCGGCGCGTTCTACGCCGACCAGTTCCCCAAGAACGTCCGGGCCCTCGTCCTCGACGGTGCCGTCGACCCCAAGCTCACGGCCGATGACATCAACCTCGAGCAGGCCAAGGGGTTCGAGACGGCACTGCGGGCCTTCGCCGCCGACTGCGTGAAACAGTCCGACTGCCCGCTGGGGAAGGGCAGTGTCGATGACGCGGTGAAGAAGGTCTCCGAGCTCCAGGAGCGGGCCGACCGTACACCGCTCAAGAGCACCACCGGCGACGGCCGCCAGGTCACCGAGGCGCTGGTCACGCTCGGGATCGCCACGGCCCTCTACAACAAGCAGAGCTGGCCGACGCTCCGGGTGGCCCTCAAGCAGGCGATCCAGAGCAACGACGGCACCCTGCTGCTCAGGCTGGGCGATCTGCTCGTGGAACGCGAGGAGAACGGGACCTACACCAATCAGACCGAGGCCAACATGGCCGTCAACTGCCTGGACAAGTCCTACCCCGCCGACGTCAAAGGGGTCGAACAGGTGGCAGAGAAGGCCAAGAAGACCGCACCGAGGTTCGGGCCCTTCGTGGTGTGGGGCAGCCTCCCGTGCACCTTCTGGCCGGCGAAGGCCCAGGAGCAGCCCAGCCCGCTGGTGGCGCGCGGAGCCGCTCCGATCGTGGTCGTCGGCACCACCCGAGACCCCGCCACGCCGTACAAGTGGGCGAAGAACCTGGCCGGTGAGCTCGAGTCCGGAAGGCTGCTGACCCTGGAGGGCGACGGGCACACCGCCTACCTGCAGGGCAATGCCTGCATCACCCGGGCCGTCGAGGACTATCTGGTCAAGGAGCAGGCCCCCAAGGACGGCGCCGTCTGTAAATGATCTGTGCGCGGAGCGCCTCCGGAAACCGGTAGACTCGTGCCGCTGTCTCTGGACGGCGTGCCGCCTTAGCTCAGTCGGCAGAGCGATTCACTCGTAATGAATAGGTCATCGGTTCGATTCCGATAGGCGGCTCCGCAGCTCGAAGGCCCCTTCCGATCATCGGGAGGGGCCTTCTGTTTCCGAGTGATTGACCAACTGCGTGACTATGGTTCCAAGAGCTCCTGAGTGAAGATCTCGTCCATTGCTTCGGCGCCGGCCAGGAGGACGGGCCGGATCTGCTTGCGGTAGACCTTCTCCCTGACGATCGTCCCGGCGTGACCGACCAGGCGCCGGCTGTCGCTCGACGGTTGGCCTAGGTCTTGGCGGCGCTTCGCACCGCCTACTGATCGTGCCCGTCGGCCACTCGGGAACGCGAGCACCTCAGGTCAGCCCAGGTAGTACTCGGCATACGAACGCGACTGCCGCTGCACCGAGAAGTCCATGAAGTCGCCGGCCGCCTCGCAGGCGATCAGATAATCCAGCGCTGCTGAGGCGCCCTCGGAGCCTTCGGTCGCCAGGTAGGCCTTGGTCTCCTCGAGACCAGCACCGCACAGC
>DASYNF010000031.1:0-32123 GCA_036008685.1 Actinomadura sp. | reverse complement strand
CCCAGGGCGTACGGGTGGAGCTGACCGGCTTCGGCGTCTCGGGCGAGGTCTACGGCGATCCGTCGCCCCGGGCCCGGGTGGTGCACGTACGCGGCTTCGCCTACAAGGGACTGATCGACGTCCGCTCGTAGGAGGTCACCGACACGCCGCGGTTCATATGGCGCTATGGCACCACCTACGCCACCATTGGTTCTTGATCATGCTTTGATGGCGCGGTGGCGTCTGTGGCCCGTCCGGGCCCGGCGTCCCGGGCATCGCCATGTCCGCCGCGAAGGAAGAGGGCGAGAAACAGGTGACCACGAGGATCCCGGGACACGAACACGCCGACTCCCTCACCGGCGCCAGGTCCCAGGAGCCGACCACGGCCTCGATGCAGGGCAGGGATCCGGATCGCACGTCGTCGCGGCAGCCGGACCGGGGGCTCCCCCCGGCCCTGACCGACGCAGCCGATGCGGCCGATGCGACCGACGGGGCCGACACGGCCGACCGGGCCGACGCCGCGCCGGCCGCGGACCGGACGCGTGGGAAGGCGCCGGTCAAGGGCACGGGCAGGACCGGCCGGGCCGGCCGGGCCGGTCGGGCCAGGAAGGCTCAGAGCGTCTCACCATGGCAGCGCTCGCACTCGGTGTGGCACCGCGCGGGCGTCGACTGGACGAGCGGGGCCGCGACGCGCGCCGGCGGGGCGGTCGAGGACGCGCTGCGGCCCGCGGACACGGCCGGCTCCGACGGCTCTGACGCCTCAAACGGCTCGAACGGCTCGAACGGCTCCGAGCGCGTAGTGGCATCGCCTGCGGACGACACCACGGACACGCACGGCACCACGGACTCTGAAGACACCGCGGCGGCGCAGCGCCGGCCCCCGACGCGCCGGTCCTCGCCGGTACGGCGTCACGCCGGCCGGATCGGGGCCGTCGTCACCGGTGTGCTGGTGGTGGGCGCCGGGATCTACGCGGTGCAGGACGGTGAGAAGGAACCGGTCCAGGCCCCGCGGCAGGCCGTCGCCGTCGACGCGAGCCGGCTGTTCGCGCCGGACCCGGCCGCCACGTCCGACGGCCGCAGCCAGGTGCTCGGCGCGATGGCCGCGGACGGGGACACGGTCGTCGCTATCGGGTCGGACGAGAACCGCGGCCGGTTCCTCGCCTCCTCGGACGCGGGAGTGAGCTGGCGCGTCGGGACGGTCCGGGCCGCCGACGGTGACGAGCCGCCGCCCGGCGAGTTCCCACGGCTGGTCGCGGGCGGGGTCCGAGCCTGGGTGGCGCTCGGCGGCCCGGCCGGAGGCGGTCAGCTCGGACGAACCTCCGCCGTGGACGTGCTCTGGACCAGCCTCGACGGCAGGACCTGGACCCGGCGGGCCGGCTCTCCGGCCTTCCGGTCCGGAGACCGGGTGAGCGCGCTGGTCCGTACCGCCTCGGGGTTCGCGGCGGCCGGCGCCGCCTCGGGCGCCCCGGCGGTCTGGCTGTCCCGGGACGGCAGGACCTGGCAGCGGGCCTCGGCGAGGCCCGCCGGTGCGGTGCGGCTGGAGCGGCTCGCCGCGGTCGGGGACACCCTCGTGGCGCAGGGCACCCGCAGGAGCACGGTGGTCCAGACCGTCCTCAAGGGCAAGACCAGGCAGAACGTCAGGAAGACGGTGGTGGCCGAGGGGCACTGGCGTTCGGCCGACGGCGGCCGGAGCTGGAGCCCGGTGAGCGTGCCCCAGGGGCTCGGCTCCTACGGAGCCTCGGACGGCCTCGCCGGCGGTTCCCGCCGGTTCTTCCTGACCCGTGAGGCCCGGCGCGTCACCGGGGTCGGCCAGAAACGCAAACGCGTCCGCTACGGAGTGGTCTTCAGCTCGGCCGACGGCCTCAGGTGGAGTGCCGCCGGCCGGCTCTCCGGGCCGGATTACCTCCGCGTCGAGCGGCTCAGCGGCACGACGGCGGGGATCGCCGTCCTCGTCCGCGTCAGCGGCCGTAAGACCGCCGTGCTGCGCAGTGCCGACGGGCGGACCTGGCGGCGCGCCGGCGACATCACCGGCGCCGAGGCCAGGGATCTGGCCGTACTGCCGTCCACGACCGTCGTCGCCGGACGGCGTGGTGACGACGCCTACCTGTCGGTGCCGGGCAGCGGTGATGTGGACCTGGCCAAGGTGGCCGGTGCCGTACAGCCCGAGCGGTCGGTCGCCGGGCTCGCCTCGGCCGCGGGACGGGCCGTGGTCGTGGGCAGCACGAACGGCGACGCGGCCGTCTGGTCCAGCGGCGACGGCCGGTCCTGGCGCCGGGCGACGGGGGAGGGGTTCGGCGGTGCCGGAGCCCAGCGGCTGACCACGGTGCTCCGCGGCGCGCGGGAGTGGGCCGCCATCGGACGGAGCGGCGACAAGCCGCTCGTGATGACCTCCGCGGACGGCCTCACGTGGCGACGTGCCGCGGCGTTGCCGGCGGCGTTCCGGCCGGGCCGGGCGGCGTACGGGCCGGCCGGCTATGTCGTGGTGGGAAGGTCCCGCTCGGCCGCGGCGGTCTGGCACTCCGCGGACCTGACGACGTGGACCCGTGGTTCGGGGGCCCTCGGCACCACCCGCGAGATGACGGACGTGACGGCGGTCCGGCGGGGCTATGTCGCGGTGGGCGCCGCGATCGGCAGGGACAAGGGCAGGGCTCCCATGGTGTGGACCTCCGCCGATGGAAAGGACTGGAAGGCCGCGGGAACGGTGCCCGTGCCGGCCGGCGCGCGGCCGGGTGGCCTCACCAGGGTGGCCTCCCACGGAGACACGCTCGTGGCACTGGCTCCGTCCTTCGTCTCGGTCTCGGCGGACGGCGGGAGGACCTGGCGTTCGCAGCCGCTCGCCGGAGCCGCCACCGTGGCCTCGACGCCGAAGGGCTTCGTGCTGACCGGCACGGACGGCGCTTCGGGGCGCGCGGACGTCCTGCTGTGGACCTCCGCCGACGGCCGGGCATGGCGGTCGATCCGGCCGAACGGCACCGGCCTCGACGGGCCGGGGGCGCAGCGGCTCACCGCGCTCACCACGCTCGGAGACCGGCTCCTGGCCGTGGGCGTCATGACCGGTGACCGAGGAGAGACGCCGACGCTCTGGCTCACTCCGCGTCCTTGAACGGGAGCCTGCGGGGGCGGGGACCGGCGAGGCCACGGGGCGCGCGGCATCGCATCCCCGCCCGCCGCCGTCACGCCTTGATGTGCAGGTCCACGCCCAAGAGCACGAGGAACCACAGGAACACGGCCAGGAGAGCGCTCGCCACGCGACGCAGCAGGCCCAGGTCGATGTAGCCGCGGTCCCACGCCACGAAGATGCCGATCACGATATAGATCAGCCCGATGATGCTCACGCCTGACCGCCGATATCGATACGCCATGACGGCGTCTCCTTTCAACACGTCCGAACCAGCCCAGATACGTGCCGAAAGATGCCCTTTAAAGCCTTGGTAAAACTTTTTCCGGGTTAGGGGAGATATCTCAGGTTGGAGACGCGGGGAAAGGGGAAACCGTCGGCTCCTGGCGGCGCACGCCGGCCGCTCTCCATGGCGATGGGCCTCGTCCCCAGGGGACGAGGCCCATCGCGCGCGGAAGGCCCTTCGCCGGTCAGTCGAACAGCACGACCTGCCGGATGACCTCGCCGTTGCCGAGCGCCCGCACGGCGTCGTTGAGATCCTCGAATCGGATCCGCCGGCTGATGAGGCCTTCGATGTCGAGCTTGCCCGCGCGCCACAGGTCCACGAACCGTGGGATGTCGCGCTTGAGGTCGCAGCCTCCGTAGAGCGAGGCCTTGAGGCTCTTGCCCTCGAACAGCAGCGAGAAGGCGTTCATCTCGAAGTTGTCCGTGGCCGATCCCGCGCCGACGACGATGACCTCGCCGCCGCGCCGGGTGGCCTGCCAGGCCATGGTGATCGTCGCCGACTTGCCGACGACCTCGAAGGTGTAGTCGAAGCCGCCGCCGGTCAGCAGGGCCTTGGTGTCCTCGAGATCGTCCGGCGTCACCGCGTGGGTCGCGCCGAACTGCTTGGCGATCGGGTGCTTGGCCTCGTTGGGATCGATCGCCAGGATCGTCGAGGCGCCCGCGATCCTGGCGCCCTGGATCGCCGCCAGGCCAACGCCTCCGGCGCCGACCACGGCCACCTTGGACCCGGGCGCCACCTTGGCGGTGTTGAACACCGCGCCCATGCCGGTCGGGATGCCGCAGCCCAGCAGGGCGGCGTATTCGAACGGCACGTCGTCGGCGACCTTGATCACGGCCTGCTGCGGGACCACGATCTCCTCGGACCACGTTCCCACACCGGCCATGCCGAACGCCGGGGTGTCGCCGCCGATCCGGAACCGCGGGTTTCCGAAGGACTCGGCCAGGAAGGTCATGCAGAGGTACGGCTCCCCGCGTACGCAGTCCGCGCACGTGCCGCAGTCCGGGGTCCAGTTGATGACGACATGATCCCCCGGTCGCACGGAGGTGACATGGTCCCCGACCTCGACGATCTCACCGGCCCCTTCGTGCCCGACGACCGCCGGAGGCATGACCGGGATCACGCCCGACATGGTCGAGAGGTCCGAATGGCAGACGCCGGTGGCCCTGATCCTCACCCGGACGTCGGTGGGGCCGGGGTCGATGGTGGTGACGTCGTCTCGCAGGTCGAGTTCCTTGTCGCCGACCGCCTGCAGTACCGCGGCACGAGCCATGTTGCCTCCACATGGGGTGAGGGCGCCGTGACCGGCGCCCGGGGGGTGGTGCGGTGGTCTCCTGTGGTCACTCCTCCATGGACAGCGCGGCCTTGGGGCAGGACCGCACCGCGTGCCTGACCCGGTCGGCCAGTTCGGCCGGGGGATCGGGCCGGAGAATGTGCAGAACGTCGTCGTCGCCGAGTTCGAAGACCTCGGGGACCAGTCCCTCGCAGACGCCGTTGGCCTCGCAGGTCAAGGGGTCGACCCGTACCTCCATCACGTCCTCCTTCAGGACTCGGCCAGCTTGCGGTGGTCCCAGGACGCGACGCGGACGGGCTCCACGACATAGGCGTACCGCTTTGCCCCCGTCTGTTCGACGAGGGCCGCGACGTCATCTTGGTCCTGGAGGTCCATCATGCGCCTGATCACCTCCCCGCCAACATACCGAATCTCGTTCTGTCCAGTCAGTACCTTGGCGTTGCCGTAAAGGAGCGCCCCTCGAAGCTCGAAGTAGTCCTCTCCCGCCTCGATGAGGCAGGTGACGCGCGGATCCCGCTCGATGTTGCGGGCTTTCTGCGAGGACCGGTAGGTCCAGAAGGCGATCTTGCCGTCGACCACGGCATAGAACATCGTCACCAGGTGGGGCGTGCCGTCCGGGTTGATGGTGCCGAGCTGCAGCTTGCGGTGGCCGGCGACCAGCGAGGACACCTCGTCCTCGGACATGGCGACGCGGGTACGGGCGCTCATCCGGAGAGTAGAGCACCTTCCGGTCGTGGGCGGCAAGACCGCCTCAGGTATGTGATCCGAGGTCAGGAGGCTTGTCCGGGGCCACGTCGGCGGGCGTCGGGTAGGAACTCTGCGCGCCCGCCGTCCGTACGGCCGCGGCGCCCACCCGGGCCGCGAAGCGGGCCGCGGAGACCAGGTCGTCGCCGGCCGCGAGCCGCAGGCACAGCGCGCCGGTGAAGGCGTCCCCGGCGCCGGTGGTGTCCACCACCTCGACCCGCGGGCTGGGCACCGTGGCCAGCTCCGTGCCCTGGGCCACGATCGCACCCTCCGGGCCCAAAGTGATCACCACTGAACGCGGGCCCAGGGCCAGGAGCGCCCGGGCCTGTTCCGCCGCCGTGTCCGCATCGGGTCCGGGTCTGCCGCCCGCCTCCGCGGTGCCGAGCAGGAAGGCCGCCTCGTGCTCGTTGACGACCAGGGGATCACAGGCCCTGAGCAGCTCCCCGGCCACCGGCCGCGGCGGCGACAGGTTGAGCACGACCCTGGTCCCGGTGTCGGTGGCCGCCCGTACGGCCGCGACCACCGCGGGCATGGGGATCTCCAGCTGGAGCGACACCACGCGGGCCGCCGCGAGCAGATCGCGCGCCTGCGCCACATCGGCCGGAGAAAGGTGCCTGTTGGCGCCGGGCGAGACGATGATGCTGTTGTCCCCGCCGGGACCCACGGTGATGAGGGCCACGCCGCTGGGGCCGGGGGTGATGAACACATGCCCGAGGCCGACGCCTTCACGGCGGAGCGTCTCGGTGAGGAACTCGCCGTGCTTGTCGGCGCCCACCCGGCCGAGGATCGCCACTCCGGCTCCGAGCCGTGCCGCGGCCACCGCCTGGTTGGCCCCCTTGCCGCCCGGATAGGTCTCGAGGTCCGAACCGATGACGGTCTCGCCGGGAGCCGGGCGCCGATCGACCCGCACGACCAGGTCCGCGTTGATCGAGCCGACCACGACGACCTCGTGAGCATCTGCGGTCATGACGTCCCCCGTCGCTCGCCGAGCGGGTGTCCCGCCCGGACCCACGTGACATGCTTCACAGGGGATCTTTCCCACCCACCTCGGTGGATAGGGTCTGCGACGTGAACGATGAAGCGACCGTGCCGGCGGAGATGCCGGCGGACCTCCTGCGTGCGGCCCTGGCGGCGAAGGGCTTCATGCCTCCCGCCGAGGGCATCGCCCTCTATGAGACGGCGCTGCGCTACGGCGCACGTGGCCCGATCGTCGAGATCGGGACCTACTGCGGCAAGTCCGCCATCTATCTGGGCGCGGCCGCCCGGGGTGCCGGGACCGTGGTGGTCACCGTGGACCACCACCACGGCTCGGAGGAGAACCAGGCCGGTTGGGAGCACCACGACCCGTCCCTGGTCGACCCCTGCACGGGCCGCATGGACACGCTCCAGACCTTCCGCAAGACCATCGTCGCGTCCGGCCTCGAAGACCACGTCGTGGCCGTGGTCGGCGCCTCCCGTACCGTCGCGGCGCTGTGGCACTCGCCCATCGGGATGCTGTTCATCGACGGCGGCCATGCCGAGGAGCACGCGCAGGGCGACTACGAGGGCTGGGCGTCCTCGGTCGTCGTGGGCGGCGCGCTCGTCATTCACGACGTCTTCCCCCACCCCGCCGACGGAGGCCAGGCGCCCTACCGCGTCCACCAGCGGGCGCTGGCGAGCGGAGCCTTCGAGGAGCGCCGGCTGGAGGGCTCGCTCCGGGTCCTCGAGCGGGTCAAGGACACCGACCCCCTCGCCTGACCGGCCGTCCGCCCGCGCCGCTCCGCAGCCGTGATCAGGTGGAGAGGGCGGCTCGGACGTCCATGAGCGCGAAGCCGAGCAGGTTCAGGCCCCGCCACCGCGACGGGCGGACGGCCTCCGGCTGCTGCTGACCGAGCCCGATGCCCCAGATGGTGTCGTACGGGCTGGCCTCCACGAGCACCTTGCCGGCCGTCGCCAGCAAGAAGTTCCGCAAGCGCTCGTGCTGCGCGAACTTCGCGTGGTTGCCGGCGACGACGATGTCGTAGCGGTGCTCGGACCACCGGTCGTGGTCGAAGTCCCGGACCCTGCGGCCCACGCCCTTGGCCTTGCCGGAATCGGGATCGGCCAGGACCTCGGCCGCGGCCTCGTCGTCACAGAACAACGTCGCCTTGCCGGCCATCATGTAATGCTCGGCGGTCGGATAGGTCACGCCGCCGACGGTGAACGGCGCCGGATACCACTGTGGCTCAGGCAGCCCTTCCCCACCCCGCCGTGCGTCCGCTTCCCGCCCCAGAAGAGCACGAACTCGGGCAGCTCGCCCGTTTCCTCCAGCCTGACCAGATCATCGACGCGCATGGCCCGATCCTGGCAGACCCTGAAATCAGGGGAAAGGGGATTACCGGAGCGCGAACAACCGCAAGATCACGCCCGCTCGCCGCCGCGCGGAGCGCGGCGATCAACTGGGCACGGCGCCGGGTACGGTCGCGGGTTCGCAGCCGCAGGCCACCGGGTCGGCCGCCTCCGACGGGCCGAGCGCCCGGCCGTCGATCTCCTTGAAGATCCCCGCGCCCGGGGTCGTGCCCGAGAGCGCGTCGGCCGCGAGGATCACCGCCGCCGCGGTGTAGGTGGACCGGTCGCCGGGGAAGTGCCGGTCGTTGGCGAACTGGTAGCCCGTCCAGTACGACCCGTCCTCGTGCCGCAGATGCTGAATGGCGCCGAACAGCTCCAGCGCCCGGTCCCGCTCGCCCACCGCCTCCAGTGCCAGCACGAGCTCACATGTCTCCGCCCCCGTCACCCACGGCTGGTCGGAGACGCACCGGCAGCCGAGGCCGGGGACCACGAAGGTCTCCCACTGCTCGGCGATCCGCCGCCGCGCCGCGCCGCCCCGGACCGGCCCGGCGAGCATCGGGTAGTACCAGTCCATCGAGAAGCGGCTCTTGTCGGCGAAGGCCTCCGGGTGCGCGGCCACGACGTGGCCGAGCTGGTCGGCGGCGAGTTCCCAGTCCGGCTGTGGCTCGCCCAGCCGCTCGGCGAGGGCCACCGCGCAGCGCAGGGACTGATAGATCGACGAACAGCCGGTCAGGAGGGCGTGGTCGCTCGGCGAGCCGTCGGGGCGCCGGATCCAGATGATCTCCCCCCGGGCGGTCTGCAGGCCGAGCGTGAAGTCGATGGCCCGCCGTACGGTCGGCCACATCCGTTCCGCGAACGCCTCGTCGCCGGTGATCACGAGCTCGTGCCACACCCCGACCGCGACGTAGGCGGCGTGGTTGGACTCCCCGCCCGGCTCCGTGACCTCACCGAGGACCCATTTCGCCGGCCACGATCCGTCTGGGCGCTGGCGCGCGCGCAGCCATTCGTACGCCCGCCGGGCCGGCTCGGTGAGCCCGGCCACGGTCAGCGCCATGGCGGCCTCGATGTGGTTCCAGGTGTCCACGTGGCCGGGCACGCCGGCCGTGGGGGCGAACCAGGGGATCGCCCCGGACGGCTCCTGCTGGGCGACGATGCTCCGTGCGGCCGCGGTGACCTGCTCCGCGGTCAGTACTCCCGGGACGGACGGCGGTGCGGCCGGGGACTCAGACCGCGGCATCCGTCTTCTCCCGCTCGCCGCTGACCCCGGCCTCGGGACCGTCCGGTTTGGAGAAGTAGACGACGACGCTCTTGCCGATCACCGGGTTGAGCACCCGCTCGGCCAGCCGGGTGGCCAGGGGACGCTTCATGATGTCCCACACCAGGATCTGGTGGTAGGCCTTGGCGAGCGGGTTGCCGTCGTTGCCGACGCCGACGGCGCACTTGATCCACCAGTACGGCGCGTGCAGCCCGTGCGCGTGGTGGTGACCGTCCACCCGGAAGCCGGTGGCCTTGAGCTTGGCTTCGAGCTCTGCCCTCGTATAGATCCGCACGTGCCCCCCGGGGGCGGTGTGGTAGTCCTCCGACAGTGCCCAGCAGATGCGCTCCGGCAGCCAGCTCGGCACCGTGACGGCCAGCTGCCCACCCGGCTTGAGGACGCGCAGCAGCTCGGTCATCGCCGACATGTCGTCGGGGATGTGCTCCAGCACCTCGGATGCGATGATCTTGTCGAAGGAGCCGTCGGGGAACGGCAGGCCGAGCGCGTCGCCCTGCACGGTCTTGGCCGAGGCCCCCTCGGGCACCTCTCCGGCGAGCTCCATCGCACCGAACATCTTCGACACCTCGGCGAGCTCGTCGCCGTCCCGGTCGAAGGCCACGACGTTGGCGCCGCGGCGATAGACCTCGAAGGCGTGCCGTCCGGCACCGCACCCCATGTCGAGGACGTGGTCTCCCGGTGAGAGAGGGAACCGCTGGAAATCCACGGTCAGCAGGGCGGTGCTCCTTCCGTAACTGAGGGCCGCGGCGCGGTCCCCCCAGATCTTGCCCGGGACGCGCCGATCGCGGCCCGATAGTGCTCGACCGTGGCGGCGGCCACCGCCGGCCAGGCGAAGCGCTCCTGGACCCGCTGAAGGCCCGCCTCGCCGACCCGCGCCCGCTCCGGCGCGGAGTCGTGCAGCCGGCGCAGCGTGGTCGCGAGCTCCTCGACGTCACCGGGCTCCACCAGCACGGCGGCGTCGCCGACGACCTCGGGGAGCGCGCCGGTACGGCTGGCCACGAGCGGGGTGCCGGAGGCCATGTGCTCGACGGCCGGCAGCGAGAACCCCTCGTACAGCGAGGGCACGACGGCCGTCTCGGCGCTCGCGAGCAGTTCGCCGAGCTCCTCGTCGCTGATGCCGCTGATGAACCGTACGCGCTCGCCGAGCGACAGTTCCCGCACGAGCCGGTCGGTCGGGCCGTCCTTGGTCGGCTTGCCGACCACCACGAGGTGCACGTCCCGCTCGGTGGCGAGTTTGGCGACGGCCCGCAGCAGCGTCGACACGCCCTTCATCGGTGAGTCGGCGCTGGCCACCGCGACGATGCGGCCGGGCACCCGCGGCGCCTCACGGGGGTGGAAGACCCGGGTGTCGACGCCCAGCGGCAGGATGTGGATGTCCTCGGACGCGGCCTTGAAGTCCCTGACGATGTCGTTCCTGGAGGACTCCGAGACGGTCAGGATGCGGCCGACGCGCCGGGCGACCCGCGCCTGCATGCGGACGAAGCCGTACCACCGGCGCTTGCCGAAGTTCTCCTTGAACCCCTGGGCGGCCTCGAGCTCGATGCGGCGGTCCACGCTGATCGGGTGGTGGATGCTCGTCACCAGCGGGAGCCCGGTCCGCGGGATCAGCAGGTTGCCGAAGCCCAGCACCTGGTTGTCATGGGCCACGTCGAAGTCGCCGCGGCGGGCCCGGAGCTCACGGAGGACCCGGAGGCTGAAGGTCAGCGGCTCGGGGAAGCCGCCGGTCCACATGGTCGCGACCTCGAGGGCGTCGATCCAGTCGCGGTATTCCTTGAGGCCCGGCGTCCGGAACGGGTCCTCGTCGTTGTAGAGGTCCAGGCTGGGGATCTTGGTCAGCACGATCCGGTCGTCGTCGAGCTCGGGGTAGGGCTGCCCGGACAGGACCTCGACCTCATGGCCGAGCGCGACCAGCTCCCGGCTCAGATGCCTGAGGTAGACACCCTGGCCGCCGCAGTGGGGCTTGCTCCGATACGAAAGCAGGGCCACGCGCAATGGCCCGTCGTTCACCCTGCTCACGTACCACCCCTTTGGAGGTCATGGACTGCCGTCGGTCCGGAACCGGACCGGCATCTCCTTGATCCCGTTGACGAAGTTAGACCTTAGCCGCCGCGCGTTACCGCAGAGTTCTATATTGGGCGCCGAGTCCAAAAGTGTTTCGAAGAGCACACGGAGCTCAAGTCGGGCAAGGTGGGCACCGAGGCAGAAGTGGGGTCCTCCGCCGCCGAACCCGACATGCGGGTTGGGGTCCCGGCCCACGTCGAACTCCCCGGCGGAGTCGAAGACCCCGGCGTCCCGGTTCGCGGAGCCGTAGAAGACCACGACCTTGTCCCCCTCGCCGATCCGCTGGCCGCGGATCTCGGTGTCGCGTACGGCCGTACGCCGGAACAGGTTGACCGGCGTCACCCACCGTACGATCTCCTCCACGGCGCCGGGGGTCAGTGACGCGTCCTCGCGCAGACGTCGCCATTGACCGGGATGCTCGAGCAGGGCCAGCATCCCGCCGGACGCGGCGTTGCGGGTCGTCTCGTTGCCGGCGACCGACAGCAGCAGGACGAACAGGTCGAACTCGTCGACACTCAGTTCGTGGCCGTGCTCGTCCGGCCGCAGCAGCCTGGTGACGATGTCGTCGCGAGGGTCCTCACGCCGCCGCGCCGCGAGCTCGTTGGCGTAGGCGTACAGCTGCGCGGAGGCCTCCTGCCCGTCCTCGCGGGACCGCTGGAACTCGGGATCGTCGCCGCCGATGAGAGTGTTCGACCATTCGAAGATCTTGTCCCGGTCCTCCACGGGGGCGCCGAGCAGCTCGCAGATCACATAGAGCGGCAGCGGTGCGGCGACGTCCCTGACGAAGTCGCCCTCCGCGGGCACCTTGGCGATGAGCTCGCGGCAGATGTCGCGGATGTGCTCCTCCAGCGCGCCGATGGCCCGTGGCGTGAAGCCGCGGTTGACGATGCCGCGCTGGCGCGAGTGTTCGGGCGGGTCCTGGTTGAGCATCATCAGCCGCTGGAGGGTCCGCTCGTCCTCGGTCATCTCGTCGAACAGCGACAGCCGTTCGCGGGAGGAGAAGATCTCGGGATGCCGGGACACGTGGACCACGTCCTCGTGGCGGGTCAGCGCCCAGAAGCCGGGCCAGCCCCGTGCCCGGTCGGTGCCGCCGTGGTGCCAGAAGACCGGGGCGTGCTCCCGGAGCCAGCCGAACTGCTCATGCGGCATCCCGCCGCGCTCGTACACGCCGGGGTCGACGAGGTCGATGTCAGGAGCCATCGTGCTCCTCCTCTTCAGCGGGCTCGGGCGAGCCGGCATCGGGATCGACTCTCGGCGCCGGACCGGCCCCGCGTCAACGGCCGGTTCAGGACAGCCGCCGGCCGGGAGCCCCTCAGCCGAGCACGAACCGGATGGGGTCGTCGGTGCCGTAGCGCCGGGCGATGCCCCGGCGCTCCAGGGTCCGCAGGTGGGCGGCGGCCTCACCGGTGGCCATCTGGCGCGATGTCGGGGTCATCGCCTCCCAGGCCCTGCGCCATCCCATCGCGGCGGCGAGCCGCCAGAGCGTCATGGGCCGGTCGGACAGCAGCGCGGTCAGCTCGGTCAGCCGCTCCTCGTGATGGCCCGCGATCTCGGCGGCGCGCCGCGCAGGGGAGCCGGTGAAGCGGTACTGGTGTGCGGGGAGCACCTCGCCGACCTCGATGGTGGCGATCCGTTCGAGCGAGGCGAGGAAGTCGCCGAGCGGGTCCACGTCCGGGAGGTCGTAGGGGTAGAGCCCGATGTGCGGAGTGATCCGGGGGAGGACGTGGTCCCCTGTGAAGATCCGGTCGCCGTCCTCGAGGTGCAGGCAGATGTGCCCGGGCGAGTGGCCCGGCGTCCACACGGCGCGGAGCTTGCGTCCGGGCAGGTCGACGAGGTCGCCGTCGGTGAGCTCACGGTCGGGGATGGCGGGAGGATGGGGCCGGCCCGCGGGCGGGGGCTCCTCCTCCGCGGGGTCCGCGCCCGCCTGCCGGGTCGAGGCGAACTGGAGGGTACGGGTCACGCCGGCGGCCTGGTCATGGAAGAGCCGGATGATGTCGGCGTCGGCGTGGTGCATCGCGATCCAGGCCCCGGAGGTCTCGCGGATCCGGCCGGCCAGCCCGGAGTGGTCGGGGTGGTAGTGAGTGACCACCACACCCCGGACGTCGGCGATGTCCAGCCCGAGCGTGGAGAGCCCGCCGCACAGCGCCGACCAGGCGTCCGGATGCTGCCACCCGGCGTCGATGAGGACCAGGCCCTTGGGACTCTCCAGGGCGTACACCAGGGTGTAGCCGAGCGGGCTTCCCGGGATGGGCACCGGGACGGTCCATACGCCGTCGCCGAGATTCTCCGGTGTGGGTGACGGTCGCACGCGATCTCTCTTCCGACGGGACGGCGTTCCTTACGAGAACGTCGTTACTAGAACGTCGTTCAGGTTGGCACTGTAACCCGTTGCGAGGCCGCGGTCCCACGACACCGGTGTGGTACTCATCCGCGGCCGAGTAGCCCGTCTCTGTATAAACCAGGTGTCATGGGACAGGCTTGCCTCCGCAGACATCGATCACGAGAGTCCCGGAGCCGCCCGTCATGACAGCCCGGATCAGAGGGGTCGCGGCTCACCTGCCCGCCCGTACGATCACCAGCGCGGAGGTGGAGCGGCGGATCGCCGCGGAGAGCGACGGCTTCACGCCCTCCCGCGGCATCGTCCAACGGATGACCGGCATCCGGGCCCGCCATGTCGCCGGGGACGATGAGCAGGCGTCCGACCTTGCCGTCGCGGCCGCCGCGAAGCTGCTGGCCAACGAGGGCATGGCCGCCGGGGACATCGATCTGCTCGTCTTCGGGTCGGCGTCCCAGGACATGGTCGAGCCCGCCACGGCGCACATCGTGGCCGCGAAGCTCGGGACGCGGTGTCCGGTCTTCGATGTCAAGAACGCCTGCAACAGCTTCCTGAACGGCCTGCAGGTGGCCGAGGCGCTGATCCGCGCCGGCCAGTACGAACGGGTGCTCATCTGCACCGGCGAGGTGCCCTCGCGGGCCGTCCGCTGGCGGGTGCGCGACCGCGCGCAGTTCGCCGGCGCGTTCGCGGGTTACACGCTGTCGGACGCGGGCGCCGCCATGCTCGTCGAGCGTGGCGCCGAGGGAGGCGTGTTCTTCCGGGACTTCGCGGCGGAGTCCCGCGCGTGGGACATCGGGACGCTCCCGGGGGGCGGGACCATGCACCCGCGCGACCCGGAGTTCGGCTACTTCGCCGGCGACGGCCGCAGGCTCAAGGAGGCCTTCCTGCTCGCCGGCCCTCGGATCTTCCTGGACGCACTGCGGGAGACCGGCCTGACCTGGGACGACTTCGCGGTGGTGGCCGTGCACCAGGTGGCCCTGCCCTATCTGGAGACGCTGCGGTCGGAGCTCGGCCTGCCGGCCGGCAAGCTCGTCGTCACGCTCCCCGACCACGGCAACATGGCCTCGGCGAGCCTCCCGCTGCAGCTCGCCATCGCCATGGAGGAGGGACGGTGCGGGCCGAGGGACCGGGTCGCGCTGCTCGGGCTCGGCGGCGGAGTGAGCCTCGGCGTCGTGTTCGCGGAGCTGTGAGATGCGGCTGTGGGTCGTGGTCCCCGCCTTCAACGAGGAACGGTCGGTCGGCGCGACGCTCCGGAGGCTCGCCGCCCAGTCCGACGGCGCCTTCACCCTCCTGGTCGTCGACAACGCGAGCACGGACCTCACCGCCGAGGTCGTACGGTCGTTCGCCGGCGAGCATCCGGGGCTGGACCTGCGTCTGGTCGCGGAGCCGGAGAAGGGCACCGGCGCGGCGGCCGACGCGGGCGTCCGCCACGCCATCGCGGCCGGCGCGACCCATGTGGCCCGCACCGACGCCGACTGTCTCCCCTCTCCCGAGTGGGTCGCCGCCGTCAAGCGCGCGTTCGGCGACGGACTCGAGATGGTGAGCGGACCCCTGCGCCCCCGCACCGACGAGTTCCCGCTCCGGTGGTGGGAGCGGCGCCTGCTCCCCACCGTGGTGTCGGTGGCCGCGCTCTTCGGCCGCCTGCGGCCCGGCAACCGCGCCCCCTCCTACCTCGGCCCGTACGTGATGATGCCCGGCTGCAACCTCGCCATCACCGCGGCCCTGTACGAGCGGGCCGGTGGCTTTCCGCGCACCAGGATCGAGGACCTGCACGAGGACCGGGCCCTGGTCAACCGGGTCCGCACCCTCACGACGTCGTACGGCCTCCGCAAGGACGTCGTGGTCTTCGGCTCGGTGCGGCGGCTGCGGGCCTACGGCCTGGTCGGGACCCTGGCCTGGTACGCCGACCATCGCTACCGGCCAGAGGTGGTGGACATCAGATGACAGGGTCCTCGGCCGCTCGTACCCGCCGGGACGGGCCGGCCGGCCGGACGTGGGAGCGGCGGGTCAACCTGGCCGCGCACCCGGTGGCCTATCCGCTCCTGCGCGCACTGGCCCGGTGCGGCCCGGTCGTACGGGTGCCCGGCGTCGGCGTGGTCGTCAACGACGCGGCGACGGCCCGGGAGATCCTGCTCGACGGTGAGACGTTCCGCAAGGACGGGCCCGGGGCGCCCGGGGAGCTGTGGACCCCGGTCCTCGGCCCCTCGGTGCTGCTGAACATGGAGGGGGAGGGGCACCGGGCGCTGCGCCGGAGGCTGAACGGGCTCTTCGCCGGCGACTACGCCGGCCGGCTGTGCGCCCGCGTCCTCGAGGCGCCGCTGGCCCGGCTCGCCGAGCGGCTGCGGCAGGGCGAGGCCGTCGACCTCGTCGACGCCATGCGGGTCATGGCCGGAGCCGTCATCTGTGAGGTCATCGGGCTGGATGCGGACGGTGAGGAGACCTACCGGAGGCTGTTCGGGCAGGGCGAGGAGATCGTCTCGATGGTCTCGCTGCGGACCCGCAGGCTCTCCGGAGCGCAGCTGGCCCGGGCGGGCGCGGTGCTCGGCCCGATCGGCGACATCGCGGCCGGGTCCTACGCCTCGGGAGACCCGAGCACGGTGATGGGGCGCATGCGCCTGCTCGGCCTGTCCGAGCAGGAGGCCCGGGGCGCGGCGGGGGCGTTCTTCCTCACCGGCACCGAGACCGTGGCGACGCTGGTGCCACGGCTCATCGCGCTGCTCCACGACTCCGGGTGGCTGGACCGGGTCGCCGCGGACCCGGACGGGCTGCTGGACGGCGCCATCGACGAGGCGATGCGGGTCACCACCCCGACGCCGGTCATGCTGCGCAGCGTGCACGCCGAGGCCCGGATCGGCCGGGTCCGGGTCCGGCCGGGCGACCGGGTCCTCATCGTGACGCACAACTGCTGCCGGGCGTTCGGCCCCTTCGACCTCGACCGGCCGGCGCCCGGCCCGCGCAGGTTGTGGTTCGGCGCCGGGCCGCATTTCTGCATCGGTCATCCGCTCGCCATGGCCGAGATCCGCGCCGTGGCCCGCACGGTCCTCGCGGCGGCGCCCCTGGAGATCGTCCGGCGGCGGGGAGCCCGGCACGTGCTCATCCCCACCTACCGCGACCTGATCGTCCGCCGCGTCGACGTGCGGCGTGCCGCCGGTGCCGCGGGGCCCGGCGCCGATGACCTGCCGCGACCCAACGAAAGCGAGGCGCCGTGACGCTCGTACGGCAACTGCTCGCCCAGGCGGCCCGGACCCCGGACGCGGTCGCGCTCGTCGCCGGAGACGGCGGCCGGATGAGGTACGGCGAGCTCCGCCGGGAGGTCCTCGCCGTGCGGCACGGCCTGATCGAGGCCGGGCTCCGGCCGGGCGACGGCGTCCTGTTCTCGGTACGGCCCTCTCCGCGGTCGCTGGTGCTGGCCCTCGGCGTCGTGGCCGCGCGCGGGACCGTGGTCTTCGCCGACCCCGGTGCCGGGCCGGAGATGTTCACCGCGAGGCTGGCCCTCGCCCGGCCGGCGTGGTCCGCCGCGGAGGCCGTGCTCTACGCCGGCAGCAGGCTGTGGCCCGTGCGGTCCTACGCGCGCCGTCGCGGCCTCCTGCTGCCCGATCTCGGCCGGCTGGAGGTCTCCGGGTCATCGGCGCCGCTGCGGCACGTCTACACCGGCAGGTGGCTTCCCGGTGTGCCCAAGGGAGCGCTCTCGCTCTCGGGCCTCCTGCGGGGCGAGGCCCCCGAGCCGGACGGCGATGACGACCCGGATGCCCCCGCCGCGGTCGTCTTCACCTCGGGCACGACCGCGAACCCCCGGGCGGTCGTGCACACCCAGGCGTCCCTCGCCGCCGCGCTCGAGCTGTTCCGGGCCCGGCTGCCGCTGGGCCCCGGTGACGTCGTCCACACCGACCAGCTCATGCTGGGCCTGCCCACGCTCATCGCCGGCGCGCGATGGTCGATGCCCCCGCTCCCGTGCTCTCCGGAGAGGTTCGCCGCCCAGCTGCGCGAACGAGGGGCCACGCACACGTTCTGTGTTCCGGTACAGCTCGCCGAGATCCTCGACGCCCTGGACACACCCGGCGCGGCCGGGCGGCGGGGCGAGGGCGGGAGGCTTCCCTCCAGCGTGCGTCACGTGCTGCTCGGCGCCGCGCCCGCGCCCGCCCCCGTCCTGCGGCGGGCCGTGGCTGCCGCGCCCCACGCCGAGGTCCTGTCGGTCTACGCGATGACGGAGATCCTGCCCGTCGCCATCGCGTCGGCCGCGGACAAGCTGGCCCACACCGCCTCCGGAGCCGGCGGCGACCTGCTCGGGGAGCCGCTGCCGGGCATCGGCGCGAAGGTCGCCGATGACGGAGAGCTGCTGCTGTCCGGCCCGAACCTGTGCGCCCGCTATCTCGGCGACCCGCTGCTGGGTGAGCTCCCCACCGGAGACCTGGCCCGCGTCGACGAGGCCGGGCGGCTGGTGCTGGCCGGCCGCAAGAAGGACATGCTGATCCGGGGCCGGTTCAACCTGTACCCGGGGTTGTACGAACCCGCCATCACCGCCCTCGACGGGGTCGCCGAGGCGGCGATCGTGGGGCTGCCGGATCCGGGGACCGGTGACGAGGAGGTCGTCCTCGCGCTGGTGGGTTCGGCGGATCCCGGCGAGCCGGCCGCCGAACTCGCCGCGCGGGTGCGCCGCGCACTGCCGGGGATGCTGGACGCCGCGGCGCTGCCCGACCGCATCGTGGTGCTCCCCGGGCTCCCGCGCTCGGGCCGCGGCCGCAAGGTGGACCGGGACCGGCTGCGCGAGCTCGTACGGTCCGCGGAGCCCGCTGCGGTGGTCCCGGCGCGGCGGCCCGGGCGCGTGAGGGAGACCGGCAGATGAAGGAGACCGGCGGGTGAAGGAGACCGGGGCATGAAGGTCGCCGTGACAGGGGCGTCCGGGTTCGTGGGCGGGGCGATCTGCCGGGCGCTGGCCGGAGACGGGGACGAGGTGCTCGCGTTCGGGCGCCGTGGCGAGGTCGCGCCGGGTCATGTCGGCGGAGCGCCCTACCGATCGTGGGACCTCAGGACCGGCCCGCTGGAGGACACGCCACGCGTCGACGCCGTCGTGCACTGCGCCGGCACCGTGACCGACTGGGGCCGGGCGGGCGAGTTCTTCGCCACCAACCTCCGCGGCACCGTCAACGCGCTCGCGTCCTTCCCCGGGACCAGGTTCGTGCATGTCAGCACGGCCAGCGTGTACGACCCGTACCGCCCGACCGTCATGGCCACCGAGGGCCAGGCCCCGGTCCGGCGTTACGTCAACGCCTACGGCGCCTCCAAGGCCGCCGCCGAGCGGGCCGTCCTCGCCGCCGCGGCCCGGCGGCCCGCGATCGTGCTGCGGCCGCACGCGGTGTACGGCCCCGGAGACACGACCCTGCTGCCGAGGGTGCTGTCGGGCGTGCGGGGGCGGATCCTGCCGGCCGTGGGCGACGGTACGCAGCTGATCAGCCTCACCTCGGTCGGCAACCTGGTGCGGGCGTGTGCGAGCGCCCTCCGCGCTCCGGTCCGCGCCGGAGTCTTCAACATCACGGACGCCGAGCCGGTGACACTCGACGACGCCCTCCGCGCGCTCCTGGACGAACGCGGCCTGGACGTGCGCCCGGCCTATGTCCCGCTCCGAGCCGCGTGGCCCCTCGCGTCCGCGATCGAGGGGGCGTGCCTGCTGGCCGGGACGCCGACACCGCCGCGCCTCACGCGCTACGCGGTGGGCCACCTGGCGGTGGAGCGGACCCTCGACATCTCCCGTGCCCGTGCCCGGCTCGGGTTCGTTCCGTCGACGACTTCCTTCACCGGTGCGGCATTGTGGTGACCGGCTGATACGGTCCGAAACCAGGCGGTGCGGCCGGCATCGGGGTAACGGTCCGGAAGCTCTCCCGCGTCGGCGGTTGGCGTCTGATCGGCGGGCGCGATACAAGTGCACAGGAGAGCGTGCGGGATCGTACGAAATGGTGGAGGACGGATGGCGGAAGCCCAGCCACTGCTGCCCGGCGATCCTGAGCGCCTGGGCGACTACGAGCTGGCCGGTCGGCTGGGTGAGGGCGGTCAGGGCGTCGTCTTTCTCGGGCGTGGCCCGAGCGGCGATGACGTGGCGGTCAAGCTTCTCCTGGCCCAGCTCAGCGGTGACGCGGCGGCACGGTCGCGATTCGTGCGTGAGCTCGCCGTGGCCGAGCGGGTGGCCGGGTTCTGCACCGCTCAGGTGCTCGACGCGGACGTGGCGGGCGACCGGCCCTACATCGTCAGCGAATACGTCCCCGGCCCATCCCTCAAGGACCTGGTGCTGGGCGAGGGTCCGCGCACCGGCGCGGCACTGATCAGGCTGGCGATCGGCACCGCGACGGCGCTGGCCGCGATCCACCAGGCCGGCATCGTGCACCGGGACTTCAAGCCTCTGAACGTGCTGATGGGCCCGGACGGGCCGAGGGTCATCGACTTCGGGGTGGCCCGGGCGCTGGACTCCACCGGCGTCACCATGACCAGCCAGGTCGTGGGCACACCCGCCTACATGGCACCGGAACAGCTCGCCGGCGGAGTCGTGAGCCCGGCCGCCGACATGTTCGCCTGGGCCTCCACGATGATGTTCGCGGCGACCGGGGACTCGCCTTTCGGTTCCGACTCGATCCCGGCCGTCATGCACCGCATCATGCATCTGGACCCGGATCCGTCGGTGCTGCCCGAGCCGCTCAGAGAGCTCGTGACCGGTTGCCTGCGCAAGGATCCGGCTCAGCGTCCGACGGCCCATATGGTACTGCTGCGGCTGCTCGGCGGGGTGGAGGGGCCGGTGGCCGCGGCCCCGGCCGGCCGCCTGGAGCCGGTGCTGACCCATGGTGCCTCCGCGGCCGTCAGCGATGTCACGCCGCCCGGCTGGCACCGGCCCCCGCCGCCCCATGTCATGCGGGAGGGCACCACGGTCCCGCCGCGACCGGGCGGGCGCCCCGGGGGAGGCCGCCGTACGCTCGTGATGGTGGGGGCGCCGGTGGGAGCGCTGCTGCTCGCGGTCGCGGCGGTGACCGGATACACGGCCTTCGCCGGCGGCGACGAGCCCGGATCCGGCCCGCCTTCAGTGAAGATCGGCTTTGCGGGGGCGCTGAGCGGGCAGTACGCCGCGCTCGTGCAGCCGATGCTGAACGGCGCCAAGCTGGCCTTGAAGGACTACAACGCCGCGAACCCGAGGATCGCCGCGGAACTCGTGGTCGTGGACACCCAGGGACGGCCGGAGGCGACGCCCGCGGCGGCCAACAAGCTCGTCGGCGACAAGGTCGTGGCCGTGATCGGGCCCCCCTTCAGCGCCGAGGCCGAAAGTGCCGGTCCGATCCTCGAGCAGGCCGAGATCCCCAGTATCGCGACCTCGGCCACCGGCCGGGCGCTCTCGGCCAGGGGACTGAAGTACTGGCACCGTCTGGTCCCGAGCGACCAGACGGTCGCGACCTCCACCGCGGACTTTCTGATCCGGGCGGCCAAGCCCAAGCGGGTCTTCGTGGTCGACGACGAACTCAAGTTCAGTCAGGACGTCGCCGCCGATGTCGCGAAGGTCCTGAAGGACCGCAAGGTCACCGTCACCCGGGGACGGATCTCGGCGGGGTCCTCGAACCTGTCCGGGACGGTCGCCAGGATCCGCTCGTCCAAGGCCGACATCGTCTTCTACGGCGGCGCCTACGCACCGGCCGCCCGGCTGGTGAAACAGACGCACGCGGCCGGGGTCAAGGCGCGGTTCACCCTCAGCGACGCGGCCATGGCGGCCGACTTCATCCCCGCCGCCGGCCGCGGCAACGCCGAGGGGACACTCATCACCTGCTCGTGCTTCGACGCCTCTCAGGGAGCCGCCCAGGCGTCGAAGGACTTCCTGCGGCGTTATCGCACGGAGTTCGGCAGCACGCCGGGCTATTACACGGCCGAGGGCTACGACGCCGCGATGGCGTTCCTGTCGGCTCTCAAGGCCGGCAAGGCCGACGGCCAGGAGATCAACCGTCACCTTGCCGCGGTGGACCTGGGGGGCGCCTCGCGCCGGGTGAAGTTCGGGCCGAGCGGCGACCCCGCCGAGGGCACGGTCTACGCCTACCGGGTCGACAAGGCCGGCATCAAAATGCTGGGGGACACCAGGAGCGCGAGCCTCTAGCGGCTCACCTCCGGGCTGTTCCCCTCAGGACCCCCCAGGACCCCCTCAGGAGCCCTCGGGAGGCTCCTCCTCGAGGAGGTCGTCGAACTCGCCGTCCTTGACCCCGGCGACGAAGGCGTCCCACTCGGCCTCGGTGAAATAGAGCACCGGACCGTCGGGTTTCTTGGAGTCCCGCATGACGATCACGCGTTCGCCGAGTTCCTTGTGCTTGATGGGCGCGTCCTTGGCGTCGATGAACTCGATGATGACGCCCTCGTCGTTCTGTACTTCGCTCACGTCGCCAGGCTATAGCGAGAGGAGGGCATCGCAGGGGAAGACCCGGACCTCGGTGCCGGTCGATGACGGACTTCATCCCTCCGCGGTGCGGTGATCCCCGTGCGGATCACGGCGCCGCGGAGCCGCCTGTGGACTCGCTCGCGGACTCGCTCGGCCCGGGCTCCGGATGCTTCGTGGGGGCGGGAGCCGGGTCCGCGGGCTCACTGGGCACCGGCGCCGGAGTGGAGGACGGCGGCGGTGTCGAGGGTGGGGGTGTGCTCGGCGACGGGGGCGGGGTGGAGGGCGGGTCGCTCGGCGGGGTGCTCGGGGGAGTGCTCGGCCGCGGCGTCGATGGCGGGGTGGGGTGTCCGCCCGTCGCCGGGGGGACCGGGTGCGGGAGGCTCACGCCCGGCGCCGGTATGGGCAGCGATCCCCGGCCGGGCCCCGGCCAGAACGGCAGGCCCACACCGTTCGGGGAGGCCGGCGGGGGCGTGGGCGACATGCCCGTGACATGCCCGAACGGCACCGAACCCGAGATCTCCGGGGCCGTGCTCGTACCTGTGGGTGCGCCGGAACGGGTCGCGATCGCGTGGCCGCTCCCGCCGTTGCCTGGAACCAACGCCGCGAGGTCGCCCGTGCTCTGGCCATCCGCCGAAGGGAACGCGACGAGCACGCCGGCTGCCGCGGCAAGGGCGGCCGCGAGCCCGGCCGCCTCCACGGCCCGCTTCTTCCGCCTGCCGGCAGGGCCGGTGGTGCGGGTCCGCTGACCCGCGTCGATGACGATGAGGGGTCCGGAGGCCGCGGCCGTCGACCCGGCCCGGGAGCCGCCGGCCTTCCGGTCCTCCGATGATGCCCTGCCTGCCACGGCGGCCTCCGTGTCCTTCCCGGAAGCGGCAAGAGGCTCGGCGACGGGCCGGCACACGCCGGCCAGGACCTCCGCGCGCAGCAGGGCCGGCGGCCGCGTGGGGGCCCGGCCGGCCAGGAGAGCCGGAAGCCGCCCCTTCTCGAAGGCGGCGATGACGTCATCGTGGCGGGTGGACATGGGCTCGCGGATGAGGGTGTCGAGGACGGCCCGCTCCAGTTGCGAAGCGGCCACCTGGATCATCTGCCGTACGGTGTCGGGCGCGACTCCGAGCAGCCGCGCGAACTGCGGCGTCTCCAGCCACTCTCCCGCCGAGAGCACGAGGACTTCGCGTTGCTCGGCCCGCAGGTGCGCGGCGGCGCGCATGAGCGGGTCCGAGTCGCGCCTGCTGTCGAAGGCGTGGTCGAACGCGCCCCGCCGGTAGCAGGCGGCACGCGCGAGGGCGTAGAGCCAGGGCACCGCGTCTCCGCGCGGTGCACCGAGGCGGCTCACGGCCACGAACGTGTCCTTGAGCGCTTCGGGGGCGTCATCGCCGACGAGCGACCAGCAATAGGCGTGCAGACGTGCCGCGTGCGCGTCGTACAGCGTTTCTTCGAACAGGTCTTTGGCGGGGGCCAGCCCTGTCACCAGGCCGTCGTGCACGGTGACCTCCAGCCGATCATTCATCACATATGAGGGTGAATTGGGACACTAGTGCAATGAGGCGTGTACTGGTAACTCGGTGATCGCGTGTCATCCGGTAGGGCACGTCCTGTCGTCCGAAAGCGTCACCCTTCGTGGTCACAAATCTTTCGAGAAGTTCGTGATTATTGATGCGGTTCAGCTGGGAATGTTCCGGGACCCGTGCCGGAAGGAGCCCCCGGTGACCAGGCTGACCATTGATGACGTCTACGAGCATGTGAGCGGGATCTGCTTCAAGACCGGCCCGCCCGGGCGCGTCGGCGCCGAGACCGAATGGCTCGTCGTCGGCCCCGCCGACCCGGCGGCCCACGTTCCCCTCGGCCTGCTGCGCGTCATCATGGAGGCCGCCGGCCCGCTCCCCGCCGGCAGCCGGGTGACCTACGAACCCGGTGGCCAGCTCGAGCTCAGCACCATCCCCTTCGATGGGCTCGCCGATCTGCACCTGGCCCTGTCCGCGGACCTCGCGCGGGTGCGGGCCCACCTCGCCTCCCATGGCCTGGCCCTCGCCGGCCACGGGGTCGACCCCTACCGGGGGCCGCTGCTCCAGCACGATGGCCGGCGCTATCGCTGCATGAGCGCCTACTTCGGACCACCCGGCCTCGCACCGATGTGCAGCACGGCCTCGGTCCAGGTCTGTCTCGACATCGGAGCCGATCGCGCCGACGCGGCGCGTCGGTGGCGACTGGCCAACGCTCTCGGGCCCGTCCTGGTCGCGGCCTTCGCCAACTCGGCTCTGCGGGCCGGTGAGCACACCGGGCTGCGGTCCACCCGGCAGGAGCTCTGGGCCCGTCTCGATCCCGGCCGTACGGCCGTACCGGCAGGCGCGGACCCGGTGGAGGCATGGGCCGCCTACGCGCTGGACGCGCGGGTCATGCTCCTGCGCGAGACACCCGGCGGAACGGCCGGCGACGGATGGGTGGCCGACCCCGGGATGACCTTCCGGGAATGGATCGGCCGGTCGGAGAACGACAGGCCGACCGAGGAGGACCTCACCTATCACCTGTCCACGCTGTTCCCGCCCGTACGCCCGCGCGGCTGGCTGGAATTACGGATGATCGACGCCGTGCCCGACCCGTACTGGCCGGTGCCGGTGGCCGTCGTGACCGCGCTGCTGGACGACCCGAGGGCCGCGGCGGCGGCCGCGGCGGCGGCGGAGCCCGTCGCCGGCCGGTGGCCGGAAGCGGTCAGGCACGCGTTGGCGGACCCGGCGCTCGCCGCCGCGGCGCGGAGCTGCTTCGCCGCCGCACTCGACGCGCTGCCCAGGCTGGGCGCGCCGGGTCTCGTGCCCCTGGTGTCCGAATACGCCGAGCGGTACGTCGAGCGCGGCCGCTGCCCGGCCGATGACCTCCCCCCGTCCCTTCCCCTGTCGATCCCGCACCCTTCCGGGCCGAGCCCGCATCTTTCCTGGCAGAGGAGGACACTCCGTGGCACCGCCGGCCCGGCAGCACGATGAGGAAGCGCTCAAGGAACAGATCGCCGCGCAGCTGGTCGCCGCGCGCGACCGCAGCCGCGGGTTGACCACGTCGGCCCTGGACGACGCCGAGCTGTCCGTTCAGGTGTCCCCGCTCATGTCGCCCTTCGTCTGGGATCTCGCCCACGTGGGCAACTACGAGGAACTGTGGCTGCTGCGGGCGGCCGCGGGCGTCGATCCGATGCGACCGGAGATCGACAGCCTTTACGACGCGTTCGAGCACCCCCGTGCGGAGCGGCCGTCACTGCCCCTGCTCGCGCCCCGGGAGGCCCGTGCCTACATCGCGGCCGTCCGGGACAAGGTGCTCGACTCGCTCACGGCCGTACGGCTGCGTCCCGACGACCCGCTCACCGCCGGGGGATTCGTGTACGGGATGGTCGTGCAACACGAGCACCAGCACGACGAGACCATGCTGGCGACGCACCAGCTCCGTAAGGCCGCCCCGGTCCTCATGGACCCGGCCGGGGACCGCGAACGACCGCGAGATCACGGCGGGATCGTCGCGGGGGAGACCTTCATCGACGCCGGGCCGTTCGAGATGGGCACCTCCGAGGATCCGTGGGCCCTCGACAACGAGCGGCCGGCGCATCTCGTGGACCTGCCCGCCTACTTCATCGACACCACGCCGGTGTCCTGTGCCGACTACCTCGCCTTCATGGACGACGGCGGCTATGACCGGCCGCGCTGGTGGCATCCCCGCGGATGGGCCTGGCGGGAGCGGACGGGCGAGCGCGCTCCCGGGTTCTGGTTCCGCGAGGGTGCGCAGTGGATGCGGCGCCGCCTCGGCCGGGTCGAGCCGGTGCCGCTCGCCGAGCCGGTGCAGCACGTGTGCTGGTACGAGGCGGACGCGTACGCGCGGTGGGCGGGCAGACGCCTGCCGACGGAGGCCGAATGGGAGAAGGCCGCCCGGTGGGATCCCGTCACGCGTCGGTCCCGCCGTCATCCATGGGGCGACGAGCCTCCGGACGCCTCCCGCGCCAACCTGGGACAACGCCGCCTGCGCCCGTCACCGGCGGGCTCCCATGCCGCCGGCGCCTCGCCGCAGGGGGTGCGCCAGCTCCTCGGAGACGTGTGGGAGTGGACGTCCTCCGACTTCCGCGGCTATCCGGGCTTCCGGCCCTTCCCCTACCGGGAGTATTCGGAGGTCTTCTTCGCCGAGGCCTCCGGCGAGGCGACCTACAAGGTCCTGCGCGGGGGGTCGTGGGCGACGGACCCGGTGGTCGGCCGGAGCACCTTCCGCAACTGGGACCATCCGATCCGGCGGCAGATCTTCTCCGGCTTGCGCTGCGCGCGCTCCGCCGACCCCGCCGGTGATCTCGCGGTGCGGCACGGGGCGTTTTCCCAGGGTCTCCAGGCTCCCCGGGGGGGCGGCTGATGTGCCGCCATCTCGCCTACCTCGGGCCGCCCCGGACGCTGCACGAGCTGCTGTGCGCGCCACCGCACTCATTGGAGCACCAGTCGTACGCGCCGACGCACAACCTGCACAACAAGCTCAACGCCGACGGCTTCGGCGTCGGCTGGTATCACCGGCCCCACCCCGCGTCACCTGGGGAAGAACAGGCCGTCGGCAGGGTGTTGAGATTTCGCAGGGCCCAGCCCATCTGGACCGACGTGTCCTTCCACGAACTCACGGAGGTGGTCGAGTCCTCGTGCGTCGTCGGGGCCGTCCGCTCGGCGACCGTCGGGTTCCCGGTCGAGGAGTCGTGCGCTCAGCCGTTCCGCCGCGCGCCCTGGCTGTTCAGCCACAACGGGGTGATCGAGGGCTTCGCCGGTGTGGAGGCCAAGCTCCGGGAGCTGGCCGGCGACCTCTCCGACGTGCCGGACGCGCGGGCGCCGGTGGACTCGGCACTGCTGTTCGCGCTGGCCGTACGGCACTGGCGCGGAGGCCGTCCGCTGGGGGAGGGGCTCGCCGAGGTCGTCGCCGGCGTCGCGGGCCTGGCCGCCGGGCGTTACAACCTGCTCGCGGCGGACGGCGCCACGCTGGCGGCCACGACCTGGGGAGACTCGCTGTTCGTCCGCGCCCGCGCGGGCGCGACGACGATCGCCTCCGAACCTTGTGACGACGACCCCGCATGGCGGCGAGTGCCGGACCGCTCGCTCGTCGTGGCCGACGCCTCCACCGTCCGGATCAACTCCCTGTGATGTGCCACTTCCGAAGGAGACACCTGATGGATCGTTTTCTGACCGCCGACGACCTCGAGAAGGCCCTGCGGCAGGACGTGACGGAGGGGCTGACCGGAGACCCCAAGTCGTTGCCGTCCAAATGGTTCTACGACGAGCGGGGAAGCGAGCTCTTCGAGGACATCACCAGGCTGGAGGAGTACTACCCGACCCGGCGCGAGCGTGCCATCCTCGCCCGCCACGCCCCTGAGATCGTCGATGCCACCGGCGCGGACACCCTGCTGGAGCTCGGCGCCGGCTCGGGTGAGAAGACGCGCCTGCTCCTGGACGCCCTGGGCGGCACGCTGCGTGAATACATCCCGGTCGACGTCAGCGGGGACTTCGTCGTCGCGGCGGCGGAACAGATCGCCCGCGACTACCCCGGGTTGTCCGTACGCCCGGTGGTCGCCGACTATGAGCAGCACCTTCACCTCCTGCCCACGAGCGGGAAGCGCCTCATCGCCTTCCTCGGCGGGACGATCGGCAACATGGCGCCGGACCAGCGGGCGGACTTCCTCGCCGGGGTTCGCAGCACGATGGCCGATGGCGACACGCTGCTGCTGGGCGCGGACCTGGTCAAGAAGGAGAGCCGGCTCGTCAGCGCCTACGACGATGCGCAGGGTGTCACGGCGGCGTTCAACCGCAACGTCCTCCACGTGATCAACCGTGAACTCGGGGCGGACTTCGTGCCCGAGGCCTACGACCATGTGGCGGTCTGGGACACCGCCAACGAGTGGGTGGAGATGCGCCTGCGCTCGGCGACCGACCAGCTCGTACGGATCGAGGCACTCGGCCTCACCGTCCGCGTGGCCGCGGGGGAGGAGATACGTACCGAGATCAGCTCGAAGTTCCGCGACGAGCGGCTGAGGGACGAACTCGATGCCGCCGGCCTGTCCCTCCGGCACCGCTGGACCGACCCGGACGGCGACTTCGCCCTGGTCCTCGCCGGCATCGCCGGCTGATCCGGCGCCCGTCCCGGCACGGCCGTCCCCGCGGAGGGGGCGGCCGTCGGCCTCCGGCCACGGGCCGGCCGGCCGTCGTGCGGCGGCCCGGCCCGGGCCGCCTCAGCGGTCGATGGCAGGGTGGGACAGGCCCAGGCGTGTGAGGTCGGCGGCGAGCCGTGTCGCGATGTAGCGATGTCCCTCCGGGGTGGGGTGGACCCGGTCGTCCAGGATGTACTTCGGCGCGTTGCCGGTGCCCGTCCGGAGGTCCCCGGTGACCCAGTGCTCCTGGAGCGGGTCGATGAACGGGATCCCCAGCTCGGCCGCGACCCCTTCGAGGGCGTCCCGGATCCCGAGCACGGACGGCTCGGGGGTGCCGGTGCCCCACAGCGGCCCGATGAGCACAAGGTGCGTGCCCGGCCAGCGGACCCGGACCCGGGACAGCAGATCCCGCGCCGCGATGCCGACGTGGGCGGGCGGCGTGCGCCGGTCGTTGTGGCCGCCAGCCACGATGAGCATGTCCGGGGCGGGGCGCCAGGCGAGCTGACGCTCGAAGAGGAGGGGGAAGGGCTCCTGCGCCCGCCCGGGCGTGGCGAAGCCCGTGCCGCCGCGGCCGCCCACGATGACCTGCCAGCCGAGGATCTTGGCCGTGTCGGCGGCGTAGGTCGTCGCGGGCGTGCTCTGCGGCCCGCCGGCGGTATAGCTGTCGCCGAGGAACATCACCACCGGAGCCCGCTTGGGCGAGGGCCGGGCGGACGGCCGGGCGGGCTTGCCCGTGGCCGGGATCGAACAGGCGGTGAGGGAGAGCAACGCCAGCAGCGCGCCGCAGCACCTGATCCGACGTCTCATCACTGGACCACCGTTTTTCCGCGAGGCATCGAGGCATCTTACCGACGAAGTGGATCAAGGTTCCCGGACGTGATCCGTTCACCCGCACGTCGGGGGGACGTTGTGAACTCGCCACACCGCCCCGCAAGGGTTCGCGGGTGATACGGACGCAGCGGATGAGGGAACTGGACCTGTTGCGCTTTGTGGCGGCGCTCGCGGTCCTGCTGTTCCACTTCACCGGATTCGGCGGTGGCGGAGCGTGGCCCGACCCCTCCCGGGAGGTCTTTGCCGGGCTCGGCATGGTGACGCGGTACGGCTACCTCGGCGTCGACCTGTTCTTCATGATCTCCGGGTTCGTCATCCTCATGAGCGCCTGGGGCCGCGGTCCGGGTGAGTTCGGCATCTCGCGGGTCGTCCGGCTGATGCCCGCCTACTGGGCGGCCGTGCTGCTCGCCGCGGCGCTCCACCTGGTGTTCGGAATGGGCAAGGGCAGCCTGAGCATGGTGCTGCCGAACCTGACCATGCTGCAGGGCGGGCTCGGCGTCGGCAACATCGACTCCGTCTTCTGGACCCTGTGGGTCGAGCTGCACTTCTACGTGCTGATGGCCGTGCTGGTGAGCGTCGGCCTCACCTACCGCCGCTGCGTGCTGTTCATGTCGGCGTGGCTGTTCCTCGGCCTGTTCGCCGACGAGGGGGACAGCAAGCTGCTGAAGATCCTGGTCCTGCCGACCTGGAACGCCTATTTCATCGCGGGCATGGCGCTCTATCTGATCTATCGCTTCGGACCGACGCTCCTGCTGTGGGGATTCGTCGGGGTGAGCTGGCTGCTCGCGATGCACTGGGGCGCCTGGCGGGCCGGGCCGGTGTTCTCCGGCGTGTCCGACGGCGGGGTGCGGATCGGCGTCACCTGCATCTTCCTGGTCATGATCCTCGTCGCCACGGGGCGGCTGACCTGGTTGCGCTGGCGTGGTCTCACCGTCCTCGGGGCGCTGACGTATCCGCTCTATCTCACCCACTCCCAGATCGCGTTGCCCCTGGTGCGCGCCGTCTATCCGGCGGTGAACCGCTGGACCGCCCTGGCGGTGGTCATGGGCTGCGCACTCGCGCTGGCGTACGTCATCCAGCGGTGGATCGAACGGCCCGCCGCCGCCTGGCTCCGGCACCGCCTGCGCGAGTCCCTCCTGCGGGTGCGCGCCGTCGACTCGCCCTCCCCCGTACCGGCCCCGCGGGCCCCGGTGAGGTGACGTAAAGGGGGGGATCACAGGCCTGGAACTCATCGTGCCGGTCCGGCGTCGGACCGTGGTCGGGCCCGCGGGCGCGGGCGTGGGCACGAGCGAATGAGGGACAGTGTGGATCGAACGCCACGGCGCGAGCGAGGACTCGGTTCGGCGAGCGCTCGAGGATTTCGCCTCGAGGATCGGTCGTAACGCGAACTCGCCGTGCTGTTGTCGGTGCATCGGGACCACGCCGGCGGACGTCCTCCCCGAGCACGATCCGCTGTGAGGGGTCCTGAGCCGGTATCGGAGGAGAGCCTTCACAGCCCTGTGTGGGCCCGGCCGATACGGCGACATACGGTAGGAGGGTGACGTCGCAGGCAGCGGAGTCCACTGTCCTGATCTCCCGTGCGCCGTCGGCGGACGTGGTCCACGGCTACGCACCGCCCGCGCGGCCCCCCGGTTCGGTCGTGCTCGCCTACTGTGGCGCCCTCATGATGGTCCGAGGCGAATACTCGCCCGCGCCTCCCGTCGACACCTGTACGGACTGCATCGCCATCTGGGATCTGGAGCGACGCGGCCTGCAGTGAAACGGGCTTTTCCGGCAGCATGCCCGCCATTCGGGCGCGTTGCGAAACCGTGACCGGCCGGACGTCATCGGCGGCTCTCTGGCGCACGTCTCCCATGCAGCTCTTCATCTCGACTTCGACCCTGTGGCGAGACAAATGCGTATTCGCACTGCTGTGGTGGCGATCGCCGGTGGAGCCGGGCTGCTCGCGATGGCCACGCCGGCCGAGGCCGCCTCGGCCATCCAGATCTACCGGGTCTAATACGACTCGCCGGGAAAGGACACCCGGAGCAACTCCAGCCTCAACGCGGAGTACGTCGTACTGAAGAACACCGGCCGTTCCAGCAGGTCGGTGAAGAGCTGGACGCTCCGCGACAAGTCCAACCATGTCTACAAAATCGGGACCTTCACCCTGGGTGGCGGCAAGTACGTCACCATCCACACCGGCAGCGGCCGTAACGCCGCCGGTCACCTCTACTGGGGCTCGAAGGCCTATGTCTGGAACAACACCGGCGACGCGGCCTACCTGCGTACCTCGACGGGAAGCACCGCCGACACCTGCTCATGGGGCGGCGGGGGTTCCTCGAAATACTGCTGAGCCCGTCTCAGCCCATGAAGCAGGCCCAGCCGAGCGTCGGCAGACACGAACTGCGGACGTCTGGTGTCGACTCGCCGTAGGGGTCTTCTATCGCGGTGTACTGGCTTTCAGTGACGTCAGGGAGGTACGTTAAGTACGTGAAGTACTTCCATAGCCTTACTGGAAGCACCTCGCCCGATCACAAGGAGTGACATCATGTCGTCCGTGCACTACGACAGCTACACAGAGGCTCGGACGCATCTGAAGGACCTCCTGGACGCGGCGGAACGCGGTTGCACGGCCACGGTCAGAAGGGACACCGCGATGGCGGTGGTCGTCGATGCCGATCGTCTTCGGCACTTCCTCGGTGCGGTAAGCCAGGTTCGTGCGGAAGTCGTTGCCGAGGCGGGCGGCTGGTCCGTGTTCATCCCGGGTCTCCCGATCGCCGCGGACGGTGTCACCTTCGATGACGCGATCGCCGAGATGGTCGAGGCTCTGCGCGAATACGCCGCTGACTGGCAGGAACGCTTGCGGGACGCACCCAATCACCGCCGGCACTGGGGCCTCGTGCAACTGATCAGCTTGAGCTCTGACGATCAGTTGCGTGACTGGCTCGTAGGCGATGTGCGGTGAAGTGGCCACAGCCGACCAGAGAAGATCATGAGCGCTTTTGCGCGGTAGAGGGATGGCGGAGGGTCCGAAACGCCCGTGGGCGGGCCGGCTCACACCATGTGACCTTCGAGCTCGATCTGCCGGACGGCCGAGTCCTCCGCACCCGGATCTCTCATCCCGTGGACCGGAGCTGTTACGGCAGCAGTCTGTGGACTCACATCCTCTGCGATCAGCTCGACGTCTCCGAAGAGGAGTTCTGGGAGTGTCTGCGAGATGGCACGAGACCTGATCGCGGTGCTCCCCTAGCGGTGACGGACTCCCTTCCCGCGGATGTGGTGCACCTCCTCATCACCCGGGTCGGCCTTGCGGAAAAGGACATCGCGGAGATGAGCAGGGAAGAGGCGATCGCCCGTCTGCAAAGGTTCTGGATCGAGGATTCGTAGC
>DASYNF010000030.1:0-3673 GCA_036008685.1 Actinomadura sp. | reverse complement strand
CGTAGGACTGGTTGCGGCGCTCCTTCGGCCAGCCGTAAGTCTCCTCGATGCGCTTGAGGACCCCGTTCGTCTTCTCCAGGGTGGTGTCGAATGTCCTGTATCCCGTGGAACTCACGTGTGTTCACCTTCTCCGAACGGTGTCGGTCGAGACTGAGGCGCGGGTCGACGTCGTCCGCCCACGGTGACCGATTCCTCGGCCCACGGCCTGGCTCTGGCAGGTGGGGATTCGGGCCCGCCCCTCCACCCGTCGGGGCGATCGACGGGTCCGGCCCGTCGCCGCCCCGGTGCCCTGGCGTCGGCCACACGATGGAAACGGACACCGCACCAAGACCGTGCTCACCGACGTCGGCTCGGTCGAGATCAACGCGCCTCGACCGGGACGCCAGCTTCGAATCGAAGATCGTCGCCAAACGCCAGAAACGGCTGTCCGGCAAGATCGGAAACGCTGGACGATGCGCTGGAAGCCCGCCCTGAACGCCTTCGAGATCTCCTTCGACGGCCGCCTCGCCGCCGGACGCAAGTAGCTCCTCAACCTGCAGTTACACCGATCGTTTGAGAGTCCCGGGAACCGGTCTCGGGAGAGCAATCCGTGCAGCGGAGCTTGTACCGCTGGGCGTGCGATTGCTGATCGTGAGGAGTGCCATGATCCGGATCACGGTGGATGGCAGGCTCTATGACGACGAGGTTGAGCCGCGGATGTTGCTCGTGCACTACTTGCGGGATCGGCTGGGCCGCACCGGCACGACCATTGGATGTGACACCTCCAACTGCGGCGCGTGCACGGTTCTGATGGACGGTGTGAGTGTGAAGAGTTGCACTGTCCTCGCCGTTCAGGCCGACGGATGCGAGGTCACCGCGGTGCAGGGCCTGCAGGGTCTCACCGATGGAGACCTGTATCCGCTGCAAAAGGCGTTCCACGCACATCACGGGTTGCAGTGCGGTTACTGCACCCAGGCATGATCATGGCTGCGGCGGATTGTTACTGGAAGAACTCCGATCCGTCCGAGGAGCAGGTGCGGCACGGCATGGAGGGCAACCTGTGCCGCTGCACGGGCTACCGGCCACACCCGACATCCGAACCGAGCGCAACGTCCGTCACCGGGCCGATCCGGCGGTGCACTACCGTCCCGAGATGCTGGTCAGGCTGGGGTTGCGTTGATCGCTGCCTCCGGCTCAGGTCGCCCGCTCGGCCTCGAATTCGGCCCGAGGCGAGGCCCGTGACCTACTGGCCGATCTTGATGCCGGGTTCGCCGGCGGCGTACTCGATGGGCTGGCGGGGGATCGAGCCGAGCTTGTTCGGGCCACCACGGCTGCCGATCGGGAGCACGATCCGGCCCATGGAGCCGGCCAGGACCATGGCACTAGCGGTGTACCAGGCCAGTATCGCCGAGGCGACCAGGACGATCGCGCCGATCGTGACCAAACCGGGGACGCCCACGGTCCAGCCGATGGCCAGCAGTGTCGACCCGGCAGCCATCGTGAGCAGCACCAGCGCGGTGGCGATGTTATCGGCCAGCGCGGCGACGAACCCGGTCCAGGTGACCGCGGCCAGCCCGATGAACCAGTAGCCGAAGCCGACCCTGGCGTCGGGGTAGGTGGCGACGCCGGGGGCGACGCCGAGTGCGACCAGCAGGGTGTAGATGCCGTAGCCGATCCAGAACGAGCCCCACGCCCCGTGAACGGCGGTGGCCAGGCCGTCGCGGGCCCGGTAGGACCACATCGCGGCCAGTAGCTGGGCGATCCCGCCGAAGGCGAACGCGAACGGGAACAACACCAGCGGGGTCGTGATGGCGTTGCCGAACCAGCCGGCCAGATTCGCCGCCACCATGAACGTGGACACCGCGAACCCGAACAGGCCCAGGATCGACGGCGCCGCGACCGGCTGCAGCGCGATCGTGGTGTGCTCGCGCCAGAAGGCGAGGTCGGGCGCAGCGTCGGGGCCGTTCGCGGCATCGCGGCTGGTGACGGGATGGGTGGTTGTCATGATGAGCCCTTCTTCTAGTCGTGAGCTTCTAGTCGTGAGTGGATGACGTGGACGAGGCGGCCCTCACGGCGTGTGCGGCGCCGCCGGCCGCCCTGGCGAAGACCGCCGACGCTGCCGGAAGCCCGACACCGCGCCGACGACCATCATCAGCAGCAGCGACCCTACGATCGTCACGAGCACACGCGGACCTGACCTGTGCGGGCGGTCAAGAACCGACGAGCGGCAATCGGGTCCTTGGCTAGGTGGCGCTCGATCGCGCTCAGCATCCGCGCGCCCTCTCGCTGGGCACTCGCCTCCTGCCCGCCGGTCTTGCCCTCCTCTGTTCACGGGTAACCCGCAGATTCATGCTTAACCACGCTCGTCGCATAAGACGAGGAGCTGGTTTCAGAATGACGTCGGCGTGTCTGCGGTAGACGGAGGGTGATCTCCGCCAGGCTGCGGTGCCTGGTTGAGGATCTTGTCCCGGACTCGCTGTGGGAACGAGTGGCCCCGCTGCTACCGGTGCGCCCGCCGCGGCGTCACCGGTTTCCCGGGGCGCAAGCCCGTCGACGACCGCGCGCTGGCCGGGATCGTGTTCGTGCTCAACCGGCATCACCTGGAACCAGCTCCCGCGCGAGCTCGTCGGCTGCCCGCACTCGCCGCTGGACCCATTGGGTCGCCGTCACAGGAGCCCACCCTGTCGTCGTCAGCCTCGCCGCTCGTCGGCGCCTTCGTCTGGTTCACCCGCCGGCCCCGCACCGCGAGCGCGGTTGACTGGCTGGCAGGGCCACTACCGCAGGAACCCACCGGACTCTTCTACACGACGTCACCCAACTGCTCCCGCTACTCGACAAGGTGATGTGGGCGTACCACGCCCGCCTCCAGCAGCGTGATCGCCGCGGGCCGTAGCAGACCTCAGGCCGCTGACCCACCGCACCCTGCCGGTCGCGGTCCGGTCCGTCAGAGAGGTCCTAGAAGGCGCGGCCAAGCCGGTCGGCGGCGATGACGAGGCCGTGTTCCACCTCGACGATGAGCAAAGCGCAAGGAAGAGGCCGTCCCGCTCGCCCTAGACGGCAGCGCGACAGGATTGCCCGGAGAGGTTCGAGGGTACGGAACCGTCTGTGTGACTACCGAAGACTTCTGCGTGACTTAGCGAAGGGGCGGCCGGATGTCGAGCACCGAAGAGGGCCAGGTCACCGGCACCAAGGACAAGGTCTACAACCTGATCTGGTTCACCGAGAAATGCCTGGACAACACGCTGCGTTTGGAGATCTACATCGGGGACGCTGAGCGTGACGGAGACACCGAATTGGCCGAGTTCTTCCGCCGCGCGCAGGACGAGAGCCGCAGGGGCGCCGAGCAGGCCAAGCAGCTGCTGCGCCAGCGACTGCAAGCCTGACGGTTAACCCGTCTTCTTTCCTTCTGGCTCCGATGGGTCCGGTTTGATGTGTTGCCGATTGGTGTGGGCAGGCCGGGTGTCCGTGGAGCCGGCTGGGCGGCCCAGTCCCGTATGTGCGGGTTCCGGTGCACTGGCGGGATCGGGCTTCCCGCGGAGGTAGCGAAATCCTCGTCACACCGGGGCAGGAGTCAGGCGTCCTGGCGGGGCGGGGGGCGTAGGTGACGAACCCGGCGCGCAACGAGTGCGCGGAGTAGCGGCCGCGCAGGCGGTGGTGCGCCTTGCGATGTCCAGGTTGTGCGCCGTCCCTTGGG
>DASYNF010000029.1:0-3076 GCA_036008685.1 Actinomadura sp. | reverse complement strand
CGGACAAGCCCCTGCCCGACGTCGTCGCCCCGGAGCTGGACGTCCTGTTCTGCGGGATCAACCCGTCCCTGCTGTCGGCGGCCCGTGGCCACCATTTCGCCCGGCCGGGGAACCGCTTCTGGCCGGCGCTGCACCTGGCCGGTCTGACTCCTCGCCGGCTGGCACCGGAACAGGATGGGGAGCTGCCCCGGTACGGGCTCGGGGTGACCAACCTGGTGGACCGGCCCACGCGGACCGCCGCCGAGCTGACTCCGGACGAGCTGCGTGCGGGGGCTCTGGCCCTGGCCGACCTGGTGATCCGGTACCGGCCGCGAGTGGTGGCGGTGCTGGGCATCACCGCCTGGCGGGTCGCCTTCGACCGGCCTCGCGCCGGAACAGGCGTGCAGCCGGAGCGGGTGGGGGGAGCGACGACCTGGGTGGCGCCGAACCCGAGCGGTCTCAACGCTCACCACCAGCTCCCCGACCTCGCGGCGTTCTACCGGCGGCTCCGGCCGGGGCGGGCGGGGTCAGACCTCGACCGGACTGCCCATCGTGACGGTCCGGTCGACCGGTAGGCCGAAGTAGGCGGCCGGATCGGCGGCGTTGTGCGCCAGCCTCAGGAAGAGGACCTTGCGCCACTGCGCCATCCCTTTCGCCCGGGTCCGCCGAAGTGCCCCGCGGGACAGGAAGAACGACGCGTCCTCCACCGAGATCGTGCCGGGCTCGAGGTCACAGGTCACGCACGCCTGGGCGAGCGCCTGCGGCAGATTCGGTTCCTCCGAGAAGCCGAATCGGACGGCGAGGTGCTGGATGCGGTCGCCCTCGTAGCCCAGATGGTCGACCTCGAACCGGTCCGCCACCGGTACGTGGGGGACGTTGGCGGAGCTGGCGGACACGATGATCACGTTCTCGTGGAGGATCTTGTTGTGCCGGACGTTGGCCCGCAGGGCCAGCGGGGTGGTCTCCTTGCCCGGGTGCGGGAACACCGCGGTTCCTGGGACCCGGGGCAGCCCGCGCGCGTACAGGTCGTCGATGAACTCCCGGAGCGACCCCTCCTGCCCCCGGCGGTTCCGGGCCACGATCTCCCGTCCACGCCGCCAGGTGGTCATGACGGTGAACACCACCAGGGCGATGAGCAGCGGCAGCCATCCGCCGTGGGCCACCTTCGACAGGTTCGCCGCGAGGAAGGTGAGCTCGACGGCGCCGAACGCAACGGCGGCGAGGGCAAGCTGCCACGGCCGCCAGTGCCACAGCACCCTGGCCACGAGCAGCATCAGCAGCGTGTCGATGACCAGGGCGCCCGTGACGGACACGCCGTATGCGGTGGCCAGCCGCTCCGCGGAGCCGAAGGTCAGCATCACCACGAGCACGCCGACGAACAGTGCGCCGTTGACGCCCGGGAGGTAGATCTGCCCGCTTTCGTGCTCGGAGGTCTGCCGCACCGTGACCGGTGGCAGCAGGCCGAGCTGGACGGCCTGCCGGGAGAGCGAGAAGGCACCGGAGATGACCGCCTGGCTGGCGATCACGGTCGCCGCGGTGGCCAACACGACCATCGGCATCTGCGCCCAGCTCGGGAAGAGCAGGTAGAACGGGCTCGAGACGGCGTCCGGGTGTCGGATGATCAGCGAGGCCTGGCCGAGGTAGTTGAGTGTCAGCGCCGGGAAGACGACGAAGAACCACCCGCGCAGAATCGGTGACCGGCCGAAGTGCCCCATGTCCGCGTAGAGGGCCTCGGCGCCGGTGATGACCAGCACGACGGCGCCCATCGCGACGAAGGCGATGCCGGGATGCCCGACGACGAAGGCGATCGCGTAGGTCGGCGAGAGCCCCTTCAGGACGCCGGGGTGCGCCACGATCCCGCCCACTCCGGCTGCGGCCAGCGCGGCGAACCACAACAGCGTGATCGGCCCGAAGAGGGCGCCCACCCGGCCGGTGCCGAAGCGCTGGACGGCGAACAGGAGGGTGAGGATCACCGCGGCGACCGGCACCACGATGTGCCCGAGCGCCGGCGCGGCGACCCGGACCCCCTCGACCGCGGAGAGCACGCTGATCGCCGGAGTGATCAGGGAGTCGCCGTAGAAGAGGGACACCCCGAGGATCCCGATGACGACGAGCGGCGCGGTGCTCGTGCCCCGGCGTGCGTACAGGCGCCGGGCCAGCGCGGTGAGCGCCATGACGCCGCCCTCGCCCTCGTTGTCGGCCCGCATGAGGATGCCGATGTACTTGATCGACACGATCAGGGTCACCGACCAGAACATCATCGAGATGACCCCGTAGACGTCTCCCACCGTCGGGCGCACCGCGCCGTCGTTGATGGAGAACACGGTCTGCAACGCGTAGAGCGGGCTGGTGCCGATGTCGCCGAAGACGATGCCGAGCGCGGCCAGGACGAGTCCGCCGGCCGCGGCGTGCGGGGTCGTCTCGCGAGGCGGCTCCCTACCGGCGTCGGGGGAGTCAGGTGGCGCGGTTCCCGAGGCCGTCGCGCCGCTTCCTCGGACCACATCGTCGGTCACCACTCACTCCTCACGTGGCCAGCGCTGATAAGGAGCGTGCACCCGCGCGCCCCTGGCTGCATCAGCTACCCGGAAGGGAAGTGGGACACGGCGCGCCCAGGTCCGCCCTCGCCGGGCTGAGCCCGTCGCGCTCGAGGGCGCTCGAGGGGTGGGCGGAGACGGCGTCCGCGGGGCCCCACCTTGGCGGTGTCGCCGGCTGGGCCGTCGGCCCCCAGCCCACCAAGCCGAACCGGCTGCGCAGCGTCGGTGCTTCGGGATCCGGATGCGGGCCGCCGCTCGATCCGCCGTCCGAGGGCCCTGGCCGCTGCGCCGTCCACCCCTGCTCCTGGAGCCGGCCGTGGGCTCGCCCCGCCGGTCTACGACCAGGGCGTGACCGGCCGATCCTGCCGCGCGCCGTCGACGATCAGGTCGACCCGCTCATTGCGGAAGCAGAGCAGCCCGGCGATCCGCGGGTTCTCCGGGATGGGCGTCGGATAGCTCCACACGAGGTCCTCGACCACCCGCTCTCCCACCCGGGCCGCCCACCACGTCGCCACGCCCTTGTACGGGCACACCGACACCGTCTCGCTCGGCAGGAGCTCGGC
>DASYNF010000028.1:0-63737 GCA_036008685.1 Actinomadura sp. | reverse complement strand
TACACGACGGCCTTCACCACGGTCGGGATCATCGCGCTCGCCGGCATGGTGCTGCCGCTGCTGACCCGGCCCCGGGCGACCAGGGAGGAGGCCCCGGCCGTCCCCGCGGCCGCGGCCGAGTAGGCCCAGGGCGGTTCAGCGGAGAGCGTTCAGCGGAAGGCGGTTCAGTACTTGCGGCCCGTCCGGGCCGAGATCCGGCCGGCCAGGCCGCGCGGAATCAGCCTGCCCAGGCCCACGATGGTCTTGTACTGCGCGCCGGGAACGCTGACGTGCACCCCGTGCCGGAAGTCGCGCACGGCCGCGTCGGTCACCCGGTCCGCGTCGAGCCACATGAACTCGGGGAGGCCGGACATGTCCATCTGGGCCCGCTCGTGGAACTCGGTGTGCACGAAGCCCGGGCACAGCGCCATGACGTTGACGCCCGAACCCGCGATGTCCTGGGCCACGCCCTCGCTGAAGCCCACCACCCATGCCTTCGACGCGCTGTAGGTGCCCCGGGAGAAGAACGCGGCGACCGACGCGACGTTGATCACTCCGCCGCGGCCGCGTTCGATCATGCCGGGGAGGGCGGCGTGGGTGAGGCGCAGGACCGTCTCGCAGTGGACCCGCAGCATCGTGAGCTCGTCGGCCACCGGCACCTGGAGGAACGTGCCCTTGTGGCCGAAACCGGCGTTGTTGACCAGCAGATCGATCCCCTGGCCGGCACGGCGCTCGGCCTCCTTGATCCCCTCCTCGGTGGCGAGGTCCGCCGCCAGCACCTCGGCCTGGACGCCGTACTTCTCGTGGAGCCCGGCGGCACTCTGGGCCAGGCGCCCTTCGTCACGCGCGAGCAGGAGCAGATCGAACCCGTCGGCGGCGAGGCGCCGGGCGAAGGAGGCGCCGATTCCGGCGGTCGCGCCGGTGATGAGAGCGGTGGGCATGGTGGAGAGTCTAGGGGCCGTACCCGCCGGAATCCGGGTCCGGGCCTTTCCGCACGATGAAGTGTCGCGGGTCCGGACGCCTGGTGGCCCGGCGGTAGGCGAAGGTGAAGCCCGGCCAGTTCGTCACCTGCCGGCCGTCCGCGGTGCGATACCAGCTGGTGCAGCCGCTGACCCAGACCGTCGACCGCATGCGCTCGCGGACGTCGCGGTTGAAGGCGCGCTGTACCTCTGGGCGCACATCGATCCAGGAGAGCCTGTGGCGGCGGATCGCCTGGACGCATCCGAGCACGTACCGGATCTGGGACTCGAGCATGTAGATGATCGAGTTGTGGCTCAGGTTGGTGTTGGGCCCGTAGAGGAGGAACAGGTTGGGAAATCCGCTGACCGTGATCCCGAGATGGGCCTCGGCCCCGTCCCGCCAGGCCTCGTTGAGGTCCCGGCCGCCGCGTCCGGCGACGCGCATCGGGGCGAGGAAGTCACGGGCCTCGAACCCGGTGCCATAGATGATCACATCGACCACCCGCTCCGTGCCGTCCCTGGTGACCACGCCGGTCCGGGTGATCCGCTCGATGGGCTCGGTGACGAGCTCGACACCCGGATGGGTGAGCGCCGGGTAGTAGTCGTCCGACATGAGGATCCGTTTGCAGCCCATCGGATAGTCGGGGAGCAGGGCGCGCCGCAGTCCGTGATCGGCCACGGTGCCGGCGAGGTGGCGGCGGAAGGCCTTGGCGGGCAGCTCCAGGAGCCGCGGATACTTGACGAACGCCAGCGCCCGCGACTCGAACGCCATGTAGATCTTCGCCCGGTCGAGGGTCTGCAGCAGCGGAAAGCGGTCGAAGACCGCCTTCTCCCGCTCCCCGTACGGCCGGTTCGGCTTGCCGATCACGTAGGGGGCGGAGCGCTGGAAGACGTGGAGCCGCCCGGCCGCCGCCGCGACGTGGGGCACGAACTGAACGGCGCTCGCTCCGGTCCCGATCACGGCGACGCGCCTGCCGGTCAGGTCGCAGTCGTGGTCCCACCGCGCCGAGTGAAAGCTCGTTCCCCCGAAACCGTCACGGCCCGCGATGCGCGGCACGGCCGGCCGGCTGAGCTGGCCGCAGGCGGAGACGAGCACGCGGGAGGACAGCTCCCCGGCCGTGGTGCGGATCCGCCACAGCCCGGAGTCCTCGTCGAAGGCCGCGTCCAGGACCTCGGTGCCGAGCCTGACGTGCGGCGTGACGCCGTGGCGGTCCGCGCAGTCCCGGAGGTAGCCGAGGATCTCCTCCTGCACGGGGAACCTGCGGCTCCAGTCGGTCTTGGGCGCGAAGGAGAAGGAGTAGAGGTGCGAGGGGATGTCGCAGGCCGCCCCCGGATAGGTGTTGTCGCGCCACGTCCCGCCGACCCCGTCGGCCTTCTCCAGCAGGACGAGGTCGTGGACGCCCGCCTGTTTCAGCCGGATGGCCATGCCGACGCCGCCGAAACCGGCCCCGATGATCACAACGTCGTGCGGAGAGCTCATCTGCTGTCCCGAATCTCGTTCTAAGCCTGCGGCCCTCCGAGGGTACGTGACCATGCGATCACGCGCATGGACGCCGACCCGGGGCGGGTCAGCGGTAGGCGTCCAGGCTCTTGGGCAGCCGGACCGCGATGAACTCGTTGTCGTCGGCGCGGCCGGGCGTTCGGGTGGCATCCGATGGGAAGTTGTTGTCGTTCAGCACTCCGATGGTCCGGGGGCCCAGGACGGTGACCGCCTCGATGGTGAAGAACGGGAACCGGAACGTCTGCCCCGGAAAGCCGAGTTGCCGCGGGTTGGCGATGTCCAGCAGATCGACGACCTCGGTCTTGTCGACGCGGCCGTCCTGGTCTCGGTCGGCCGTGTCGACCACGTAGATCTTCTTGACCGCGGCCTCGTCACCTTTCAGGTTGTCGCGTTCGATCGACAGGAAACGGCTCTCGCCGACGGCGACCAGATCCGCCACCGCCAGCTCGGGGGCCTGCATGCGGTAGGTCCGGGGGTGTCCGGTGAAGGTGGCGGTGCGCAGGTCGAACTCGTACATCCGCAGGTCCCGCGGATCGTCGCCGGTCACCGGCCCCTCGAGCATGGGATAGAGCGTCGCGCCGTCCGGGGAGATCGCGAGGTTCTCCAGCCCCTTGCTGCCGCCGATGTTGGGCTTCTCGCCCGGCTCCAGTTCCGCGCTGTTCTTGGACTTGACGCCGGGCACCGGGATGGGTTTGGTCAGTAGCCGCCCGGCATGGTCGAAGTGGAGGAGGTACGGCCCGAACTCGTCGCCGACCCAGTAGGTGCCGTCGGGTGCGCGCACGAGTGACTCGGGATCGAAGTCGGCTCCGGTGAGGACCCGGTCGGCGCGGGTGAGGGGGAAGTGCGCGAAGGAGTTCGGATCGGTGAGGGTGATGCCGCCGTGCACGCGGACCTTCCCGGTACGGAAGTCCGGGGAGATCCGGTGGATGCGCAACACGAAGTCGGCGCTGTTGTTCTTGGCGCCGTACCCGTTGTCCGACAGCGCGTGGAAAGAGCCGTCCCGGTTTCGCACGATGCCGCTGAAGCCCTGGATCGGCTGGTGGGCGAAGGGCGGCTGGACTCCGTTGATGGGCTCGGTGCCCAGCGCGGAGCCGGACGGCTCGCTTCCGGGGACGAACGATCCGGCCGGCAGCCGGGCCCATCCGACGAGCGTCGGCCGGTCCTGCTCACCTGCCACGGGCCGAGCGGTCTGTGACGTCTCGGAGCACGCGGTCATCGCACCCGTGAGAGCGGTGGCGAGACCGCAGGCGATCATGACGTTGACGGCGGACCTGCGCAAGGACGACCTCCCGGGGCGAGTTGGTCAGGACCGGGCCGCGCGATCCCTCGCGCGGCCGCATGACCGGACACCATACGTGCAAGATCCCCCGTGGGCGGCGATATCGGCCAGAACCAGAGCGGTGCGAGCGAGCGCCCGGGGCCGAGAGCGCTCGGTCATCGTCCTGAATGAGGGCGGTCTGTCGGACCCCGCCAGACGCGGCAAGGACCCCTCCAACCGGCTGGGGCGACACCGCTGGGTGGTGGAGAGAACCGTCTCCTGGCTGAGCACCTGCCGCCGGCTCCACCGCCGCTACGAACGAAAACCCGAACACTTCCTGGCCTTCGTCGGCATCGCCGCCGCACTCATCTGCAACCGCCGACTCACCAAATGAGACGACGTCATAGCCGGAACCGGGCGCGCCGCAGGGAGACCGGTGGGCCGTGGAAGGGGATGGGCCGGTCGGACGACCATGGGGCCGGAGGCGCCATGCACAGGAAGGCGAACCGCAGCAGCGGGCCTTCGTAGGTGGCGCGCCAGCCGACGAAGTCGCGCCATGCCCGGTCGCGGTCGGCCTTGAGCGTGGCGCCCGCCTCGGCGAGGCGCTCGCACGCCCGGTCGAACTCGGCCCGGCTCACGGCGATCGGGGCGTTGGGTCCGGGGGCGGGGTCGTAGGGCATGCCGAAATAGTGGCCGATGCGGCGTAGTGCGAGGTATCCGGACCGGATGCACAGTTTCGCCCCGGGTTGCGGGTTGCCCCGCGTGTCGATGGCGGACAGCACGAGCGCCGCGGAGTCCAGAATCGCGCCCGCGGCGTTCACCCAGCTCCGCTCGGGCGCCGGAGACCGGAAGAAGACCAGGATGGGGACGGCGGAATGGGTGTCCTCTAACTCGTTGAACCAGTGCTTCCAATCCGACCAGTAGGTGTCGAGCAGCGACAGTCCTTTGATGCGCAGCAGCCTTTCCAGCAGACCCGGTCCCGACGGTGGTGATCCGGCCTCCACCTCCAGGCTGGTGACAAGGAGTTCCCGCTGGGAATAGCACTGGTAGAGGGACGGCAGATAACTGATGACCAGGGCGAGCAGACCCATCCCCAGACCCGCCAGGACCATCAACAGCGGCCCCGTCAGCGGGTTCGCCGTCGGCTCGAAGTTCGTCGTGAAGAGCGCGGAGCCGCTGGCGAAGAACGCCTTGCGCCAGGAGTCGGCACCGAGCGACCAGTACATCAGCACGAACCCAGCGAGCACCAGGCTCAACCAGACGACCGGCAGCACCACCAGAGTCGTCGGCGCGAACCTGGCCATGATGCGGTCGCACGTCCGGTAGTCCCGCGAGCCCCGCGTGCACATGAGGAAAGCGGCGCGGACCGTGTGCTGGACCCAGTGGGTGATCAGCGTGGTGCCGCGGGGCACGACCAACGTCTGCAGTGCGGACGCCACTGTGAGCACGGCGACCGTCGCACCGGCGAGGCCGGTGATCACCACGATGATGGTGTGCATCGTCTGCTCTCATCGGTGAAAGGCGCTGTGGCGTGTCCGGATCGGCCGGATGGCGGCGCCGACGCCAGAGATGGAATCCGCCGGCCGCCGCGGCGTCCGGGCACCCGAGCCGGGGCTGGGTCCGCCTCGCCGTGCCGGTACCGCGCGGCTGGGATCGCCTTCCGCCAGTGGCGTTTCGGCGACCACAGCCCCGGCCCACACATCAACGCTACGCCAGGGTGTGCCCTTCGGCCCGCGTCCCGGACCGTCGGTGTCGGCCTCGTCCCTGCCGTCGCCGGTACCGCCGCCCGCCCTCGGTGAACGGCGATGCTCGGCGGGCGATGCTGGGCCCCGGGCGGCCGGAGACGGACGGGCGCGCCGTTACCGGTGTCCCGGGCAAGGTCGTGGATCTAGGTGTTCTGTCCCGTGAGGTTGGGGACGCGGCTGGCGGGTGGCTGGCCCCTCAGCGCGGTGTGGCCGCGGTGGTGATTGTAGGTGTGTAGCCACTCGGGCCGGGTGCGCGAGCGGCCGGGGCCGAGCCGGGGAACATCGATCCCTGCCATCACCGCTTCGAACTGCGGGGCGTCCCCGCGCTGCCCGCCGGTCAACACCAGCGACAACAGCCGCTGTCCTCGCTCGGCCGCCAGGTGCAGCTTGGTCGACAGGCCGCCGCGCGAGAGCCCCAGCGCATGATCGCCTGGCTCGGCGTTCACCCCGCCACCGCTAGGCCGGCCACGAGGTCTCCGGATATCTGGTTCTTCTTGGTCGATGAACCCTTTACCGGAGACCTCACTGCTCACCGGACTCGACACACCGCCACACAGCGGACTTCGAAACAGGCCCTAGTTGTATTGATCGGGCACGTTGATCAATCGCGTGAAGGGCGGCTGACTGGCGCAGGCAGTGTGGGGTCGGTGGTGGTTGTAGTGATGCAGCCATGCTTCCAGGGCCTTTCGGCGCTCGAGTTCTGACCGATAGCAGCGGGCATATGCCCACCCGTCGGCCATGGTGCGGTGGAAGCGCTCGACCTTGCCGTTGGTTTGCGGGCGGTACGGGCGGGTCCGCTTCGGCTTGATGGCGAGTTTTTCGCAGGCGTCTCGCCACAGGTGAGACCTGTAGGCGCTCCCATTGTCTGAAAGCACCCGCTCAACGGTGACGCCACGATGCGCGAACCACTCGACGGCGCGGTGCAGGACGCCGGCGGCGGTGATGGCGGTCTCGTCGTCGTGTGTCTCCGCGTAGGCGACGCGACAGCGGTCGTCGATGACAGTGTGCACGAAGGCGTAACCCATCTTGGGGCCGTGCCACTTGTTCTTCGGCTTGTCCGGCGTCGACGCACGATTCTTCTGGCCCCGGGATCGTCCAACGAAGCGCCAGCCGCCACCGTGGGGGATGTTCCCTACCTTCTTCACGTCCACATGAATGAGCGACCCGGGGTATGGGTGCTCGTAGCGGCGGGTCGGTTCACCGGTCGCACGGTCGATGTGCGAGAGCCGGTTCAACCGCGCCGATCTCAGGATGCGGTGCACCGTGGACGGGGCGATGCCGAGTCGCGCGGCAAGCTGGACTGGTCCTTCCCGCAGACGCATTCGCAAGCTGACGCACCGTTTCGTCGTCGAGCGGTTTGTCTTTTTCGGCGAAGACTTGGGCCGCGACGATCGATCTTGCATGGACTCGCCAGCGAGATAACGGTCGACCCACCGCTTCACCGTGGGCCAGGACACCTGAAAGCGAGCCGCGACCTCACTAATCGGCCAAGCTTCGTCGACGACGAGACGAGCGACGGTGAGACGGTGTCGAGGAGTCAGTGCAGCGTTGACGTGAGACATCGGAACCCTTCCTTTTCACCGGTGATTCGCGATGAGGCGCCAGGAGCGAAGGGGTAGGTGTGGCTCCGACCTCACGAGTGCGCCTGCTTTGGCAAGGTGAGGATTTCGGCTCCGTCGCTGGTGATAGCGATCGTGTGCTCACTGTGTGCTGTCCGGCAGCCTGTCGCACTTCGGAGCGTCCACCCGTCGGCATCAGTGATGAGCTCAGCGGTGTCCGCCATGACCCAAGGCTCCAGTGCCAGCAGCAGCCCAGGGCGCAGTCTGTATCCACGGCCGGGTCGTCCGGTGTTCAAAACGTGCGGGTCCTGGTGCATCGTTGATCCGATGCCGTGACCTCCGAACTCGGTGTTGATCGGATACCCAGCTTCGTGGAGGGATGAGCCGATGGCATGGGAGATGTCGCCGATGCGAGCTCCGGGTCCGGCAGCGGCTATCCCTGCGTACAGCGCGCGTTCGGTCGCGCTGATCATCGCGACGCTCTCCGGGGGCTTTGAGTCGCCCACGATGAAGCTGATGGCAGAGTCTGCAGCGACTCCTCCTTTGGAGACGGCGAGGTCGAGTGTCAGCAGGTCGCCGTCGGCAAGCGTGTAGTCGTATGGCAGTCCGTGGAGCACGGCGTCGTTGACGGCCGTGCAGATGTAGTGTCCGAACGGCCCGCGTCCGAAGGATGGCTCGTAGTCGACGTAGCAGGACTGCGCTCCGGCCTCGATGATCATGGCCTGGGCCCACTGGTCGATGTCCAGGAGGTTCGTGCCGACCGTGCTCCGGCTCTTCAGCGTCTGCAAGATGTCACCGACCAGGGCGCCTGTCTCTTTTGCTCGGGCCAGTTCGGTGGGGTTCAGGATCTCGATCATGCGGCGTCCTTCTTACGCATCCAATAACTATCCCGGCCATATTATCCCGGTACTAGAATCGGAGCCATGGTCAGGTTGCCGCTCACACCCGCAGAGGTCGAGCGCGGACAGCGCCTCGGTGCCCTGTTGCGTCGCGCCAGGGGAGAGCGCTCGATGCTCGAGACCGCGCTCGATGCGCGTGTCTCACCGGAGACCCTCCGGAAGATCGAGTCGGGCCGCGTAGCGACCCCTGCCTTCCCGACCATCGCTGCGATCGCCGATGTCCTTGGCCTCTCCCTCGATGCGGTGTGGGCCGAGATCAACCAGCCCGAACGTGGTGTTGAACCGACCAGCTCTGGTCACAACGCACGTGAGCGGTTGGTCTCGTAAGTCTCAATCTCGCAGCTGCGTTGGAGGCGTCGACGAGAGAGAAAGCGTGGGCGCGGCTCTCAACCGATGTCTCCGGTTAGTACACCTAGTCGTCGAGGAAGCTCTGCGGGACGATGACCCGCAGGGCGTTCGGCACCAGGGTGACCCGCACCGGCGTCTCGCCGCGGATCTCTCCGTCGACGTCCACGGCCATCGGCGGATCGGTCTCGATGTAGAACTCGTCACCGGTGTTGATGAACTCGTCCTCACGCAGGCTGCGGCGATGTCCCGTGAGCACGTGGCGCAGGCTGGCGGCGGCGAGCCGCAGACGTGCCTCGTCGCCGAGCCGATAGACGGTGAGCATCCGGTCGTCCGGGCTGGCGTCCCCGGCGATGGGACGGCCGCTGTGGTGGCTGCCGTTGGCGATGTTGAGCTGGTGGGTCGTGAGCTCGTGGATCGTCTCACCGAGCCGGATGGTCGCTTTGAACGGCTGGTGCGACGGCATGAGCCGGGCGGCCGTCAGGGCGTAGGCGGCGCGGCCCAGCACTCGCTTGAGCCCGTGCGGGACGTGCTCGGCGACCTGGACCGACAGCCCGAGGCTGATCATGTTGGCGAAGACGTCCTCGGTTTTGCCCTGCGGGTCAGAGCTGCGGCGCACCCGGCCCACGTCGACGTCGGCCACCTTGCCTTGGCGCAGCACCGACACGGCACCTTCGAGGGTCACCGGGAGCTCCAGCCCGCGGGCGAAGTTGTTGGTGGTGCCGAGCGGGAGCAGTCCCAGCGCGACGTCCCGCTCCGCGAGATGGCCGACCGCCTCCTTGACGGTCCCGTCGCCCCCGCCGACCACGACCAGGTCCGGGTTCAGGTCGAGGGCCTCTTCGAAGATCTCGGGGAGCCGGTCCGGCTCGGAGACGGGGAAGACCTTGGCGAACCGCAGGCCCGCCTCGTCGAGGAGCCGGACGGCCCGGTCGAAGTGGCGCTGACCTCGGCGGGAGCGCACGTTGACGATGAGGGCCGCGGGCCCTCCTTGCCGGATCGCGGCCTCGAGCTTGTCCTTGCTGCGCATTGGACTCGTTCGATCCTTCCAGATACGACAGGGGTGTCTCCGGGCCCCGGTCCGGCCCCGGAGCCATGAGATAGCCTGCCAGGCGGCCGGGGAGGTGGGGACCGTGGGTCAGCTCCCGCAGTTGTGGTCCCCGTCATGGGGATGGGGAGGCTCCTCCCCGGCGATGTGCCGGGGTCCATGGGGGTCTTCGCAATGGTATGCGGTACGGCCCAGCCGTTCCGCCGTGTGGATGATCTCCAGTGTGGCGTGCGTGATGCCGTAGTCCTCATGCAGCACTTGCCGCAGGTCCCGGCCTACGGCATGGCAGTCCCCGCCGGGGTCGACGAGGACGTGCGCCGACATCGCGCAGTAGCCCGACGTGACCTCCCACACATGCAGGTCGTGCACCTCTTCCACACAGGGCCGCCGGGCCAGCCGGGCACCGATCTCACCCGGATCGACACCGGCCGGGGCCGCCTCCATCAGCACCCGGCCCGCGTCGCGCAGCAGCCCGTACCCCGCCCTGAGCATGAGCGCCGCCACCACCAGGGAGGCGATCGCGTCCGCCCGGGCGTAGCCGGTGAGCCACACCGCCAGTCCGGCGATCGCGGTGGAGATGAAGGCGTAGAGATCGTTGAGGATGTGCTGGAACGCTCCCTCGATGTTGAGGCTGGTGCGGTCCGCGCGACCCAGCAGCCAGGTGGCGAGCACATTGAAGGCGATGCCGACGAGCGCGGTCGCCACGACCAGGGCGCCGGCCACCTCGGGCGGGTGGAGGAGCCTCCGGACGGCCTCGACGACGAAATACGCCGCCAGGAGGATGAGGGTCAGCCCGTTGAGCTGCGCGGAGAGGATCTCGGCCCGCTTGAGCCCATAGGTATAGCCACCCCGCGGCGGCCGGGCGGCGAGCCGCATGGCGACCAGGGCCAGGGCGATGGAGAAGGCGTCGGTGAGCATGTGACCGGCGTCGGTGATGAGCGCCAGTGAGTGGGCGGTGAGCCCGACCACGACCTCGACCGCCATGAAGACGAGCAGCACCGACAGCGCGGCGAGCAGGTAGCGGCGGTCGGCGCCGGCCGAAACGGCGTGGCCGTGGCCGTGGCCGTGGCCGTGGTCACGAGCCGCGCTCATCGCTCTCCCCCTTGTCGGCTTCACCCTTGTGGCCGATATGGACCAGGGCCAGATCGAGCAGCATCCGGACGTGGGAGTCGTCCAGGCGGTAGTAGGCCATCCGTCCCGACCTTCGGACCCGCACGACCCGGTGGGCCCGCAGCAGGCGCAGGGCGTGCGAGACCGCGGATTCGCTGTGCCCGCACGCGGCGGCGATGTCGCATACGCACATCTCGCCCCCCTCCAGGAGCGCGGTGATCACCCGGAGCCGTCCCGGGTCGGCCAGCAACCCGAAGATCTGCGCGAGCTCTTCCACCGACTCGGCGCCCGGCATCGCCTCCGCCACCAGCGTCACGCGTGCCTGGTCGACCACCCGCACCGCGCACTCGTCGAGAGGCTTATGTGAAGCAACGCTCATACGTTCAAATGTAGGCATCCCATCGCGGCCAGGGCAACCGGCCGCGCCGAGACCGGAGGGTCAGTTCTGCTGGAGACTCCTTTCGGCCCACTCCCGCAGATCACGGCGTTCCACGGCAGCCGCCATGAGCTCGGGGAAGGCGTCCGGGGTGCAGGCGAAGGTCGGGACCCCCATGGCGGCCAGCGCGCCGGCGTTCTGCCGGTCGTAGGCCGGCGACCCCTCGTCGGACAGGGCCGTCAGCGCGATGACCTGGGTGCCCGCGGCGAGCATCGCGGCCACCCGCTTGAGCATCTCGGCGCGAACCCCGCCCTCGTAGAGATCACTGATGAGCACGAAGATCGTTTCAGTCGGCCGGGTGATCAGGCCCTGGCAGTAGGCGATCGCCCGGTTGATGTCGGTGCCCCCGCCCAGCTGCGTGCCGAACAGCACCTCCACCGGGTCGTGCAACCGCCCGGTCAGGTCCACCACCGAGGTGTCGAACACCACGAGTGAGGTCCGGAGCGAGTTCATCGAGGCGAGCACCGCGCCGAACACGCCCGAGTAGACGACCGACGCGGCCATGGATCCGCTCTGGTCGACGCACAGCACGACGTCGCGTTCGACGGCCTGCCGCCGCCGGCCGTACCCGACCAGGCGCTCGGGGACCACGGTCCGGTGCGAGGGCAGGTAGTGCCGGAGGTTGACGCGGATGGTCCGGTCCCAGTCCACGTCGGCGAGCCGCCGCGGCCGCCGCACCCGCGCGGACCGGTCGAGGGCTCCGCCGATCAGCGAGCGGGTCCGCTCGGCCAGCCGCTCCTCCAGCTCCCGCACCACCTTGCGTACGACCATGCGGGCCGTTTCCCTGGCGCGTTCCGGCATCACCTTGTTGAGCGACAGGATGGTGCCGGCCAGGTGCACGTCCGGCTCGAAGGCCTCGAGCATCTCCGGCTCGAGGAGCAGGTGCGTGAGGTCGAGCCGCTCGATGGCGTCCTTCTGCATGACCTGGACCACCGTGGAGGGGAAGAACTCCCTGATGTCGCCGAGCCAGCGGGCGACGCTCGGGGCGGAACCGCCGAGCCCCCCGGTGCGGCCGCTCCGGCGGCTCCGGCCCCCGGCCGCGGCCCCGCCGTACAACGCCTCCAGGGTGGCGTCCATCCTGGCCTCGTGGCCTTCGAGCGTCACACCGGTGTGGTCGGCGGCCTCGGCCCCGAGCACCAGCCGCCAGCGCCGCAGCCTCTCGTCACCGTTCACATGCTCTCCCGCAGTCGTCGCCACCCGCCGTGATCTCACAGAGGTCGTGCTCTCGAAGTCGTTCGCACGCCACCGGCGAGGTCACGGCGGTGGGGTGATCGTCCAGCCGAGGATCTCGGCCACGCCCCGGGCGGCCAGGCCGGCTCGCTCGGCGTCGAGGTCCTCGTCGAGCTCCGGCACGCGTGCGGGTGCGGTGCCGAGATGGGCCACGCGCTCGCCGATCGACCGCCGTTCCGGTCCCGTGAAGTCCGCGAAGGTGCGCCGGAGCAGCGGCAGCACATCGCTGAACCCGTCCTCGGCCAGGCCTGCGATCCATTGGTCCACCAGCCGCAGCAGCATGTCGTCGTGGACCAGGACCAGGCCGCCGCCGGCGAGGAAGCCCTCGATCCACGCGGCCGCCCGGCCCGGCGACTCTCCGACCGACACGGCCCGGGCCATGCGGTCGGCGACCGTGCCGAGAGGCCGTGACCGGGCGAGGACCGCCCGCTCCGGTGTCCCGGCCGGATCCCGCACGTCACCCGCGGGCGTGCGGGCGGCGTCGTCCTCCCGCCTGCCTTCGGCCCCTGCCGGCCCGGTGTCCCGCCCGCCGGAGCCGGCCGGCGTGTCGCCGTCGTCCAGCAGCCCGGCCTCGAGGAGCAGCCGGGTGAGCCGTCCCTCGATGAGGCCGTGGAGTCCGCGCCGGTCGATGAGGCCGGCGAGTGCGTCCTGCCAACGTCCCATGTGGGCATGGTCCTCGAGCAGGCCGAGCGCGTCGTGCACTTCGTCGACCCGTTGGAGCAGCGCGCGGGCCGCGTCGTCGTCGAGACCGGAGGCGACCGGCGGCAGGCCGACGCAGATCCGCACGACCAGGCCGTCGACGACCGTGCGCAGTGGTCCGGTCGAGGTCGCGCGCACGTCGCCGTAGCGCAGGGTCCGCACCAGGGACGGCAGAGCGGCCATCAGATGGATCACATCGGTGTCGGCGGTGGCGTGGTCGGCGAGGGACCGCATGAGGTCCGGGAGAGCGTCGCCGAGGTCGGCCAGCAGGCAGCGTTCGGCCAGCGAGGTCAGATCGTCCAGTGCCCCGGCCTCGGCCGCGAGGGACCGGACCCGCGCGGAGGCGGCACCCCGCACCGTGGTCCCCCACACGCCCGCCTCGATGAGCTCGACATCGAACCTCGGCCGCCACAGCAGCGTCCAGGTCTCGCGGAAGGTCCCCTTGCCGCGTTCGGCCGGGGCGGGAACGCCCCAGTCGACGTCGAGCAGCCGCAGCCGGTGCAACAGCCTGCTGCGGTCCAGGTCGGTCGGCTTGCGCAGGTCGAGCTCGTGCTCCTTCTCCAGCGCCGAGGGGCTCAGGCGCAACCGGCGCCGCTCGGCCTGCAGGTCCCGCTGCAGCGGCACCATGGGCGTGCTGTCGGGAACGGCGCCGAGCCGTTCCCCGACGACCATCCGGCGCTGGATGAGCCGCACCGGGAGTTCGGCGCCCTCGCAGAGCACGGCTCGGGTGGCCTCGGTCACCTCCTCGAGCCCGGCGAGCGGCCGCCCCCGGAGCACGGCCAGCGCCTCCGCCAGCCGGACGGCCTCGATGACGTGCGCCGAGGACACGTGAAGGTCTTCGTCACGCAGGACCCGGGCCGCTTCGGTGAGCCACCGCTCGACCGGCCGGTCGGGCGACCGGAACAGGTGCTCGTACCAGCCGGGTGACCGGACGCCCGCGCCATAACCGGACCGGTTCGCCAGCCGCCCGTGCGTCCACGGCACCCAGGTCAGTGAGACCTTGACCTTGGCAAGGCCCCGCAGGATCTCGTCATCGCCCGAGGCGGAGGCGGCCCCGGGGTGCCGGGACGGCCGGAGCCCGGCCGCGATGGCCGGCACATGCCAGGCGCCGCAGACCACGGCCACCCGCTCGTATCCGTCCTTGAGAGCGCGGCGCACGGTCCTGCGCATGAAGGCCTCACGCCGCTCCTCCCGCCGGGCGTACGCCTCCGGCATGGGCGGGGCGTGCTCACGCAACGAGGTCATCGCCTCGGCGATCGCCTCGAACGGCGCGGGTCCCTCACGCCGGTGTTCGACGACGTCGTCCCACCAGCGCTCGGTGTCGTCGTAGCCGGCGACCTCGGCCAGCAGGCCCAGCGGGTCCAGGCGCACCTGCTCCGGGTCGGCCGACGGCGGGTCGCCGGCCTCCGGCGACGCGTCAGGACCGGCCTGCTCCCCGGGGCCGGGACCGGGCCGCCCCGGCTCCGGCCCGGACCCGCTTCCGGGCTCGGCGTCCTCGGCGAGCTGGTGGGCGGCCGGGAGGTCGCAGAACCGCACCGGCACCCCGGCCCCGGTGGCGTGACGGATCGCCTGCCATTCAGGACTGAACTCGGCGAACGGCCAGAACGCCGCCCGCCGGCCCTCCTCTTCCTCCGCGGGGGCGTAGGCCAGCAGCGCCACCGGCGGCACCATGTCGGGGTCCGCGGCGAGCGAGGCGATGGCGTCGGCCTCGGGAGGCCCCTCGACCAGCACGACGTCGGGCTTGAAGTCCTCGAGTGCCCGGCGGAGGGCCCGTGCCGAGCCGGGCCCGTGATGGCGGATCCCGAAGATCCGCACGCGCTCGTCGGAATGTGCGAGCACGCTCACGAGACCTCGCGGCAGGCGCGATAGAAGTCCCGCCAGTTCGCGCGCTCACGGACCACGGTCTCGAGGTATTCCTGCCAGATGACCCGGTCCGACACCGGATCCTGGACGACGGCTCCGACGATTCCCCCGGCGATGTCCGCGGCCCGGAGCACGCCATCACCGAAGTGAGCCGCCAGGACCCGGCCGCTGGTGATCACCGAGATCGCCTCCGCTGTGCTGAGCGTGCCGCTGGGCGACTTGAGCTTCGTCCGGCCGTCGTCGGTCCGGCCGGAGCGCAGCTCCCGGAAGATCGTCACGACCCGGCGGATCTCCTCGAGACCGGCGGTGGCGTCCGTCAGCTGGAGCGTCGTGCCGATCTGGTCCACCCTGCGGGCGACGATGTCGACTTCGTCCTCGGCGCTGGCCGGCAGCGGCAGCACGACGGTGTTGAACCGGCGGCGTAGCGCGCTCGAGAGCTCGTTGACGCCCCGGTCGCGGTCGTTGGCGGTGGCGATGACGGTGAAGCCCGGGCGGGCCTGGACCTCGGTCCCGAGTTCGGGGATCGGGAGGGTCTTCTCCGAGAGCATCGTGATGAGCGCGTCCTGCACATCGGAGGGCATCCGGGTGAGCTCCTCGATGCGGGCGACGGCCCCGGTCCGCATCGCCCTCATCAGGGGACTCGGCACCAGGGCCTCCTCAGAGGGGCCCTCCGCCAGCAGCCGCGCGTAGTTCCAGCCGTATCGGATCGCCTCTTCGGCCGTACCGGCGGTGCCCTGCACCAGCAGGGTGGAATCGCCGCTGACCGCCGCCGCGAGGTGCTCCGACACCCATGTCTTGGCGGTCCCCGGCACGCCGAGCAGCAGCAGTGCCCGGTCGGTCGCGAGCGTGGCCACGGCCACCTCCATGAGGCGTCGTGGGCCCACGTATTTGGGGCTGATCACGGATCCGTCCGGGAGGGTGCCGCCGAGGAGATAGGTCGTCACGGCCCAGGGGGACAGGCGCCACCCGGGCGGCCGGGGACGCTCGTCGTGCTCGGCGAGCAGGGCGAGTTCGGCGGCGTACTGCTGCTCGGCGTGCGGGCGTAGCACGGCCTCGGTCATGACGAAAGCTCCTTCAGGACTATGGAGGGGGTAGGGCCGGACACGGCCGGGCAGGGCGGGGAAGGCCGGCGCGGTCCGTGCCGGTCCGGAACGTCGGTGTGGTGCCTGAGCTCACCGCAGCTCCGCCAGCATGTCGTGGCGGAAGCGCAGGGTCTCGGCGAGCTCGGTGAGGGGCCAGGACTCCGTCCGGGCGGGGACGATCTCGTTCAGACGCGGTGCGGCGTCCGGGGTGAGCCGTTCATCGGCGAGCCGGCACAGCCGGGCCACGCAGCCCGCGTCGCTCTCCCCGGCGGCGGTCACCAGCGTGCCGAGCACCACGTCGGCGAGCTGACCGGTCCACGGACCGGGGATGCGGCCGAGCACCCGGAGCATCTCGTCCCGTCCGTCCACCCACCGGACCAGGTCCGCGGCCGCACCGTCGCGTTCGTTCTCCGGGAGTACGGTCAGCAGGTCGGCAAGGACCTCCACCTCCTCGAGGACCACGCCGCCCCTGAGCAGCGCCCGTGCCCACCCGGCGTCGTTCTGGCGAAGCGCCGCACGAGCCCAGCCGAGGTGCACGTCCTTGGCGCTGTGCACGTCGTGGTCCACGGCGCCGGCGATCGGCAGGCAGACGGCCTCCATCGCCTCCAGGCCGAACAGCCCGGTCCAGGTGGACAGTGGGGAGCGGGCCATGACCTCGCGGAGCCATCCGGAGCGGTTGCCCACACGCTCGGTGGCGTGGAAGGGGATCCCGTCGCGCTCCATCGTGTCGTCATGGCCCTCGGGGGCCTCCACCACGATCCAGCGCTGGGTGCGCTCCCGGACCGTCCGGTCCTCGGCCCGCAGGCAGCGGCGGGCCCGCTCGGTCATGCGCACCGCGTAGGCGGAGCCGGGCAGCCGCGCGAGCAGGTCCGCGGCGATGCGGCGTACGTCCTGGCCACGGTCGTCCAGCGCCGCCTCGAGGAAGTCCTCGTCCCCACGGCCGAGCCCCCGCCGCAGGGTGGAAAGGAAGGCGGCCCGGTCCGGCGCGGATTCGCCGGCCCAGGCCCCTCGCAACGCCACGACCGCCGCGGCCGGGTCGGTGGCGCGCAGCCGTGTCAGGTAGGCGATGCGCTCGCCGCGCGTCCCCGTCTCCCATACCCGCGGATCGGCCGGCCTGTCGTCGCCGTCGTCCACGGCCACGAGGTAGGCCCAGTCGGTGTTCTGCAGCGCCAGCCAGAGGCCACGCCGGCCCGCGGCCCGTGCGATGTACGGCCGGAGTCCCCGGTCGGCGCGGCCCTTTTCGAGCAGCTCGGGCAGGAGCCGCGGCGGCACCCGCCGGCCGCTTTCCGCGGCGTTGTCCAGCCACTCCGGCAACACCCGGACCTGCTCCCCGGCCAGGATCTGCCGCAGGCGGCGTGCGGCCTCGGGTGAGACGACCGGCGCGGTCTCCACCGGCGCGGCGGCGATGGGCTCCGCCGTTCCGGGGCGCACCCCCGCACGCCGTCGCACGGTGAGCAGCGCGGCCTGATCCAGGAGCCGGGCGGCCGGATCGGCGCCGCCCGCCTCTCCGGGCGCGGTGTCCGGGAGGGCGGTGTCCGGAAGTGCGGTGTCTGAAAGCGCGGGGGCCGGGCGCCGCCTGGTGCCGACCAGGGCCGCGCTGACGTGCTCGTTCCACGTGTTCACAGGACCACGGGTCCTTCCTCGCGATGCCATCCCGACAGCGGCAGGAGCCCGCGTGCGGACCATTCACCGGCCACGGTCACCGGCGCGCCTCCGGAGACGGCCAGCAGCCGCCAGGGCATGCCCGTACGGAGCGGCAGCGCGTCGCCGTGCCGGTCGACGACGTGGGGCTCACCGCCGACACGGGCGAGCCGTACGTCCTCGAGCACCGCGGGCCACCGGTCGACCCATGGATCGCGGCCGAGTGCGGCGGCGTGCTCGCGCAGCAGCCCCTGGACCGTCGTGCCCGCCGGGGCCTCCGTCCCGGTCACGCCGTGACGTGCGGCGACGAGGGCGCGCAGTGGCTGGGCCCCCGGATAGAAGGCCAGGTCGGCGTCCACGGTGCCGCCCACCACCAGCGACGAGTCCAGGGCCCGGCCCGGCGCGGCGAAGGAGAGGACGAGTGCGGACCTGCCGGACTCCCGGCCGCGCAGCCAGACCCGCCGGGTGATGAGCCGGTCCTGTTCGCTGTCACGGGATCCGGCGACGTACCACCGGTCACGGATCCGGGCGCCCGCGAGGACCTCCTCCTGGCCCAGGGTGAAGCCGACCCGGGCCCGTACGGTCTCGCGCAACGCCTCCGGGAGCAGGTCGCGGCGCCGGAACCCGGTGATCAGTAACCGCAGCAGCGCGTATTCCTCCAACAGGCGCTGCGGCCAGTCGGCGCCCCGCCGCGGGATCGCGGCGAGGTCCCGCACCTTGCTCGACAGCGCCCCGGCCTGGGCGTCGACCAGCCGGCGGGCGGCGTCGTCCCACAGCCGGTAGGGGGCCTTCTCCGCCTGAGCCAGGCCCCGGGCGACCTGGTCGCGCAACCACTGGTCGAACTCCTCGAGGCCGTCGTCCACCCGCCCCTCGCGGCGCTCGGCGGTCTTGGAGTCGCGGACCGTGGGTCCTTTGGCGGTACGGCGCGCCTCTGCCCTGTCCGCCCGGTCCCGCCGTTCGATGAGCCACTGCGTCACCCAGCCGGGCGGATCCTCCTCGCCGACCGCTCCATCGCTCCACAGCAACAGCAGCCCGAGGGTGTGCTTGCACGGGAACCTGTGGCTCGGGCAGGAGCACCGGAAGGCCGGCCCGGACAGGTCGGCACTCGCGCGGTAGGCGGTCTTGCCGCTGCCCTCGCACTCACCCCAGACGGCCCTCCCGTCGGTTCCGGTCCCGGTCCACTTCGCGGGCTTGGCCACCGCGGCCGCCGCCTTGTGCGACGAAGCATCCGGCGCCAGTCCGAGCACCTGCTCCCGCCCCCATCGCTCCATCACACGCAGAAGCTATCGGGGCGCACCGACATTACGGCCCGGATCCGGCCCTGCCCGGGGACACGGCGGCAGGGCCCGGGTCGGCGGGCCCGTGGGTCAGTGGCCGTTGCCCTTCCCCAGCGTGCCCCGGCTTCGGCGGCGGTGCCGCCGAAGCCGCGCCTGGCGCTTGCGCCGGTATTTGCTGCGATCGAGCTTGGTGACGGCCATGTCGCCATCGTCGGCCCCAGCGGGCCACGGATGCCGCGCCTGGCCGCATCCGGCCGTGGGGCCGGCCTCAACGTCCCGGCCGGGAACCGCACGGACAGCGTCGCCGCATGGGCCGGCGGGCCCGCGGCCGGATCAGATCCCGGGGAGGTCGGAGAGCCGGGGGAGTGAGGCGGTGTCGGGGAACAGCAACTGGGCGCCGGCGAGCAGTGACACCAGTGCCACGATGCCGAACACGCCGACCCAGGCCAGTCCCGGCACGCCGGTGAGGTAGGCCAGCTGGTCGGCGTCGGAGCGGGGAGCCTGGTGCCGGGCGCGCATCCGCTGCAGCTCGATGACCGGCCGGGCTCCGGCGAGGAGCAGGAACCACGCGGCCAGGTAGGCGAAGCCGGCCTGCACCGTGGCGTCCCCGAGCCAGGACACCGCGAAGATGATGGCACCGGTGCCCACCACGGACACGACGCCGTACACGTTGCGGATCATGATCAGCATGGCCGCCAGGAGCGCCAGGGACGCCCACAGCATCAGGGTGATGCGCCCGTCACTGAGCAGCAGGGCGAAGACCAGCCCCAGGAGCGGCGGGGCGGCGTAACCCGCGAGCGCGGTGAACACCATCCCGGCCCCGGTGGGCTTACCGCGCGAGACCGTGACGCCGGAGGTGTCGGAGTGCAGACGGACGCCGTCCAGCTTGCGGCCGAAGACCAGCGCCACCAGGGCGTGGCCGCCCTCATGCGCGATCGTCACCACATTGCGGGCGACCCGCCAGGTCGGGGGATGGGCCACGCCCAGGAGGGCGATGGCCCCGACCATCACCACGAGCCACCAGGGAGGGGCCGGCTGTGTCCCGGTCAGGCGATCCCACAGATCGCCGATGTTCGCTGTATCCACTTCCGCCCTCGGGTTACGCCGGCTGGGATCACCAGGGTGTCACGTGATCACCGGTCGGTCGGTCGTCGAGGACTATGACGCCGGCCGCCGCGGATCCGTTCGGTCCCGGCCGCGTCCGTGTTCTTCGGGTCCCCGGGGTTCTCCGGGGCCGGGACGGCGGTGAGCGATCGATGTGGAGGCCGGGAACCCCGGGGCGGTCGGGGGCAGTCTGAGGTTCCTTGAACGGTGGTGGGCGGTAGTCGCTATTTTGTCTCTGATTCGCGCGTGATCGGTGTGACAGAGCCGGAACACGATCTCCCGCGGCGCGATGCGCGGAAGATCAGCGGGCTGGACGGGAGGGTGACGGTGAACGTGCGGCGACGGCCCGGGGCCGCGGGCCTTCTGGGCGATGTGTTCAGGCACGACCGGCTCACCGGCCAGGTGGCGATCGGTCTCGTCGGGGCGCTGTCCGTGTCCGCGGTGGTGTTCGGGGTGGGCATGGCGAGCGCCACGTATCGGCTCTCCGATGTCGGGGCCTGGCTGAACGCGTCGAGCAGGGGCATGGTCGTGCACGCCAACGGCCTCGCGGGCAAGGTCGACGGCAAGACGAACCTCATCCCCGGCATGCGGGGCCACGATGTCAGGATCGTGCAGGACGGGAGCACGGTCCTCATCGTCGACCAGCGGACCGGCGTGGTCTCCAGGATCGACCCGGCGCAATTGAAGATCGACCAGAGCCGTGCCTTCGGCGCCACGGGGTTGCAGGTGGCCATCGGCCACGGCTCCGCCTATGCGATCGATCCCGCCAAGGGCACTGTGCAGCGGATCGACCCCGTCTCCCTCGCGGCCGTCGGCGGGCCGGCGACGCTCACCGCGCCGCTGGGCCAGGCGGCCATCGACGGCAAGGGGACGTTGTGGGTGCCGGTGCCCGCCCTGGGGCAGGTCGTTCCGTTCCAGGGGACCGGGCAGGCGCGGCCCGTCGTGGTGGGGAAGGCGGGCGACGCGCTCGCGCTGACCATCGCCGCGGGGTCGGCGGTGGTGACCGACTCCACGGCGGCGACCGCCACGATCGTGGACCCCGCCGGGCCCAGGCTCAAGGTGTCCCTGCCCTCCACGGTCGCCCAGGCGGGGCGGGGCGGCGTGCTGTTCCCGGCCGCGACGGACGGTCAGGTCGTGCCGCTGCTCGCCCGGCGGCCCGGCGTCCTCGTGCTGCTGAACTCGCTCACCGGCGGCGTCACCTCGGTGCGGCTGAAGCTCCTGACCCACCGGTTCGGTCCCCCGCAGATGCTCGGCTCCAAGGTCTACATCCCCGACCAGACCGCCGGCCGGCTGCACATCTACGACTGGGCGACCAACCGGTTCGAGGCCCAGGTCCCCGTGACCGGACGCCCCGGAGCGCTGGAGACGTTCGTCAAGGAGGGCCTGCTCTGGGTCGACGACCCGCATGGTGAGGCGACCCTCGCCCTCGACCCGGCCGGTGCCGTGCGCCGGATCAGCAAGTACGCCGTCCGGGTGCCCGGAGGGCGGCGCCGACCCATTCCGACCCAGGCCCGGCCCGGCGGCGACCTCGGAAACCCGAACGACAACGGCGCCCGGCCCAATCCCGTACCGACCCGGCCGGTCCGCGTCCCCGCCCCGTGGGAGGCTCCGACGGAGCCGATGAACGTCTCCTCGATGAGCGGTGACGGCCGGATCATCGTGTCCTTCCAGCCCTCGGCCGGCGGAAAGCCGCTGGGCTACGTGCTCAAGGATCCGCAGGGCCTGTCCGTGAGCCCCCGGACCATCAGGCCCGGCGCCACCGGCCTCACGTTCACCCTCACCGGGGGGACCTGCGGCAAGGAATACGCCTTCCGCGTCGCGGTGCGCTACCGGGACCAGAACAAGAGGCAGGCGGAGAAGCTCTCCGCGCCCAGCCCGCCGGCCCGGCCCTGCGTGGTCCCGGGCCAGCCCTCCGGCTTCACCGCCGCGGCCGTCGACCACGGGGCCAACCTCAGCTGGCAGCCGGCCACGGGCCGCGACGTGACCTACCAGGTGTCCGGTCCGACCGGATCGGCGACGGTCTCGGGGACGACGCACGGTGTCACGGGCCTGACCAACAACCGGCAGTACCAGTACACGCTCCGCGCACAGAACGGCGCCGGCACGAGCGCGCCCCTGTCGACGACGGCCGACCTCACGTACCCGCGCGGGCAGTACCAGAACGCCAACAACGACCAGACCAACACCCTGGTCCGCTCCCAGCCGAATACGACCGGGCAGCAGATCGGGAGTATCCCCCAGGGGCAGTACATCGCGATCACGGTGATCTGCCAGGTGCGGGGAGGGAGCTACCACGAGACACAGTCGAACCGGACCAGCGACGTCTGGAACCGCATCGTCTGGAACGGCGGCACCGGCTATTTGAACGAGACGCTGATGACCACGCCGAAGGGCGGCTTCCCCAATCCGCCGCTGTTCCAGTGCGATGACTGAGGGGGAGACGCACGTGACGGGAAACCACCAGACGGCCGACGCCGACGCGCTCGCCATGCGGTTCGCCCGGCTCTTCCACGGTCTGGCGACCAACATCGAACAGGTCATCCGGGGCAAGCGCGACAAGGTCGAGCTGGCTCTGATCTGCCTGTTCAGCGAGGGTCACCTCCTCGTCGAGGACGTGCCCGGGGTCGGCAAGACGACGCTCGCGCGCACCATCTCCGCCTCCGTCGAGGCGCGGTGGAACCGGATCCAGTTCATCCCGGACCTGCTGCCCAGCGACGTCACGGGGGTCTCGATCTTCAACCAGGCCGGCAACGCCTTCGAGTTCCACCCCGGTCCGATCTTCGCCAACATCGTCGTGGCCGACGAGATCAACCGCGGCTCGCCGAAGACGCAGTCGGCTCTCCTCGAGGTGATGGAGGAGCGGCGGGTGACGGTGGACGGGCAGGCGCACCAGGTGCCCCGGCCCTTCATGGTGATCGCGACCCAGAACCCGGTCGACATGGACGGGACCTATCCCCTGCCCGAGGCGCAGCTCGACCGTTTCCTCATGCGGATCTCCATGGGCTACCCCGACCACGCCTCCGAGGTGGCGGTGCTCGCGGGGACGCCCACCGGCGCGATGCTCGACCGCATGCCCCCGGTCTCCGGCCGCGACGACGTCGCGCGGATGATCGAGTTCGCGACCCGCGTCCACGTCGCCGGTCCCATCGTCGACTACCTCGTCCAGGTCGTCGCCGCCACGCGCGCCCACGAGGACCTGCGGCTCGGCGCCAGCCCCCGCGCGAGCCTCGCCCTGCTGCGGGCCGCCCGGGTCCGCGCCGCCGCGGCCGGGCGGGCCTATGTCCTGCCCGAGGACGTCAAGGCCCTCGCCGGCCACGTCATCGCGCATCGCCTCATCATGAGCCCGGAGGCGGAGCTGCGCGGGCGGAGCGCCGCGGACGTCGTCGCCGAGGTGCTCGCCGGCGTGCCGGTTCCCCAGCCCGCCGGAGTCTGAGGCCGTCATGCTCACACCGCTCGGCCGGGGGACCACGGCCGCCTCGGTGGTGCTCTACGCCGCCGGGTGGTGGCTCGGCTATCCCGAGCCGGCGGCGCTCGCGCTCGCCGCCGCGGCGGCGGTCGGGGGCGCACTGCTGTGGACGCTGCCGAAACCGCGGCTCGACGTCCGCCGGGAGATCGCCCCGCTCAAGGTCGTGCGCGGGGAGCCCGCCGTCGGCGTGCTGCACGTCGCCAACGCGGGGCGCGCCATCCGGGCCGGACTGGTGGCGAGCGACGCGGCGGGCTCCACGACCGTGGAGGTGCCGATCCCGCGGCTGCGGGCCGGCGCGGTGCGTACGGTGACCTACCGGCTCCCCACGGACCGGCGCGGTGAGATCCCGATGGGCCCGCTGCGGCTCATCAGAGCCGACCCCCTCGGCCTCGCCCGGCGGGTACGGGAGTACGGCCGCCCGCGGACGCTCCTGGTCCATCCGCGTACGATCGGCCTGCCGCCCATGCCCTCCGGCCGGGCCCACCACCTCGAGGGCCCGACCAGCGACCGGGCTCCGGCCGGCACCGTGACCTTTCACTCCCTGCGCGAATACGTCATCGGCGACGACCTCCGGCACATCCACTGGAAGTCCAGCGCCCGCACCGGCACACTCATGGTCCGCCAGCTCGTGGACGCCAGCCTGCCCAGCACCACGATCGTCATCGAGGCGCGGCCCGGCCTCTACCGGGAGCCGGACGATTTCGAGCTGGCCGTCGACGCCGCCGCGTCGGTCGCGGCCGGTGCCTGCCGGGCGAACTTTCCGGTGCGGATCCTCACCGGCTCGGGGCCGGTCGCCGAGACCCGGGGCGGTTCAGAGGACGTGGAGGCCGTGCTCGACCGGCTGGCCCGGGTGGAGCCCGCCGAGGGGCCCGACTCCACCGTGGACATCGTGCGGCGGGTCCGTGCCGGGGGGTCCCTCATCGTGGTGACCCCCGGAGGCGCCGACCTGAGCCGGATCAGCGCCGTGCGCAACCGGTTCGATCGCGTCGTCTGCGTGCGGGTCCGGCCGGACGGGCCCGCGCCCGGCCTGCCCGGAGTCACGGTCGTCGACGTGCGCGAGCTCGACGAGCTCGGAGCGGCCTGGCAGCGGGCGAGGCGAGGCCCATGACGCTCCGGGCCGGCCTGGCCGGCGTCGCCTCGCGGCGGTTCACCGGCGTGGGACAGGGGCCGCGGTGACGCGCGGTCACGCGTCCCTGCCCCTCACGGCCGGGCTCGCCGCGGTGGCCGGACTCGGGTTCCACCGGGTCTTCGGCTGGAGTGCCGTGCTGCCGGTGGTGGCCGTCGCCTCAGTGGTCCCGACCGTGCTCGCGGGGCTGATCTCGGGTGCCCGCCGGGGCACGCGGTGGCCGTTGTGGCTCTCGGTGCTGCTGACCCTCCTCGCCTGGGCCGCGACGGTGTCTCTCACGCTCTTCCGCGGGCGACTGGGCGACGGGGCCGTGCCGGGGCTGATCGGCAGGGCGCTGCGCGACTCCTGGAAGGCGATCCTCACCACGCTGCTGCCCGCCCCCGCGCGACCCGAGCTGCTCGTTCTCGTGCACGTGGCGGTGTGGCTGGGTGCGTTCGCCGGGGCGGAGATCGCCCTGCGGACGTCGCCGCGGGTCCTCCCCTGCGTTCCCGCGCTGGTGGTCTTCGCCGTCGCGCTGGTGCTGGGAGTGGGAGGTCCGGGCTCGAACGGGCCGCCGGCTGCGGCGGCCGTCGCCCTCATCGCCGCGCTGGCCCTGCTGAGGGCCGGCGGAACCGGGGCCGGCGGGGGCCCGCGCCGCTACGCGGCCGGGATCCCGGGCGTCGCGGTCCTCGCGGCGCTGGCCCTCCTCGCCGCGCCGTACGCGCCCGTCTCCGGTGATCCGTACGATCCGCGCGAGCAGGTGCAGGCCCCGCCGCCACAGCGGCGCGACGGGGTGAGCCCGCTGGACCGCGTGGGCGCGTGGTTGCTCAGCCCGGACCAGGTGCTGTTCACCGTGCGGTCGCGGCGGGCGGAGAACTGGCGGCTCGCCGTGCTGGACCGCTTCGACGGTGTCACGTGGACCTCGGGCGCGCGGTTCGTGCCCACCGGCGGCCGGGTCCCGCCGGACCCGGTCGCAGGGTCCCGGCGTGAGGCCGACCAGCAGATCACCATCAACGATCTGCCGGGCGTGTGGGTGCCGGCCGCCGACCGCCCGCGCACGGTTCAGGGACTCGGCGTGGTGGCCGACCCGGGCAGTGGCGCGCTGGCCGCCGCCCGGCCGCTGCGGCCGGGCCAGGCCTACCGGGTCACCTCCTCGGTCCGGCAGTGGGCCGCCGGGGAGCTCGCGGACGCCGTACCGGCCGGTGACCCCGAGGCCAGGAGCGCGCTGGAGCTGCCGAACGGACCGGGCGCCAAGGGCCCGCCACCTCAGCTCGCGGAGTTCCGGGCGTTGGCGCAGGAGGCGACGAGAGGTGCCGTCGGGCCGATCGAGCAGGCCGCGATGCTGTCCCGCTGGCTGAAGACCCACGCCCGCTACGACGTGACGGCCGCGCCCGGGCACAACTATCGCCAGCTCGACTACTTCCTCGGGGAGAGCCGGCGCGGCACCCCGGAGCACTTCGCCACCTCCTACGCGGTGCTGGCCCGTACGCTCGGCCTGCCCACCCGGGTCGTGGTCGGTTTCCGGCCGGGGCGGCCCGCCGGGGACGTCCGCCAGGTGCGCTCAGGTGATGTCCTGGTGTGGCCGGAGGTCCGCTTCACCGGGCTGGGCTGGGTGCCGTTCTTTCCCACTCCCGAGCGGGCCGGCCGGTCGAAGGACGACGGCTCCGTCGCCGCGGGAGAGACCCTGCGAAAACTCGAGCAGGAGCAGCAGAACGCCGCCACGCGACGTCGCGGTGCCGGAACCGGCCGTACGGACCAGGTGAAACCCCCGCCCGCGCGGGTCATGAAGGAGGAGCCCACCCCGTGGGGGGTCTACGCGCTCCCGCCGGCCGGCGCGCTGCTCCTGGGCTATGCCACCGCGACCCTCACCGCACGGGCCCGGCGTGGGCGGCGGCGCCGCAACGCCGCCACCCCGGGGCTCCGCGTCACCGGAGCCTGGCACCACGTCCTCGAGCACCTCGGCGACGTGGGCCTGGCCGACAGCCGTACGCTCACGGCGCACGAGGTGGCGCGCTACGGCGTGGACCGGCTCGGTCCCGAGGCCGCGGCGCATCTGCCGCCGCTCGCGGACCTGGTCAACCGGGCCGGGTTCGCGGGTTCGGGACCGGACGCGGGTGCGGCCGAGGAGGCGTGGCGGCACTGCGACGCGACCGCCCGGCTGGTGAAGAGCAAGGTGGGCGCGGCCCGCCGGCTCGGCCGCCGGCTCGGTCCCCGGTCGCTCCACCCGAGGCCGGGCCGGATCCGGACCCGACCCGAGGCCACCGGCCGAGCGCCGTCACCGGGCGCGGACGCACCGGATCGCGGACCAGGCGATGGTCGGGGGGTTGCCGGGGGACAGCAGGGCGCCCACCCGGAAGCAGTAGCGCCCGTGCGGCTTCAGCCCCCCGGCCGTGGTCGTGACCGCGCCGGTGCCGGCTGAGCTGACGGCCGTCCGCCCGGCCGGGGAACGCTGCACGATGATGGGGAGCCGCCGTGCGCTCGGAGGCAGGGTCCAGCTGAGCCGGGCCGAGGTGCCGACCGCCACGACCTTGATCGCGCGCGGAGCGGCCGCCTTGATCTGGTGCCCGGTGAGCGGCCGCACACCGGTCTGCTGATCTCCGGGGGTCTGCTGATCTCCGGGGGTCTGGCCGACGCCGGTCCGCGCGGCGGGCTGCGAGGGGACGGACACCGGCTCGGGCCCCCGTCCGGGCGTCTTGGCGGAACCCGAGGTGAAGACGACGACAGCGGTGAGGCCGATGGCGAGACCTCCGGTGAGCGCGACCGCGCCGGCCACCAGCAGTCCGCGTCCGGGCCCGTCGGAGGAGGCGTGCCCGGCGAAGTGGTCGGTCCTTCCGCCGAACATCTCGGTGCGCCCACCGGCCATGTCCGTCCGCGGACCGGACGTGGCCTCCTCCTCCGAGGGCCGGGTGGGCCATGCGGGCGCCGGAGGCGCGGTGGTTCCCATGGTGTGCTCCCCGGTCACCGGCGAGGAGACGAAGGCCTCGGGTCCGGGCGCCGCCGGGGCCCACGGATTCCGCGGGGCCCCGTTCGACAGAGGGGTCGACAGAGGGGCTGACAGAGGGGCCGACAGAGGGGCCGGAGGCTGGGGCGGAATGGTGACGGAGCCGCTGACCGCGCGGGCACCGGCCGCGCCGCCGGCGTACAGGAGATCGGTCACCGGCAGCCCGAGCTGGGCCTGGAGCACCTGGAGCCGTCGCGCGAAGTCCACCGCGCCGCTGAAGCGGTGGTGCGGTGACTTGGCCATGGCCTGGGCGATGGCGTCGAAGACCGGCCGCGGCAGGTCACCACGTGAGATCACCGGGGGCGGCTCGCCGAGGATCCGCAGCATCAGCTGCGCGAGACCCTCGTCCGGTGCCCCCTGGAAGGCCGGCCGGCCCGCGAGCAGCTGGTAGAGGGTCGAGCCGAGCGAGTACAGATCCGAGGCCACCGTGGGCGGCCTGCCCTCGAGGAGCTCGGGAGCGGCGTGGTGAGGGGTGAAGGCGTTGGTGTGCGTGGCGTCGAAGGAGTCCACCAGGCGGGCGATGCCGAAGTCGGCCAGGGCCGGCTCGCCATAGCGCGAGAGGAGGATGTTCTGCGGCTTGACGTCCCGGTGCAGGACCTCGGTCTCGTGCGTCGCGGCCAGCGCACCGGCCGTCTTGACGCCGATGCGCAGGACGTCCGCGACCGGCAACGGCCCCTCCCGCTCCACGCGGTCGGCCAGCGAGCCATGGTCGAAGTACTCCATCGCGATGTACGGGCGGCCGGATCGGGTCGTGCCGGTGTCGAGCACGGTCACCACGTTCGGATGGCCGCTGAGCCTTCCGGTGATCTTGCATTCGCGCTGGAACCGGCGCATCGATCCCTCGTCGACCGCATTGATCGACAGCACCTTCAGCGCCACCTGACGGTCGAGGCGCTCCTGATAGGCGAGGTAGACGACGCTGAATCCACCCTCCCCGACCTGCTCCAGGACCCGGTACCCAGGAACGTCCTCGGTCATATCGTCCTTCTCGTTCGGGTCGGCGCTGATGGGAGGCTTCGGGCGGGCGCCCGGCATTCGGGCCGGCGGGCACGGGCGGCGGGGCGGCGGGGCGGCCCGGGACCGGCGGACCGCGACCCCGGACGGTGCCTGCCGGGGCCACTGGGGCTCCAGGGTAATACGGGGGCGAACCGGGCGTGGTGTTCCCGGGATCACGTGCTGGGCCCCGCGCCGTCGTAATTGTTCGTTCAAGTCGGGGGAGACGTGCCGCCCGGCTTCCTAGCCTCTGGGCCGCAGGCAGTCCGAGGCCCAGAGGAGCCCAGAGGAGTTCGACAATGCCGGAAGACATCGATGGCGACTATCGCCGGCTCGTCCGTCTGGCCTATCTGGTCCTGCCCGGGCGGCAGAAGCGCGTCTACCGGCTGGCGGTCGCCCGGCGGATCGTCGACCGGAGCCTGCCGCGCCGCGCCCGGTGCGCGTCCGGGAACGGGCACGCGCGGGCCCGGGCGAAGGTCCTCCGCCGTGCGATCCTGCCGTCGTGGCGCCTGCGGGTCATGCTCGGCCCGTGGCTGCGCGCTCTGCCCGCGCGGCTCCCGGACCCGGCGCTCACCGCCGCGCTGGCCCGGCTCGATCCCGCGGCCCGCGCGGCCTATGTGCTGTTGCGGATCGAATCACTCCCGCGGCATGAGGCCCGTGACGAGCTCGTCGAGGCGGGAGTCCGGAACGCGCGCGCGGCGCTGGAGGCGGCCGACACGGTCCCGGAGCTCCCCGCGCCGGATGTGGATCTGATGCCGGGTCCGCTCGTGCGCCGGCGATCGCGGCTGCCGGTCGGAGTCGCCACCGTGCTCACCGTGCTCTTCGGCGCCGGGGTGGTCATGACGAAGACCAACGGTGCCGCGGCCCCGGACGGCCACCGGGCCCGCCTCGTCACGGCCTCCCAGGACGCCTGGCGACACGCTCCACCGGGGTTCGCGGTATGGCCGCCCCGGGGCGAGCTCACCCAGGATCGCGACCTCACCGGCCGTGCGCTCGTGGCGTGGCGGCAGCGGATGGGGGAGCGCGACCCTCGGCTGCTCTTCGCCGGCGGCCCCGGGCGAGCCGGGGTCGTGTTGCTCTGGGAGGGGGACCGGATCGCCCGCTACAGCGATGCCTTCGGCGGCCTGGAGGTGTTCCCCGCGGGTGACGCCTCGAGCCCCCTGGCACTCGGCGAGGGCCGTTATCTCCTGGCCCCGTGGGTCACCGGGGTGACGGAGGCGAGGTCCGGCGGGCCCGTGACCGTACGGGATGGCGTGACGGAGCCGGTACGGGACGCGGGCGGATGCGGACGGGGCCCGCTGCTCCGGCTCCGGCAGCCCGGCGGATCACGCGTCGTGGCCGACCTCGGGGGGATCACGCCGGCCCCGGTCGCCTACCGGACCCCGGCCGGAGCCTCAGGGACCGCGACCGCCGGCGTCCGGCTGTGGAAACGTCTCGCCTGCGCGCTCCCGGCGCCCGCCCGTCCCGCGACGTCGGCGACGGCCTGGGAGTTCTGGTCCGGCAAGCTTCCCGGAGGTGACCGGGGACGCTGGATCTGCACCCGCTACACCTACGGCGACGGCGGTGCGACGGCGTACGGGACGCTGCTGGCCGGCCGTACCGAGCACCACACGACCGGAAACTGCGGACCCGACCAGAACGCCGCGGTCAGCGGCACCTGGTGGAGGTCGCACCGCCGGTGGTACTACGTGGCGGCGGCCGGACCGGGCCTCACTCCCCACATCGAGGGAGCGGCCGGCCGGCCGCGGGTGCGTGGCCGGCTCCTGGTCGCCAAGGCCGGCCGCGCGAAGCGCCCGCCACGGGGCCCGGTGGTCCTCACCGCCCGGGCCGGCGGCTAGGACCACCAGGCCGGCGGCTCTCGGGCCGGGCACCGTGTCTTCACGGCGGGCCCGGTCAGGACACGCTTACGGCGATCGGGCAGACTGGCGCCGAACGGCATTCTGCCGATGTGCCGAAAGGGGTCGTCGATGGGTGGGACCGCCACGTCAGCCGGGCCGCTCTCGGGTGTGCGCGTGATCGAGCTGGCCGGCATCGGACCGGGCCCGTTCGCCGCGATGCTGCTCGCCGACCTGGGCGCCGAGGTGATCCGGGTGGACCGGGCCGCGGGCCGCGGCAGCTTCCCCGATCCGGCCAAGGACATGACCAACCGGGGCAAACGCTCGGTGGCCGTCGACCTCAAGAGCGAGCAGGGCAAGGAGGTCGTGCTGCGCATGGTCGAGCAGGCGGACGTGCTGCTGGAGGGGTTCCGGCCCGGTGTCACCGAGCGCCTCGGCCTCGGCCCCGACGACTGCCTGGCCCGCAACCCCCGCCTGGTGTACGGGCGGATGACCGGCTGGGGACAGACCGGCCCGCTCGCCCAGAGCGCCGGGCACGACATCGGCTATATCGCGATCACCGGAACCCTGCACGCGATCGGCCGGGCGGGCGGCCCACCCCAGGTGCCGCTCAACCTGCTCGGCGACTTCGCCGGCGGCAGTATGTACCTGGTGGTCGGCGTCCTCGCCGCGCTGCTCGAGACCAAGGCCAGCGGCGAGGGGCAGGTCGTCGACGCGGCCATCGTCGACGGCACCTCACACCTGTCCACCTTCATCCACGCGTTCCTCGCCGCCGGAGCGTGGCAGGACCGCCGCGGGGTCAACATGCTCGACACGGGCGCGCCCTGGTACGACGTCTACGAGACGGCGGACGGCCGGCACGTCGCGGTCGGCGCGATAGAGCCGCAGTTCTACGCCGAGTTGGTCCGGCGGCTCGGCATCGAGGGCGAGGAGGGCGAGGAGAAACCGCCCGCCCAGTACGACCTGCACCGCTGGCCGGAGTTGCGGCAGCGGTTCGCCACCGCGTTCAAGGCCAGGACCCGAGACGAGTGGGCCGAGATCTTCCTGCCCGGCGACGCCTGTGTCGCCCCCGTCCTCTCGCTCAAGGAGGCCGCGGAGCATCCGTTCAACACGGAACGGGAGGTGTTCGTGCGCGGCGAGGACGGCGAGCTCCAGCCCGCCCCGGCGCCGCGTTTCTCCCGTACGCCCGGCGCGATCACCGGACCCCCGGCGACGGCGGGCGCGCACACCCGGGAGGTGCTGACCGAGCTGGGCTTCACCGACGTCGAGGAGCTTCTCGGCAACGGCGCCGTCGTCCAGAACTGACCTTGGGAGGGGCCGTGTTCGAGCTGGCGGCGGACGAGCAGGCGATCGTCGACGTGGTGGCGGAGTTCGTCGACGAGCGGGTACGGCCGGTGGTGCGCGACCTCGAGCACGCGGACGAGTACCCCGAGGCGCTCATCGAGCAGATGAAGCGCCTCGGCGTGTACGGGCTGCTCGTACCGGAGGAGCACGGCGGATCGGACGTTTCCGCGCCGTGTTTCGCGCTCGTCACCGAGCAGCTCGCCCGTGGCTGGATGAGCCTCGCCGGGGCGATGGGGGGGCACAGCGTCGTGGCGTTCCTGCTCCGGGAGTTCGGCACCGACGAGCAGCGGCGACGCTACCTTCCCGCGATGGCGACCGGCGAGCTGCGCGCGACGATGGCGCTGACCGAGCCCGGCGGCGGCTCCGACCTGCAGGCCATGCGGACCCACGCCCGCCGGGACGGCGACTCCTATGTCGTCGACGGGGTCAAGACCTGGATCTCCAACGCCCGGCGGGCCAGGCGGCTCTGGACGACGCGCTGGCCTATGCCCGGCAGCGGGAGACCTTCGGTGTGCCGATCTGGCGGCACCAGTCGATCGGTAACTACCTCGCCGACATGGCCACCTCACTGCGGGCGGCGCGGCTGCTCACCTGGACGCGGCCGACACGCTGCAGGCGGGGCGCCGGGCGGACATGGAGGCGGGCATGGCCAAGCTCTTCGCCTCCGAGACCGCGATGAAGGTCGCCCTCGACGCGTTGCGCATCCACGGCGGCTATGGCTACTCCACGGAGTTCGACGTCGAGCGCTACTTCCGTGACGCGCCGTTGATGATCGTCGGCGAGGGGACCAACGAGATCCAGCGCAACGTCATCGCCCGCCAGCTCATCGCCCGCGACCGCTGAGCCGAGGCCGGCGCCGCTAAACGCGCGCGTCGGCCTCATCGATGTCGACGCTCTCCTCTGGGCGATATCCGTAGGCCGCTTCACGGACGGCGGCATCGTCTTCGAGCACGGAGCCGAGGGCGCCGCCGACCATGGCCATGGAGGTCGCGAGCCACGCCAGCGCCAGGTAGTCGCCGAGGCTGACAGCACGGCCGATCATGAATTCCAGCGTCTGTGACGGAATGAGGACCAGCACGGCCGCCGTCGCGATGGCCAGTTGGGTCAGATAGAGCGTGAGCACCCCGATGAGGACGGTGATGAGGGTCGTCAGGTTGAACAGGAGGATGCGTTCCCGCATCTCTTTGTTCCACTCGCGTCCGGGGCTCCGCTCCCAGAGGTCGTGTCCGATGATCAGGGACGCGGCTATGGCCAGAACGGACCCGATGGCTATCGCCAACTGCCTCGGAACGCCCATGTTGATGGCCAGCAGCCAGACACTCGAGGAAGTGAGGGCGAAGGCGGCGATGCCCAGGGCGCTGACGAGGGCGCGCGACAGGCCCGCCATCACTCGCCAGGGCCGGTTCTCCCGGACCATGCCGGCGAGGAGGCGCAGGTTGCCGAGTGTGGTCGTGGTGACGAACCGGACGGCCTGGTCGCGTTCCGGCTCCGGCCGGCCCATCGGAGACTTGATCTTCCGCAACGCGTCGCGTAACCGGGCGCGTTCCTCCTTCTGATCAGCGGGCTCCCCGTAGACGCTTCCACCGAGCAGTCGGTCGACAAGGCGCAGCGTGGTCTGCCGGAGCTTGTCCTCCAGGCGCACCATCCCCAGTGCGGGAATCGACACGATCCCCACCCCGAGTGAGACGCTGGCGTGGGCGGTCACCGGCCGCCGGCCGACGTGCAGCGGAAGATCGGTCAGGCAGATCACCAGCCTCCACCCCCGCGTGAGCGACAGCCGGCGCGCCGTACGGATGAGCTGGTCGCTGTCGCCGCCCGGTCCGGCACACGAGTCCTCCCTCACCTCGACCCGCCAGGAGAGTCCCGGGAAGCGCTTGCTCAGCAGGTCGGGGAGCTCGCGGGCCAGGCGCTCGGTGCGCTCACGCGCCGGGCCCGGTGCCGTCAGCAGTCCGATGACGATGGGTTCGTCACGATTCGACGACCCATCCGGCCTGGAGGGATCTGAATCGCTCATCGGGAGGGTCGTACCCGCCACGGACTGTGCCATGAGTCGAGCCGCTCAGCGGCTGAAGAGGGATGCCGCCGGGGCCTCGGCCGGTGCGGCGGCGTCCCGTGGCGGCTCGGAGTGATCGAGCCGCGGGCGCCGGGGCCACGGCCCGGCTCTCGCCGGAGCGACCCCTCGGGGCCGTACGACGCGTCGGTACGGCATCACCCTTCCGGGGCTTCTGTGGATGACCCTCGGAGGGCGTGCGGCAGACTGGCATCCCGAATGCGGTGATTCGCTGGGAGGTCGTCATATGCGTGAGGTCGTCGTCTGCTCTCCGATCCGGACTCCGGTGGGCCGATTCGGTGGTGCACTGCGAGAGGTCCAGGCGCAACGGCTCGCGGCGACGGTGATCACCGAGCTGCTCAAGCGCACCGGCGCGGACCGGATCGACGACGTGATCCTCGGCAACTGCAACCCCAACGGGGAGGCGCCGGCGATCGGGAGGGTCGCGGCCCTGGACGCCGGGCTGCCGGTCGAGACGGCGGGCAGCCAGGTGGATCGGCGCTGCGGCTCCGGTCTGCAGGCTGTGATCAACGCGGTTCTGCAGGTTCAGTCCGGCGGGAGCGACACGGTGATCGCCGGGGGCGTGGAGAGCATGAGCCAGGTGGAGTACTACACCACCGGGCTGCGCTGGGACCGCCCCGGGACGGAGATCAAGCTCACCGACCGGCTGGCCAGAGCCCGTGTGACCGCCGGCGGCGAGCACTACCCGGTGCCCGGTGGGATGCTCGAGACCGCCGAGAACGTACGGCGCCAGTACGGCATCCCGCGCGAGGAGCAGGACGCCCTGGCGCTGCGCTCCCACGAGCGGGCCGTCGCCGCCCAGAGCGAGGGCCGTTTCGAGGCCGAGATCGTTCCGGTGGAGGTCCGCAGGCGCAAGGAGACCGTCGTCGTGGACCGGGACGAGCACCCCCGGGCCGACACCACCCTCGAGAAGCTCGGCTCGCTCCGGCCCGTACTGCTGCGGGAGGACCCCGGCTCGACCGTGACCGCCGGCAACTCCAGCGGGCAGAACGACGGTGCGGCCGTGTGTCTCGTGACCACACGAGAGATCGCCGATGGCCTCGGCCTGTCCGTACGGGCCCGGCTGGTCTCGTGGGCCGTCGCCGGAGTCCCGCCCGAGCTGATGGGGCTCGGCCCCGTGCCGGCCACCGCGCGGGCGCTGGAGCGCGCCGGTCTGACGCTGGACGACATGGACCTCATCGAGCTGAACGAGGCCTTCGCGGCGCAGGTGCTCGGCGTCACCCGTGAATGGGGACTGCGCGACTTCGACCGGCTCAACGTCAACGGGTCGGGGATCTCGCTCGGCCACCCGGTCGGTGCGACCGGTGCCCGGATCCTCGCCACCCTGCTGCATGAGATGGATCGCCGGGAGGTCCGCTACGGCCTCGAGACCATGTGCATCGGCGGTGGTCAGGGCCTCGCGGCGGTCTTCGAGCGGGTCGCCTGATGCTCGAGGGTCTGCGGATCCTGGAGATCTCCAGCTTCGTCGCGGCGCCCCTCGGCGGCATGACCCTGGCCCAGCTCGGCGCCGAGGTGATCCGGGTCGATCCGATCGGTGGTGCTCCGGACGTACGGCGCTTGGCCACCGGGCCGGAGAGCCACACCGGACCGGTCAACAACGTCGTGCCGGCCTGGGACGTCGCCTGCGGGCTGTACGCAGCGGTGGGGATCCTCGCCGCCGAACGGCATCGGACGCGCACCGGCGACGGCAGTGCGATGCGGCTCCCGCTGGCGGACGTGGCACTCGCGACGGCGGGCAACCTGGGTTACCTCGGCGAGGCCGTCCTCAACGGAGTCGACCGGCCGCGCATCGGCAACCACCTGTACGGGGGGTTCGCCCGTGACTTCGCGACCTCCGACGCCGAGCGGGTGATGGTCGTCGCGCTCACGGCGCGCCACTTCACCGACCTCGGGGCCGTCACGGGCCTGACCGCTCCATCCCGGTGACGCTCGCCTGACCGTCCCCGGCCGTTCCGACCGGCCCGGCGGGATCGGCGTCGCGGAAAGATCCCGGACGGTTCACCGAATCCTCGGCTCCCCGTTACCCACATGACGCCGGAGGGCCCCAATGTGGTCCGCTGTGCTGACGGAGCAGTCCGATTCCGCCCTCGCCGAGCCCGCGGCCACGTCGCCGCGACGGCGAGCGCTGCTGCGCAAGGACCTGCCGGTCGGGGCCGCGCTGGTGTGCGGCTGGCTCGTCATCATGCTCGTGCACCTGCGCCTGCCCTATCCCTCGGACCAGCTCAACTACATGACCGCCGCGGCGCGGTTTCCCCATCCCGTGACCGAGACCACCGAGATGCACCAGGTGACGCGGTTCGGCCTGGTGGTGCCGGCCCGGCTGGCCATCGCCCTCTTCGGGTATTCGCAGGCCGCCTACCACGTCGTGCCGATCCTGGCCACGCTGACGCTCCTCCTCGGCACCTACGCCGTCGGTTCCCTCCTGTTCGCCCGGCCGGTCGGGGCCGCGGGCGCCGTGGTCGTGGTCGCGGCCACTCCCGTCTTCCAGGACTCCACCGACCTGCTGCCGGACGTGCTCGCGGCCGGGCTCTTCACCGTCGCGCTCGCCATGGCGCTCGCCGTCCGGCGGGGGCGCCTGACGGCCGGCCGGGGAGTCCTGCTGCTGCTCGGCCTGCTGCTCGGCTGGTCCTATCTCGTACGCGAGTTCATCGTGTTCGTGTGGCCCCTCGTCGCGGTCCTGGTGTTCCGCCGGGTGAGGTGGCCGGGCCTGCTGTGGGTCACCGCCCCGATCGCCGTACTGGGGCTGGCGGAGACCCTGCTGTGCTGGGCGGTGTACGGTGACGCGCTCGCCCGCCTGCACGCCGTGACCGGGCACGGCTCGGCGCCCTCGCCGCCGGAGATCGCGTCGACCTACCGGGACAAGCCCCGCCGCCTCTATCTCCTCCGGCTCCCGGCGACCCTGGACGACTACCCCGAGGGTGCCTGGTTCGTCCTGCTCCTCCGGCTGACCGTGCTCGGCGGCCTGGTGCGGCCACGCCGGTTCGCGATCCCGGTCGCCTGGTGCGCGCTGCTGTGGATACCGCTGACCCTGCTCGGCGGGGTCATCGACCCGAGTGCGCCGAAGCTCCGGCTGCAACTGATCCGGTACTGGTTCCCGATCTTCCCGGCCTTCGTTCTCGGCGGCCTCGGCGTGGTCTGGCTGACCGGCCGGTTCGTCGTGGCCCGGATGCGCGGGCCGGCCGCCGCCCGCCGTCTCACCGCGGCCCTGCCCGTGACGGCCATGCTGGCGACGGCGGCACTCGCCGCCGGAACCTCGGCCCGGGGCTGGTGGGCGGGTCCCGGCACGCGGGCGGGTGGTGAGACGAGATTCGAGGAAGTGCGCTCCTGGCTGTCGCGGCACGGCGGCGAAGGGCGGACGGTCTGGGCGGACCAGCGTACGAGCAAGATCCTTGAGATCTACCGGCACGGCCCCTTCGGCGGCGTTGCCTGGCCGGGCCACGTCGGCCGGGCGACGCCGGACGGGCCGGCCCCGGCGCCGGGGGACCTCGTCTTCTTCTTCGACACCGAGCGAGGACGGGTGTGCGGGATCTGCCGGCGCTACGCCGCCCGGACGTGGGGAGATCCGCCGCGGCCGGGGCCCGGCTGGCGGCAGGTGCACGCCAGTGCGGACGGCATGGCCCGCGTCTACCTCGTCGGCGCGGCCCGGTGATCCGGGTTTCCGCGGCGGACAGGTCCGGCCGCGCCGACCACGGTGCCAGCGGCTCCCGGACGCCCCGGTGCACCCAGGCGGCGAGGTCGTCCCAGGCGCCGCCGCTCCTCCCCTCCTCCTCGCGGTGGCCTCAGGCTCGGCCGGAAGGCCACCTTCGGACGGTCTTTCTCATCTGTGCGACGGATACGCCGGTACCGTGCCCGCCGTTAGGGTGGCGGTGATCAGCCCCCCGACCCCCACTCCCTGGACCGACTCCCATGATCGAGGCGAAGAACCTCACCAAGCGCTACGGCGACAAGACCGCCGTAGCGGACCTGTCGTTCACTGTCGAGCCCGGCAGGGTCACCGGCTTCCTCGGCCCCAACGGGGCGGGCAAGTCGACCACGATGCGCCTGATCCTCGGCCTGGACCGGCCGCAGCGCGGTGACGCGACCATCAACGGCGCGCACTACCGGGACCTGCCCCGGCCGCTCGCCGTGGTCGGCGCGCTGCTGGAGGCCCGGGCCGTGCACAACGGCCGGAGCGCCTACAACCATCTGCTGTGCCTGGCGCAGAGCCAGGGCATAGCCAAGAAGCGGGTCGACGAGGTCCTCGACATCGTCGGTCTGACCGCGGTCGCCCGCAAACGCTCGGGCGGCTTCTCCCTCGGCATGGGCCAGCGCCTCGGTATCGCCGCGGCGCTGCTCGGCGACCCGTCGGTGCTGATCCTCGACGAGCCGGTCAACGGCCTCGACCCCGAAGGGGTCATCTGGATCCGGAACCTCATGAAGGATCTGGCGGCCCAGGGCCGCACCGTCTTCGTCTCCAGCCATCTGATGAACGAGATGGCGGTCACCGCCGAGCATCTCATCGTCATCGGCCGCGGGCGGCTGATCGCCGACTGCTCCACCGACGAGTTCATCCAGCGCAGCACCAAGCAGACGGTGGTCGTGCGCAGTCCGGACGCGGACCGGCTGGCCGACGCCCTGGCCGCCGAGGGTGGCAAGGTCTCGCCCGACGGCGACGGCGTGCTGACCGTCACCGATCTCGAGTCCGCACGGGTGGGCGAGCTCGCCGCCGCCGGCGGCTTCGTCCTGCACGAGCTGACGCCCCGTCGCGGATCGCTGGAAGAGGCGTTCATGGAACTGACCCGCGACAGTCTCGAGTACGGCAGCGTCACGGCCGCCGACGGCAGGGGAGGTGGCGAATGACCGCCGCGACCGGCCCAGCCCCCGGTCCCGCGACCGGCCCTGAGACCGGCAGGGCCACCGGTCAGGACACCGGGTCCGCTCGCGGGCCGGGGTTCGGCCGGCTGATGCTCTCCGAATGGACCAAGCTCCGCTCGGTCCGGTCGACCGTCTGGTCCCTGGTCCTGCTGGTCGTGCTGAGCGTGGGCTTCACCGCGCTGTTCACCACGCTGACGGTGAGCGGCTGGGAAAATCTGCAGGAGCAGGACCGCGCGGCGGCCGTCGCCGATCCCACCAGCATGATCCTCGGCGGCGGGTTCTTCCTGAGCCAGCTGACCGTCTGCGTGCTCGGGGTCATGGTGATCGCTTCCGAGTACTCCACCGGCATGATCCGCTCGAGCCTTCTCGCGGTGCCCCGGCGGCTGCCGATGCTCGGCGCCAAGGCGGTCGTGTTCTGGCTGCTGGTGTTCGTCCTCGGCGTCGCGGTGTCCTTCACCTCGTTCTCCGTCGGCGCGCTGATCCTGCACGACAAGGCACCGGTCTCGCTCGGTGACCCGGGCGTGCTCCGCGCGGTCGTGGGCGGCGGGCTCTATCTGTCCACGCTCGGGCTGTTCGCGCTCGCGCTGGGTGCCGTCATCCGGCACACGGCCGCCGCCATCACCGGTGTCATCGGGTTCGTTCTCGTCCTCGCGCCGTTGAGCCAGCTGATCCCCGGGAGCGCGGGTGAGCATATCCACGCCTACCTGCCGTCGGAGGCCGGAAGCCTGATCGCCAAGGCGCATCAGGGCCCGGCCGACCTGCTCACGCCGTGGCAGGGATACGGGGTGTTCTGCATCTGGACGGTGGTCCTGCTGGTCGTCGCCGCCGTACTGCTCAAGCGCCGCGACGCGTAACGTCCCGCCGCATGGGTGGCGCCGGCCGAATCGCCGAAGACCCCGTTCCTCACCCGGAGGAGACGGGGTCTTCGCATGTTCGGGATGCGGCGAAGGGCGGACGGCCTGGGCGGACCAGCGTACGAGCAAGATCCTGGAGATCTACTGGCACGGCCTCTTCGGCGGTGTCAGCGGCTCCCGGATGCCCGGAGCCCGTCGGGCCGGGCCGCCTGCGCGGGCCCGCCGAGCAGGGCCGCGATCGTGTCCAGGGTGCCGAGGATGTCCCGCGTCTCGCGGAGCGGCATGAGCGGCGACTCCAGGGCCCCGGCGCGCAGGCACCGGGCGACCTCGGCGGCCTGGTAGGTGTAGCCGTGGCCGTCGATCTCGGTGGTGAAGGTCTCCGGTTCCGCGCCGGGGCGATGCACCGTCATGGCCTCGGGCCGGAAGAACGGCGCCGCCACCTCGATCCGGCCCCTGGTGCCCGTCACGGTCGCCGTCTGCGGTGAGTCGGCCATGAGCCCGCAGTGCAGGAGCGCGACCGCGCCGGAGACGTAGCCGAGCAGGATGCCGGTGTTGGCGTCCACCCCGGTCGGCGCCGGCGCGGCGGTGGCCTGCACCGTGTCCGGAGCGCCGAGGAGCATCGACGCGAACGACAGCGGATAGACGCCGACGTCGAGGAGGGCGCCGCCGGCCAGCCCCGGGCTCCACAGCCGGTGGACGGGATCGAAGGCGGACGAGAAGGAGAAGTCGGCGTAGACCGAGGTGACCTCACCGATGGCGCCGTCGGCGACGAGGGTCCGCAGCCGCGTGATCACGGGATTGAAGCGGGTCCACATCGCCTCCATGGCGAACAGCCCGCGTTCGGCCGCGACCGCGATGAGGTGGTCGGCGTCGGCGGCGCTCGTCGTGAAGGGCTTCTCCACGAGAACGGCCCGGCCGCCCTCCAGGCACCGGAGCGCGGCCGGATGGTGGCCGTTGTGCGGGGTCGCGACGTAGACGACATCGACCGCGTGGTCGTCGGCCAGTGCCTCGTAGGAGCCGTGCGCCCGTCCGATGCCGTAGCGCGCCGCGAAGGCCTCGGCGGTGTGGGGAGCGCGGGAGCCGACCGCCACGACCGAGTGGCCGGGCATCCGCAGCAGGTCCTCGGTGAAGACCCGCGCGATGGTGCCTGTGCCGAGGATGCCCCAGCGGATCGGTGCGTCGGTCATGCGGGAGATCGTACGGTCTCCGTGCCCCCGCCGGTCCCGGGGTCGGCTGGGGCGGCGGGGGCACGGTCCGGCCGGTTACGGGCAGGGGCTGTACAGGCGGCGCGTTCCGGTGCCGGCCACATAGGCCGCCCGGTCACTGAACCGGCAGCCGAAGTCGGCCGCCGACGGGTCGCGGACGTCGTCGCCGGCCGGACGCGTCCCCCGGTGGACCCACGCGCTGAGGTCGTCCCAGGCCGCGCCCGCCTCGGCGTCGGAGAACTCGCAGTGCTGGCTCGTGCGGACGGCCCGCTGGACGAGCAGCCTCGGGTCCCCGTGCCGTGCGACGTCGGACCGGTAGGCCTGCTCCATGGAGAAGGGCACGAACATGTCGCCGAGCCCGTGCAGGCTCAGGACCGGTGCGGTCGGCACGCCGAAGATCTGCGGCACCGCCGACAGCCCGGGGGACAACCGGTCACGCGGGGAGGCGGGCGGGACCCGCTCCACGGTGCGGTTGACAGGCTCCGGCGAGTCCGGCGAATAGCGGGTCAGCAGGTTCGTGGCGACCTTCATAGGGTTCGCCGCGAGCGAATCGTCGCCGGTGGGGGCGGCGCCGAACTGGAACAGGAAGTCCTTCCACACCGCGAACGACGCCAGGGCCCCGGGCCGGTCGCCGCCGCTGCGGTTGATGGTGATGGCCCGCAACTGCTTGCCGCGCTCGTTCGTGGTGTCCGGGCCGCCGGGCCGTAGCCCGTCGAGGCCGAGCGCCCGCTGGATCTTCGGCACCACGCCGGTGGGATAGCCGGCCGGCGGCGGATAGGCGTCGATGTCCGCGAGGTCCTGGGCCACCAGGTTGTAGTCGAGGAAGAAGTCGAACAGGGCGTTGTCCCCGAGGACGCCGCACATCGGCAGGGCTCCGGCGTAGAAGCGCGGATACTGCTCCAGCGAGCGGCCGATGACGTGCCCGCCCATGGACGCGCCGACGATGAACGTACGGCTCGGCCGCCGCACCCGGTCGCGGAAGAGCGTCGCGAGGTCATGGGTGCCCAGCACGCCGGCGCGCACGTCATAGCCGTTGGCGTAGTAGGACGACGCCGCCCAGGCGTAGCCCTGGTCGAGGAGCTTCTGGCGCAGCCCGAACGGAGGCGGGTCCACGGTCAGCACCGTGCCGTCACCGCGGTATCCGTGCGCCCACATCACCAGCTCGCCGTTCCACTTCGGCGGCACCTCGATGTCGTAGGCGGCGTGCTCGTGGACCCCCTGGAGGACCCGGGCCGGCGTGCCCCCGACGACGGCGGGCGTGAGCGGCGGGTTGTGGATCGTGTGGCCGGGCAGCGGCTGATCGCCTGGTACCGGATCGGCGGCCGCGGCGGGGGCCGCGGCCGCCGGGCTCAGCGCGACGGCCAGCGCGGTGCACGCCGCCAGGGAGCCGAGACGGTGCAGTAGGCGACGCGGGACGGAGCGTGGGCGCATGCGCGGTTTCCTCCTCAGTACCCGGCCGGTGTCACCGGCGGGTCGGCATGAGGACCGTACGATCGCGCCCTGCCCAGGGTCAATGGCTGAAAACGGCCAGGAGCGACCGATTTCGGGCGTGCCCTCTCGGCCCGGGGGTTCTCAGGCGCGCGCGGCGGGGTCGCTCGAGGCGGCCCACAGGTTGATGCCGGCCTCGACCGCGTCCTTGTCGATCCTCTTCAGCTCCTCGGAGGTGAACTCCGGCCGGTCCACGCTCGCGAGGCTGTCCTCCAGCTGCGCGACGCTGCTCGCGCCGATGAGGACCGAGGTCACCCGCTGGTCCCGCAGCGCCCAGGCCAGCGCCATCTGGGCCAGGGACTGGCCGCGGGCCGCGGCGATGTCGTTGAGGGCCCGTACGTGCTGGAGGGTCTCGTCGGTGAGCAGGTCCGGCGACAGCGACTTGCCCTGGCCGGCGCGGGAGCCCTCCGGGATGCCGTTCAGATACTTGTCGGTCAGCATGCCCTGGGCCAGCGGGGAGAAGGCGATGCAGCCGACCCCCTCCTGCTCCAGGGTGTCGAGCAGGCCGCCCTCGATCCAGCGGTTCAGCATCGAGTAGGACGGCTGGTGGATCAGCAGCGGCGTGCCCATCTCACGCAGGATCGCCGCGGCCCTCGCCGTGTCCTCGGGGGAGTACGAGGAGATGCCCGCGTAGAGGGCCTTGCCGGACCGCACGGCGTGGTCGAGCGCGCCCATGGTCTCCTCGAGCGGGGTCTCGGGGTCGAACCGGTGGCTGTAGAAGATGTCGACGTAGTCGACGCCCATCCGCTTCAGGGACTGGTCCAGGCTGGCGAGCAGGTATTTGCGCGACCCCCACTGCCCGTACGGGCCGGGCCACATGTCGTAGCCCGCTTTGGTGGAGAGCACCAGCTCGTCCCGGTACGGGGCGAAGTCCTCCCGGAAGAGCCGGCCGAAGTTGACCTCGGCCGAGCCATATTCAGGTCCGTAGTTGTTGGCGAGGTCGAAGTGCGTGATGCCGAGGTCGAACGCCCGGCGCAGGATCGCGCGCTGGGTGTCGAGGTCCCGGTCGTCGCCGAAGTTGTGCCAGAGGCCCAGGGAGACGGCCGGGAGTTGGAGCCCGCTGCGTCCGGAGCGACGGTAGGGGACACGGTCATAACGGTCATGTGCGGCGACATATGTCATGCCGGCAAGTGTCTCAGTGGCGGCCTGGACCCCGGCCCGGGGCCGCGTCGTCGTGACCGCGACGAGGAGCGCGGCCACCGACAGCGCGGCGATCCCCGCGGCCATGGGGAGGGACGAGTGCGGACCGGCGAGACCGGCCAGTGGCGAGGCCGCTCCGCCGATGGCGAACTGCGTCAGGCCGAGGAGGGCGGACGCGCTGCCGGCGACGTGTGCGGGCCGGCCGGACAGGGCCAGCGCGGTCGCGGTCGGCAGGATCAGGCCCTGCCCGGCGACCACGAGGAACAGCCCGGGAAGCACTCCGCCCAGTCCGAATCCGGCCGATACGGCGATCAGGACCGTGACCCCGCCGAGCGCCACGACGGTGAGGCCGGTGCGGAGCAGCCGGCGCAGCGGGACGCGCGTCGTCAGGTGGCCGCAGAGCTGTCCCGTGGCCACCAGGCCGAGGGCGTTGGCGCCGAACACCAGGCTGTAGGCCTGGGGCGAGAGCCCGTAGATGTCCTGCAGCACGAACGGCGAGCCGGAGATGTAGGTGAACATGGCGGCGAACGCCAGTCCGCCGGAGAGGGCGTAGCCGACGAACGACCGGTCGGTGAGCAGGCGGCGGAAGATCGCTCCGGTGGCGCGCGCTCCTCCCGTCGCGCGGCGGCCGAGCGGCAGTGTCTCGCGCAGGCCGACGAGCGCGGCGAGGAACAGCGCGGTGCCGATCGCCGCGATGACGCCGAAGATCCCCGGCCACGGAGTGACGCGGAGCAGCTGGCCGCCGGCCACCGGCGCCAGGATCGGGGCGAGCCCGTTGACCAGCATCAGGAGGGTGAAGAACCGCGCCGCCGCGGGCCCGTCGTACAGGTCCCGCACCACCGCCCGGGCGATCACGATGCCGGCCGCGCCGGCGGCGCCCTGGACCAGCCGCAGGGCGATGAGCGCCTCCACGGTGGGTGCGAGGACGCACAGCAGCGAGGCGAGGACGTAGATCGCCACCCCGGCGAGCAGGGGCCGCCGCCGGCCGAGCGCGTCGCTGAGCGGCCCCGCCACGACCTGCCCGACGGCCAGTCCCGCCAGGCAGGCCGTCAGCGTCAGCTGGGCCTGCGCGGCGCCGGTCGACAGGTCACGGGTGAGCCGGGGTAGCGCGGGCAGGTACATGTCGATCGACAGCGGCCCGATGGCGGTCAGTGCGCCGAGGATCACGACCAGCCGGACTCCCGGGCTCGCCCGGGGGCCCTCCGTCCCCGTCGATCCGGTCTCCGCGGGCGTTCCCCGCATGGTGCTCCTTCCGCGCGAACCTCTGCATGATCACGACTGCGCCACAGGCGTGATCATGCGGAGGTCATAGGTTCTCATCGGGACCGTGCTCGCGCCCGAGCCGGCCTCTGTTCCCGGCCCGGACGCGTGATCACACGGTCGTCACGGCGTCCTCGTAGTCCAGGCGCGGGTTGCGGGAGAACCACGCCTCGGGTCCCGGCCTGCCGATGTTGACCACGGCCAGCACCCGGTTGCGGCCGTCGGCGAAGAACTCCCGGTCGACGCCTTCGGCGTCGAATCCGGTCATGGGTCCCGCGGCCAGCCCCGCGGCGCGGACACCGAGGATGAAGTAACCCACCTGCAGGCTGGCGTTGAAGACCGCGGTCTCGGCCCGGCTCCCCGGCTCGTTGAACAGGTCTTTGGCCCCGGGGAAGTGCGGGAAGACCGTCGGCAGGTGCTCGTGGAAGTCGGTGTCCGCGGCCAGGACCGCGACGAGCGGGGCGGCCGCCGTCTTGGCCCTGTTGCCCTCGGACATGTGCGAGAGGAGCCGCTTCCTGGCCTCGGCCGAGCGTACGAGCAGGACCCGCAACGGCTGGTTGTTCATGCTCGTGGGGGCCCACTTGACCAGGTCGTAGACGGCCTTGACCTGCTCGTCCGTGACCGGCTCGTCGGTGAAGGTGTTGGCGGTGCGCGCCTCCCGGAACAGCAGGTCCTGGGCGGCGGGGTCCAGGGGAAGCAGGGTCTCCACGGCGGGGGTGGTCATGATCATGCCTTTCGTTCGAAACGGGCGACCCTCGAGGTCGCATGGCGGCAAACAAGATGAAGTTTCAATTTCTGCCGCGGCAGAGGGTGCCCTGGGTCACAGGAGGATTTCCGGGGGCGGGGAGGTTCAGCCGAGCAGGCTGAGCATGGAGGCGAGGGCGACACCGACGGCCGCCACGGTGAGCAGCGACAGCCCGGCCAGAACGGCCCAGCGGCCGGCCTGATAGCTCGCGGGCACGAGGCCGGGCTGGCGGCCGCGAGGCACCCAGGGGTCGCGCAGCGGCGCCGTGCCGGGAGGTTCGGCCCCCGGGCGGGCCGGGGCCGCGGGCGCGCCGACCGGCAGGCCGGTGATCCAGCCGAGGAGTTCGGCGACCTTCGCGGGTTCGGTCTCCAGACCGGAGCCGAAGTAACGGACCTCGGCGGCGAGCTGGTCCAGCGTACGGATGGTGTTGCCGAGCCCGAGCCCGTCGAGCCACACCCGGACGGCGTCGCTGGAGCAGGGTTCCCGGAGACGGCCGCCGACGACGGTGCGGGCGAGCAGGTCCGCCTTGCTCACCACCACCGCCACGCGCTTCTGCCGGCCCCGGTCCGGGCGGGAGCGCAGTTCGTTGAGCACCCGCTGCAGGGTGTCCGCCGGATCCTCCTCGGACGAGGCGGCGGCCTGCTCCACCAGGTCGTGCTCGCCCCCCGTCAGAGTCCCGCGGAGCTCCGGGAGGGCGAACGGGTCGAGGACGAACAGCAGCGCCTCACCGTGGTCGAGGTACCGGAGGGACTCGACCAGCGTCGCCCCGGTGAAATGCTCGCCGGCCGGATCGAAGAGGTAGAGGATCCGATGGCCCGAGTCGGGGAGCGCGACGTCCACCATGGTGGCGAGCGGCAGCTCCGGGCCGGTCTTGGCCAGCCGGCCGCCGCGCTCGAACTCCCGGACCGCGCCCGCGTAGGCCTGCGCGTGCCGCTGTTCGACGAAGGCCACGCTGCCCTGGCCGGCCGCCGCGCGGGCATGCAGGGCCCGGATGGCGAGGAACATGAACGTCGTCTTACCGGCGGCCGGTCCGCCGACGAACGGCAGCGGCTCCACCCGTACCCGTCCGATGCGCTCGGGAAGCCGCCCGTTGCAGTGCGGGCAGTAGGCCGTCAGCCGGAACCGGCCGAGCGGGATGGTCGTCGGGATCCGGGCGCCGCACCGGCACACGTGCCGGACCGCCCCGAAGGAGTTGGGGGTGAGCCGCCGGTGCGGCTCGCCGCAGGACGGGCACTCGTACATCGGCAGCGCGATCCGCTCGTAGCAGAACGGGTGGGGGCAGGTCTGCAGGATCCGGCCGTAGGCCATGAAGATCCGCTCCACCCCGGCGAGCACGACCACACAGGCCAGCCAGCCCGCCAGTCCCACCGCGGCGACGAGGCCGTACAGCAGGGTCAGCAGGATGCCGAAGGCCGCCGCGGGGACGGCGGCCAGCACGATGCCCCCGCAGACCGCCACCCACAGCGGGAAGGTGAACAGCCCCCAGATCCCCCCGAGCAGCGTCGTGGTCGCCCTCGTCAGCGCCGTGGCGGCGGCCGCGGTGACCTTGGGCACGATGCCCCGGCTGATCGCCCACCAGTCCCGCCAGACCTGCGCCAGCAGGTAGTGCCGGTAGGCCGGATCCGGGGCGGAGGCCTCCTGTGCGCGCGCGGAGCCCGGTGGACGGACGGGCGCGGCCCCCTTGGCCGGAGCCGGCACGAGGGCCCGCCAGGCGTAGACGTAGTAGTAGCCGAGCGTCCCCACCGCGGCGGCCACGAGCGTCATCGGCAGCACGATCGGCAGGACGTACACGAAGCCGACGTACATGGTGGCCAGCCAGGTGACGACCAGCAGGATCATGGCGACGATCTGCATCCGTCACCTCCCGCGCGGCCGGCGGCCGGCCCGGGAGGCGAGCTCCTTGAGCCCGGCGCGGAGCCGGTCGTGGCGACGGAAGCGCGAGTCGAGCTGGAGATAGGTCAGCCGGCGGCGGGTCAGCGCGCTCGCCCAGTCCTCCAGCGGGCCGTCCACCACGCCGAGGAGACGTAGCCGGATCGCCACCTCCACGAGTTCGTAGCGGGCCGCCCTGCCGTGGTGGCCCTCGGTCCACCACGCCACCAGGCGGGCGCGGCACGGCGGGCGCAGCGCCGCGAGCAGTGCGGCCCGGAAGGCCGGTGGCCGCAGCGCCGACCGCTGAGCGGCGCAGGCGAAGCAGCCTTCCGCGAGTGCGGTGGAGGCGCCGGCGGCCGGCGCGCAGATCTCCTCCAGCCGCCGGGCGGCCACGTCGGCGCGGTCCTGTCCGGGCCCGGCCGCCTCGGCGTAGGCCCGTACGACGGCGGCGTCCGCGACCGTGTGGTCCCCTGGGCTCAGCACGGCGGCCAGCCGGTCCGCCAGCCGCGTCGTCTCCGGGGCGTCCAGGCCGTCGCCGGTCACCGTCAATCCGATGAAGGTACGGGACGGCAGGTCCAGCAGGCAGGCGGAGCGCGACAGTGAGGGCCCCAGCGCGTCCAGCAGCATGCCGCACTCGGCCACCGTGGCCGGTTCCTCCCACACCGCACGGAGCATGTCCTCGACCCCGGTGGCCGGCCCGGCCGGATCGGTGAGATCGAGCAGTGCGCGGGTCACTTCCACGCGCCGGTCCGGGTGGCGGCGCCCGACCGAGCACAGGACCCGCGACGACACCGCGGGTGGCAGCGCCACACCGGTTTCGTGGAGCCCGTAGACAAGGTCGCAGGCGGCATCGTCGAGCACGGCCGCGCGGGTCTGATCGTCGGCGGCCTCCAGGCCGGCGAGGGCACCGGCGAGCACCGCCTCGCGCAGCCGCTCGGGCGCCCGGTCCAGCGCCTCGGCCAGGTCCGCGGCGCCGCGCCGGGCACACCCGGCCGCGGCGGCCTGGACGACGGGCCCGGGCGTGGGGGCTCCGGCGCGCTCGGTGAGCTCGGCGATCAGCGCGACCTCGGTCAGGTCCGGAGCGGCCGGCAGGACCTCCTCCACGAGCGGCAGCAGCCGCGCCAACGCCGGCGGCGGGAGCTCGACGGCCGGCAGGCGCGACCGCAGGGACGGGTCCCGCAGCGCGAGCACGACGCAGCGGGCGGCGCACCGGCCGGCGAGGTCGGAAAGGTCCGTACGGGTGTCGAGGCCGGCCGCCCGCGCGGGCCCGCTCCGCCGGGCGAAGGGGGCCGGGCCGGCCGGGCCGGCCGGTTCCGCGGCCCATCGCATGATGGCGAGGGCGAGGTCGAAGCCCATGCCCGGGAGTGCCGCCGCGAGGTCCCGCCAGATCCAGCCCGGCATCCGGTCCCCGTGGGCGACCAGCAGCGCGGCCGCTCGTGCCTCCTCCTCCGGCGTGATGGTGTCATCACCCCGGCAGAGCCCGAGGAGCGTGGCGGCCTGGTCCAGCACCGTCTCCAGCGTGCCCTCCCGCACCGAGGGGTCCTCGCCCGCGAAGAGGCCGCCGTCGTGGGCGCCCCGATGCGGGGCCGTGGCCCCGGCCAGGGGTTCCTCGGGCCGCGGAGAGGGCGCGAGGCCGGTGAGCTCGCCCATCGCGTCCAGTCCCGCGAAGTCGAAGTCGCGCCAGCACGCGGCGGCCGTCCGCGCGTAGCGCCCGGCCGCCCCGGCCTGCGGTGGCCGTTCCCGCGCGCGTTCACCGGACGGTGCCTGGGCCTGGCGCGAGTCGAGGAAGAAGGCCGGGCCGTCCGGACGGGCGGCCTCCCAGATCTCCGGCGTGGTGCCGACGACCCGTTGCGGAGCCGTCCCGGGGTCCGCGGTGTAGGTGATGAAGGACATCAGCGCCGCGGCGGGGACCGGGAGCGAATACGACACCACCGCGATCCACCCCGCGACCAGCTCGGCGTCCTGGGCGACCAGCGTCACCCTGCCGTGGCCGCGTGCGAGCACCGCGGCCACCGTCTCGATGAGGCGGGACAGCAGGTCGTAGGACGACGCCGAGTCCCACTGGTCCGCGAGCCACTCGGCCAGCACCTCGGGATCGAAGGCCTCACCCGGGGTGAGTTCGTCCAGCCACGGCAGGGCGCCCTCTCCGGGGACGTCCTGCCACAGCCGGGCCCGCCAGAACTCGATCGGGCGCACGCCCTCGAGTTCGCCGGGCCCGGCCACGACCGTGTGGGACAGGAAGTTGCCGTAGCGCCCGGAATAGTCCCGGCCCAGGTAGCGGGACCGCACGAGCACGGCCAGCCCGTCCATCCGGTCATAGGACAGGGCCACCGGGAAGCGGGCCAGGTCCGCGGCCGCGGGGGACAGGGGAGCCAGCGGCGGCGGGCGGTAGGTCATCAGAGGTGTCACCACCACCCGCAGGCCCGGGGGAAGGTCCGGGGTCTCGGCGACGAACTGGAAGCCGGCCCGTCCCTCCGGGCCGGACCGGGCGGAGGTGTAGTGCAACTGCCACGCCATGGCCTCACCCGCCCCCTGGCCCGGAGCCTGTGGCGCCGCGGATTCCATCGAGCATGCCGAACCGGTGCAGGAGCCACAGCAGCGGATCCTCGACCCGGTAGGGCCGCACGCCTCCCGGGCCGACCTCGCCGTCGGCGGGGATGCCACCGAGCGCGGACAGCCCGAAGAGCGCGTAGGACGTGTAGTGCTCCCGGAGATAGCGGTCGAGCCGCCCGGCCTGCCAGTCGTGCAGCAAGGCCCGCACCTGCTCGTCCACGGCCTCCCGGTCGTCGAGGTCGAGCGCACCCGAGGCCCCGCGGGAACGGTGCAGCGCGGACTGGCGGGCCAAGGAGGACCGCAGCGCATCGATCTTGGTCAGGGCGACCGCGACCGGGATCGGCAGCCGGTTGCCCGGCCGCCCGGCCCGCAGGGCCTCGGTGACCCGGGCGATGACGTCGATGGGCTCGCTGTCGGAGTCGCCGGCGGTCCCCGGCCGGGCGCCCTCCGCGATCGCCCCGCGCGCGCCCGGCAGCTCGAGCGGATCCACCAGGAAGATGATGGCGTCCGCCGCCTCCAGATAGCGGAGGTGCAGGTCGCGGACGTCACGGCTGCGCAGGTCCTCCCCGGCGGTGTCGAAGAGCACGAGGGTCAGCGCGTCGGTGGGCCCGCCGCGGTGCAACCGCCCGGCCCGTGAGCGCCGGGTCCGCGTGAGCAGATAGACCAGCGGCTCCCGGGGGGTCGTGGCGGCGCTGGCCGTCGTCGGAAGCAGCCGTCTCTGCTGGTAGAGGGGGTGGGCGAAATCCCGTTTGTAGCGGTCGATCGTCCGGTCGTCGCAGGCGACCAGCGAGGCGTCGAGCTCCGTGCCGATCCGGTTCATCAGCTCGTGCAGCAGCACCGCGATATAGGTGCTCTTCCCCGCGTTCTTGGCCCCGACCAGCGCGACGATGCGGCCGGGAGTGTGGCAGTAGGCCGACGGCAGCGGATTGTGGCACTGCGGGCACACGCGCCGGCCGGACGGCCGGCCGCAGCCGGGGCAGTCCGCCCGGCCCTTGCGTCCGGGCGCGGTGAAGACCGGGGGGAGCGAGGCCGCGGCGGTCGAGCCGGTGTAGTCGGCGAGCCGCTGGTCGAGCACCGGGTCACAGCCGGGCCCGCGGCCGGCCCGCCCGAGGCAGCGGAACTCGATCCGCTTCGCCGGCACCGCGGCGAAGCAGTAGGGACAGGTGATCGCGCGCATTCTCACCTCTTGATCCGGAGGCGGCGGACCGGCGGGTCGCTCAGTTCGATCCCACCATCGCCGGTGAAGCAGCGCAGCCAGAACGGCCCGGTTCGCCTGGGCCGCGGTACGGACAGCACCGCGGGGACGTCCACCTCCTCCCAGGAGGCGAGGGTCTCACCGTCCTCCTCCCGCCGGGGCATGACCTCGCCCGCCCGTAAGACCAGTACGAGGCGCGGAATCCGTACGGGCTCGCCGGCGCGCAGGGTGAGCACCACCGTCCGGTGCCACGGCGGCCCGCCCGCCCGCAGGTCGTAGCCCACCACCCGGTGGCCGGGCACCGTGGCGGCGACCGGCGCGCCGACCACGCGGGCATCGCCGCTGATCCCGCTGGAGGCCACGAGGACGTCGACCTGTTCGCCCTCCGGCGCGGCCAGCCGGACCCCGCCCTGGGCCTCGTAGGCGGCCCGGGTGGTCAGGATCCGGCATGGGTCCGAGGCGCCGATCTGGTAGGTCACCTCGACCTCGGGGACCTCTCCGGGCCAGTCGAAGCCGACATGGATCGCGCCGCCCCGTCGCTGCGCGGCCAGCCGGCGCGGTGGCGGCAGGTCGACATGCCGCCGGTGCGCCCCGATGGCCGCGGCGTCCTCCGAGACGGTGACGGCCAGCAGCACCCCGCTGGCCCGCGGGCGTACGGACAGCCCGTGCTCGATCGGCGTCGCGGGCAGGACGTGGCCGGCGTCGCGCACGTCGGCGAGGGGGACCACGGCGCCGTACGGCCAGCGCGGCGGTGAGCCCAGGAGCACGAGCTCGACGGTGCCGTGCCGGGGCGGGGCGAACGCCACCAGGACCCGCCCGGGCTCTCCCGGGTGCGGCTCGACACGGAGCTCGCCGACCGGCTCGGGCCGGGCGCTCGCGGTGGCCGAGACCCACACCCCGGGGGTCGTGACCTCGCGGCCGTTCTCGTCGATGTAGACCGCGGCGACATGGTAGTGGTAGGTCGTCCCGTTACGGACGGCGTCGCGGAAGCCCTGCCGGTCGGCTCCCACCGCGGCGCCCGGCTCGCCCCCGGTCACGGCCCCCCTGGCCCCGGTGACGGACGCCGCGGCGACGCGGGTCACAGCCACGCGGGCGGCGGCCGGCGGGCATCGCCACCTGCCGGTCACGACTCCGTCCCCGGCCGTCAGCTCCACCCCGGACGGCTCCGGGCGTACGCACACCATGCCGGTCGCCGCGGGCGGCGCGGCGGCGTCACCGCGCACGGCGATGACCGCGTAGAAGAGGGGCGCGTTCACCGGTGGGTTCGCGTCCAGGGCGGTGGTCCCGCCGCTCGGCACCGGCACGCCGTCGGCGCCGTCGCGCGGGGGCCGGCCGGCCCGCCGCAGGACCCGATAGCCGATCTCACCCACCATGGAGGGTGACGCCGTCCAGCTGATCCGTACGCCGTCTCCCGTGGGCACGGCGACCGGTGCGGCGGCCGGCCGTGGCGGCAGCCGCCGCAGATGCTCCTCCGCGCCGGGGAGGTCGCCCACCAGGTGGAGTGCGTCCGCGAGCAGCCGCCAGGCCTGGTCCGGGTCCCCACACCGCACGGCCTCGTCACGCAGCCTCGTGGCGGCGGCGACCCGCTGGCGTGCCTCGGCGGCGAGGATCTCCGCGCTCTCGCTCTCGCTCCCCGGCCCGGCGGGCCTGCGATGCGCCCCCGCCGGCCCGGGGTCCCGCTCGGGCGAGGCCGCGTCGGCGAGCAGCGCCGCGGCGTGGACGGCGCCGGCGTCGAGCAGCTCCCGGAGCCGCCCGGCCAGTCCGCCCGCGGGCCCGCTCTCCCGCACCACCGAGAACACGAGCCGCCGCGCGTCGCCGGGTTCGACGCCCAGGGCGTCGACGGCATAGCGCAGCAGGGCCCGTTCGGAGGCCCGCTCCCGGCGCCGCTCGCGCAGACGGTCCACCAGGTCGTAAAGGAGCAGGCCCGCCAGCCGGTCACCCTCCCCGCCGCCGTTCCCGCCCGCGTTCCCACCGCCGTGCGGCGCGGGTTCGCCGAGCGCGGACCGCAGCGCCACGAGGATCGTGCCGGCGTTGGTCGAGGTCGTGTCCCGCGGCCTGCGCGCCCACTGCTCGGACACGGCCGTCACGATGGAGGCGTCCAGTCGCACTCCCGGTGCGTGGAAGCCGCCGAGGACGCGCATCGGGCCCTCCATCCGGTCGCCGAACAGGAAGTCGGCGAGGTGGCGATGGCCGAGGACCGCCAGGGATTCGCGGGCCTTGACATAGCCCTGGTAGGGCGCGGACGCCGGGAGCGGGTCCGGCTCGCGGACCTCGATCCGCTCGGCGCGGACCAGCGACTCGAGCTCGGCACGGGAGACGCCGCCGGAGCGGGCGATGCCCTCCAGTTCGCGGGGGCCGAGCATCCGCAGGGGCCCGGCGGCGTCCACGAGCCTCGCCTTGGCCTCGGTGCGGCGGTGGGCCGCGCGCTCCGCGCCCCCGCGCAGCCGTGCCCGGAGCGGGCCCAGGTCACCGCGCTCCGCCGCGGTGAACAGTGGTGCGAGCTCGCGGTGGTCGGCCTCGAGCCGGTCGATCAGCTTGCGGTACTTGAGCTGCCCGCGCGCCCGCCGCCAGCACTGCCGGACCCGCTTGACCTGGGCCGGGATCTCACCTGGGGACAGCGGCTCGGCCAGCCGGTAGCGCAGGAGCAGGTCCTCGGGTGGCTGATCGCCCGCCTCCCGCGCGGGCTCGAGCACGTCCCGCTTGTAGTCCTCGTCCCAGGGGGCGCTCATGGCCGCTCAGGCTCGCCGGTCACCGGCTCAGCTGACCTGGATCCGTGAGAGCGCGGCCCGCGAGCGTTCGACCTCCTCCTCGGACATGCCTCCCACATCGACGGTGAGTTCCAGCCGCTCGCCGGTCTCCTTCTCCACCGCGGTGACGTTGAGCAGGCCCGAGGCGTCGAGCGCGAAGGTGACCTCGATCGGCCAGCCGGCCTTCTTGCCCGGCGGCACCGTGACGACCCCGGTGGCGATCTCGGTGTTGTCGGCCACCTCCGCGGACTCGGTGGCGCCGGCCTGTTCCATCACCCGCACGTCCGCCGCCGTCTGGTCGTCGTTGACGGTGAAGAAGTCCTCGGTCCGTGCCGCGGGGAGCTCGTCGTTGGCGTGCACCAGATGGGCGACCTGGTCGGTGTCGCCGTCCCGGTCGAGCACCACGATCCCGAAGGCGCGGGAGGCCACGGTCTTGATCTGGCGGTTGGCGATCTGGCGCTGCTGCTCCGCGGACAGGCCCGCGCGGCTGGCCATCTCCTCGGCACGCTCCTGGGCGCCGCGCAGCAGCAGTCTCCGGAAGGTCTCCTCGAAGGCATAGAGCGCCGCGCCCTTGGCGACCGCGAGGTCGGGATCCTGGAGCCTCGGCGGGAGCCCCAGCTCGGTCTCCAGCCGCGCGCCGACCGCCGGCATCTTGGTCGATCCGCCCACGAGCACGAGGTCGTCGTAGTCGCCGACGCCCTTGGCGGCCGCGGTGGCCAGGGTGCGGCCGGTGATCTCGACCGTACGGTCCAGCAGATCCTTGGTGATCTCCTCGAAGGTCTCCCTGCCGATGTCGACGGCGGCGACCCGGCCCTCGTGCATGACCCGCACGGTGTGCTGGGTCCGGGAGGTGAGCGCCTTCTTGGCGTCCTCGGCGTCGCGGCGCAGCTGCTGCTCGGTCTGCTTGTCGTCGAGCGGGTCACCGGCGTCGGGGTGTTGCTCCCGGAACCGTTCGGCCAGGAACTCCACCAGGCGGGCGTCCCAGTCCGCGCCGCCCAGCTCGTGGTCCCCATCGGTGCAGACGACCTCGATGTGGCCGCCCTTGAGCGAGATCACCGTGGTGTCGAAGGTCCCGCCGCCGAGGTCGTACACCAGGATCGTCCGGTCCTGCTCGGGGTTGAGCACCCCATAGGTGATCGCGGCGGCGATGGGCTCGGAGATGATGTCGATGACGTTGAGCCCGGCGATCCGCCCGGCCTTGCGGGTCGCGTCCCGCTCGGCCGCGCCGAAGTAGGCGGGCACCGTCACCACGACGTCACGGGCGTCCTCACCGGTGGTGGTCCGGGCGTCGGTGGCGAGCTTGAGCAGGATGAACGCCGACAGCTCCTCGGGGGTGTACTCGAACCCGTGCACGGGCCGGGTGATGTCGCGCCCCATGTCGCGTTTGATGAGGCTCACCACATGGTCGGGCTCGAGCACCGCGGTGTCCTTGGCCGCCGCGCCGACCACCACGTTGTCGCCGGATTCGAAGTAGACCACCGACGGCGTGGTGTCGGTGCCCTCCAGGTTGCGCAGGACGGTGGGCCGGCCCACCTCGTCGATCGAGGCGATGCACGAGTACGTCGTTCCGAGGTCGATCCCGTAGACAGCCATGATTTCCACCTACTCGGGGTCGGGGTGGGGCGAGATGTCCATGTCATCGGCGGTGAACCGGGCCACGACGACGTCCGCGCGCCGGACGACCCGGTCACACCTGGAGAATCCGTCCGTCCGCGCCCTGACGACGGTGCCGTCGAGCTTGGGCGTGTCGACGGGCTCAGCCGCCACGGGCCGGTGCCGCGACGCGTCGTAGAGGTCCCCGGGGCGGACCGTGAACCGCTCGACACCGGAGCGGGCCAGCGCCTCGGCGATCTCGTCGGCCACGGCGGACAGCAGCGGTGCGATGTGCGCCGGATCGGGAGGCTGTGGCGCCGCCCAATGCTCGGACTCCCGCTTGACCATGTCGTGCAGGCGGTAGAGCGTGCTGCGCACGGGCTCGTACATCGCCTCGAGCTCGCCTCGGCGCAGCAGCTGGTTGTCCTCGTGCAGCCGGTCGATGATCGCTTCGCGGTGGGCGGCCCGCTCGGTCTCACGGTCCACGGCCTCGGTGAGGGCGGCCAGTGCCGAGCCGATCTCACCGAGCTCCGCCGTGATCCTGTCGATGTCGGCGGAACCCTCCTGCCGGGGCGGATCCTGTGTACTCGACACGGGCAGCAACCCTAACGAGCGGAAACCCCGGGCGTAAGGCTTTCGGTTCAGGTTGTCGGCAGGAGGGCGCGTGGTGCCGGGCCGAGGACGGACGGCCGGGCGCGTTGCCGAGAGTGATACGGCCGGGTAACAATATGGAAACGTGTGTAACGCAGCCTGGAGGCCCGCCCGCACAGGAGGATCGGCATGTTGCTCAAGGTTCGGGTCCGGCTGCCGGACCGGCCGGGATCGCTCGGCAAAGTAGCGCGGATCCTCGGTGCCGCGGGCGCCGACGTCGTGGAGATGGCGGTCCTGGAGCGCGACGCCGGACGCGCCCTCGACGACTTCACCGTGGCCTGGCCGTCCGGAGCGGGCGTCGACCGGCTCTATGGCGGGCTCGGCCACATCCCGGGCGTCGAGATCATCGGAGTGTGGCCGACGCTCGAGTCCAAGGGCGCGTTCCCGGACGCCGCGCTCGTCGGCCAGCTCGCGGCCAATCCCGACAGCGGGCTCGTGATCCTCACCGACGCCGTGCCGGCGATCCTCAGCGCCGACTGGGCCGGCCTCCTGAGCCCGCCTCCGGCAAGGCCCGTGACATCCCTGTCCGCCGGCCGGACCGGGCCGGCGCCGTTGCCGGAGTGGCCGGCGGCGGAGGCGATCGTGGTGCACACCAGTCTGGGGGCCTTCGCGGACGTCGACCTGCCGGAGATGCATCCGATCCGGCCCCGCGCCTTCACCGGCGGCGACGGCACCGAATACGTCGTCGCGCCGCTCGGCGAGGCCCAGCTCGTGCTGCTCGTGGCCCGTTCCGGCGCGCCGCCGTTCCACCGCAGCGAGGTCTTCCGCCTGGTCCAGCTGATCAGCGCGGCGGAGGTCGTCCTCGGACCCCACCGGATGACCTTCACCGGGGCGGTCGAGATCGTCTGAGCCCCCGGGCCCGGTGGTCAGCCTCCGAACGACGGCGACGGCATCCCCTGGCCCGCCCCCGGCACGACCAGGAGCGATCCGCTCAGCGGCTCCGTGGACCGGGCCGAGGTGATGTACAGATCGGTGAGATCGTCGCCACCGAAGGCGCACGCCGTGGTGAGGGTGACGGGCGCTTCGACGGTACGGTCGAGCCGGCCGGCCGGGGTATGGCGCTGCACGCGCCCGCCGCCCCACAACGCCACCCAGACGCAGCCGTCCGCGTCGACGGTGAGCCCGTCCGGCACCGCCGGTCCCTCCACGGTCACGAAGGGCCTGCGGTCGCTGACCGTGTCGCCGTGGAAGTCGAACACGTCGATCCGGCGGGTGGGGCTGTCGATGTGATACATCAGCCTCCCGTCAGGGCTCCAGCCGATCCCGTTGCTGATGGTCACGTCGTCGAGGACGGTCGTGACCTCACCACCGGGGTCGACCCGGTAGAGGGCGCCCCCGCCGGGAGCCTCGTCATAGCGCATGGTGCCGGCCCACAGCGCCCGGTCCGGTGCCACGCCCGCGTCGTTGCCGCGCGCGCCCTCCTCGCCGAACAGGGTGAGCCACCGGAAGGAGCCGTCCGGGTCGTACAGCCCGATGCCGTCGCGCAGGTTCACGACCAGGCCGCCGCTCTCGCGTGGTTTGGCCGCCCCGACGTGCTGCTCCGTGGCCAGCGTGGTGTCCTGGCCGGTCGCGGGGTCATAGGTGTGGATCCGGCACCCGAGGACGTCCACCCAGAGCAGCCGCTCGGTGGCCGGATCCCAGGTCGGGCCCTCCCCGAGTTCCGCGCCGGCCGGCACCGCGACCTCGACGGAGCTCATGGCCGGAGACCGCCGCCCCGGTGACCGAGCCGCCGTGACAGCGTCGTGGCGCCCGTACGTACGAGCTCGCCCCATTGCCTCCGGCGCTCTTCGTTCCACCGCAGTGCCGGTACCGAGATGCTCATGCCGGCGACCATAGCGGCGGTGTGGTCGTAGACCGGCGCCGCCACACAGTGGACCGCCTCGTTGGACTCGCAGTCGTCGTAGGCCAGGCCGCGTGAGCTCACCTCGGTGAGGTGGAGGCGCAGCCGGGAGAGGGAGGTGACGAGCTCGTGCGCGCTCGTACGCGGCAGGGCGAGCCGCTCGGCCATCTCGGGGGCGGACAGGCTCGGCCGGTCCAGGAAGAGCTCGAGGATGTCCAGTGCCCTGCTCACGGCGGGAACGACGGGAGGGCCGGCAGGTCAGTTCTCGTCCTGACCGGTGAGCGGTGAGAGCGTGGCCCGCTTGGCGATGACGTCGTCACCCGAGGAGCGGCCGCGCAGCCGCCGGCCGACCCACGGCACCAGGAAGCCGCCCGCCCACCGCAGATCGGCGAGCCGCCGTGCGCCGGGACTGAGCTCGGGCAGCGGGGGCAGTTCCTCACGCCAGTCCTCCTCGACCGGCACGCCCAGGGTCTCCAGCGTGGCCAGCGCCACCCGGCGATGCCCGGCGGAGGACATGTGCAGCCGGTCGGTGCTCCACATCCGCCAGTCGCGCAGCACCGACATCCCCCACTGGTCGACGACGTAGGCGCCATGGCGAGCCGCGATGCCCCGGATGTGCTCGTTGAAGACGGCCACCCGTCCTCTCGTACGGCGGATCACGGGCGAGCCCACCGGGTCGACGCCGGTGAACATCACGACATCGGCGCCGGCCGCCCGCAGCCGGTGTACGGCCCGCTCGGCCCGGTCGGCGAGGGCGTCCACGTCGCTGCCCGGGCGTAGCAGGTCGTTGCCTCCGCCGGAGATCGAGACCAGGTCCGGGCCGAGCGCGAGCGCCGGAGGGAGCTGCTCCTCGATGATCTCATCCAGCAGCCGTCCACGGATCGCCAGGTTGGCATAGGTGAAGCCGTCGGCGTGGTCGGCCAGCCGGGCCGCCACGCGGTCGGCCCACCCGCGCCAGCTGTCGGGGAGGCGGGGATCGGGGTCTCCGAGCCCCTCGGTGAAGGAGTCGCCGATGGCGACGTAGCGCGTCCAGGTCATATTCGAATTCTGCCGTAGGCCTCCGAGACCGGACAAAGAGGGCAGGGGCGCGAACAACTGCAAGATCACGACGGTGAGGGCGGACACGGAGGCTTCCCGAAAGGGGAAAGATCGCGGAAACTCCCGTGGTCGCCGGCGGGCGGGGGCCGCGGCGGCTGCGAGAGTGCGGTGGCAAGGGACACCGTGGTCCTCCGCCGTGGTCTCCGCGCCGGGGGGAGGGCCACGGCCAGCGGCTCGGCTTCGCACCGGCCGACCGTGCGGACGAAGGGACCTCGATGGCGAGCGAACTGGCCCGGCTGACCGGCTTTCTCTATGAGCAGGGCCTGCTCAAGCGCTATCCGCGGACCGGCTGGCACATCGTCGGGGTGCGCAGTCCCGAGAGCATCGCCGACCATTCGCACCGGACTGCGGTCATCGCCGCCGTCCTGGCCGTCATGGAGGGGGCCGGCCCCGAGCGCACGGCTCTGCTGGCCCTGTTCCACGACAGCCAGGAGACCCGGCTCACCGACATCCCCTATGTCGGCAAGCGCTATCTCACCGCGGCCACCAACCGGCAGGTCACCGCGGACCAGACGGAGGGGATCCCCCGCCCGGTCGCCGAGGTGGTCCGGGGCGTCGTTGACGAGTACGAGGAGCGGGAGAGCCCCGAGGCGCTGTGCGCCCGTGACGCGGACAAGCTCGAATGCCTTCTGCAGGCCCTCGAATACCGCGAGCAGGGGCACGAGAACGTCCAGCCCTGGATCGACAGCTCGCTCGCCGCGCTTCAGACCTCCTCGGCCAAGGCCCTCGCCGACGAGGCGCTGCACACCGGTTCCCTGGAGTGGGTCGGCCGGGCGCTCGGCGCCGGGGAGTCCGCGGGCCCCGGGGAGCCCGGCCGGTCCTGAGATCCGGTGGGACGTGGGGCGGTGGCCGGCTCCGGAGGTGGCGCCGGGGCGGACGCGGCGGGGCCGGCCGGAGAGGCCCTCGAGGCCCGAGGGGGCGCTCGGGACGGATCGGGCCACGGAAAGTCGTGACAGGCCTGTTGTCTTTGAGGTGATATGCGCTTAACGTCCAGGGTGATCATCCCAAATGTCACCTCATGTTCGATATCTCGAACACGCTGGGCGGTGCGCCATGACGACGAAACCCCGGATGACCTACTGGACAGCGGCCCTCCTCATCGCCGTGATGGCACTGGCCGGGCTCCACGCGCCGGCCGCGACGGCGGCTCCCGCGGGACCCGGTGGGGCGGGGGACGTCTACTCCTACCTCGACGATCCGGAGATGACCGGCGAGGGACAGGAACCGCCGCACGCCGCGCTGCGCCCCTATGGCCAGGACCGTGCCGCCGTGACGGGCGGCGACTCGCCCTACGTACGCTCTCTCGACGGAAAATGGCGTTTCGCCCTCGCCGACCGGCCGGACGAGGTCCCCCCGGGATTCCAGCGGCCCGGCTACGACGTCTCCCACTGGCGGCAGGTCGGTGTCCCCCACACCTGGCAGAGTGACCGCCTGGACCACCCGGTGTTCCGCAACATCCCCACCGAGGTGTGGCCCGACGCCCCGCCCAGGGCGCCGCGCGACACCAACCCGACCGGCGCGTACGTACGGACCCTGGACGTGCCGGCGAACTGGGACGGGCGGCGCACGTTCCTGCGCTTCGAGGGTGTCACGAGCGGCTACTTCGTCTGGATCAACGGCGAATACGCCGGCTACGACCAGGGCGGCTACACACCGGCCGAGTTCGACGTCACCGACCACGTCCACCGCGGGACCAACACCCTGGCCGTGCAGGTGCACCGCTGGGGCTCCGGCTCCTACCTGGAGGACGTCGACCAGTGGCGCTACAGCGGGATCTTCCGCTCCGTCTGGACGTACTCCACCCCCCGGACGTACGTACGGGACGTCCACGTCACCACCGACCTGGACGAGGCCTACCGCGACGCGACCCTGAACGCCGAGGTCACCCTGGCCCGCAAGGGGGGACCGGCCGGGGCCTACACGGTCACCGGCACGCTCGTGGACCCGAAGGGCAGGCCCGTGCGGCGGCTGTCCGGCCGCGCCGACATGTCCGGAGACACCGCGACGGTCCGCCTGTCCGGGCGGGTCGCCGATCCCGCGAAGTGGACCGAGGAGACGCCGAACCTCTACACGCTCGTGCTCTCGCTCACCGACCCGGCCGGCCATGCCACGCACATCACCCGGGAGACCGTGGGCTTCCGTGAGATCGAGGTACGCGACAAGCGGCTGCTGGTCAACGGCGAGCGCATCCTGATCAAGGGCGTCAACCGGGCCGAGACCGATCCGGACACCGGGCGGCACCAGACCCGGGGCCGGATGGAGTCCGACGTCGCGCTGATGAAACGGCTCAACGTCAACGCGGTCCGCACCTCCCACTACCCGAGCGACCCGTACCTCTATGACCTCGCCGACCGCGAGGGCCTGTGGATCGATGACGAGGTGGACATCGAGACCCACAACCACGAGAGCTGTCCGAGCGTCTGTCTCGCCGACCGCCCCGAGTGGCAGAAGGCCTTCGCCGACCGCTTCCAGGCGATGGTGGCCCGGGACAGGAACCACCCGAGCGTCTTCCTGTGGGACACCGGCAACGAGGCGGGGCTCGGCAAGGCCCACCATGAGATGGCCCGGTGGGCGACGGCCAACGACCCCACCCGCCCGCTCTACCACCAGTCCAACTCACCGGACGGCGACGCCCCGTACGCCCACGTCTGGGGCCCGCGCTACCCGACGCCCGCCCGGCTGGAGGCCCAGGCCAAGAGCACCACCAAGCCGATCATCATGGGCGAGTACGCGCACGCGATGGGCAACAGCCTGGGCAACTTCCGCGAGTTCTGGGAGGTCGTGCGGAAGTATCCGCAGGTTCAGGGTGGATTCATCTGGGACTGGGCCGAGGCCAACCTCCGGCATCCGATCATCACCACCCCGGACTCCTCGGGCAACGGCGTCAAGGCCTGGTTGCAGGGGATCCCGGAGGTCGTCGACGGGCACCACGGCAAGGCCCTCTCCTTCTCCGGGCTCGACGACTTCGTGGAGGTCTACCGGGACCGGAAGCTGGACATCACCGGGACGGGCCTGACTCTGGACGCGTGGGTCAAGCCGACGAAGCCGTGGACCGGTGACTTCACGATCCTGTCCAAGGGCGACCACCAGTTCGCGCTGAAGATGAGCGACGAGAAGACCCTGGAGTTCTTCGTCCACAGCGGGACCTGGCGGACCGTCCGGGCTCCGGTGCCCGCCGATTGGTACGACACCTGGCACCGGGTGACCGGCACCTACGACGGCACCGCGCTCCGGCTGTACGTCGATGGCGGGGAGGCCGGGCGGCTGGCCTTCACCGGGCCGATCGACTGGTCGTCCTGGGAGGTCAACGTCGCGCGCAACACCGAGACCATGCAGGACCAGATGAGGGGCCGGATGGCGCACGGCGTCATCGACGAGGTGCGCGTCTATCCGCGGGCGCTCGGCGCGGCCGACCTGGCGGCGGGCGCGGACCCGAAGCGGGACGCCGCCCTGGCGCTGGACTTCGACTCGTTCCCGCACAAGGGCACGTTCCTGTCCAACGGGCAGAGCCTGTCCGGCGTGGACGGCCTGGTCGGCTCCGACCGGTTCGCCCAGCCGGAGACGGCCCAGCTCGCCTGGGTGCAGTCGCCGATCCGCGTCACCGGCTCGGGTTCGCAGGTCACGGTCTCCAGTGAGCGGGCCTTCGCCCGCACCCGCGACCTGGAACTGCGCTGGAAGGTCACCGAGGGCCGCCGTACGCTCCGGTCGGGGACCCGGCCGCTCGACCTGGCGCCGGGCGCCTCCACCGACGTGACCCTGCCGGTGCCGCCTCCCGGCCGCTCCGGGGCCGAACGCTGGCTCACGGTCGAGGCGGTCCTCGCCGGCGCGACCTGGTACGCCCCGAAGGGCCACACGGTCGGGATGGGACAGTTCTCCGTCGGCGGCACCAAGGTCCCCGGGCTGCGGCTCACCGCCCCCGGCCGGGCGGTCGGCGTCACCGAGAACGACTCCTCGGTCGTCATCTCGGGGCGGGACTTCCGCTACACCTTCGACCGGGCCAAGGGCACGCTCACCTCGATGCGCTACCGGGGCACCGAGCTCGTCCGCACCGGTCCGGAGCTCGACGTGTGGCGTCCGCCGATCAGCAACGAGTTCTACACCTGGGGCCGCGCGGAGGGTGAGGACTGGCGCAGGGCCGGGCTGGACCGGCTGGTCACCAAGCCCGGAGCGCTCAAGGTCACGCCCGGCGAGCGGGTGACGGTCGAGATCCCGGGCAGGGTCTCGGCGCCGGGATACGAGCAGGCCTGGTTCGACCAGGTCCTCACCTACACGATCGACGGTGCCGGACAGGTGGACGTGCGCCACCAGGTCAGCCCGCAGGGCACCGTGCGCTCACTGCCCTACCTCGCCAGGGTCGGCTTCACCGTGAAGGCCCCGGACTCCTTCCAGCGGTTCGGCTGGTACGGCCGCGGGCCGGTGGAGAACTACGCCGACCGTAAGGACGGCACCCCGATGGGCGTGTGGTCCTCGACCGTCGAACAGCAGTACGTCGACTACTACCGGCCGCAGGACCACGGCAACCACGACGACGTCCGCTGGGCCATGCTCACCGACCGCTCCGGTGCCGGGCTCCTCGTGGGAGGCGACCTGGAGGTCGGCGTCACGCCGTACGACGATCTGGACCGGGCGCTCTATCCGTTCAGCCGGGTGCGCAACCCGGGCTGGAACACCCTGCACGTCGACCACGCCGTCACCGGGGTCGGCGACACGCCCAACCCCGTGCGCCCGGAGTACCAGGTCCGGCCGGACCAGGACTACGACTACACGGTCCTGCTGCGGCCGGTCACCCCGGGAGAGGCCCACTGCGGCCCGGGCTGCTGAAGACGGCCGTGATCCCTGCGGTTGCCCGCGGTGCACCGCGGGCGACCGCACGATCACGGCGGTGTGCGGATCTCCGGTCCCGGGCCCGGGGACGGACAGCCGCCACAGCGAGGTCACCTCGGCCATGCGGGCCTGATGGAGGGGGTCGGCGTGGTCGGAGACCCGCGGGTGACGGGGCCTGACGTCGAGCCGGCCCGTGACCCGCAATCCCGCGGCGCCGAAGACCGCCAGGAGGTCCGGCCTCGTCCTGAGCCCGAGGCGCTCGGCCAGGTCCGAG